>JAEXGT010000106.1 GCA_023450615.1 Pseudomonadota bacterium | reverse complement strand
ACGCCGTCGTCGACTGCCGTCGTGAGAGTGACGATATCGCCCTCCTTCAGTTGCAGGCGAGCGATATCGGCGCGGTTCATGAACAGGACCATGCGCGTGCCTTTCACGCCCCGGAAGCGGTCATGATAGCCATAGACAGTCGTGTTGAACTGATCGTTCGAACGGACGGTCATGAGCGTAAGCACATCACCCCTCTGCTCGCTTCCGGCCTTGGCCTCCAGGCTCCTGGGCACAGTGAAGTTCGCCTTGCCCGTTTTGGTTTTCCAGCGTCGCTCTCGCGCGGCTATGGGACGATGGAAGCCTCCCGGCTGCCACATCCGCTCATTGAAGCTCTGGAAATCCTCCGGGTAAGTTTCCTCGATGGCGTCTCGAATGCGGGAATAATCCGCAACCCATTCATCCCAAGGCACTTTCGGATTGGGCGCGAGCGTCGCCTTGGCGATCTCGGCGACGATGCGAGGCTCCGACAGGAGGTCTGGGGCAGCAGGCTTCGCGATGCCTTTGGAGCCATGAATGCAAGCGGTTGAATCCTCTACGGCGACAGCTTGAGGTCCTTCAGCCTGCTCGTCGATCTCAATACGCCCGAGGCAGGGCAGGATATATGAGATCTCGCCAGGCACGAGATGGTTGCGATTGAGCTTGGTTGAAATCTGCACGGACAGCCGCAGACGCGTCCAGGCCTCTTCCAGAGCCGCCGTCTCTGGAGCGGCCCGCAAGAAGTTTCCGCCGAGCGCAACGAATGCCCTGACTTCGCCTTTGATGATGCCTTCACAGGCTTCAACAGTCGTCATGCCCTTCCAGCGCGGAGGCTCGAAGCCATATTGCTCCTTCAACTTGTCGAGCGGTACGAGTTCCGGCTTCTCCGAAATTCCGACCGTTCTTTGTCCCTGGACATTGGAATGCCCGCGGACCGGGCAGATACCGGCTCCAGGCTTGCCGATATTGCCGCGCAGGAGGAGGAGATTGACGAGCATCTGCACGTTCTCGACCCCGTCCTTATGCTGGGTCAGGCCCATGCCGTAGATGCCGATGACGGCGTTTGCCCGGGCGTATAGGGTGGCAGCCTCTTCCAGTTGCGCCTTTGAGAGACCCGAGCGGTGCTCGAGTTCTGGCCAGGACGCATTGCGGGCAGACTGTGCGAACTCCTCGAAACCATGAGTGTGTTCGGCGATAAAGGCATGGTCGATAACCGGGCCCCCGCCTTTTGCCCTCGCTTTATCGTCGGCCTCGATGAGAATCTTGGCCATGGCCATGAGAGCCGCGATATCTCCACCGATCTTCAGCTGATGATATTGTGACGAGATACGCGTTTCTGCGCCTGTCAGCATTTCAACCGGCGCCTGCGGATTGGTGAAGCGCTCGAGACCGCGCTCTTTCAGAGGATTGAAAGTGATGATCGGCACGCCGCGCTTCGCCGCCTCTTGCAGGGGATGCAGCATGCGTGGACTATTGGTCCCCACATTCTGCCCGAAGAACAGGATGCAATCCGTCTGCTCGAAATCGTCCAGGACCACCGTTCCAACAGGAACGCCGATGCTCTCCGGCAGGGCGACCGATGTGCTCTCGTGGCACATGTTAGAGGAATCCGGCAGGTTGTTCGTGCCGTAGAGCCGAGCGAACAGCGCCCACATATAGGAGGTTTCGAGCGATGCGCGGCCCGAGCAGTAAAGTATCGCCTGCTTCGGATCACAGCCTTTGAGCTCCCGACCGATCTCGCGAAAGGCCTCCTCCCAACTGACGGGAAAATATTTGTCGGATCGCGCATCCCAGCGCATGGGATGCGTCAGGCGTCCGGCTTCCTCGAGATCGTGATCGGACCAAGTCCTCAACTCACTGAGAGTATGCTGAGCGAAGAAGGCTGGCGTTACCCGTTTGGTGGTCAGTTCCCAAGCGGTCGCTTTCGCGCCATTCTCGCAATATTCGAAGGGATGTGGGTGGGCTGGCTTAGCCCAGGCACAGCTGACGCAGGCAAAGCCGTCCGGCTTGTTCTGCTTGAGAAGCACGGCATTTCCGCTGATGAGCCGCCCTTCCTGTGCCAGAACACCCTCAACGGATCGAACTGACCCCCAACCGCCCGCAGGACCGGTGTAGGGTTTGATTTCCGGTTCATCATTCATGACGGCAAGCCTCCCCAATCGCCGCACAGGCGGCGATTGATCCCATTCATGACAATGATTGGAAAGCCTGACCGTTCCTCTTTAGCCCAATGGGTGAGTGATGTCGAAGCGGCGTTCGCTCCATCATTTCAATGATGCCCTGTACATTAGAAATGAAGGCATCAACGAGTATGCAGAGCAGAGCAAAACAACGTCATGGACGGCTGCATGAACGTCGATCACCTCTTCGTGATCGCCCACGCAAGATCTCGTAGACATCAAGCGAAACGCTTGGCTCCGGCGACGCAAACGACGACAAGACCCGTCGCCGCAAGCATGGTCCATGCAATCGGCTCTTGAAGCAGGAAGCCTGCCAACGCGAGGCCAAAGAAGGGTTGAAGCAACTGCAATTGCCCCACGCCTGCGATTCCTCCAAGTGCGAGGCCACGATACCAAAAGACGAAGCCAATCAGCATGCTGAAGATCGAGACATAGGCGAGCCCAAGCCACGCCGGGCGACCAATCACGCTCCAAGAGCCCGGCGCCGTCATCAGCGCGAGAACAGCCATCATCGGCAACGACAAAAGCAAGGCCCACGAAATGACCTGCCAGCCGCCAAGCCGCCGTGACAGCACGGCCCCCTCCGCATAGCCGAGCCCGCACAGCAGGATCGCAGCCACCATCAGCGCGTCTCCTTCGAGCGAGCCCGCACTGCTGTTGAACAGGGCAAAGCCGGCGACTGCCGCAGCCCCAATGCCCGAGAACAGCCAGAAGGCAGGCTTTGGCCTCTCACCACCGCGTAGGACACCGAAGATGGCCGTGGCGAGAGGCAGGAGACCGATGAATACGATGGAACGAGCCGAGGTGACGTGCTGAAGCGCGAGCGCTGTCAGCAAAGGAAAGCCGACCACAACACCTAGTGCGACCACAAGCAGTGAGAAGAGATCGCTGCGCTGAGGCTTGACCTGCCGGAGAATGCCAAGGAAGGCCGCCCCAAGGAGCGCGGCAATCACAGCCCGTGCAGAGGTCAAGAAGAGGGGCGAGAATTCACCGACCGCGACCCGGGTGGCGGGCAGCGAGCCACTGAAGATGATGACGCCCAAAAGTCCACTTCCCCAAGCATCGGTCGTTCGATCCATTCCGCTTCTCCTTAAAAAAGGATTTTTACGGTTTCCTGGCTGGTTTGGACAGAAACAGTACAATACACTTTCGCAAAACTGTATGGGTATCGGTGAGCATACAATTGGCGACGCACATGAAGAACGAAGAAGCGACCCGTACGGGCGAGGTGATGGCGGCAATCCGCTCGAAAATCGTCAGCCGCGCCCTTGCTTCCGGAGACCGCCTGCCTTCGATCAGGAGCTTCGCCGCGGCCATGGGTGTCTCGCCCTCTACAGTCGTCGAGGCTTACGACCGTCTTGCAGCCGAAGGCCTGATCCGTGCGCGGAGAGGTTCCGGCTTCTACGTTGCAGGCCGGGGCTTGCCGCCGCTCGCGCTAACGGAGGCCGAGCCCCGACGCGAGCGTGCGGTCGATCCGTTTTGGGTTTCACGTCAATCGCTCGATGCCGATCTTACGGCATTGAAGCCCGGCTGCGGCTGGCTGCCAGCCAATTGGATGCCCCATGCCGCCCTTCGCCGCGCCATGCGGACTCTCGCGCGAGCTGAGGACGCGGCGCTTGTCGATTACGGCAGCACGCGCGGTTCTCCGCGCCTGCGCCGGCTTCTGCTCGGCCGTTTCGCGGAAGAAGGCCTTGAGACCGCCCCAGAACAGATCATGCTTACGGGCTCTGGAACGCAGGCGATCGACCTCATATGCCGCTTCCTGCTGAGGCCCGGCGATACTGTCGTGGTGGACGACCCGTGCTATTTCAATTTCCAGGCCCTGTTGCGGGCGCATCAGGTCAGGATCGTCGGCGTGCCATATACGCCTTCCGGCCCCGATGTGGCGGCGTTCGAATCCATTCTGACGACGGAGAAGCCGCGTCTCTATATTACGAACTCGGCGCTGCATAACCCGACCGGCGCCACCCTCTCGCCCCAGACAGCCTACAGACTTCTGAATGCGGCCTCCTCGCACGACCTGACCATCGTCGAGGATGACATCTTCGCTGATTTCGAGCCCGAACCCTCGACCCGTCTGGCCGTGCTCGACGGGCTCAATCGCGTCATTCGCATCGGAAGCTTCTCGAAAACCCTGTCGGCATCGATCCGCTGCGGCTACATCGCCGCGCGAAAGGACTGGATCGAAGGTTTGGTCGATCTCCAGGTTGCCACGTGCTTCGGCGGACCGAGCCCGGTTGCGACCGAACTGATTGCCCATGTGCTCGCAGGCGGCGGCTACCGCAAGCACATGGAGGAACTACGACAACGTCTTTCTCGCGCAAGACAGGAAACGGCGGTCCGTTTGAGGAACATCGGCATCCAGCCCTGGCTCATGCCGCGCGGCGGATTTTATCTCTGGTGCCGCCTGCCGAAAGATCAGGATTCCGCTGTGCTCGCGCGCATGGCCATGGATGACAATATCGTTCTGGCTCCAGGTAACGTGTTCAGCGTCTCGCAAACAGCGACTCCATTCATCCGCTTCAACGTTGCGCAATCGAACGATTCGAGAATTCTATCAGTTCTCGAACGGGTGATGCACACAGCACCTACCCGTTGAATGAGTGGTCTCGGCAATTGGGCAGAGCGGCGATTCCGCGTAGCCTGAAACTACACATTCGCTCGATCAGGCTTGCGGCAATCGTACTCGGCCAAGATATGTTGGGTCCGGCATTGTCGCCCGCGCCGGCGGCAGATACAGCGTCGTCGTCGCCGTAATGCTTGCTGCGATGATCTGCTCCAGGATGATCGGACGGATCACCGGTGCGCATCCGGGAACCGTAGGGGCTTCATAAAGATAGACCGGATGTGCGCGCGGGTAGAAACACAGCAACTTCTCCAGCAGGAGCGGCATCGCTGAGATATCATAGGCATACCGGCGAAAAGTCAGATCGCCGACCAGTCCTGCTTGCCAGAGGATGAGCTGCGCGGAGTTGTCGACCGAACGTGCGTTGAGAAGGAAATCGGTCGCCTCAAAAGACTGACAGCCATTCGCCGAGGGATCGACACCGAGATCCGCAAAGAGGCAATCCTCGGCCGAAATGCCGGGCAGCATACGCGCGCGGTAGCCCTCTGCCCGAGCTCGCCGTATCGATTCATGCGAAGCATAGGCATAAACGCCGGGATGCCCATAAAAAGCTGCGACGGTGCGCTGTCCGCCCCGTACGCTCGTGAGGATGCGGTCGACCATTTCCTGGTAAGTCTGCATCCGCGGCTTGCCCTCTCCGTAGAGGTCGTAGAGCGTTTCGGCTCCCTCAGGACAGAAGCGGCGGATGACCTCCTCGGCGACCGGATCGGCGACGATATAAAACAGTCGATCGGCACATTGCATGCAGGCGATTGTCTCAACTGTCAGCTGACCGGTTGTTTGGATGCCTGTTCCGACCACAAGGAGTTGCTCGTCGTACACATTACCTCCTTCGTTACTTCAGACACTGCGCATCGATACTCGGCCTACATCGCTTGGTTTATCGCCACCAGAGCGGGATCATGATCACAGGGACTCCGAATTGCGGCATCCCCGCCTGCGGCCAGAACGCCATCTGTGGAGCAACAGCTCCGGGCGCCGCCTGATGCCACATCGCGACCTGAGGCGCCATGGCGCCCGGCGCAGGCTGCAGCCACGGGGCAACCTGCGGAGCGACGGCGCCTGCCGGAGCCTGCAGCCAGAATGCGCTTTGCGGCGCAACCGCGCCTGCTGGCATCTGCTGCCAGGGGACAACTTGCGGTGCGACAGCTCCCGCAGGGGGTTGCTGCCATGGCGCCACCTGCGGCGCGACGGCTCCCGCCGGCATCTGCTGCCATGGGGCAACTTGCGGCGAGACGGCTCCTGCAGGTGTTTGCTGGCGAGACCCGAGCTGCGATACCTCGGCACCGGGCGGAGGCATCGTGCGCATGTGATCGACATACATTTTCCGGAGCTGATCGAGCCCGGCCACGACAACGATCTGCGGTGCCGCAGCATCGTCAGCGCCCGCCAACCGCGCTTGGATTGCTGAAAGATTTCCGCTCAGCAGGAGCTTGCGGTCCTCGTCCGAGAGTTCCACCTGCTCCATGACGGCATTCGCATCGACAATGAATGCCGCTAAACTTTTTGGGTCCGTCGCCAAGTCGGCGAGAAAATCGCGAAGCTCCGTTGCCATGGCACTCTCCGTCGAACGCCAGCGTGACTTTACCGTGATGGCGATGCAGAGGCTAGTTCGGATGTCTTCAGAATGATCGGCAGCAATGGATATTTCGAGGCATGTGCCGAAATGATATCGCCAACATAGAAGCTAATGAGCTTCGTTCAATATCTCTCGCGCTTCCGCAAGATCCGCTGTGCTGTAACCCTCGGCGAATCCTGCATAGATGGGACCGAGAAGTTCCCTGCTTTCTTGTTTCCTTCCCTGCCGCATCAACAATCCAGCGAGTGAGACGGCCGAGCGCAGCTCAAAGGATCGCGCGCCCTGTCGTCTAGCGATATCTATAGCATTCCGCAAAATGCCTTCTGCTTCAGCGGCATCTTCACCATTCTCCAATTTTCCAAGAGCCTGCACCCGCAAGGCCTCGGATTCCCATATCGCTTCGCCACTCTCTCCCATCATGGATAGCGCACCATCAACCGTCTCAAGGGCCGTCTCTGCGTCCTCATCCGTCTTCGGAACCGCCGCGATGTGAACCAACAGGATTGGAATGAAGCATTTCCATCCTGCCTGATGCAGCTTGGCCATGCTCTCACGGACAAGACTATACCCTTTCGGAGAAGCGCCTTTGAGCACCGCCAAAGTTCCTGCCAGCATATTCCCGAACTGAATATAATCAGGAATTCCGTGCTGGATGCTGACATCAATGGTTTCTTTTGCAAGCGCTTCAGCAACATCGAGATCCCTCGCCAGAAGCCGGAACAAGGCGGTATTTCCAAGCGTCTGAGCAAGCGAAAACGGCTGCATCGCGGCGCGCGCAATCTCGACGGCATCCTCGGAAGTCCGCGCGGCCCTTTCCGGCTGTCCGCTCAACCATTCTGCGATGGCGAGATGAAAGCGGATAAGCGAGGCCATCTCATGCCCCGTCAAACGGATATGGGCCTCACGGTCTTCATCGTCGTAGAAGTCGATTGCTTTCTGCAGGGATATGCATGCCTCTGCCGGATACCCTCCGAAGAGCCGCGCTGCGCCATCCATCGTCCATCGAATGCATAGCAATATGCGGTCATCGATGCCTTCCGTGGCAGCACATATGCGTTGAGCGACCCGCTCAGCATCGGACCATCGCGCAGCGACATAGTAAGACCCGAATAAGCCGCGGAGAGCATGGACCAGATTGATACGGTCTCCCAACATCTCACAGAGCTCGCACGCCCGAAGAAATATCTCCTCGGATTCAGGCACGCTGTAGCCCTTGGCCGCGCGCACCGCGACGCCCTGGATCAGTTGCACCTCCAGCTCCGCCCGCGTCCGCTCAGGTGTTGGCGGCAATATGCGAAGCTGCATGATCGCCTTGTCGCAATGGGTAATGGCCTCAGTGTTGGCGAAACGCTGAATGGTTCGCTCGGCCGCTTTACGCCAATAATCGGCGGCCTCCTGCGCCTGTCCGGCCCCGGCATGATGATGTGCCAAGAGTTCGGGCTGGACATCCTTCGTTTCGGGCCTTTCCTTCTCAAGAACAGCGGCAATCTTGGAATGAATCTGACGTCGCCGGCTCTTCAGAAGACTCTCGTAAGCGGCGTCCCGCACAAGAGCATGCTTGAAACTGTAGATCGCCGCCCCTGGCGGCCCGCTGTGCTGCACCAGACCAGACGACACAAGCTGCTCAACCATGTCGAACAGCTCACCCTCAGGGCGCTCGGCCACCGCTGCCAGCATCGAATAGGAAAAGTCGCGACCGATCGCTGCCCCGATCTGAGCGACTTCCTTGGCCTTCCCAAGGCGGTCCAGTCGGGCAAGAAGGGAATCATGCAATGTTGCCGGGATGACAGGCGGCAATTGGGGAACAGCCAGGGTGTAACGGGCCCCTTCGTCGATCAGGAGCTCCGATTCAATGACTTCTCGGGCTAGCTCTTCGATAAAGAGCGGAACGCCGTCTGCTCGCTCCAAAATCTCCTCAAGCAAGCCCGCGGGCAGCATCTTGCCGTTTGCAACCTGCTCGACGATATCGGCGCCTTGCCCCCTTGCAAGACCGTTCAAGGACAAGGCAGTCGTGCGGGCGTGAGCATTCCAGGGCGGGACAAATTCCGGCCGCGCGGTTACAATCAGCATCACCTTCAGGTGCTCGATACGCTCAACCACTTGCCCCAGCAACTCAAGCGTCGTCGGGTCGAACCAATGCGCATCTTCGCAGATGAAAAGCACAGGCTGGCTCGCGGCGAGCCCTTCGAGTTGTTCGACAATCATTTCCAGAGTGAGTTGCTTCTGCTGTTGCGGCGTCAACCCAGAGAGAGGATAGCGAGAATCTGCAGGGACGCCGATTACAGCAGCCATCAAAGGGACGGCCAAATCAAGCTTCGCCGTATTCAGGGCTAACAGCGCCTCGAGCTTGTCCAGCTTCACCAAGGGGGGATCATGGCGCTCCACATCGGCCGCATGCTCAAAGTGCTGGATCACCGGATAGAGAGGCGTGGATGTATGATAAGGCGTGCCCTGCAGGCGAGGCGCAACATAGGTCTCTCCGCTCAATCGTTCACGCAGTTCGAGCACTAGGCGCGACTTGCCTATTCCCGGCGGGCCGGAGAGAATGATGACTTGGCCCTCGCCGTCTTTGGCCTGCTGCCATCGGCGCAGGAGCAACGAGATTTCCTCCTCGCGTCCAGCGAGGCGTGTGTAGCCGACCGGGTGTCTGGCTTCGAACCGGTCGGTAGCCCTGACTTCACTTTTGACACGCCACACCGTCAGCGCATTCGCAAAGCCCTTGAGGTTCCTGGGCCCCAAATCCTCCAGTTCGAACAACCCCCTTACAAGCCGGCGTGTCGTGGGGCTGATGAGAACGGAGCCGGGCTCCGCAATGGTTTGGAGCCTTGCAGCCAGATTTGGTGTCTCGCCGATCACGGTGTCGGCCGCCTCCCGTCCGGACAGATCACCTATAACGACCGGGCCTGTCGCAATACCGATGCGAGCCTGTAGTTGCGTGCCGCCAGGGGGCCGCAACTGTGTGATCGCTTCGATTAGGGCAAGCCCCGTGGAAACCGCCCGCTCGGCATCGTCCTCATGAGCCTGCGGCCAACCAAAATAGATCAGCACCCCGTCCCCGAGGAATCTGGCGACATATGCCTCGACCCGAGCGGCCACTTTGATGCAGGCATCATGATAGGCACTGATGATCTCGCGCAGATCCTCAGGATCCAGCCGCGCCGACAATTCGGTCGAACCGACCATATCGCAGAAGAGAACAGTCAGCTGGCGCCTCTCGGCAAAGCCCGCCGGCATGTTCTGGGCTTCGCCGGAAGTTTGCGGCGTTGCCCGCTCCTGCTGTGCTTGGAGAGCGGCAATCGACCGGAGCAGTTTTTTCCGGTGCCCAAGGGCAGATATTCCCAGGCTCTTGAGGTCGGCTTCCGTGAGACTGAACAGCACTTCGCCTTCGAGAGCGTTCGCGGCGAACACCTCGGCATATTGCTCGAGCCCCTGCTCGACGAGCCATTTTGCTACGTCAATCACGGCACGCCCCGGCTACAGCACCCTTACGGCGCAAAGCAAATTAGCATAGCACGCACCCCGAATGCACTCTTCTAAGCAACACTACTCACCAGCATACAATACGCCCGTCCTAAGCTTGACATAAGCGCTCATTGACCAACTGGGCCGTAAGGTTTAATTTTGATGCAAGTGATGGACGATCTTCATAATCCTATGATGATTGTCCTGCCGAGCACGCGTTTTTTTTTGCGACTGCGTACAGGTCTGCTGAAGCAACGTCGGACGTTCCCGGGAATGCTGCTCAGCAGAGAAGATGTTGCCTTCTGTTTCATGCCAGATGCCTCTTACGGCAAGGATGAACGAGGATGGCTGTAGCGCTCATACTGGTTCTGATCGCTCTCGGTTCGGTGGCGTTCCATCTTTGGAGCCCTTGGTGGTGGACGCCCGTTGCCTCGAATTGGGGCCAGATCGACACTACGATCATCATTACCTTCTGGATTACCGGAGCAGTCTTCGTCGCCGTTGTGCTCTTCATGGCTTATTGCGTCTATCGCTTTCGCCATCGGCAGGATCGGCAGGCGCATTATGAGCCGGAAAGCAAGCGCCTGGAATTGTGGCTGACCGTCATTACAGGTGTCGGCGTCGCGGCCCTGCTGACACCTGGATTGTTCGTGTGGAAGGAATTCATCACCGTTCCAGAGGACGCGACTGACATCGAGGTCCTCGGGCAGCAATGGCAATGGAGCTTCAGGTTGCCAGGCCCCGACGGCAAGCTCGGGGCTACCGATACACGCCTCGTCAGCCCCGACAATCCTTTGGGAATCAGCCGTGAGGATCCGAGAGGACAGGATGATGTCGTCGTCGAAGGCGGCGAGCTCCGCCTGCCGATCGGCAAGCCGGTGAAGGCACTGCTGCGCTCAGTCGACGTCATTCATAATTTCTATGTCCCGGAGATCCGAGCCAAGATGGATCTGGTGCCGGGACAGGTTTCTTACATCTGGTTCACGCCGACGAAAACCGGGACCTTTGAGATCCTTTGCGCGGAACTCTGCGGCCTAGGTCACTCGCAGATGCGCGGAACGGTCGTCGTTCAAGAACAAAAGGACTACCAAACATGGCTTCAAGGCCAAACGACGCGAAGTTTCGCGCGCCTTGCGCCTGAGGATCGTTAAACAAGAAAACTATCGGCAACAGGGGCAACGGAAACGTCCAGGAAGAGGACCCTGATGGTTGATGTCCCTCTCGGCCCAATCGGAACCTCGCCCGCGAACGAGGATGTCGAGCTTTATCATCCGCATAGCTGGGTGACGAAATACGTTTTCAGCCAGGACGCCAAGATCATCGCGATCCAATATTCCCTCGTGGCGATGACGGTCGGCCTGATCGCTCTGGTTCTATCATGGCTGATGCGCCTGCAACTCGGATTTCCGGGTGTCTTTTCCTTCATCGACGCGAACGCTTATTACCAGTTCATCACCATGCATGGAATGATGATGGTGGTTTACGTGCTGACGGCGCTCTTCCTGGGCGGCTTCGGCAACTACCTCATTCCTTTGATGATCGGCGCTCGCGACATGGTTTTTCCGTATCTCAACATGTTGAGTTTCTGGATCTACCTGCTCGCGGTGCTCATTCTTGTCGCGAGCTTCTTCGCACCGGGCGGCCCTACCGGAGCCGGATGGACGCTGTATCCGCCACAAGCCATCATGTCCGGCACGCCGGGAGGACAGGATTGGGGCATCATCCTGATGCTCGTCTCGCTGATGGTCTTCATTATCGGCTTCACCATGGGTGGCTTGAACTATGTGGTGACCGTTCTGCAGGGACGCACGCGCGGCATGACGCTGATGCGAATGCCTTTGACCGTATGGGGAATCTTTACCGCCAGCTTCATGGCCCTCCTGGCTTTCCCCGCACTCTTTGTCGGCGCCGTGATGATGCTGTTCGACCGGGCGCTCGGCACGAGTTTCTTCATGCCTGCCATCGTCGAGATGGGACAGGCCTTGGACCGCAGCGGCGGAAGTCCTCTCCTGTTCCAGCATCTCTTCTGGTTCTTCGGCCACCCAGAGGTTTACATCGTCGCGCTGCCCGCCTTCGGGATCGTCTCCGACCTGATCAGCACCCATGCCCGGCGCAACATCTTCGGCTATCGCATGATGGTTTGGGCGCTTCTTGCAATCGGCGCTCTCAGCTTCGTGGTCTGGGCACACCACATGTATGTGAGCGGCATGAATCCGTATTTCGGTTTCTTCTTCGCCACCACGACGCTCATCATCGCCATTCCCACGGCGATCAAGGTCTATAACTGGATTCTCACCCTCTGGCGCGGGAACATTCACCTCAACGTTCCGATGTTGTTCGCCCTCGCCTTCATCGTCACATTTGTCAACGGAGGGCTCACGGGCCTTTTCCTCGGCAACGTGGTCGTGGACGTACCGCTTTCAGATACGATGTTCGTGGTGGCGCATTTTCACATGGTCATGGGGGTCGCGCCGATCCTCGTGATCTTCGGCGCCATTTATCATTGGTATCCCAAAGTGACCGGGCGCATGCTGAACGACACCTTGGGCAAGCTCCATTTCTGGGTCACGTTCCTTGGAGCCTATGCGATCTTCTTTCCCATGCACTATCTCGGCCTCATGGGGGTCCCGCGCCGCTATCATGAGATCGGCGAGATGTCCTTCGTTCCTCCTTCGGCTCACACGCTCAATGCCTTCATTACCGTCGTCGCCCTGATTGTCGGCGCAACCCAGCTTGTCTTCTTCTTCAATCTGTTCTGGAGCCTGCGTCACGGCAGGCCGTCGGGGGGAAACCCCTGGCGGGCGACCACGTTGGAATGGCAAACGCCCGAAACTCCGCCTCCCCATGGCAATTGGGGCAAAGAGCTGCCAACCGTCTATCGCTGGGCTTATGATTACAGCGTCCCAGGGGCCGCAGAAGATTTCCTGCCTCAAAACCAGCCGAATGCTCAAGCTGCATCAGGGTCGGCCCATGGGTAGCATTCTCATTTTCCTAAGCGCGCTGCTCATCATCGGTTTCTGGTGGCTCTCTCGGCAGGGTCTGATGTCGAAGCCCTGGCTCGAACAGGGCGCTACGGTCGAATGGCCATCGAGAGAAAGCGCATTTCCAGCAACGGCAAGGACAGGGCTTCGCATTTTCCTCGCCGTCGTCGGCTCGCTCTTTGCCCTCTTCATCAGCGCTTACGCCATCCGCATGCAGATGCCGGATTGGCGTGCCTTGCCGCTCCCCAGGATCCTCTGGCTGAACACAGCCATGCTCATCTTGAGCAGCCTCGCTTTGCACGGAGCGCGCAAGGCCGCTCACCAGGGCAAGGACGATGAGCTGAAGATCGGCCTTCTCGCAGCCGATGTGACGACACTTGCCTTCTTGTCGGGACAGATTTTGGCTTGGCGGCAGCTTATGGCGGAAGGATATGTTCTAGAGTCGAATTCAGCGAATGCGTTCTTCTATGTATTGACCGGGATTCATGGTCTGCACCTCCTGGGCGGATTAGCAGTCCTGGGCAGAACGACGGTGAGAGCTTGGCAGCGCGATGAACCTGATCGTCTGCAACTGAGCGTGGATCTCTGCGCCACTTATTGGCATTTTCTGCTTCTCGTTTGGCTGGTTCTCCTCAGTGTCCTGACAGGTTGGGCGGAAAACGTAATCGACATCTGCCGGCAGCTATTGAGCTGAAAAGGATCTGGCCATGGCGGAACAGGCTCTTTCGGATATTGAAGAAACCCGCTCCGGGGCGTCCGGGCTGCGCAGTATCGCTGTCGATTTCTCGTCCGACAGAAGCGCCTTCAGGGACGTGTCCTGGGGCAAGGCTATGATGTGGATATTCCTGCTCAGCGACACCTTCGTTTTCAGCAGCTTCCTGATTGCCTACATGACGGCGAGAATGTCGACGACGGTGCCATGGCCCAATGCCAGCGAGGTCTTCGCGCTCACTATCGGTGGCGTGACGCTGCCACTGATCCTGATCGCGATCATGACTTTCGTTCTGATCAGCAGCAGCGGAACGATGGCGATGGCCGTGAACTTTGCTTATCGCCGCGATCGTCGCATAACCGCCGCCTTACTGCTGCTGACCGCCCTTTTGGGCGCTGCCTTCGTGGGTATGCAGGCCTTCGAGTGGACGAAGCTGATCCATGAGGGCGTAAGGCCTTGGAGCAATCCCTGGGGGGCCGCCCAATTCGGATCCATCTTCTTCATGATCACGGGCTTTCACGGCACTCACGTGACTTTCGGCGTCATCTTCCTGCTCATCGTCGCTCGGAAAGTATGGCGCGGCGACTTCGATCAGGAGCGCCGCGGCTTCTTCACGAGCCGGAAAGGCCGTTACGAAGCCGTCGAGATCATGGGGCTGTACTGGCACTTCGTCGATCTGGTGTGGGTTTTTATCTTCGCCTTCTTCTACCTCTGGTGAGAACCGGATCATGACACAGGCAGCAGCGCATTTATCCTCTCACGCCCAGGGCCAACAGCACCCCATTCGGCTTTACCTCGTGGTCTGGGCCTGGCTGTTCATCTTGAGTGCCTGCTCCTATCTGGTTGACTACTTCCAGCTCGAGGGCTTTCTCAGGTACTCGCTCATACTTCTGTTCATGCTTTTGAAAGCAGGCCTCATCATTTCGGTCTTCATGCATATGGCGTGGGAGCGACTGTCACTTGTCTATGTCATCCTGGTGCCGATGAGTGCTGTTCTGGCCTTCGTCGCCATCATGGTCTTTGAGGCGGATCATACCCTTCTATCGCGGCTCTCATTCTTTTCCCTCGGCCCCTGAGCGCAACCGCCGCTGGAGCGCGTGACCATCCATGCAAGGAGGCTTCCGTGGATTCAAGCATCGTCCTCATCTGGCTTGGCGCATTGCTCATCCTTCTCGGAGTGATTTACGGAGCGGCCCTGGCGCTTCGCGGAGGACGCCTCAGCGACGCGAGACGCTCCCATTCAGAGCACGGGAGGGTCAGCCTGGAACCGCAGGAGAGTCCGCGTTCTTTCAGCCTCAGGACGCATTGGCCTGCCTTAGGCATGATCCTACTCGGCAGCATCCTCATTTTTACGGAAACCGCATTCTGATGCGCTGCGCCAGCGGCTCGTTCAGAATCCGGAGGCTTCGGCGGAAGCGAGGCGCGTCTGAGAGGCCAGCCGGATCGGTGCGTTGACAGCCCCGTAGCCTTTATACTCACGACGCTCGACAATCTCGAAGAAGAAGCCGCCTTCCATGGTTCTCGTGTAAGCCTGAAAGTACTCGCCCCCTCCCTCCCGGTCGTATAGGATATTGGCCTCGCGCAGTCTCTTGACGTCCTCAGTGGAGAGGTCGGTCCTCGCCTCGAGATCATCGTAGTAATTTTCCGGAATGGGCAAGAGTTCCATTCCATTTTCTTTCAGGCGTGCAACCGTCGCAAGGATATCGGAAGTCCGAAGAGCGATATGCTGCACCCCTGATCCAAACAGCTCATTCAGGAAGCGAGACGATAGCGTACGCTGGCTCTGCGAAGCGTTGAGGACCAGGCGAAGAGAACCGTCTCGCGTCTCGACAGATTGACTCTGCACTACGCCTCCTGGATCGATCACGGTCTGGACCGGTGTTTTCTGCACATTCAGCAGAGAAGTATAGAACAGAAGCCAAGTCAGCATTTCCTCGTAATGCATGCATTGAGAGATGTGATCGACAGCGATTAGCCCTGCATCGTCTCCCTCGTCTGCATCGATGCCCTCAAAGTCGACATTCCACAAACGGCTGAGCCCAGTCTTCTGATCGACGAAGTACAGCAGACTTCCACCAAGTCCACGGACTGCCGGAATGTTCATCTCGCCCGGTCCGACCGCTTGCTGGAATGGCTGGTCGAGAAGCGTGACAGCCCTGTCTGCGGTCGCAGGCGCATCGTTGACGCGAAGCGCCAGGGCGCACACGGAAGTCCCATGGGTAATGTTGAAGGAATGGGCGAAACCCTCCTTGTCTGCATTCACGACAATATTGATATCTCCCTGCCGCCATCGCGTGACGGCTTTGGAGCGATGAATGCCGGCCTTGCGAAACCCAAGGCCGGACAGCGTTTTCTCAAATCCTTTCGCACTGCGCTCGTCGACGGCGAACTCGATGAACTCGATGCCCGAGCAGATGGCTTTAGGCGGGATTTCGGGTAGATCAGGAATGGCTGATGCCGTGCGCCTGCGCAGTTCATCCAGCATTCCGATAAGAGACCGGTGTCCATCGATGGCAACACTGCGTGCGGAGCCTGCCCGGAAACGATCGTTGAAAATCTCCAAAGACAGTAATCCATCAAAGCCGGCTGCATTGAGAGAGAGCATGAAGTCATCCACCGGCAGGTCGCCTTGTCCGGGGAAGCAGCGATAGTGCCGACTCCAGGACAGGTAGTCCATATCGAGCTTCGGCGCGTCCGCCATCTGCACCAGAAAGATTTTCTCGGGGGGAATAGAGCGGATAGCCGACAGGTCCGTACCCCGCGCGAGAATGTGGAAGGAATCAAGTACCAACCCGACAGAAGGATGGTTCGCCCTCCGCACTATTTCCCAGGACTCTCGATAGTCATGAATATGCCGCCCCCATGAGAGAGCCTCGAAGGCGACCCGCATGCCGCGTTTCGCGGCGCGCTCCCCAAGTTCATAAAAATCCGCAGCCGCCCGCTCGATGCCGCCAACCGAGTCCGAAGAGACGTTGCTGCAGATCATCAGGAGATCGCAACCAAGCTCTTCCATGACGTCGAATTTGCGTTCGGCGCGGGCGAACACCTTGGAACGCTGCGGCTCCGGCATGCCCTCGAAGTCGCGAAACGGCTGAAAGGTGATGGTCTTGAGCCCCAGCCCCTCGATCATGCGCCTGGCATCGGCAGGCGTCCCGTTGAAGGAGAGAAGATCGTTCTCAAAGATCTCGACGCCCTTGAACTGAGCGGCTGCGATGGCTTCGACCTTCTCGGTCAGGGTGCCGCTCAAACAGACGGTAGCTATTGCAGTGCGCATGCTCGTGGATCCGGTTCCCTCAAGGTTTCAGGAGAGCGCTTTTTATCTCGCTCTTTCTCTTCTATGTGATCGTTCCTGTGGCGCGCGCGTGTTCGACCCCGCCTGCCACATGGCGCGTGATGACTTGGCATGCACGCGCGGAATCCCGTTGCAGTGCACACTCCATAAGGAGCCTATGCTCTTCGGATGCAATCTCTCCGCGAGAGCTCAGAGCGATCATCTGATAGCGGAGATACTGATCAAAGACAGCGCCATAAAGATCGAGGAGCGTCTGGGATCCGCAAGCCTCAATCATGGTCTGATGGAATTCGCGGTCATATCGCTTCCAGAGTTCTACCCCTTCTGTTTCATCCGCCAACCTCCGCCTCTCCATAGTGGCGAGTTTGTAATGAGCCGCGACGACCCGGCTTTCCCCTTCAAGATCACCTACTGCACAAGACAGAGGCAGCGCATAGCTCTCAAGGAGCAGCCGCATGGCGGCCACATCCTGCAGACCCTCGGGTGAAACCGGAGTGACGCGAAAGCCCCGCTGTTCTTCGGCAATTACCAACCCTTCGGATGACAATCGACTGAGGATATCCCGAATGGTACTGATGCTTGCTCCATAGGCCTTCGTCAGATGATCAAGGCGAAGCCTGCCGCCAAGCCTGAGACGGCTAAGCGCAATACCATAACAAATTCTGTCATAGGCCCGTTCAGCAATGGATGTTGTCAACAATTCGATGCTCATCCCATCACGTTGACCAACTCTTCAAGGCTCGCTTCCAAAAGCCGCTTTTCCATTTGCATCATAGCAAACAAAAAATATCAGACGACTTCTATAAAGACTACTGGTTCGACTAACGCCAGGGAAGATAGTGGGCTGAAGACGCAGGCAATACGCCCAACGATCAGGAGAGGAACCAACGTCAGACAGTTTCAATCGCCACTTGTTGATGGCCGCCAGCGCAGCCCTTCTGGCCTTCGGTATTGCTGGGCTATCCGTTGCTTAGTCTTCTTAGAGTTTGCGCTTCCCGGCAGTTTTCTCAGAGCAGGATATCCGCGCCCGGATGATGAAGCGCTTTGGAGAGGAGGTGAAAGACAAGGCTTCAACCCTATTACGGTTGCACCCTATTCAAACGGGGCACCGAGCTCGTCGCCATGCAACACGCAATCTGGGAATGGGCAGTATCGCACCGCAGGACATTTCCAATCAGATCCCGGCTTAGTCCATCGTGACACCTGCCTATCCTTTCCGTGATGCCGATTATTTCAAGAAAGTGTTTTCCAGCGTTGTCGGCCAGCAACTCAAGAAGATGCCGTCAGACCAGCTGGGAATTCACATTCTATGCCCCACTTATTTCGGCGCCCGCCTGTTGGCCTAAGCCGAACAAGATCTGGAACTCTCTGACGTCCGAAAGCAGACAGCCTTTCAGGCCGACGCTCGATGTCTGCCGGACGATATCGGGCGGGGGAATGGCTGTCTTTCAAGCAGCAGGCCTTGTTCGCCTCTTTACAGTTCGGGACCCGGATGCCCCGCGCATGCTCCGACGCTTCGAGCGAGATGTGAGACGATGAGCTTAAGGTCAAGCTACGGCCTTTAGAATCCCAAGCATGGGGCCCAGCCCCAACAAGGACCATTAGGCTACGCGGAAGTGGAACCGCCGACTTCATCATGAGGTTTACGAATAAGCCAAGCCTGTCCGGCTGGCGCATGGTAGAAGAGGCCCAGTCCATCGATGGCAGACAACCCGGCAGCTCAGCAATCTGGTTCATCCCATTCCCCTTCAGCGGTAGCAACGATGGCCGCGATCGTGGCCGGTTGGGCGCTTGTTAGGCTTGTCGCTGGTGGAGAGCGTCGCCGTACCCCTGTTTCCCGCAATGCCGAGACGCGGCGCCCACCCGAAGCTGGGCCGCAAAAGGATACCGGCTTTGACGAGAAGAAGCACGCCAGCCCCGATGCTGCAGCGAGGGAAGGCGGTCGCGGACGCGAGGCGGAAGCGCCAACAGAAATTCCTGCCAAAGGCTGGAAGGATATTCTCTGGCGTACTTATGAGGAATTCGGCAAGGACAGGATTACATCGGTTGCTGCAGGTGTCACATATTATGCTCTGCTCGCTGTCTTTCCTGCCATTGCCGCGCTGGTTTCCATCTACGGCCTCTTTGCCGATCCTGCGACGATCCAAGACCATCTCAGCACCATGTCAGGCGTTCTGCCGGGTGGAGCGCTGGAGATCGTTGGCGAGCAGGTAAAGCGTATTTCCTCGCAGGGAGGAGGAGCATTGAGCTTCGGCTTCATCTTCGGCCTGGCCATATCCCTTTGGAGCGCAAATGCGGGCATGAAAGCGGTGTTCGATGCCCTCAACATCGTGAACGACGAGGATGAGAAGCGCAACTTCATCTCTCTGAACCTGACCTCTCTCACCTTCACGCTCGGCGCCATTGTCTTCATTCTTGTCGCTCTTGCCGGCATCGTTGTTCTACCGATCATCCTGAACTTTATCGGCCTGGGCCAAGGCAAGGAGTGGTTTATATCGCTTCTGCGATGGCCGGTTCTTCTCGTCGGTGTCACGCTCGGGCTGTCTCTGATCTATCGCTTCGGCCCAAGTCGCGACAAAGCCGAGTGGCGTTGGGTGACGCCAGGCGGCATCGTTGCGGCAGTGTTGTGGATCGCAGTGTCGATGCTTTTTTCATGGTACGTCGCGAACTTCGGCAGTTACAACGAGACCTATGGCTCTCTGGGTGCGGTCATCGGTTTCATGACCTGGATCTGGCTCTCCAGCATCATTATTCTGCTCGGCGCTGAGATCAATGCGGAGATGGAGCATCAAACCGTCAAGGACACGACGGAAGGTGCTCACCAACCTATGGGCGCACGTGGAGCCACGATGGCCGACACGGTGGGCGTCGCGAAAGGATGAGATATTTCGTTATGCGTAATAGATCTTGGGCCCCGAGTTGTGCTCTGGATCAACAGTGCAGGTCAGGCGGAGTCCCGTACAGGTTCTTTCAAGACTTGGCTGTTTGCGCCTGAACTTCTGCGACGTAACGCATACGGGCTGTGCTATCGGGTTCAAGATTGTTGATGGCACACCAGCGGGCGAAGGTTGAAGGCTCGATTCGAATCCGTTCGATTTCCAAGCCAGATTGCCTCCCTACATTTTCGTTGTTCTCAGCGGCAGCGAGCCATTGCTCGTAGGACGAGGCGAGATTGTGGCTATCAATCATCATATTGCGAATATCAGGGTACTCGTCCCTAGTGTACCAGGGGAGGGCAATCTTTCGCTTCGCCTCCGACATACGCAATCTTCCATTGAATATTGACATCGAGCCCTCGCGCAATGTCTAGGGCTCGATGTCTTTCCATGATTCAGCTCAAAAGGTAGAGCACCGCAGGGGCTGTTGCCAGAAGGCTGGCGGATGCAAACAGCATCAGCCGGTGATCGGGATTGGCAATGCGGCGGACCTTTCGAGCCGTCACGCCAGCTTCCATGCTCCAGCCATTCATGCAGGAGCAGAGTAGCCGATGGGCCGAGCGCTCCGACAAGTCGAAATACTCCATAGCATCACCCAATCGATCACCTTTCAGGCCATCGGCTCGCAGAATGGGATCTTCAAAGGCGACCGTAATGGGAGACTCGTCAGACCTCAATTCGGGTCTTTTCTCCTCAGGCGTGAACTCGATCTCGCCCAGTGAGCGAAGCCGCCGCTTCGGCTGGCGCTCCAATAACTCCGCCCAGCGATCAAGACGCTCACGCCGGGACAGGAAACCTTGCTTGAACTCAAGTACCTCAGCAACGCCACGCAGTGTCTCTACAGGCTTATGTTCCATCGGTGTTCTCCGCAACGGGAGCCGGCCCTGAAGCCAAGGCCAAGCCCTGGAAAGGTGATGATGAAACGAGTCATTGGCTTTTTTACGTCAAGATAGATCAGAAGAGCGTCTCGTGCGGATGAGCGGTATGCTCCTGGAAGATTGCACCTGTGGCAGGCTCGATCTCTTTCAGCACGACATCATAGCCCCAAAGATTGGCGACCATCTGCAGAACGCGCTGCGCGTCATCCGTATGGAGAAGCTTCCGTTTAAGGACATGATGGTGAAGAATGAGCCGCCGGTCGCCGGCAAGGTCTACATCCACCACCTGAATGTCGGGATCGCTCCAACCCACATCATACTGCCGAGACAGCGCCCGGCGCAGGCGCCGGTAGCCGCGCTCGTCGTGAATGGCCTCGATGATCAGCTCAGGCTGATCCGGATCATCCAGCAAGTGGAACATGCGCCATTGCCGCATCAAATGAGGGCTCAGGAACTGCGATATGAAGCTCTCATCCCGGTAGTTTTCCCATACATCACGCAGCACCCCCATGACGTCATCGCAACCTGCGATCTCTGGAAACCACTCTTGATCCTCCGATGTCGGCCGAGTACAGATCCGCTCAATGTCCTGCATCATTCCAAAGCCGAGGGCATATGGATTGATGCCACTGAAATGCGGATCGTCATATTCCGGCTGTCTAGTAACGTTGGTGTGCGACTGTAGAAACTCAAGGAAAGCGCCGTCGCTGATCTGCTGCGTCTCGTGGAGACGCGTCATGATGCGATAATGGCAATAGGTCGCGCATCCCTCATTCATGACCTTCGTCTGGCGCTGCGGATAGAAATATTGCGCGATCTGGCGGACGATTCGCAGGATCTCGCGTTGCCAAGGCTGAAGCCGTGGAGCCGATTTCTCGAGAAAGTACAGGATGTTTTCCTGGGGCAGCTCCAGAAGAGCGCGCCTCCGGTCGTCACTTAAGGCTGATTTTGGAGCATTGCCCTTTGAGGGCACCGTGCGCCACAGATCGTTGAAAGTCTGCTCCTGGTGAATCTGCCTCTCTCTCTCACGCCGCTCTTCCGATCTCAGATCAGGCCGCTTCTTTCGGGGATAGCGATGAACGCCATGGGACATGAGGGCATGGGCAGCATCAAGAATTTTCTCGACCGCACTCTGTCCGTAGCGCTCTTCGCAGCGGGCAATATAGCTTTTCGCAAATTCCAGATAATCGAGGATGCCGTCGGCATCCGTCCACTCCTTGAAGAGGTAATTGTTCTTGAAGAAATGGTTATGACCGAAGCCTGCGTGAGCGATTACCAGGGTCTGCATCGTCGCCGAGTTCTCCTCCATGATGTAGGAGATGCACGGGTTCGAATTGATGACGATTTCATAGGCAAGGCCCATGAGACCCTGCCTGTACCCTGCCTCATGAGTGGCGAAGTGCTTCCCGAAGGACCAGTGCTTGTAGAATAGCGGCATGCCGATGGACGCATACGCATCCAGCATCTGCTCGGCCGTAATCACTTCAATCTGGTTAGGATAGGCATCAAGCCCCAGCTCCCCAACCGCGATCTTCTCGATCGCGTCGTAGACGCGTTGAATTGCTCCGAAATCCCAGTCGGCGCCATGAAACAGCAGAGTGTCCTCTTTACTTGGGTTCATGGTGCCTTTGCCTCCGCAGCATCTCGACGGCGGAACAGCTCACGAAAGACGGGATAGATTTCGCGCCGATGGTTGACCTTGCGCATGGCAATATTGGAGCCATCGTCCTGCAGGGTCTCATATGTCTGCCACAGTGCCGTCTTGTGGTTGATGAACCCCGCCTGCATCCGGTCGTGGTCGCTGCCGACTTCAAGGTAGGCGTAATATTGGCAGGCCGGCAGGATCACATCTCGCAGCAAGGCAGCGCTGGTCGCGCCATCATTCGGCGAGTTATCGCCGTCGGAGGCTTGCGCAGCATAAATGTTCCAGTTCTCCGGCGGATAGCGTTCTGTGACGATCCGTTCCATCTCACGCAAGGCCGACGAGACCACGGTGCCGCCTGTCTCCGGAGAATGGAAGAATGTGTCCTCGTCCACTTCTTTCGCTTCATGGGTATGCCGGATGAAGACGATCTCCACATGCTTATAGCGCCGCGTGAGGAAAATATAGAGAAGCATGTAGAAGCGCTTCGCGAGGTCCTTCATGTGCTCCGTCATCGAGCCGGACACATCCATGAGGCAGAACATGACTGCTTGGGCCACAGGCCGCGATACCGGCTCGAACCGGCGATAGCGCAAGTCAAAAGGATCGATATAGGGAAAACGCCTCGCCCGTTGCTGCAGCTTCTCCAGCTTCAGCCTCAACTCCAGAAGCTCATCGCTCTCGCCCTCCTGCTCTAGAAGGGCGATCTCTTCTTCCAGCTTCATAAGCTCGCCTGGCTTCGGCCGTTTCATCGCGATCCGCCGGGACATGGCGTTTCGCATGGAGCGCGGCAAGGCGAGATTGACAGGCGATCCAGTAATGGAGTAGCCGGCCCGGCGCATGCCCTGAACCTCGACCGTGGCGAGGCGGCGCTTGGCGAGATCGGGAAGCTCCAGATCCTCAAGGAAGAGTTCGAGAAACTCCTCCCGACTCAAGGCAAAGCGGAAGTCGTCTTCACCCTCGCCGCTGTTGCCGGCAGAAGATCCTCCCCCACCGCCACCGGGAGGACGGTCAATCGTGTCACCTTCCACAAAGCGCTTGTTTCCGGGAAGAATGTGATCATGCACGCCCCCTTCGCCTGATCGACGGAAGCTGGGCTCACGCACGCCATCTGCCGGGATCGAGACCTCCCCTCCCCTTTCGAGGTCGGTGATATCCCGCTCCCCTGCTGTCTGACGCACGGCACGCTGAATCTGCGCTTTGGCACGACGGAGAAAACGTTGGCGGTTGGCAAGGCTCTTTCCGCCAGGATTGAGGCGTCTGTCGATGATGTACATAGGAACGCCTGCTCCGCCTCCGTTTTCTGTCAGCCCGCCTGCTTCACGCGCATGTACCATTCTACCAAGCGCCGAACCTGGCGCTCGGTATAGCCACGCTCCATCATTCTCAGCACGAACTCGCCGTGCTTCTTCTCGGTCTCGCTGTCCTTCTTCGAGCCGAAGCTGATAACCGGAAGCAACTCCTCAACCTGTGAGAACATGCGCCGCTCGATGACGTCGCGGATCTTCTCGTAGCTCGTCCAGGAAGGATTGCGTCCGTTGTTTCCGGCCCGAGCACGCAATGAGAATTTCACCACCTCGTTACGGAAGTCTTTAGGGTTCGCGATCCCGGCTGGTTTCTCGATCTTCGTGAGTTCCTGGTTCAGGAGTTCACGGTTGAGAAGCTGGCCAGTATCCGGATCCTTGAAATCCTGATCCTCAATCCAGGCATCCGCATAGGACACGTAGCGATCGAACAGATTCTGGCCGTAATCGTGATAGGATTCGAGATAAGCCTTCTGAATCTCGTGGCCTATGAAATCGGCATATCGTGGCGCGAGTTCGCCCTTGATGAATTCCAGGTAGCGCCTTTCGACATCCTGCGGCAGCTGCTCTCGGCGAAGCGATTGCTCGAGAACATACATGAGATGGACCGGGTCAGCGGCCACCTCAATCGTGTCGTGATTGAAAGTCGCGGCCAATACCTTGAAGGCGAAACGGGTTGAAACTCCGTCCATTCCCTCATCGACGCCGGCAGCGTCCTTGTACTCCTGGAGGCTGCGCGCGCGGGGATCGACCTCTCGCAGGCTCTCGCCGTCATAGACCCGCATTTTCGAGTAGAAGTTGGAATTCTCGTGCGCGCGCAGACGGGACAAGACAGAGAACCGCGCCAACATTTCCAGCGTAGCGGGCGCGCATGGGGCATCCGCAAGCTCTGACCCGCGGATCAGCTTCTCGTAAATCTTCTGCTCTTCCGTGACGCGCAGACAGTAAGGAACCTTGATCACATAGATGCGATCGATAAATGCCTCGTTGTTCTTGTTCGCCTTGAAGCTCTGCCACTCCGCTTCGTTGGAATGCGCCAGAATGATGCCGGTAAAGGGTATGGAACCGATATTCTCCGTACCGATATAATTTCCTTCCTGCGTCGCCGTCAGGAGCGGATGAAGCATCTTGATTGGGGCCTTGAACATCTCGACGAACTCAAGAATGCCCTGGTTGGCCCGGTTGAGACCGCCTGAATAACTGTAGGCATCGGGATCTGCCTGGGAGAGAGTTTCGAGCTTGCGGATATCAACCTTACCGACAAGAGACGAAATGTCTTGGTTATTCTCGTCTCCCGGCTCCGTCTTCGCGATTGCAACCTGACGCAACCGTGACGGATTGATCTTCACCACCCGGAACTTTGAAATGTCGCCGCGGAATTCATCGAGCCTCTTGATCGCCCATGGGCTGAGGAGGTTGGTCAAGCGGCGGCTCGGAATCCCATACCGCTCCTCAAGTGTCGCCCCCATCTCCTCTGGATCGAACAAGCCCAGCGGACTCTCGAAAACGGGACTAATCTCATCTCCCGCTTTGAGCACGTAAATGGGGTGCACCTCCATTAACGCCTTGAGGCGCTCTGCAAGGGAGGATTTGCCGCCACCGACCGGGCCTAGAAGGTAAAGGATCTGCTTGCGCTCCTCCAAACCTTGAGCAGCATGGCGGAAGAAACTCACGATCATCTCGATCGTCTCTTCCATGCCGTAGAATTCGGAGAAGGCTGGATAAACGCGGATTGTGCGGTTCATGAAGATGCGCCCATAACGCGCATCCTTCGACGTATCGACGAGCTCCGGCTCGCCGATCGCCGCCAGGATACGCTCTGGGGCGCTTGCAAACATCATGGGATTGTCGCGGCACCCTTCCAGGTATTCCGCAAGGGACATCTCCGCCTCGCGGCGGTTTTCGTAGGACTTCAGGAAACTCGAGAACAGGTCGTCGGAGTGATGCATGGCGCCACCGAAATCAGATCCCTCTCAGAGATAACGATTCTGCACCGCTAAGGTTGCCCAGCCCAGATGGTGCGATGATGCGTCAGAATGTGCCTATGGCAGCTTCCCCTCTTCGTCATCAGCGGCTTGGCGCTATGATCGGGACGCCCGGATCTGCAAGGGAGCATCCGTGTCGTTAGCGGGCCGTCTTGCTTACCTAGCCTCGCGGATTGCTGCTGGCACGGCAAGTTAAAGTTTATCTCAAACACCGTTTTATGATGTGCCGCTTTGCCGCCGCCACTGCGCAACGGTGCTCGCCTTTGCAACACATCAGCCTCCTTTAGGAGGTAGTTCAGAAGAAGGCGAAAACCAGAAGGCGCGCAAATTAATTTTATGATATACTGTTGTTGAGCAAGGCAGACGAATTCTTTTCCCTTAGCTATGCTTCATTTGAAGGCAGATGCATTGACGCCAAACCAGCCTCTCCTAAGGTTTGCAGCACTGGGCAGGAGCCCCTAATCCGCAATGGAGGATACCGTGATCAAAGCATTCGGCTATGCTGCTCAGGACGCAACCACTCCTCTTGCCCCTTTCAGCTTCGAACGTCGTGAGCCGCGCGAACGCGATGTGCAGATCGAAATCCTCTATTGCGGCGTTTGCCATTCCGACCTGCACACTGTCCGCGCAGAGTGGGGCGGCACGCTCTTTCCCAGCCTGCCCGGTCACGAAATCGTGGGTAGGGTCACCCAAGTTGGAAACGGGGTTCAAAAGTTCAAGGTCGGCGATCTCGTCGGCGTAGGCTGCATGGTGGATTCCTGCCGCACCTGCAGCAGCTGCCGGGAAGGCTTGGAGCAATATTGCGAGGTGGGCTTCACCGGTACCTATAACGGTCCTGAGCAGGGCACAGGCGCCAATACTTATGGCGGATATTCCGATGTGATCGTGGTCGATGAGAGTTTCGTCCTGCGCGTTCCGGACAACCTCGATCCTGCTGCCGCGGCTCCGCTGCTCTGCGCCGGAATCACCACCTACTCTCCCCTGCGCCGCTGGCGCGTTCAGCCTGGAAAGAAGGTCGGCATCGTCGGCCTGGGTGGCCTGGGCCATATGGCCGTCAAGCTCGCCCGCGCCATGGGCGCGCACGTCGTGCTCTTCACCACCTCGCCCAACAAGCGAGAGGACGCCTTGGCGCTTGGCGCGCATGATGTTGTAGTCTCAAAGGACAAAGAGGCCATGGCGGCCCACCGCAACAGTTTCGACTTCATCCTCGACACGGTTGCCGCCCCGCACGATCTCGACGCCTATCTCGTGCTTCTCGCCAGAGACGGCGCCATGGTTCTGGTCGGCGCTCCTGCCGAGCCGCATCCGGCTACCACAGTGTTCAACCTCATCATGAAGCGGCGCCAGCTTGCCGGCTCCCTGATCGGTGGCATCGCCGAGACGCAGGAGACGCTCGATTTCTGCGCTCAGCACGGAATCACCTCAGAGATCGAGATGATCCCGATCCAGCAGATTAACGAAGCCTATGAACGTATGCTCAAGAGCGACGTCAGATATCGCTTCGTGATCGACATGGCCTCGCTGAAGCAGGAAGCTGCGTAATCCCGTCCGCCAAGGGCAGCCGCCGGCAGCGAGCGGCGGCTGCCCTGGTTACGCTCCTCACGGAAGCCACACAGCCGGAAAGTACGAGGATCGTCTGCGCTGCATAGTCAGACGCTCTAACAGACCATTACCAAGCCGCTCTCAGCATCTCGACCACCTTGTCCTCGCCTCAGGAACAAGACAAGCGTCCTGCCAGTTAACGGCCAAGGCAATAGGCTCACATCCGCCGCCTGGGCGGCAAGCAACGGCGTTGACATGGTTTCCGAAGCAGGGCGGCTTCTCAAGGTCGCATTCGAAGGGTGGTGGAATGATCGCGCCATGAGCCTTGGTGCTTCGATCGCATTCTTCACCGTTTTCTCCCTGGCTCCCATGCTGCTCGCTGCCATTGCCGTCGCAGGCCTCGCTTTTGGGAGGGAGGCGGCACAAGGGGCCATCGTTGCAGAGCTTGGCGGCCTGATCGGGACGAATGAGGCTTCCACTTTGGAGGGCATGATCGCCAGCGCCAACAATGTGGGATCGGGGATCGTCGGCACGACGATTGGCGTCGTCACCTTCCTGCTGCTTGTCACCGGCGCAGTCATCGAGCTTCAGGACACCCTGAACATCATTTGGAAGGCGAAGCCACCGGAAAGCTCCGGCATCATCAACTTCCTTCGAACTCGAATGGTCGGGTTCACGCTGGTTCTGGGAATTGGCTTCCTGCTCCTCGTCTCGCTGATCATCGATGCCGGGCTCTCCGCCGTTAGCGACTATATCGAACCCGCCTTCTCCGGAGGGACGATGATCCTGCGTTTCCTTAACAGCCTCGTAGCCTTCGGGATCGCCGTTCTCCTGTTTGCCATGATCTTCAAATTGCTGCCGAATGTCGACATTACATGGAGCGATGTCTGGACTGGATCCCTGGTCACAGCCCTTCTTTTCACGCTCGGCAAATTTCTGATCGGGTATTACCTGGGCAAGAGCAACATTGCCTCAAGCTATGGTGCGGCGGCATCCATCATAACGATCCTGCTGTGGATCTATTACTCATCCTTGATCCTGCTGTTTGGCGCGGAATTCACGAAGGCCTATGCGGAGAGCCGCGGAAGCCAGAGCGGCACAAATGGAGCCGTCCGGGAGAGGCGAGCCGGATGAACCGGCTCGCCCTCGCTTAATAAGCATGCCCCTTATTCAGCGGCCTGACGGGTTGCCGGCGTCGTTGGCACGTTGCGCATTCCGCCTAAGACCTCCTCGGCCGAGGCCTTGTAGTTTTTCACGGAGCTCGTCCACTGCCCCCAGACGGTCGGGTCGATTTTATCGCCGTTATTGCCAAGGTTTTGCAGCCGGCGCTTTTCGTCGTCGGTCAGAACCTGCTTCGGCAGAGGCGGCAACTGCCTGACATCGTCTGCCGTGATGCCGATCATGTCGCCAACCCGCTTGCCGTAATCGTCGTGGACCATGAGCAGATGCCAGACCATACGCTCCTGCACATCGCGCTCGCATTCTCCGAGGAGCGTGCCCATGTTGAACACGAGGTCGTCCCGCTCCCAATCCATCATGGTGCAGTAGCGTCCGCGCGCATGAATGTAGTCATTGCGCCGCTCGATGACGCTGCGGGTCAAGCGGCCACGGATCTCAGGATGATTACTCGGCTCCTCCCGAGGAGATTCATGCAATCCGTTATGGATTGAAGGCTCATAGTTCACATGCGGGTTCTGGCCCGGTGCAAGATCACGGCCATAAGACATCTGCCCACCGTTCAGGTTCGTTGCAACCTTGGCATTCTTTGCCTGGTTCACGGGCAGCTGCAGATAGTTCGTGCCGACGCGATAGCGCTGGGTGTCCGAATAGGAAAAGGTCCGGCCCACCAGCATCTTGTCGTCTGAGAAATCGAGCCCATCCACCAGCACACCCGTGCCCATGGCGATCTGCTCATTCTCGTTGAAGTGATCTCCGACATTTCGATTGAGCGTCATCACACCGACATGCCGGAGCGGAAAATCCTTCTCCGGCCAGATCTTGGTATCGTCGAGCGGATCCCAGTCGAGCTCCGGATGGTCATGGTCTTCCATGATCTGCACATGCATATCCCATTGCGGATGCTCGCCCCTCTCGATCGCCTCAAACAGATCCTTGGAGGCGGACCCGAGATCCTGGCCTTGTACCTTGGCGGCCTCTTCCGCGGTCAGGCTCGCCAGACCGCATCGTGGGTGGAAGTGATACTTCACCAGCACCGTATCGCCTTGGGCATTGACCATCTTGTAGGTATTGACGCCGAACCCCTCCATGTGCCGATAGCTCGCCGGAATACCGCGCGGGCTGAACAGATGCGTCAGCATGTGCATGGATTCCGGCGTCTGGCTCATGAAGTCGAAGATGCGGTTCGGCTCCTGGCGGAATGTAACTGGATCGGGTTTCAGGGAATGGATCACGTCCGGAAACTTGATGGCATCGCGAATGAAGAAAACGGCCAAGTTGTTGCCGACTAGATCCCAGTTGCCGTCTTCAGTGTAGAACTTCACGGCAAAGCCACGCGGGTCTCGCGCCACTTCCGAGGAATCGCGCCCGCCGATCACGGTCGAGAAGCGAATGGCGAGCGGCGTTTTCTTGCCTGCCTGCTGGAACAGCTTGGCACGCGTATATCTTGAGGCAGGCTCGTCCCCGATCTTGCCGGTGGCTTCGAACTCCCCATAGCATACGAAACCCCGCGCATGAACGACGCGCTCAGGAATCCGCTCGCGATCGAAATGAGTGATCTTCTCGAGAAATTGATAGTTTTCCAGCGTCGCCGGGCCCCGCGCACCGACGGTGCGCTGCGACTGGTTATTCGCAATGGGATGACCCTGCCTGTTCGTTAGAACCTGATCCGGAGCTCCGGGCGTCGACGAATTTGCGGACTTGGACTCTTTTGACTTGTTAGCCATCTGGCGCTCCCTTTCCAATGCGGACAATGCTTGGCTCCGAGCCAAGTCTCGTCACCGCCGCTGGCTCGCAGCTTTAAGCAAGGGATACCTGATGCAGAGTGCTGGAAAGGAAATAGCCGAAAGAGATTTGCAACAAACTCTCAGCCGAACATACGTTCGCCCTGTTCGTCGATGATTTGCCTGCCTTTGGCGATGGCGAAGGCTGCGGCATCGTCTTTGCTTGGATGTGTCTCCGCGCGCACGAAGCGATGCTCTTTCATCCCGTCTTCGAAATCCTTCTCAATGATTCCGGCCGTTTGGAACTGCCCCTTGGCGGCATAAGGCGCGGGGCGGATGCGAAAGCCTTTATACTCTACAGCCTCGGCAGCAGCCTTCTCGGCATTGTCACGGCCTCTCTCTCCCACGAGACGGGTCCATAGGTTAGTCAAAAACGAGGCCATGGCATCCACCCGGATAAGGTTTTGATTCGTTGGAAGCCAGCTTATCCTTGGTGACGTCCGAAGGGTCAACCCTGTTGCAGTTGATCACAAGTCTCTGATCTTTTCCGGAAAATCCGGCACATGACTTGACTGCCCCGCCCTCCGCGTAAACCCTGAGAGCCTTGACCAGATGCAGGGGTTTCACAATGAAGCATCCTCTGTTCGTCTTATCCATATCCAGTGTGCTGCTGAGCGGCAGCATTGCCTTTGCTCACCATGGCTGGGGCAGCTACGACGCATCGAAGCAATTTTCCATCGACAGTTCAGTCCAGCAGACCAGTTGGCAGAACCCTCACGTGACGCTTGCCGTCATGCATGACAACAGGAGCTGGGAGGCAATCCTGGCTCCGCCTTTCCGCATGAGCGCCCGGGGGCTCGCCCCGGATATGCTCAAGCCTGGCACCCAAGTCACCATTGAAGGCTATCCCTCCACTCGGGTTGAGAACGAGATGAGAGCGGAGCGGATCATCATCGGCGACAAGACCTTCGAGCTGCGTTGATGCCATGTATTCTGAGATGCTCGCCGCGCTGGAAGCATCTTGGCTAGGCCATGCCGGCCGCCACTCGGCTTGGCTTTATACGGCGGGGAATCTTCTTCACGTGCTCGGGGCAGCCTTTGTGGTGGGCGGCATCGCCGTCTTCGACCTGAAGGTCTTGGCCGAGTATGGCAAGAACGCTCAGCAAGTCGGGCGCTATGCCATTCCCCTCGCAGCAGCAGGGTTGGCATTGCAGATTCCGACAGGAATTTTGCTGCTCGCCGTCGAAGCGCGTGCCCTTGGCATCAATCCGGCTTTTTTCGCAAAGCTTGCCTTCATTGCCCTCGGGCTCGTCAACGTTGCTCTCTTTCACGCTCGCTTCAACGGTGCCCTGCGTTCAGGTGCACTCCCGCCCGAAGCGCGAGCTTATGCTCTGATCTCATTGATTGCGTGGATCGCTGCCCTCTTGGCGGGGAGAATGATCGCCTATCTCTAGCCTTCTACTCTTCTTGTCACACCAAGCTGTTCTGACGGAATGTGATATGCGCGTCTGGCTAACGTCACTCTGCGGGCTCTTGATTGCCTGCGGAGCCGGCTGGGCTGCACCAAGCACCTCAGGTGAAACGGTCGAGCAGGCTTTATGCCGCCTCATCGAAGGATCGGCTCAGGAGCGAGATATCCCGCATGAGTTTCTGACGAAGCTCATCTGGCAAGAAAGCTCTTTTCGGACGGGCGTGGTCAGCCCGGCAGGTGCGCAAGGCGTCGCGCAATTCATGCCAGGGACGGCGAAGGAGCGCGGGCTGCTGGATCCCTTCGACCCGGAACAGGCAATCCCTAAAGCGGCGGAACTGATTGCGGATCTCTCAGCACGTTTCGGCAATCTCGGCCTTGCAGCAGCCGCCTATAACGGCGGTCCCAACCGGGTTTCTTCATGGCTTGAAGGGCGAGGAAGCTTGCCCCTCGAGACAAGAAACTATGTCGTCGCGATTACAGGGCGGGACGTTGAGGAATGGGCGGAGGATCGAAAGAAACCGGCACCGGCGGAGGAAAGCGGACCAAAGGCAAAGCCGGAGAGCTGCCATCAGATCGTGGCAAGCCTGCGTCAGCCGGGCCAGAGCAACGATATTGAAGCCCCCTTCGCACCTTGGGGCGTTCAACTGGCGGGAAACTTCTCGAAAGAACGAGCCCTGTCTTCCTATCGACGGGCCAGCCTGACCTATGCATCTGTGTTGAAGGATATGCGCCCTATGATCATCGGAACGAGGCTGCGCTACCGGGGGACGAGGACCTTCTATCGCGTTCGCGCTCCTGCCGAATCCCGCAAGGGTGCGGAAGAGCTTTGTCAGAAGATACGCTCTCTCGGCGGCAGCTGCATTGTCCTGCCGAGTTGAGAAAAGGCCCGGATCTTTCGAACCGGGCCTTGAAACTTACCGCCTTTGAGGCCGGAGGGAACGCGCCAATTCCCTGATCACATTGTCTTCGATGCTGAGGTTGAGATCGTTGTTCTCGTCCTCGGCAATCTCCACATCGGTCGATACCTGGAGAGTCTGCGCCGATGAGCGCCCTTGCGCAGCAGGCGCCCCCCGCTCAGGAGCGGCCGCAGGCGCCGCACTCTGGACGATCTCGACATCAGCGTTTCTTGCGTGCGACACATAGGAGCGACCCGTGCCGTGGCGGTTCTCAAGCGTGTCGAGCAGGCTGTTAAGAGCAGCATTCGTCAGCTGAACCTCAGGCACCTGCGGTGCTCCGTTCAGAGCGATCGCCCGGTTCTGGTAAGCTGCATCCGATGTCACGTCCGGACCGAACCAGGACAATGGGCGAAAATCCCGCGCCTCTTCCTCGCTCTCGAAAGAAACAGCGATCATATCGAAGGGGCCTGGCGTGACGAAGCGCGCAATCTGCACGTCGCGCGTGCCGACCGTTAGGTTGGTCAGAAGATAATCGATCTTTCCTGGTGTCACATCGAGCAAAGCTTCCGCGTGAGCGCGTGGCACTTCCGTGCGCTCTTCGGTTGGACCGTTAGGGCCTGCGTGAACAAGAACGAGACTACCCTTGTCACCATCCACGATAACGAAAGAGCTTCGGTCAGCTTGGTTAGGAAAATGGCCTTCGGTGATCCGATTGCCGCCTCGCTCCTTTCTGATCAAGCGCGCAAGGGACGAGGCAATGAGATAACGTCTGTAAGCAACCATTTTAAGCTCTCTGGTACAATGCGCGTAAATTCATGCTGGCTTTAGAACTCGGCTTACCAATCTTCAACAGAATGAAGTTTCTGTTCATAGCTCACATGCTGAAGAAGCATGCCTTGAGACAAAACAACATTCTAATTTGGGACTGATCGGATCTCTTCAGGCCAACATCACTTTGTGATCACTTATGATGGCTTTCGGAAGGCAAACTTCAATGGAATACCCAGGAAGCTTTCTGGAATTTGCAAACTGGGTTAACTCGTTCGACAAGCGCGATGCGCAACATATATCATAGGAAAATATATCGATTGAGCCGCCCCCCGCTCTTCGGGGGCGGCTCAATGCTATCAGTGGTTTTTCAGCAGGCCGCGCTTGGCAAGATTTTTCATCAAACTGCCAATGCCGAAAGTCCAAGGCTCGCATTCCGAACTCAGTTTCATACGGTTCACGAGCTTACCGAGCTTCGGAGCTGCAACCGTGACGACATCGCCTGTTTTATGCGTGAAGCCCATGCCGGGCTCACCGCGATCCTTCGTCGGCGCGAACATGGTGCCCAGAAACAGGACGAAGCCATCCGGATACTGGTGATGTGGGCCAAGTGTCTGCGCGACGAGATTTTCAGGGTCGCGGCTGATCTTGGCGATTGATGACGAGCCTTCGAGCTTGAAGCCGTCTTCGCCCTCCACCGTGAGCGTAACATCGGTGCTGCGGATATCATCGAGGCTGAAGGTTTCGTCGAAGAAGCGCACGAACGGGCCCAAGGCGCACGAGGCGTTGTTGTCCTTGGCCTTCGAGAGAAGAAGCGCGGACCGGCCCTCGAAATCTCTCAGGTTCACGTCGTTGCCCAGGCTTGCTCCGACAATCCTGCCATCGGCGGTCACCACCATCACCACTTCCGGCTCGGGATTGTTCCAGGTGGATTTTGGGTGCAGGCCCGCATCCATAAAGGCGCCGACGGACGACAGAGTTGGCGCCTTAGTGAATACCTCTGCATCTGGGCCAATGCCGACCTCGAGATACTGACTCCACGCGCCCTGGGCGACGAGAACATCCTTCAGAGCCATGGCCTCCTGCGAACCCGGCTTCAGACGGCTGAGATCGTCTCCGACGAGACGCAGAACTTCCGCGCGGATGGCGGCAGCGGCACTTGCGTCGCCCCGCGCCCGCTCCTCGATCACACGCTCCAGCATGGACACGGCGAATGTCACGCCGGCCGCCTTGATCACCTGCAGGTCGATGGGCGCCAGAAGCCAGGGCTTGGATGAATCGCGGCTGTCGGACGGCGTGTTGGCCACGAGTTCATCGAGTGAGGCGATCCTCTCGCCCTGTGCCGCCTTCAAGGCCTGCGCCGGGTTCTCCAAGGCGGATAATTCGCTCATCGTCGCATGGGTGGCGGAGATGTCGAACACACCCTCCTCCCGGATCGCCACGACAGAGGGCCCGATGCCTGGGCGCCAAACACGACCTGCGAGGGCTCCTTGATAACCATCGGCAGGGAGGATTTCCACGGCATCGAATGAGGACAGGCGGTTCACGGGCTGGCACTCCCTTAAATCTCTAAAGGGCTTCCTGCCCTTCTTCGACGTCAATATAGCGAGCTTGGCGATGGAGCCCACCAAACCAAAAGACTAAGACAGCATGTCTGGCGCGCTGGCTGGAACCAAGGCCGTTTGTGCCCCGTTCCGAACCGAAGCATCTCGATGAAGGAAATCAGGCCATGTCCGACACACCTAATCCGACGCCACCGCAGCCTAATGTGCCGAACCCAGCTCCCCAGCCCGTACATCCCGATCCCGGCCCTGCCGGTATTCCAAGCCCCAGCGAGCCAATAGGCGTTCCACCGACAACCCCGAGCGAAGCCCCAAGCCCGAGCGAACCCGCCGGGATTCCCCCGTCGAGCCCCCAGGAAATCCCAACCGGCCCCTGACCCCTTAACCTCGGCCCGAAGATGTGCTTTCTGCAGCCCATGAACACAGGAACTCCTTTCACCATGGACAATGGAAAGCCTTCGAACACAGCCCATCTTGCTTCTCCGTCATACCGTTTGGCGGCCTTGGACCAGGATTTCCTGCTGGGCGATTCCATGCGTGGGGTCCGCTTTCAGCTGGAATACGCCAAGGCCGAGGAGAGCCTTCGCATCTGGGGGGTGCGCTCCACTCTCGTGGTTTTCGGAAGCGCTCGCATTCGCGAGGAAGGCCCAGGCCGCCATCCGTTCTGGTACAACGAGGCACGAGCCTTCGGAGCCATCGCTTCCGAACGCGGCGGCGCCATGACGGCAACAGGCGGCCTGCGTGACAACGTGATCGCCACAGGCGGCGGGCCAGGCATCATGGAGGCCGCCAATCGCGGAGCCTTCGATGTCGGCGCGCCGTCTATCGGCTTCAACATCACCCTCCCTCATGAGCAGGAACCGAATTCCTATTCGACCCCTGATCTCACCTTCCGCTTCCACTATTTCGCAATGCGCAAGATGCATCTGGCCATGCGCGCCAATGCGCTTGTGGTCTTCCCGGGAGGGTTCGGCACTCTCGATGAGCTTTTCGAAATTCTGACCCTCCGCCAAACCGGCAAGGCTCCTCCGCTTCCGATCGTCCTGTTCGACAAGGCCTATTGGCAGTCCGTGATCAAGTTCGACGCGCTGCTCGAACACGGCATGGTGAGCCTCGATGACCGCAAGCTCATCCATTTTGCCGAAACGGCTGAGGAGACATGGACTACGCTTGTCGAGAACGGCTTGGTCGTGCCCACCTCCGGGTGATGCTTTGGCTGAAATCATCCCAAGTTTTGATCCGTCTCCACGGCAGGGTCACAACATTTCTCTGAAACAGGCCTTTCGCGTTTGGTTGCGCGTCGCCGCTTTGAGCTTTGGCGGTCCCGCGGGTCAAATTGCGGTGATGCACCGCATTCTCGTCGAGGAGAAGCGCTGGATTTCAGAGGCGCGTTTTCTCCATGCCCTAAACTATTGCATGCTCTTACCTGGTCCCGAGGCGCAGCAGCTCGCGACTTATATGGGATGGCTCATGCACCGCACGTTCGGCGGCCTCATGGCCGGCGGATTGTTCATCCTGCCCGGCATCGTAGCGATCATGGGGCTGAGCTGGATCTATGCGCTTTATGGCAATGTCGGATTCGTGGCAGCCTTGTTCTTCGGGTTGAAAGCCGCCGTTCTTGCCGTCGTTCTGGAGGCCGTCGTGCGCGTCGGCAGGCGTGCATTGAAAAACAGGCTGATGGTTGGCATCGCAGCAGCGGCCTTCCTTGCCATCTTCTTTCTCGGGGTTCCATTTCCGATCATTATTCTCGGCGCGGGCCTCATCGGCTTCGGCTCTGCAAAAGCGGGCCTGCTTGAACCTGTCGGGGTAAACAGCGATCCGAATGGCACACAGGAACAGGATGATCTCCTCGGCAATGACTTGCCTGCACATGCCCGCCCCAGTCATGGCCGGAGCCTGAGAGTTGCAGGCACATGGCTCTTCCTGTGGCTGGCTCCGGTCATCGCGCTTCTCCTGGCATTCGGCGCGGACAATATATTCTCTCAGATCGCACTGTTCTTTTCCAAGATGGCCATGGTCACTTTCGGCGGCGCTTACGCGGTGCTGGCCTATGTGGCGCAGCAGGCAGTAGAGACCTATGGCTGGCTGAAGCCAGGCGAGATGCTGGACGGCCTCGGCATGGCCGAGACCACGCCTGGACCGTTGATCATGGTGCTGCAGTTCGTGGGTTTTATGGGGGCATTCCGCGATCCAGGCCTGCTTCACCCACTGGCTGCAGGAACATTGGGCGGCCTCCTTGCCACCTGGGTGACTTTTGCTCCGTGCTTCCTGTGGATCTTTCTCGGCGCACCCTACATCGAAGTGCTGCGCGGTAACCGCGCTCTCAGCGGCGCGCTCACGGCCATCACCGCGGCGGTTGTCGGTGTCATCCTCAACCTCGCGATCTGGTTCGGCATCCACACGATCTTCCGAGAGGTTCAGAACGTCACCTGGGGAGCTGTCAGTGTAAGCGCGCCCATATGGACAAGCGTCAATGTCTGGGCGCTTATTCTGGCGGCGGCAGCCATCATCGCGATGTTTCGCTTTAAGCTGGGCATGCTGACCACACTGGCCGCCACATCCGCAGCAGGAATTGCGCTCTATGCAAGCGGAATGCTCACCTGATCAAGGTGAGCGAAGCGCAAGGAGAGAGGCAAGCCTCGCCTCTCTCCTTTAATCGGATCAGGTCACGGATGAAATCTGCCCGCCGTCGACGCGCAGGATCGAACCGGTCATGAACGAGGCCTTCTCGCTGGCGAGGAACACGGCAGCAGCCGCGAATTCCTTGATCTCGCCGTAACGGCCTGCCGGAATTCCGGCGCGAGCGGCAGCAGCCACATCCTCGACGGAGCGTCCCGTACGCTCGGCATTGGCGGCATCGAGCTGCTTCAGGCGGTCCGTCGCGATGCGTCCGGGCGCGATGGCGTTGACGGTCACGCCGGAGGAGGCCACCTCACTTGCGAGCGTCTTACCCCAGCCGACGAGCGCCGGGCGGATTGCATTCGAAATCGCGAGGTTCGGGATCGGCTGAATGACACCCGAGGAAATCACCGAGATGATACGACCGAACTTGCGCTCCATCATGCCAGGCAGAAGCTGATCGGCGATACGCACGAGATTGACGAACATGGCGTCGAAGGACTGACGCCACTGATCGGACGACACGCCCTGAGCCTTGCCGGGCGGCGGGCCGCCGCTGTTGAGCACGAGAATGTCGACGCCACCAAACGCCGCCGTCACATCCTTGGCAAGCGCGTCGACCTGATCAACCTTGCCGGTATCGCAGACGAAGGGCAGCACATCCCGGCCGATCTTGTCGGCTGCGGCTTTCGAGCCCTCCATGGTGCGGCTTGCGATGGCCACACGTGCGCCCTCTTCCGCCAGCCCTTGAGCGATGCCGAAGCCCAACCCTTTGCTTGCGCCTAGAACCAGCGCGCGCTTTCCTTCCAATCCTGTCTTCATTCTGTCAGCTCCTTCACGATTCCGAGCGCTCGATGCGCTGCATCAGCCAGTCGATGTCCGAGATGGTTTCCGGGCTCAGCTTCGGCCCGGGCTTACGCAATGTGTCGTGGGCAATAATGCCCCGCTTCTGCAGCACGTATTTGCGAACGGCGAGACCAACACCCGGCTGCGTCTCGTAGCGCACCAACGGGAGGTGGCGGTCGAAGAGGTCATGTGCCTCCTTGCGCTTGCCCTGGTTGATGAGATTGACGACGCCCACGAGCATCTCCGGATAGGCATAGCCCGTCATTGCACCATCGGCGCCTCGTTCCATCTCGAAGGGAAGGAACAGGCCACCGTTGCCGCAGAGGATAGAAACGCGACGTACTTCGCCCTTGTCGCTTGCGCGGCGCAAAGTCGTGATCTTGTCCAATCCCGGCCAGTCCTCGTGCTTGAGCATAACGCAGGACGGATTCTGTTCGATGATGCGCATGATCACTTTGGGCGTCATAACGACATTGGTGGTGAGCGGGTAATCCTGAAGGACGAAAGGAACATCCGCGCCGATGGCCTCGACCGCATCGGCATAGTAGGCGACGATCTGATCGTCAGTTTTGAGCGTCGACGGAGGCGCGATCATCACGCCCGCAGCACCAGCATCCATCGCTTTCGCGGTTAACGCCGACATGGCGGCAAAACCTGCAGCCGAGACGCCCACGACCACCGGAACACGCCCTGCAACCGCCGTCATGACCTGGCGGACGAAGGCCTGCGATTCGTCCGCCGTCAGCTTAGGTGCCTCGCCCATGATGCCGAGGATCGTGAGGCCCGTGGCACCGGCTTCGAGATAGGCTTCGACCATCCGGTCGGTGGAGGCCATATCGAGTTTCCCATCGCCCTCGAAAGGCGTTGGGCAAATGACGTAGACACCGGCGGCAGAACTCGTAAGCAAGGCTTCCTCCATGGAAAGGCTTTCATGTCAGCCTCTTCCATACACGGCCTTGCAGACGAATGCACCGATCAACTAGGCTTATTATCCATGCATCGATGCATGGATAATAAGTAGTTCTCAGGAGCGCTAGCCACGCCCAGAGCCACCCTTCTTGCCGCCGCCATCTTGCTTATTGACGGTTGCCCAGGCACGCCGCTCAGCTTCTTTTTCGGAAACGCCGCGGTTCTCATAACCTTCCTCGATATGCTCGGCCTTACGTTTTTGCTTGTCGGTATAAGCCGACTTGTCACCACGAGCCATGCCTCTCTCCTTGGTTCGAAACCATGAGCGTCACCGACTTTCTAAGCTGGCTACGCTCCATCGGCACAACCCGGAGCGCAACCTGAGGGTTCCGAGGTGCGCCCGTCAGCCGCTGTTGCGTAAGCCCGCTGCGATGCCGTTGATAGAGAGGTGGATGCCTTGCACCACCTGCTCGTCAGCATCACCGGAACGGTGACGCTTCAGCAGCTCGATCTGCAGGTGATTCAGCGGGTCGAGATAGGGGAAGCGATTACGGATCGAGCGGGCGAGAAGCGGGTTTTTGTCGAGCAGTGTCTCTTGCCCCATGATCGCGAGCAGCGTCTTGATGGAATCTTCCCATTCATGCCGCAATCTAGGAAAGATCGATTCCCGCAAGGAATCGTCCTCTACGAGCTTCGAATAGCGCGATGCGATGGCAATGTTGCTCTTGGCAAGAACCATGTCCATGTTCGACAGGAGCGCCTGGAAGAACGGCCACTCACGATACATTTCCTGCAGCAGCGCCAATCCCGTATCCGGGCGCTTCTCCAGGAATACGTTGACGGCAGAGCCGAAGCCATACCAGCCCGGCAGCATGAGACGGCATTGCGCCCAGCCGAATACCCATGGAATGGCGCGCAGATCCTCGATGCGGCGCGAGTTCGTGCGCGAGGCAGGACGGCTTCCGATGTTGAGATTGGCGATCTCGCCGATTACCGTCGACTCCCAGAAATAACGCTCGAAGCCTTCAGTCTCATAGACGAGTGCGCGGTAGGCCTTATAGGCGCTGTCCGAAAGGTCCTCCATCGCCTCGAGATAGTCTTCACGCGGCGCAGACTGCTGCGAGTGCAGCAAGGATGCTTCTAGAGTCGCCGCCGCCAGAATTTCGAGATTGCGTCGGCCGAGATCCGGGTTAGAGTATTTTCCTGCGATCACCTCGCCCTGCTCGGTGATGCGGATGGCATTCTGCACCGCGCCCCCCGGCTGCGCGAGGATCGCCTGATAGCTCGGGCCACCGCCACGGCCAACGGATCCCCCGCGTCCATGAAAGAGACGAAGCGCAACGCCATGGCTCTTGAAGACATCGACCAGTTTCGTCTCAGCCTTGTAGAGCTCCCAGCCTGAAGTGAGATAGCCGCCGTCCTTGTTGCTATCGGAATAACCGAGCATCACCTCCTGTGCCTGCTCGCGGCTGCGCAAAAGGCGCATGTAATCCGGCAGCGCGAACAGATCGTTCATGACCCGGCTGCAATTGCGCAAGTCGGCGATGGTCTCGAAGAGCGGAATGATGTTGACCGCCATCTCACCCTCACGCGGACGCAAGAGACCCGCCTCCTTCAGGAGCAGGGCGACTTCCAGGATATCGGAGGGATCGCTGGCCTTGGAAATCACGTAATTCGGCACAGCCGCCAGACCGAAACGGCGATGCGCTGTGGCAGCCTCATGAACGATGGCGAGCTCCTTCGCCGTTTCCTCCGAATAGTCCAAATAGGGCGACGTCAACAGACGCGACGTCTTGAGCTCTTCCAGAAGGACCTCGACCCGCCGCTCTTCCGGAAGCGTCTCATAGGCTGTGCCGGGAACAGCCTTCTCAAACAGTTCCGCAACTACACGCTCATGCACATCGGAGTTCTGGCGCAGGTCGAGGCTCGCGAGATGGAAACCGAATACATCGACGGCGCGGCGCAGACGGCGCAAGCGCCCGCGTGCAAGAGCGCCGGAGCCGTTGGAAACCAGGGAGCGATGGAGAATGGACAAATCGCCAGAAAACTCCTCGGCGCTGGCATAAGCCGGTGCATCGCCCACGGCGTGACGGGTGATATCGTCATGGCCGAATTCTGCCGCCGTCGCAGCCAAGCGCGCATACATTCCCGTGATGGCACGACGGTAAGGCTCATTTTGCCGGTGAGGAGACATATCAGGCGAGGCCTTCGCCAATTCATGCACTTGCTCGGACGCATTCACATAACGCTCGTCGAGCGAAAGCTCGCCACCGAGGCAATGCAGCTCCTCCAGATATGAGCCGAGGGCATGCTTGCTCTGCAGGAGCAATGCTTGCCTGAGCGCATCCGCCGTCACAAACGGATTGCCGTCCCGGTCTCCGCCGATCCAGCTTCCCATACGCAGGAACGACGGGATCTCCACGCTTTGCCAGACGGGATCCATAGCAGCGAGTTGATCCTCGAGGGAGGCATAGACGCGCGGGAGTTCCTTGAAGAAGGTGTAATCGTAATAGGACAGGCCGTTCACTACCTCGTCGATCACCTTCAGGCGGTTGCTGCGCAGGATGCTCGTCTGCCACAAGGTCAGCACGGCGCGGCGGATGGCCTCTTCCGAAGCCGTATCCTCCTCTGGTGTCAGCGCATAGCGGTCGCGCTGCGCCAATATCTGGGAGATCTCCATCTCCCGATCGATGGTGCTCTTGCGGCGCACTTCCGTCGGATGCGCCGTCAGCACAGGAACCACCAGAGCGGACGCGAAGAATGCCTGCAACGCGCCCTGACTGACTCCGGCCTCATGCACAAGCTTCAAGGCCCGGGGGAGTGTCCCTTCGCGAGGCTCCGGCGCGTTGACGGCATGAGCCCCCGCCATGGCATGAGCGCGCGACCGGCGCACATGGTGCTGATCCTCTGCGATGTTCGCCAGATGCGAGAAATAGCTGTAGGCGCGGATGATCTGATTGGTGCGCCCCCGCGAGAGGCTGTTCAGGATCGTCTCGAGCTCCTTGCGCGCTGCCTCGTCCTCATCGCGATGAAACCGGATCGAGGTTTGGCGGATACGCTCTACAATTTCAAAAACGGCCTCGCCTTCCTGTTCGCGGATCGTATCGCCGAGAAGCCGCCCTAAAAGCCGAATGTCGTCGCGAAGCGGAAAGTCCTTTTCCGGAGTGATGTCTGGATTGATGAGGGACAAGGGTCGGCTCCCGGCAGAGGCTTTATGTTGCGCCGCAAAATAAAACCCTTTCCCGCCCGGATCACAAGTTTAATTTTAAATCTCGGCTGCCTCGCTACCTTGAACAGCCCAGCGTTCGGGATCCTCCGTCTGACCGATCAGCGCAAGACCATAGGCGATGGACTCGAACTGATCCGCCGAGGTCAACCGCTCCTCGCCGAAACGCTCCACGAAGAGGTTGCGGATGGCAGGCACAAAGGAAGTGCCGCCTGTCAGGAAGACCTTGTCTATATCGGAGGCCGAGATACCGGACTTGGCAAGCGCTTCGTCGACCGTCTCGCCGATGCGACGTACGTCGTCTGCAATCCAGTTCTCGAAATCCGTCCGCTTGATGCGCGCCTTGATGTCGACGCCTTCACCTTTGAAACTGAACTCTGTTTCATACTGACTCGACAACGCCACCTTCGCCGAAGACACCGCACGATAGAGAGCAAAACCCAGATCGTATTCGATGATGTCGATGAACTTTTCGAGAGGTTCCGGCTCGAGAGCCACTTTCGCAAGCTCACGCAATTCCTTCAGATCGCCGCTACCCTTCATCATGGCGAGCTGATTCCAGCGCGCGAAATTGGCAAAGTAGTGATTGGGGATCGACAACGTTTTGCCCATGGAACGGTAGAGACCGCCCTTCCCGAGCTGGGGCGAGACGACATGATCGACAATGCGATAGTCAAACGAATCGCCTGCAATGCCGACGCCTGAATGCCCCAAGGGCTCCGCACGAAGAACGCCGCTCTCGCGAGAGAAGCGCATAACGGAGAAGTCGCTGGTGCCGCCGCCGAAATCCGCCACAAGCACCGTGGAGTCGCGGTTGAGTTGGCGTGCATAGAAGAAAGCGGCGCCCACGGGCTCATAGACATAGCGGGCATGATCGGCACCGAGCTTTCCGAACGCGGCCCGGTAGCGCTGCATGGCGAGATCGTCGTCAGGGTTGTAGCCGGCGAACTGCACCGGCCGTCCGATCACCACATTCGCTACGCCCCAATCGAGCTGCGAACCGCCATGGTGCACGAGGGTGCGCAGAAAAGCGCTCAAAAGGTCCTCAAAGCGGTATCGGTCCCGGAAGATGCGAGTTTCCTGAAACGTCGCACTCGCGGCAAAGGTCTTAAACGATTGAATGAAGCGATGAGGATCAAGTCCGTCGAGAAACTGCTCGATGGCCCAAGGTCCGCCTTCGACCTGCGTGCGCAAGCCGTTACCATGGCGCTCGTCCCAAAAGCAGAGCGCCGTCACATAAACCTTCAGCCTCTCGCCGCCATGGTCGAAGGTCAGGGCATGTACGTTTCCATGCGAATCGGCAACCGCCACCACCGTATTGCTGGTTCCGAAATCGATGCCGATGGAAAGATCGTGGGGAACTGACATTGGGGATCCGGCAAAAAAGCGGTTGAAAGGCCGGACGGTCTATACGCCCGAATGCCGGTAGCCAAGAGGTTTTTCGGGGCTCCGCTCAACGATCTTCCCAAGGGGCAGTGCGACCCTGGGGCTGGGGATAGGCCGTTGACCCGGGGCGCTCGCACCCCGTAGAAGCCGCATCTTACTTAATGTCGGAGAGATCCATGCTATCCATCGGTCAGCGCATTGCGAATGAACTGAATGTACAGGAATGGCAGGTCAAGGCAGCCGTCGACCTGCTCGACGGGGGCTCGACCGTGCCCTTCATCGCGCGCTACCGCAAGGAAGTCACCGGCACCCTGGACGACGCCCAGCTGCGCACCCTGGAGGAACGCCTGCGTTATCTGCGGGAGCTGGAAGACCGCCGCAAGACGATTCTTGACAGCGTCCGCGAGCAGGGCAAGCTCACCGACGAGCTGGCCCTTCAGATCAACACCGCCGACACCAAGGCGCGCCTCGAAGATCTTTACCTGCCCTACAAGCCCAAGCGCCGCACCAAGGCGCAGATTGCCAAGGAAGCCGGCCTCGAGCCGCTCGCCGATCTCATCCTCGCCGAGCCGCAGCGTGATCCGAAGACGGAAGCAGCCGCCTTCGTGAATACGGAGAAGGAGGTCGCAACCCCTGAAGCCGCCCTCGAAGGCGCGCGCGCCATTCTGGTGGAGCGCTTTGCGGAAAACGCGGAATTGCTGGGTGCCCTTCGCGATATCTATTGGGAGCGCGGTAGCCTCACCTCGAAGGTACGCGACGGCAAGAAGACCGATGGCGCGAAATTCGCCGATTACTTCGATTTTGCCGAGCCTCTGACCAAGCTGCCCTCGCACCGCATTCTCGCTCTCTTCCGCGGCGAGAAGGAAGAGATCCTCGATCTTCGCATGGAAGAGGATAAGGACGCCGCAGAGCCCGGCTATGTGAGCCGCTATGAAGGCCGCACAGCGCTTGCCTTCGGCATCACCGACATGGGCCGCCCCGGTGACAAGTGGCTTCTCGAAACGGTGCGTTGGGCTTGGCGCACGAAGCTGCGCTTCTCCATCGAGCTCGATATGAAGATGAAGCTGTGGCAGCTCGCTGAGGACGAAGCCGTAAAGGTCTTCGCCGGCAACCTGCGTGATCTTCTGCTTGCTGCCCCCGCAGGCACACGCCCGACGCTCGGGCTCGATCCCGGCTATCGCACGGGCGTGAAAGTGGCTGTGGTGGATGCCACCGGCAAAGTGGTTGCAACGGATACGATCTACCCGCACGAGCCGAAGCGCCAGTGGGATGAGTCCATCGCGACACTTGCGCGCCTGTGCCGTGTGCACAAGGTCGAACTCATCGCCATCGGCAACGGCACAGCCTCGCGCGAGACGGACAAGCTCGCAGCCGAATTGGTGGCGAAGCACCCGGACCTGCAGCTCACGAAGATCATGGTGTCTGAAGCAGGCGCGTCCGTTTACTCGGCCTCAGCCTATGCAAGCCAAGAGTTGCCGGATCTCGACGTGTCTCTCCGCGGTGCGGTCTCCATTGCGCGCCGTCTCCAGGATCCGCTGGCGGAACTCGTCAAGATCGATCCGAAATCGATCGGCGTCGGCCAGTATCAGCATGATCTTGCGGAATACAAACTCTCCCGCTCGCTTGATGCCGTCGTGGAAGACTGCGTGAACGCAGTCGGCGTCGATCTCAACACGGCATCCGCGCCGCTTCTGTCCCGCGTATCAGGTCTTGGCGAGTGGGTGGCGAAGAACATCGTCGAACACCGCAATGCCAAGGGACCATTCAAGACGCGTAAGGCCCTCGGCGATGTGCCGGGTCTCGGACCGAAAACCTTCGAGCAGGCCGCAGGCTTCCTGCGCATCCCCAACGGAGACGATCCGCTCGATGCATCCGGAGTTCACCCGGAAGCCTATCCTGTCGTCCGCCGCATTCTCGAGGCTACGAAAAGCGACATCAAGGTTCTGATCGGCAATGGCGGCGTCCTGAAGAAACTCAGCCCACAGAGCTTCACGGATGAAAAATTCGGCGTACCGACCGTGAAGGACATTCTGTCCGAGCTGGAAAAGCCGGGCCGCGACCCCCGCCCCGAATTCAAGACGGCCACCTTCATGGAAGGCGTCGAGAAGATCAGCGATCTTAAGCCCGGCATGATGCTGGAAGGTGTGGTGACGAACGTGGCCGCTTTCGGCGCCTTCGTCGATATCGGCGTGCATCAGGACGGTCTGGTGCACATCTCCGCTCTGTCCGAGACTTTCGTAAAGGATCCCCGCGACGTGGTGAAGCCCGGAGACATCGTGAAGGTGAAGGTGCTCGAGGTCGATATTCCGCGCAAGCGCATCTCACTCACCATGCGCATGAGCGACCCCGCAGAGAAGCGCCCCTCCAATCGCTCCGACGACAATCGCGGCGCCTTCCAGAAGCACCGCGCTCAGAGCGAGAAGAAATCATCCGCGCCCGCAGCTTCGAATGCATCCGGTGGCGCCTTGGCAGACGCCCTGCGTCGGGCAGGACTGCAGAAGGACAAGAACGCGCGTCGCTGATAGTACTTCCGTTCAGCACTCGAGCTCGCGTGAGAAGCCCTCACGCGAGCTTTTCGTTGGCACGATAGTAATCGACCGTTTCCGCTTCAGGCAGCGGGAAGCTCACTGTGCAGACAAGACCGGTGGGGCGATAGTCCAGATCGACCGTCCCCCCAAGCTCCCGCGTCAGGCCGCGCTCGATCAGGCGAGAGCCGAAACCTTTGTGAGTGGGAGATTGGGTCAGAGGGCCATCGGTTTCCGTCCATTTGAGCACGAGGCGCGGCCCATCTTCCATATGGGCCAGCGTCCATTCGAAGCGCACCTCGCCGGTTTCCGCTGAAAATGCCCCATACTTTGCCGCGTTTGTTGAAAGCTCATGAAGCGCCATGGCGAGCGGCAGGGCGATCCGAGGCGGAAGCTGCAGAGGTTCGCCGACAACCTTGAAGCGCTCGGCATTGTCCCGGGCGTAAGGAGCTATCGCCTCCTGGACGATGTCCTGAAGGTTGGCGCCTTCCCAATTCTCACGCGTCAGAACGTCATGCGTTTTGGAAAGTGCGAACAAGCGCGCCTCAAAAGCCGCACGTCCGGCATTGGGGTCGCCGATCTTGAAGCTGTGGGCTGCTACGGATTGCACCGTCGCCAATGTATTCTTGACGCGGTGATTGAGCTCGTTGATCAGCAGGCGCTGCCGCGCATCGGACCGGGTCCTTTCGACAGCAGACCATGTACGCTCGGCGACGTCACGGCACAACTCGATCTCGCTTTCAGTCCATTGCCGTCTGGTCGTGTTGTGGACGTAGAGAGCGGCTCTCAGGCGCCCTTCCTTGACGAGAGAAACGACAATGGTGCCGATATTCTGGAGCGCGATGAAGACATCTGCGGAATCCTGAAGACGGGGATCGGCCAAGGCATCATCGATCACAAGGATCCGGCCTGCCCTCATCTCGTCGCAGACGAAGGGCCCGAAAGGCGTCAGAGGATGCCGACCGACCATATAAGGCATGCCTTCCACATGCCAATCGACCAGCGTCGTCAACATCATTGTGTCGTGCTCGATCTCGCCGTAGCCGAGACGGGTGACGCCCAGGTGCTTACCGAGCTCCTCCGACACGGTCATCAGGATATCATCGGGGCGGACGAGATCGCGGATCTGATCGCTGAGCTTGAGAAGGAAACGCTCGCGGAGTTCGGTCTCCTTGTTGGGCGTGATGTCGAGATTGACGATCACAGTCCGCAGGGGCTTATCCATCTTTCCGGCGAGAGACAGACCGCGCATCTGCAACCAGCGCACCGATCCGTCGCTCCTGACGATCCGATATTCCGTCGTCAAGGGCTCCAGGGTGCGCGGCAATTGCTTGACCTGCCATTCCATCCGCTCCCGATCGTCGGGATGGAGAATACCGATCCAAGCCTTGAATGGATTGACCCCATTCTCTGAAGGATCGAGCCCGACGAGTTGGAACATCTGCCGTGACCAAGTGATCTTGCCGGTCGAGTGGTCCCAATCCCAAATACCGAGGCCTGCGACATCCTGGGCGATCTGGAGCCGTTCCTCCCCTTCCTGTAGCGCTTTCAGAACGTTCTCACGCTCCGCTTCCCGCAGGTTGAACGCGCTGGCCATGTCGTTGAAGGCAGCGCTCAACTGTCCAAGGGGTGTATTCGGAGCTCCGAGATGGATCCGTGTCTGTAGATCGCCATGCCGCCATTGGTCTACGCCCCGGTAAAAAGACTTGAGAGGACGGCGCACGGAGGCGCGCCCGGCCAGCCATGCCCCGCTGAGCGTGAGGCCGAACGCAATCATGGCTGCAAATGCTCGCCAATCCCAAATTGGCAGGTCAGCCATACCGTGAACCTGCCATATGCTCTAAAGCCCATGATGGCCGTTGATGCATTATACCTATGCGTCTCACCTGAATGTTTCGCTCGTGCCCATGGCCTGAGGCGAGATGTTCTGTAACCATCAAGCCTGCCGCCGATGCCAAGCTTGAGTGGTATGTATTACCGGAACGCATTGTCGCACGGATTGGTAAATGAATTTCCATCATGCGGCCTCTCTCACGCGTTCACACCAAATCGGGATAGGGCGAAAACGGACACATCGATCACGCTTTTCCCCTCGACTACCCATTGAGCCGCCACTTCACCAATTGCGGCCGAGTGCTTGAAACCGTGCCCCGAGCAGGGGGACACGACGAGAATTCGATCACTTTCGGGATGACGGTCGATCAGAAAATTCGAATCTGAGGTCATCGTATAAAGGCAGGTCACGGCCCGCAGGGCATGGGGGCGAAGCCCCTGGACACGCCCGGAGAGGTGATCGTCACGCATGGCATCGGATTCGGCAGAGGTAACGGCTCGCTCGATATCATCAGGATCAACGAACGCATCGTATTGCTCTCCCGCAGTCTTGATGGCGTTGCTGCCGCTCAAAGAAGGAAAACCATAGAAGAAATCATTGGGGCTCGGTCCATGCGACCAGATGAAAACGGGGCTCGTCGCCCAATGCTGCGCATAATCCGGATCGACCTCGAACCAATGCATGACCTGGCGGCTCGGCGAGAGAAGCCGCGTGAAGGGCTCCCCCAGCAATGAAGGAGCCCAGGAACCGGCCGAGACGATGACCTGCCCGGCAGAAAGCTCACCCCGATCCGTGACGATCCGCACGCCGTCGCCCACCTGTTTGACAGAGGTTACACGGGTTCCGAGTGCGGCAATCGCCCCATGAGAGCAGGCACGTTCGAGCTGAACCCCAACGCAGCGCTCCGGATTGAGGTATCCGCCTCCCGGCTCGAAATAGCCGATTTCATCTTCGCGCGGCGTGAATTGCGGATAGCGACGGCGGATTTCCGCCGCATCAATCACCTCATGACGGATATCATAGGCCAAGGCCGCCTTCCGCGTGCGCTCCAGAAAGGCATTGCGGATGACCCCATTGGAGGCGGGGTTCACCGTTTCCACGATCAGGCAGCCATTCTGCGTCAGAAGCCGCTCGCCCGTCTCGGCCTCCAGATCCTTCCAGATCTCGTTGGAGCGCAACGCGAGCGGCACATAGAACGCGCCCTCGCCGATCGCCTGACGCGTAATCCGCGTTTCCCCATGGGTCGAGCCCTGGTCGTGAGGCGGAGAAAACTGGTCGATCCCGACAGCCTTCACGCCTCGCTTCGCCAGCTGGTAGAGCGCCGCAGAGCCCATGGCACCGAGCCCGATAACGGCAACATCGCAGGTTTGGGGAAGGTTCATTCTAGAAAATCCATCATTTACCTATTCCAAACAGAATCTTAGCTCTGCCGCAAGGGCACTGCCCCAAAGCGCGGGGATGCTGCCGCGCCTTGTGTTGCAAAGGAATCTGCTCTAGAACCAGCCTTGTCTCACGGGGAGCCTCATCCGAGGCTGAGAGGCGGCAAGGCCGCCGACCCGTCGAACCTGATCCGGGTCATGCCGGCGGAGGGAATGAGCATGCGACATCGCAGAGAAAGCTGCGCCCCGTGCGAGTTGTGCCGCCAACCCGGCTTGCATCATGCATGGGAGCAACCTTGATGTTACGCCGATCTCTTTTCACCTTAGCCTCGCTCTTCCTGGCGACGAGCGCCGCACTCGCGCAGGAAAAACCTGTGCTGACCGTCTACACCTACGGCTCGTTCGCCGGCAAATACGGTCCCGGCAAAATTGTCGAGGAGCGTTTTGAGGCAACCTGTGGCTGTGACCTCAACTGGGTCACAGCAGAAGATGCAGGCAGCCTCGTCGGGCGCCTGCGCCTCGAAGGAGCGGGCACGAAAGCCGACTTGGTCGTGGGCCTCGACATGAATCTCGCAGCGGAGGCCAAGGAGCTCGACGTCTTTGCGCCGCATGGCGTGGATGTGAAGGATCTGTCTCTTCCGATCGCCTGGAACGACGATACCTTCATCCCCTTCGACTGGGGGTATTACGCCTTTGTCTATGACGCGAACAAACTTCCCAATCCGCCCAAAAGCCTGAAGGAGCTCGTCGAAAATCCTAACGGCCCGAAAGTGGTGCTGCAGGATCCGCGCACCAGCGCGCCTGGCCTTGGGCTATTGCTGTGGATGCAGCAGGTCTATGGCGAGAAGGCGGGAGAAGCCTGGACTCAGCTGAAGCCGCGTGTCGTCACTTTCACAAAGGGCTGGTCGGAAGCCTATGGCCTGTTCATGAAGGGCGAGGCGGACATGGTGATGTCCTACACCACGTCTCCAGCCTATCACATCGCAGCCGAGAAGAAGGACAACTATAAGGCGGCCGCGTTCTCGGAAGGCCATTACCTGCATGTTGAGCTTGCCGGCATGACCCGCGCCACGAAGCAGCCCGAGCTTGCGAAGAAGTTCATGGCCTTCGTGCTCAGCGAACCTTTCCAGTCCGCTATGCCCGAAGGCAACTGGATGATGCCCGCCAAGGTGCCTGCGTCAGGACTGCCTGCATCGTTCAAGGATCTGGTGCAGCCGCAGAAGGCGCTGCTCTTCACACCGGAGGAAGTGCAGCAGAACCGCCGCGCCTTCACCGATACCTGGCTCAACGCCGCTGCGCGCTGACAGACCGCGATGACGATGAAGCTGCCCCAGCCCGGAAGCCTCGTGGCCTTTGCCATCGTAGCCCTGGTTGCGGGCGGCTTCATTGCCCTTGCGACGGTCGGTGGAGAAAAGCCGGTACTTCTTTCCATCGGCCCCTATCTCTGGCGTGTCCTGGCCTTCTCGATCATTCAGGCAACTCTTTCCACCGCCCTCTCCCTCTTGCTCGGCGCGGCCCTGGCTCTGGCTCTGGCCCGCCGCCGGTTCCCGGGGCGGGACATGGTGCTGGCACTTCTCGGCACGACGATGGTCATTCCCACCATCGTCGCGGTCTTCGCGGTCTTCGCTGTTTACGGACGCAGCGGATGGCTGACCCAGACCCTTTCCCTTCTCGGTTGGAAGGAGAGCTTCAGCATCTTCGGCTATCCGGGCATTCTGATCGCTCATGTCTTTCTCAATGCGCCATACGTCGCGCGTATTCTTCTCGATTCCTTGAATCTCGTTCCGGCCGAGCAATGGCGGCTTGCATCGGCCTTCGGCTTCAAGCCCTCCCACATCTTCCGCCATCTCGACTGGCCCGTGCTGCGCGCGGAACTGCCGGGCCTTGCCGGTCTCGTGTTTCTCCTGTGCTTCAAGAGCTTCGCCATCGTGCTGGCGCTCGGCGGAGGGCCGAGCCGGTCTACGCTTGAAGTCGCGATTTACGAAGCGCTCAAGATCGACCTCGATTTCGGCCGCGCCGCTTGGCTTTCGCTGATCCAGCTCGCGATCTGCCTTGCGCTGACGGGCATTCTCAACTGGTCGTTGACGCGGCCGCCGACGGCACACACCATTCGCGGCCTGGTTGCGCGCCCTGACGCTAAAAACAAGAGCCTCAAAGCGCTCGACATTGCTGTCCTGGTGACAGGAACTCTCTTCATCGCACCACTGGCTCTCAGCATGCTGAGCGGCCTGAAATACATGCTGGATGTGGTCGAAGCGGATCTTCTGAGAGCCTTCGTCACGAGCGTGACCATTGCATTCATTGCCGCAACCATCGCCTGCTCTCTTGCACTCGCGCTTGCTTCCTCAGCGCGCAGATGGCGCGTCGTCCTACGTTCGCCGCGCATCGCAGCCTTCTATGACTTCCTTCCCAATACCCTGCTTGCCGTCCCGCCCTTTGCACTGACAGCCGGACTTTTCCTGATCGTGCGGCCCTTTGTCGAACCGGCTGCGGCAGGTCTCATTCTTCTGCCGTTGATCAACGGGCTTGCCGCAATCCCCTTCGCCTATCGCTCTCTCGCACCTCGTCTTCTGACGGCGGAGGAACGCTATGGCCGCGTTGCCGCATCACTCGGCATCACTGGCGTGAACAAGCTCGCAATCATGGATTGGCCGCTGATCAAGCGCCCCTTCGGCTCGGCCTTTGCCTTGGCCATGGCGCTCTCATTCGGAGATTTCGGCATCATCGCTCTGTTCGGCGGGCAGGAGCTCGTCACCCTTCCCTATCTTCTCTTCGAGCGACTCGGCGTGTATCGGCTTGATGAGGCCTCGGCCATCGGCCTTCTCATCGTGCTCGTCGCTTTTCTTCTCGCTCACGCCTCAGGTCGCTTGTCTCATGCTGGTGATTGAAAATTGCCGTCTTACATGGCCGGACTTCACGGCCGATTATTCCATGAGGGTCGAGAAGGGCGCGCTCTGTGCGGTCATCGGGCCATCGGGGGGCGGCAAGACCACCTTGCTGCATATGATCGCTGGCTTCGAGGCTCCCGAGAGCGGCACGCTGACATTCGATGGGGTGAACCTCTTGCCCCTCGAGCCCGCCAAACGCCCCGCGGCCATCGTTTTTCAGGATCACAACCTCTTTCCCCATCTGACGGCAGCCCAGAATGTGGCTCTGGGGCTTCGCCCGTCGCTGCGCCTGTCCGGCGATGAGCGCCTCCTCGTCGATGAGATGCTGGAAGCCGTTGGCCTGAGAGGCCTCGATGCACGCAAGCCCGGCGAAATGTCGGGCGGCCAGCGGCAGCGCGTGGCGCTGGCGCGCGCGCTCGTCTCAGGCCGCCCCTTAATCCTTCTCGACGAGCCCTTCAGCAGCCTTGACCCGGGCCTGCGGCGCGACATGGTTCAACTCGTCGGGGAACTGCGCAGAAAGCGTCCCGTCACGATCCTCATGACGATTCACACGCCCGAGGATGTGGCCGATCTCGCCGATCAGATGGTGTTCGTGGCCGAAGGCAGGGTCATCGCCTCGGATGTGCCCTCCGCGATCCTCGGAGGAGCCCTTGCCCCTCGGATCGCCGCAGCTGTCTCGAACACCTGAGATCACGCCCAGGCCTTAAGACGCAAGTGACCTTATACTGGTATCGCCCGCTCCGCTAAATGTCGGGAAGAACGGTACTTTTAAGCTCAAGTTCGGGAATTGCGCTATTTTTGCCAAGGAGTCCCCTTGGCTTCCCGTTGGAAAGGTCTGGGTATGGCTGTCCCGCTCCCCTTCCCCAACTGGATATTAAGTGGCATTATACCGGTCTGGTATTCCACTTCCTTTGAGAATTTCTTGTCTCCATGAGCCAATCCCTTTTCATCGGCATCGACGGCGGCGGTACGAAATGCCGTGCGCGGTTGCGCGATGGGAATGGGACGATGCTGGGCGAGGGCACGGGCGGTCCTTCGAATATCCGCCTCGATCACGATCTGGTCTGGAATTCCATTCTGACCGCCTGCCGCGAAGCTCTTGAGCAGGCGGGTCTTCAGGAAAGCGACCTCAAGAACATCCATGCGGGCATGGGCGCCGCCGGCGCCGGTCAGGCGAGCGCGGTCGAGCGGCTTTTGTCCCGTCCCCACCCCTTTGCTTCCTTTGTCATCGACACGGATGCCCACGCCGCCTGGCTCGGTGCCTTCGGCGGCGGCGATGGGGCTATCCTGATCCTCGGCACGGGCTCCTGCGGATATGGCGGCAGCAGCGGACAATGCCGCTATGTGGGCGGCTGGGGCTTCGAGATTTCCGATGAAGGCAGCGGAGCAGCCCTCGGGCGCGAGCTTCTGCGCCGCTGCGTGTGGGCACATGACGGGCGCATTCCGGCGACGCCGCTCTCCGATGCGCTTCTGGCCAAGTTCGACAATAGCCTCGAGGCTCTCGTCGATTGGGTCGGCACCGCCCGCCCGGGCGACTATGCCAGCCATGCGCCGCTGGTCTTCGAATATGCGAGCCGCCACGATCCTTTGGCTGTGGCGCTTGTCGAGGATTCGGCTGCGGGCGCTACACGCATTGCCGAACGTCTTCTGGAACTTGGCGCACCTTTCATCTGCCTGTTCGGCGGCCTGGCGGAGCCTTTGCGCCCGTGGTTACCGCCGCCGATCCAGCAGATCATCGTGCAGCCTCAGGCGGATGCCCTGGACGGCGCCATTCTTCTGGCGCGCAATGCGACGGCGCGGAGGCAGCCATGAACGATCATGCCACAGCGTCCCTCGCCCTTCCGCTGGATGACGACAATCCCACGCCGCTCTATCTGCAGCTTCAGCAATCCATAGAGGATGCCGTCCGCAAAGGCTCGCTGAAAGCAGACGACGCACTTCCCGGCGAGCGCGATCTTGCCAAGCAGCTCGGCATTTCCCGCGTCACCGTGCGCAAGGCGATCACCGGACTGGTGAAAAAAGGCGTGCTCGTTCAGCGTTGGGGATCGGGCACCTTCATCGCACCGCAGATGCGCCTGGAGCAACCGCTCTCGCGCCTGTCGAGCTTCACCGACGACATGTCGGCGCGGGGCCTTCAATCCTCCGCGGTTCTGCTAAGCCGCTCCATCGGCCAAGCCTCACCCGATGAGTTGATGGCTCTGGGCCTCTCGCCCGGAGAGACGGTAAGCCGCGTCAATCGCCTGCGCATGGCCAACGACATTCCCATGGCCATCGAGCATGCGGTTGTTCCCTCGCGCTTCCTCCCCGACCCGGCCCTGGTGAAGCAATCGCTCTATGCGGCACTGCACGAACAGGGCTGCATGCCCACCCGCGCCCTGCAGCGGCTGCACGCGGTTCTGCTGAATGAGGAACAGGCGTCCCTGCTCCACGTTCAGCCTCAGAGCCCTGCCCTCTACATCGAACGACGCTCGTTCACGGCAACGGGCGAAGTCGTCGAGTTCACTTCGTCCTATTACCGGGGCGATGCCTATGATTTCGTGGCCGAGCTGACCATCAGCCAGCCCGAGCGGATCCATCATGATGACGCCTGACAACACTTCTTCCACGATCACCGCCATGCTGAGCGAAGCCCGCGAAGCACCGCAGGTCGTGGCGCGCCTGCTCGACAGCAACGCAGCCCTGTGCCGTGATCTCGGCGAGCGCCTGCGCGCATCGCCGCCGCCCTTTGCCGTCACCTGCGCGCGCGGCAGCTCGGATAACGCAGCCACTTTCGTCAAATATCTGCTCGAGATTCATTCCGGTCTCGTGACGGCCTCCGTCGGCCCATCCGTGACATCGGTGTATGAAGCCCGCCCGCGCATGCGTGACGCGCTGTTCCTCGCCGTCTCGCAATCGGGCCGCAGCCCCGACATTCTCAACCTTGCCCAGGCGGGACGCGACGACGGCGCATTGACCGTCGCGCTCGTCAACGACACCTCTTCACCGCTGGCCTCCACCTGCGAGGTCGTGCTGCCGCTTCACGCGGGACCGGAGAAGAGTGTCGCCGCCACCAAGTCCTTCATCGCGGCGCTGGCCGCAGGGTTTCAGCTCGTCGCGCATTGGTCGCAGGACAAGGAGTTGCTCGCTGCTCTCGACGCGTTGCCGGACGTTCTCGCCAAGGCTGCCGACGCCGATTGGTCGGCGGCGCTTCCCGAACTCTCCCAGGCCAACAACCTTTTCGTCGTCGGCCGCGGCGTCGGCTTCGCGGTTGCGCAGGAAGCTGCTCTCAAGCTGAAGGAAACGTCCGGCGTGCATGCGGAGGCCATGAGCGCCGCCGAGCTGATGCATGGCCCCTGGACTCTGGCGGGCGACCATTTCCCGATCCTGGTGCTGAGCCAGAAGGACGAAACCTTGAGCGGCGTGAACGATCTCGTCATGAAGCTCAAGGAACAGGGCGTTCCCGTCGTCGTGGCAGGAGCCGCCGAAGGGCCTGCGACCGTGATGCTCCCCTCTGTCGAAAACGTGCATCCCTATCTTGCTCCGATCGCCATGATTCAGAGCTTCTATCCTCTCGTGAATGCCATTGCCCTGGCGCGCGGCCGCAATCCGGACAATCCTCCGCGCCTGCGCAAGGTGACGGAGACAGTCTGATGCCCCTAGCCCTCACAGGCGCGCGTGTCTTCGACGGCACGCATATGCTCGAAGGCCACGCGGTCGTCATCGAGAACGGCCGCATCGCCGCCCTCCCGCAGGAGCGCGACCTCGGCGCGGGTTTCAAGCGGCGCGCCGTCACCGGCCTGCTGGTCCCCGGCTTCATCGATGTTCAGGTGAACGGCGGCGGCGGCGTCATGTTCAACGACGAGCGCAGTGTGGAAGGGCTCAAGACCATTGCCGCCGCGCATCGCAAATACGGCACGACCGGCCTGTTGCCGACCTTCATCACCGACACCCGCGAGAAGATGGCGGAAGCCGTCGAGGCGATGCGCGCGGCGCTCGCCGCACGCGTTCCCGGCGTGCTCGGCATCCATGTGGAAGGCCCCTTCATCAATCCTGAGAGGAAAGGCGTACACAACGCCACCTTCATGCGTCCGATGGAGGAGGAGGATTTCGACATCCTGACATCGCTGCAGGAGGGCCGCACGCTCGTGACCCTCGCGCCCGAGTGCAACAGCATGGATCTCATCGCGCGACTGGCGGCAGCGGGCGTTCTCATCTGCGCAGGCCACACGGCGAGCGATTACGCGACGGTGATGGAAGCCTTCCGCCGCGGCCTTCGCGGCTTCACGCATCTCTACAACGCCATGCCGCCTCTTGCCGGACGCGATCCCGGCCCGGTGGGCGCGGCCCTCGACAATCGCGACACCTGGTGCGGCATCATCGTCGATGGCCATCACGTGAGCGATCCTGCCCTGCGCCTTGCCGTCGCGGCCAAGGGCACCGAACGCATGATGCTGGTGACCGACGCCATGGCCGTGACCGGCACCGACATGAAGACCTTCGACCTTCATGGGCGCACGATCTATCGCAAGGATGGGCGGCTTGCGACCGCGGACGGAACGCTCGCAGGCTCCGACCTCGACATGGCCTCTGCTGTCCGCAACAGCGTGGAGCGCCTCGGCCTCGCCTTGCCTGACGTGCTGCGCATGGCCTCGCTCGTGCCTGCCGCTTTCCTGAAGCTCGATCACGAACTCGGGCGCATCGCACCGGGTTATCTCGCCGATCTCGTTCTCCTCGACGAGGGCCTGCATGTGCAGGACACCTGGATCGGCGGCGAGGCGATGGCTTAAGTGGCCTTGCTTTTCTCGTAAAAAACGAAGCTGCGGCTGCGCCCTTCGAAGTCACGCTCGTATTCGCGCGCGACGCGCCAGCCGTGACGTTCGTAAAAGCGCCGTGCTGCCTGATTGTCGCGGAAGCATTCAAGGCTCTTCGCGCCCAGGGCCTCCGCCTTTTCGAGAAGCCGCGCGCCGCCCCCCTGCCCGATTGCAGCGGGGTCCATGAACAGCATGTCGATATGGCCGTCTGTCATCAGCAGGAAGCCCGCCAGCGTCTCGCGCGACGAGGCGACCAACATGCGTTTCCAGGCGAGGGCAAAGCGCGCCATGAAATACGCGCTGTCGCGATCCTCGATCACCTCGGCTTCCAGAATATCGGCAAAGGCCACCGCATAGGATCTCTGCGCGATGCCTGCCAAGGCGGGAATGTCGTCGGGCTCAGCCGGCCTGACGATCACGATTGTCCTCTCAATCGTGGATCGAGCGTATCGCGCAAGGCATCGCCCAGGAGGTTGAAGCCGAACGACAGGAAGAGAATGGCAAATCCGGCGAAGATCGCGCTCCATGGCGAGAGCATGAGGAAGTTGCGGCCCTCCGAGAGCATCAGGCCGAGCGACGGCGTCGGCGGCTGCGTGCCGAGACCGAGGAAGGAGAGCGAAGCTTCAACGAGAATGGCAGCAGAGAGCAGAAGGCTCGTCTGCACCAGAATGACCGAGGCGAGATTCGGCAGGATATGCAGGAAAATGATGCGGGAATCCGACGCGCCGATGGCCTTGGCGCCCGCCACGAACTCGCTCTCGCACAGAACCAACGCGGGGCCGCGCAGGAGTCTCGCGAAGATCGGGGTATAGACCACCGCGATGGCGGCGGCCGCGCTATAGGTGTGCGGGCCGAGTACGGCGATGATGCCGATGGCGAGCAGCATGACGGGAAAGGCGAAGAGCACATCCATGACGCGCATGATGATGCGGTCGAGCCAGCCGCGATAATAAGCTGCCGTCAATCCCAACGTTCCTCCGGCCAGAAGCGCGATGCCGACCGCCAGGACACAGGCGATGAGGGACGTGCGATAGCCGTAGAGGATGCGCGTGAGCACATCGCGTCCGAGTTGATCGGTGCCGAGCCAATTGAGCTCGGTCGGCCCTCTCAGACGGCGCGCGACGCTCTGCGCCATCGGATCATAGGGCGCGAACAGGGGCGCGCCGAAGGCAAGGATGAGCTGGATCGCGACCAGCAGAACGGCGAAGGCGAGGAGCTTGTTTCTGGCAAGGGACTTCACGGCTCAGGCCCTCACGCGCGGATCGACGAGCATGTAGAGGAAGTCGACGAGAAAGTTCACGAGAACGAAGCCCGCCGTCACCACGAGGATCGTGGCCTGGATGAGCGGATAATTGCGCTCGGCAATGGCGCCGAGGATCAAGCGGCCGAGGCCGGGAATCGCGAAAACCTGCTCGACCACGATAGCTCCGCCCAGCAGATAACCCGTCATGATGCCGACGCTCGTGAGAAACGGAATGAGCGCGTTGCGCAAGGCGTGCTTGTAAACCACGCTCCGCTCCGACAGGCCTTTCGCGCGCGCCGTGCGGACATAGTCCTGCCCCAGCGCATCGAGCATGGCGGAGCGCACGAGGCGGGAGAGATTGGCGAGGATCGGAAGCGCCAGCGCGACGGACGGCAGCAGCATGCGCTGCAGGTTGCCGAGCGGATCTTCCGAGAAAGGCACATAGCCCAGCGATGCGAAGCTCGGCGCCCAGGCGGACAGGAGCAGGATCATGACGATGCCGAGCCAGAACGATGGGATCGTGAGACCCGCGATGGCTCCGATCCGCATGGCCACATCGGCGCCGCCGCCGCGCGTCTGCGCCATCAGGCACCCGACGGGAACCGCCAGAACGGCGCCGATGACGAGCGCAAGCACCGTCAGTTCGAGCGTTGGCCAGAGATGAATGAGAATTTCCGTGGCGACCGGCCGCCCGGTCCAGAGCGATGTTCCGAAATCGCCGCGCAGGGCCGATCCCGCCCAGAGCAGGTATTGCTCGACGATCGGACGGTCGAGGCCGACGCGGCGGTTGAGCTCCGCCATGCGCTCCGGCGTGATTTCGGTATTGGCTCCGAGCATGATCGCCACCGCATCGCCGGGGATCATCCGGATCATCAGGAACACGATGACCGATACGCCGAAGAGCACGACGACGAGATCGACCAGACGCGCGAGCAGAACGCGATTCATGGAAAACCAAGCTCTCCTGAAAAAGAAAAGCACCGGCGCGGATGATCCGCGCCGGTGCGTGACACACGTTTAGTAGGACGCGCCGCGCAGCATCATCAGCGAGCGGTTCGCCATCACGTCATAGCCTTTCAGCTTGTCGTTCATGGCTGAGAACAGCGTGCCGTAAGTCAGGTGCACAGCCGGGCCCGAGCAGGCGAGCTTCTTCTGCACCTGATCGTAGGCCTTCTTGCGCTCGGCCTGATCCGACAGGGTCCGCGCCTTGTCGAGCAGGCCGTCGATCTCCGCATCCGAGTACTTGAACACGTTGGTCGATCCGCCCGTGCGGAAGGTGCGGTAGAAATACTCGTCCGGGTCGGGCTGGCCCGCATTGATGGAAGCGAACATGTCGAAATTGCTGTTGCGCCAATCCTGAATGAACTGGCCCTGCTCCTGGTTGATCAGCTCAACCTTGAAGCCCGCCTTGTTCAGCTGCTCCTGCACCACCTGCGCCACATCCTTGATGTCCTGGCGCGGCAGCACCTTCATGGAAACGGCGACCGGCGTCGCAACACCTGCTTCCTTCAACAGCGCCTGAGCCTTCGCGGGATCATGCGCGTAGCAGGAGAATTCCTTCACATCGAGCGCCCAGGACTTGAGCGCCGGCGAAAGCGGGCCGCCGGGAACGCCCGCGCCGAAGAGCGCCGCATCGACGACCTCCTGACGGTTGATCGCGTAGTTCACGGCCTCGCGCACCTTCGGATTGTCGAAGGGCGGCTTCGACACGTTCAGGCCGATCAGCGTGTAGGCGAGATCCATGGTCTCGGCGATCTTCACGTTCGGCTTGCCCTTGAGCTGCAAGGCTGTTGCCGCGTCGATGTTCGGCAGGAGCGCATACTGGCCATTGGTCAGGCCCACCTGACGCGTGGCCGATTCCGGCACGATGTTAAACTTGAGGCCGGAGAGCTTCGGCAGTCCCTTCTCCCAATAAGCGTCGTTCTTGGAGAGTTGGATGTAGCCGTTGGGCTGCCATTCCTGGAACTTGAACGGGCCGGTGCCGACGGGCGTCTTCTGGAGCGCGTCCTTGTTGGTCTCCATGGAGCGCGGCACGATGGCGATGTTGGCGAGCGAAGAAAGAAGCGCCGCGGACGGCTCCTTCAGCTTCAGTTCAACGGTCTGCGCATCGACCGCATTGGCGCTTTCCACCGCGGAAAGGCGGCTTGCGAGCGGCGATGCCATGTCCTTGCTGAGCAGGCGCTTCACGGAAGCGACCACATCCGCCGCTTCAAAGGGCGAACCGTCGTGGAATTTCACGCCCGAGCGAAGCTTGAAAGTATAGGTCTTGCCGTCCTCGGAGACGGTCCAGGACTCGGCAAGGCTCGGGACGGTCTTCAGATCCTTGTCGATGGCGGTGAGGCCCTCATAGATGTTGCCGTTCACCACCATGAAGCTCGGAAAAGCAGTGATGAGATGGGGATCGAGGCCCGTAGGGCTGAGATCCGTGCCGATCTCGAGAACCTGCGCCGAAGCGGCAGCCATCGCAGCTACCATGAAACCCGCGCTCAACGTGCCGCGCAGTGCTGACCTGAACATGCGTCTTATCCTCCCTTGGAAGCCGCCGGGAACTTATAGAGCAGGTCTCAAGGCCTGTCATGGTCCAATTCCGTACCAGTCTGGACCCTTTGGCATCCTGTGGTATGGTCCGTGACCAACTCATTCCGGAGGATACGATGCCCCAGCGCCCGCCCGTCAAAGCCATCGGCGTGATCAGCGGCACATCCATGGACGGCATCGATGTCTCCCTTGTCGAGACGGACGGCGAGGCCTTCGTGAAGCCGGGGCCGGGGCGCACCTTTTCCTATCCCGCCGACCTGCGGAAGACGCTGCAGGAGCTGATCGCCGAACCGGCGCGCGCGCAAAGCGAGCCACTGGAGGATCTGGAGCGGGCGGTCACGCAGGCTCATATCGCGGCGGTCCGGCGCTTCATGGAAGAGGCGGACGTCGCCGCGCGGGATGTGAGCCTGATCGGTTTCCATGGACAGACCGTCTATCACCGGCCCGAGGACCGCTTCACCCGCCAGCTCGGCATCGGCGCCCTGGTTGCGCAGGAGCTCGGCATCGACACGGTTTACCGCTTCCGCCATGCGGATGTCGCCTCGGGCGGGGAAGGCGCGCCTTTCGTTCCGCTTTATCACCGCGCGCTGGCAAGCAACCTCCCGCAGCCGATCATGATCCTCAATCTCGGCGGCGTCGGGAACGTCACCTATATCGACGGCGAGACGGTGATCGCGTTCGATACGGGACCAGCGAGCGCCCTGCTCGACGATTTCGTTCTGCGCCGCCGTGGCCTGAGCTTCGACGAGAACGGCAGGCTCGCGGCATCCGGCACGGTGAACGAAAAGCTCGTGGCGGAATTCATGAGCAATCCGTTCTTCGAGCGCCCTGCTCCCAAATCGCTCGACCGCCAGGATTTTCACGCCCGCGCCAAGGGCGTGGAGGCGCTTTCCGACGAGGACGGCGCGGCCACTCTCGCCGCCTTCACCATCGAATCCGTCATGGCCGCCCTTCGCCACGTTCCCCGCGCGCCGCTGCGCTGGCTCGTGACCGGCGGCGGGCGTCTCAACGCGCATTTCATGCGCCGCCTGCACGAACGCCTCGGCGTTCCCGTCGATCCCGTGGAAGCGGTTGGCTGGAATGGTGATTTCCTTGAGGCGCAAGCCTTCGGCTATCTCGCCGTGCGGTCGGTGCTCGGACTGCCCTTGAGCCTTCCCACGACGACGGGCGTGCCGCATCCCATGCCCGGCGGCGAACTGCATCACGCCGCCTGAACCATGTCCGTGACAAGCATCGCCGAGCAGGCCTTCGCACCCGCCGCCGCATCCGTGGAGCGCGGCGATATTCCCGGTGCCGTTCTTGGAATCGTCACGGCGGACGGACGGCGCGCCGTATGCTGGAAGGGCCTCGCGCAAATCGAACCGCAGGAGGAAAGCCTCTCGCGGGACACGTGGTTCGATCTCGCCTCTCTCACGAAGGTGATCTTCACCACCACCGCCATCCTGAAGCTCGTGGAAGAGGGCCGCATCGCGCTCGACGATCCGCTGATCAAAGTCATTCCCGACTTGCGCCAATACGACATGAATGCCGCAGAGAGGCGCCTCACCTTCCAGCAATGTTTGGCGCATCAGACGCATCTGCCCGCTGTCGAGCCGCTTTATACCTACGGTCAGGACCCGAACACCCTGCGCGCCTTCATTCTCCAGCGTGTCTGGCAAAGCGGGCCGCCGGTTTATTCCGACATGAATTTCATGCTGCTCGGCATCGCCATCGAGCGCATGACCGGGAAGCCCCTGATCGACCAGCCGCTTCCCGGGAACTTCTCCTTCCGCCCGGACCCGCATCTATGCGCAGCCACCGAGCGCTGCACGTGGCGCGGACGCGTGATACGCGGCGAGGTGCACGATGAAAACGCCTTCGCGCTCGGCGGGGCCTCCGGCCATGCGGGACTGTTCGGCCCCATCGACGCCGTCCTGGACTTCGCCCATGGACTTCTCGGCGGCTCGATCCTTTCGGCGTCATCGCTCAAAGCTATTCGCACGCGCATGTCCGAGAAGCGCACCATCGGCTGGGAAGGCTTCTATCCCGGCTGGCATGGCGGCGATGCCTGCTCGCCCACGGCCATCGGCCATACCGGATTTACGGGCACTGGATTGTGGCTCGATTTCGAGCGCGGTCTTGCCTGGTCCCTCCTGACCAACCGGGTGCATCCGTCCCGTCATAAAGACAGCGGAATCCTGGATCTTCGCCGCGCAACGGGCGAGCGGGTCATCGCGTTGTTCGACGGTCAGAGTTAGGCCTTAAGGATGTCCGCAGAAATCTGGTGACGTGGGTCGCGAAGGGCCCGCCGCCGATTGCTGAGGCTGCCAACTGGTCCTATATTGGTCTGGAAGAAAGTTGGCATAATGGCGACAGAACATTTCAGTACCCGCTTCCAGGATCTCGATACGTGGCCAAGCCTCGATGTGCTGTCGGCCTTCTATGAGGGACAGCTCTCGGCGGTGGCCGCCGTCAGGTCGTCGCTCCCTGGCATCGCGGCGGCGGCGGAAGAAGCTGTCATCCGCCTGCGCCGGGGCGGACGCCTCGTCTATGTGGGCGCGGGAACCTCGGGGCGCATCGGCGTCCAGGACGGAACCGAGCTGCCGCCCACCTTCAACTGGCCCGACGACAAGCTCGTTTATCTCATCGCCGGCGGCGACCGCGCCATCATGAAGGCGGTCGAGAACGCTGAGGATTCGGTCGAGGAAGGCGCGGCCGGCATCCGCAACAACAATATCGGTCCCGACGATGTCGTGATCGGTGTCGCCGCCAGCGGGCGCACGCCCTTCACCATCGCGGCCCTGAAGGAGGCGGCCTCCCGCGGCGCTCAGACCATCGGCATTTCCAACAATGCGGAGGCGCCGATTCTGGACGCCTGCTCCCACCCCATCCTCGCCGATACCGGCGAAGAGGTGATCGCCGGATCGACGCGCATGAAAGCGGGAACGGCGCAGAAGATCATCCTGAACCTTCTCTCTTCGCTCATCATGGTGCGGATGGGCCGCGTCTATCGCGGGCTCATGGTGAACATGCGCGCCACCAACGCGAAACTGCGCCGCCGCAGCGAGATCATGGTGATGCAGATTACCGATTGCGACGAAGCCACGGCTGCCGATGCGATTCTTCAGGCGAACGGCGACCTGAAAACCGCGGTTCTCATCGCCATGGGCGCGAGCTTACAAAATGCGCAGGGATCGCTTGCGCGAAACGATGGCAATTTGCGTCAAGCCCTGGCAGAGTTCTCGCAGAAAAAATAAGACGCCGCGATATTCCAGCGGCAGAAGGGGCAGATAAAGCGTCATGGCACTGGGGCTTGGCATCGACGCAGGCGGTACGGCGACGCGATGGCGCCTGGCTGACGATCAGGGTCAGTGCATCGCGCAGGGCAACGCCGAACCTCTGACCGGGCATCTGTTTTCCGCAGCCGCGGAAGAACGGGCCCGCCAGATCATCCTCGACATGGCGCAGGATGTCCTGCGCCAGGGCAAACCGCAGAGCATCATCGCGGGCATCACGGGACTGACCCGCGACACGCCCGCAGAGGCGAAAATGCGCTCGCTCTTCGCGGATGTCTTCGAGCTTGCGCAGGACAAGGTCTTCGTCGCCGAGGATATGTGGATCGCCTACCTGGCCTATTTCGCGCTGGGCGAAGGCATCCTCGTCTATAGCGGCACCGGCTCCATCGGCTATTACCTCTCCGAGTCCAAGGACGTGATCCGTGTCGGCGGACGCGGGAACCTCATCGACGATGGCGGCTCCGGCTTCTGGATCGCACGGGAAGCCCTCAAGAGCGTTCTGCGCAAGGAAGAGGAAAGCCCCGGCGAAGGCTGGGCGACGCTTCTCGGGCAATCCCTGGCGAAAGCCCTCGGCGGCACGGATTGGAACCTCGTGCGCTCCTATGTCTATGGCGGCGACAGGGGCAAGATCGGCTCTCTTGCGCGGGCGGTGGGCGAAGCGGCCCGGGCGGACGACCAGACGGCCCTGCGCATCCTGCGGGAAGCGGGCGAGGAGCTGGCTCGCCTCGCCAACAGCCTGACCAAGCGCATCGGGCCGCGCCCCGTGGCCCTGGCGGGCGGCAGCTCGCGCCTTCACCCCATCGTGGCGGAGGCTTTCAGGCACGGCCTCATCGCCCCCGTCGAGTTCATCACCACGGACCTGGACGCGGCGCTGACCGCCGCCAAGCTCGCCGCCACGTTGAACAGGACCTGAGCTTTCCCGCAAGGCTTGCCTATTGACCCTTCCTCGTCCAAGACTTCTGTCTCCATCCGGACCTGAACTGCAGTTGTTGAAGCCATGCAAGCACTCTTCGTAGGCCAGACCTATATCGACGTCACCTTCCTGGCGGACGAACTTCCGACCGGAGACGAAAAAACCGTCGCGCGGGATTACGCCATATCCTTCGGCGGCAACGCAGTGACGGCCGCTTTCGCCTGCGCCAAACTCGGCATCGCGCCCGATCTTCTGACCTCGATCGCGGACGATTGGCTGGGGCGCATGTTCATCGACATGGCTGCCAAATACGGCATCTCGGTTCATCATCGGAAAGTGAAGGAATCCTCCCTGTCCTTCATCATGCCGCGCGGCGGCAAGCGCGCCATCGTGCGCTGCCGCGACGATCATTACCTGCATCCGGTGCCGCCGCTGAACCTGCAGAACTGCCGCGCACTGCATCTCGACGGCCACCAAGCCGATGCGGCGATGCATTATGCGAAAGCCTGCCGCGAAGCCGGCATTCTTACCTCGCTCGATGGCGGCGGCCTGCGCTCCAACACCCATGAGCTTCTCGAGTTCATCGATGTCGCCATCGTCGCCGAGCGTCTCTGCGAGCAGATGGAGATGACGCCGAACGAGATGCTGGCCTATCTCAAGGGACGCGGCTGCAAGATCGGCGGAGTGACCATGGGCGAGCGCGGCATGGTCTGGTACGACGAGAGCGGCACCGAAAGCATTCTTCCGGCCCTCGACGTCCCCGGTTCGGCGGTGGTGGATACCAACGGCGCGGGCGACATCTTCCACGGCTCCTATGTCTATTCCGCCATGGCGCGTCCGGACCAGCCCTGGCGCGAGCATTTCATCTTCGCCCGCGCGGCCTCCGCTTACGCCATTCAGCACCTCGGCAACGAGGCAAGCATCCCGAGCCTGAGCGACGTTCAGGAGACGCAGGCGCGCTTTGCCGAGCGCAAGCTGGCCGCGTGAGCCTTTCATGAAACGCGACAAGCTCTTTCTCCTGAAGCCGGATTTCGAGGATCCGGCTTATCCGGGACAACGCTTCTATTGCTGGCACTGCGCTCTGCTCGAAGGCGTTCTCGCCTCATTCCCGCAGCTTGCCGGCAAGCTCGATGTGGAACGCGTCGCATGGCCCCGCCCGCGGCGCAGCGTCATCGAAGCCGTCGGCGAGGCTCATCAATCTCTTCCGCTTCTCGTGCTGGCGGACGATGCTCATGACGCGCTCGCAACCGGCTCCCATAACGGACGCCGCTTCGTGTCGGATAAAGACGCCATCCTGAAAGTTCTCTCCATCCGCCACGGCTTTCCGGATCCCCATCCGTAAGCGGAGGCAGGGGTAATCCTGAAGGATAGCTGGCTGGATTCTCTCCTTGCTTTCCCTCATGAATGCCTGCAAAATTTCCGTAATAACATACAGGATGCCTTCTATTTCCAGAGGGCCTGATCCTCAGCCGGGGGGTTAACGGTCTTGAGTCCTGCTAGGCCATGGGCATTTGGGCTCGATGAAATCCGCCTGCGCGATGGCATTGAGGATTTCGGCCATGAAGCCCTGGCCGAGATTCTGGAAAACATCCCTCTGGCGGTTGTCGTCACCTACGGCACTCCCCCGCGCTTCGCTTTCGCCAACAGGCTGTTCCGCACGGCCCTCGGTGCGCCGGAGGAGGACTTCACGGGCAAAACGCCCTTCGAGGTCATGGGCGACATTTACAATCCGACCCTGCAAAATCTGCGCTATCTCGCCTACACGACGGGAGAGCCGCACGAGCTGAGAGACATTCCGCTGACGCTTGCGGGCCAGCAAACCTATTGGGACCTCAAAGTTCTTCCGATCCGCAACGCGAATGATGAGATCGAAGGCGTCCTGTCTCTCGCGGCCAATGTGACGGAACGCGCCAGGGCTCGCGATGCGGCCAATCAACAAGCGCTCGAAGCCGATCTGTTCAACGAACGCCTGACCCTGGCGGTCGAGGCCGCAGAGCTGGGCATGTGGGATTGGACGGCCGCCACCGGAAAAATCTTCTGGTCGGATCGCTACCGGCAGATCTTCGGCATCGGCCCCGACACGCCGCTCACGCACGAATTGTGGCTGTCCTTCATCCATCCTGAAGACAGGGAATGGGTCAGCAGGAAAGTCGACGCCCTGAACGATCCTGCCTCCGGCGGGCGGCTGCAGATGGATTACCGCATCATCCATCCCGACGGCGGCGTCCGCTGGATCAGCTGCCGGGGCCGCATGCTTTACACGCAAGAGGATGGAACCTCGAAACCCTTACGCCTTCTCGGCACGATGCTCGACAACACGGAGCGCCGCAAGAACGAGGAAGCCCGGCAACTTCTTGCGAAGGAACTCGATCATCGCGTCAAGAACCTGTTCGCCATGGCCAATGCCATGGTGACCATGACGGCGCGGACCGCAACCTCCACGCAGGACATGGCCGATGCGCTTCATGGGCGCCTGAACGCTCTGGCCAAGGCCCATGAGCTGATCCGCCCCGCAGTTGCGGAAGACAGCGCCGCCGAAGGTGAGACCTCCGTGTCGGAGATCATCCAAACCATTCTCGCGCCGCATCGGGATTTCGGTCTTCCCGCGCGCACCCTGATCGATTGCGCGCCGATCACGGTTGGCGCGAAAGCCGCGACAAGCCTTACGCTCGTTCTGCACGAGTTGACGACCAACGCCTCGAAATACGGCGCGCTGTCCGTTTCCCACGGGCATCTCACGATCAGCTGCTGGCGTGACGAGGAGACGATGTCGCTCGTGTGGCAGGAAACGAACGGTCCGCCCATCGAACGCGAACCGTCGACAAGAGGCTTCGGCTCGCAGCTCGCCCGCAAGAGCGTCATCGACCAGTTGTGCGGCACGATCCGCGCCGACTGGCGGCGCGAGGGGCTGCGCATGGAGCTGCAGATTCCGTTGAACCAGCTTTCCCGCTGAGCGGAGCAAGCTCCGGAGAGTACGATGCATGAGCAGCGTCATCCCCGGAACAGGCCCGGGGATGACGGAAAGCAGCCCGTTAAGCCGCCTTCTTCTGATAATCCTTCACATCCGAGAACCGGATCGCCTTGTAGCGGTCCATCTCGTATTGAAGGTTGAAGGTGTTCGCCGCCATGAAGACGGGCGCCTCATCGAGATCGCGCGCCATGGACGACAGGTGGCTTTCGATGAACTTGTCGAGCTCGCGCGGATCGTCCGCCGTGATCCAGCGGCAGATCGAGAAGCGCGTCGGCTCGTAATCGATGGGCAGGCCGTATTCGGCGGAAAGGCGCTCCTTCAGCACGTCGAGCTGCAGCGCGCCGACGACGCCGACGATGGCGCCGGAACCGTCCTGCGGAATGAAGAGCTGCACGACGCCCTCTTCCGCCATCTGCTGCAACGCCTCGCGCAGCTTCTTCGCCTTCATCGCGTCCTGCAGCTTGATGCGGCGCAGGATTTCCGGCGCGAAGCTCGGCACGCCGCGGAACACGAGATCCTCGCCCTCGGTGAGCGTATCGCCGATGCGCAGCGTGCCGTGATTGGGAATGCCCACCACGTCGCCCGCCCATGCCTCGTCCGCAATCGCGCGATCCTGCGCGAAGAAGAATTGCGGCGTGTTGAGGCTCATGGGCTTGCCCGTGCGCACGAGCTTCGCCTTCATGCCGCGCTGGAGCTTGCCGGAGCAGATGCGCATGAATGCGATGCGGTCGCGATGGTTCGGGTCCATGTTGGCCTGGATCTTGAACACGAAGCCGGTCATGCGCGGTTCGCCCGCTTCCACGAGGCGCTTGTCCGCTTCCTGCCCGCGCGGCGGCGGCGCGTATTCGCCGAGCGCGTCGATGAGATCGCGCACGCCGAAATTGCGCAGGGCGCTGCCGAAGAACACCGGCGTGAGGTGCCCTTCACGGAAGGCTTCGAGATCGAACGGCTTGCAGGCTTCCTGCGCCAGCATCACCTCTTCCTGCCAGGCATCCGCCTCATGCGGCGGGAGCAGGCTCAACAGCTTCGGATCATCGGGACCGGAGACCGGCATCGGCTCGTCATCCGTGTCGATGCGGCGCACCACGTTGCGGCGCAGATCGAAGGTGCCCGCGAAGCTCTTGCCCTGGCTGATCGGCCAGGTGATGGGCGCGGTGTCGAGCGCCAGCGTTTTCTCGATCTCGTCGAGCAGGTCGAAGGGGCTGCGCGCCTCGCGGTCCATCTTGTTGATGAAGGTTACGATGGGAATGTCGCGCATGCGGCACACCTCGAAGAGCTTACGCGTGCGCGCCTCGATGCCCTTCGCGGCGTCGATCACCATGATGGCCGAGTCGACGGCGGTCAGCGTGCGATAGGTGTCTTCGGAGAAGTCCTCGTGGCCCGGCGTGTCGAGCAGGTTGAAGACGCGCCCGCCATATTCGAAGGTCATCACGGAGGTCACGACCGAAATGCCGCGCTCCTTCTCGATGCCCATCCAGTCGGAGCGGGTCGAGACGCGGTTCTTCTTGGCCTTCACCTCACCGGCGAGCTGGATCGCGCCCCCGAACAGCAGGAGCTTCTCGGTCAGCGTGGTTTTACCCGCATCAGGGTGGGAAATAATGGCAAAGGTTCGGCGGCGGCCCACAGGGGCCGGAAGGTCGGTCATGGCTCTAAAATTCTTGAACACGCGTTGGGGGGACAGAACGCCACAGCGGACCGCCCTTTCATGGGCTTCTTCTGACCCCATATGGGGGTTTCCCGTCAACAACGAAAGGAGGTGATCCAGTGTCTCATTGTCATACCCTACGGTCCCCGGTTGCCGTGACCTGGATCTTGGCCTCTGCCGAGATTGGTGCGTAACGCACGTCAAGGAGCGGCCTGAACGGGCCGTGGAACCGACAATGGAAAGGCCGCCTCAAGGGCGGCCTTTCTTTTTGCCTATCAGGCCCCCAGCAGCTTGCCGGTCCGCTTGGCCGTCCGCCCGGCCACCTTGCCCAGGCGGGTGCCTTGGGTCGCGAAGCGCTGCGCGATCCGGGCGAAGAGCACGCCGTCGGTCGGGGATTTCGCCTGCGTCACGGCCCCGCCATGCGGGTCCACGATATCGGCGATCACGTCGCCGGCCTTCACCCGGTCCCCGATCTGGGCCTGGAACACCACGATTCCCGTGGCGGGCGCCTTGACCGGCTCGGAGGCCGCGAGCGGAGTCGGCTGGCAGAGGGCCTCGGGGATCGACGGAGCCTCGCCCGCGATGACCCCACGCAGAATCATGTAATCGATGAGGGAGGCCGCATCGCGCTTGGCGGTCTCATGGCTCACATCCCGCTCGCCGCGGAATTCCAGGGTCGTGGAATGGCAGCTGAAGGGAATGGGATGATCCTTGAAGCGGTCGGCCAGCTCGCCCCAGGGGCGGCTGAGCGCCTCGTCGAACGGATCGTCGCCAGATTCCTCCGCCAGCAGATAGGCCTGCGCGCGAATGAGCGCGGAAAGCGGCGCGAACTCATCCGCAGAGCGCGTATGCGTGTAGAGATGCTCCACCGCCTCCGAGTCGCAATGCAGGTCGAGAACGATGTCGGCCTCGATGGCGAGCGTGAGCAGCGCCTTCTTCAGCACGTCGGCGGGATTGTTCGTCTCCCATGCCTCCAGCTCGGCGCGCAGGGCTTCGCGGATCAGGCGCACATTCGCCTCGGCATCGGCCGTGAGCTTGCCCTCGATGCGCTCGGCCACCTTGGGCACGAGATAGGGATAGCCGCGATTGAAGTTGATGCCGTCCGCGAGATTGAAGCGCCCGATATGGCTGCCGAGCACGCGCTGCGCGAGGCCGATGGGATTGGCGGAGGGCACGAGGATGACCTCGCCCTTGATCTTGCCTTCCGCTTCCAGCGCGACGAGCCGCTCGCGCAGGTGATGCGCCGCGATCATGCCGGGGATTTCATCCGCGTGAAGAGAGGCCTGCACGTAGACGCGCGGGCGCGCGCCCGCCTCACCGAAGCGATGGACCGTCAGCGACAGGCTGGCACCGGGAGCAAGCGGCGAAAGGGCGATCTGTTCTGTTTTCATGATGGGCGAATGCTGCTGTCAGCCTTTGGCGGGTGTGGAAAACCGTGCCCAAGGCATGAGAGCGGCGATCAGGCGGCCCACCCCTGCGACTTGAACACGAAGCGACCGGGATTGGTAACGAGTGCGGCAAGCCCCTGCAAGGCCGGCTCCGCATTGACGATAACGAAAGCTGGCACCTTGCGGGCCCAGGCATCGTGGGGGGCTTTGTCGTCGAAGGCTTCGCGGAAGCCGCCGCTTTGCAGAATGTCCACCATGCGCGGTGCGATGCCGCCCGCGATGAACACGCCTCCGGAGGCTTCGAACGTCAGCGCCATGTCGCCCGCGTAACGCCCCAGCCAGCGGGAGAATAAACCGAGCGCGGCTTGCGCCATCTCGTCGCCCTCGCGGGCCGCGGTCAGCACGTCGTTGGGCCTCACATAGGGACAATCCACGCACCGATGCGCGGCAATCGCCCTGGCGATGCGGAACAGGCCGGGACCTGACAGAAGCACCTCCGCCGAGACACGCCCGCCGACCCGCTCCAGATGCGGCCAGAGGGCCGCCTCCTCCTCCGTCGAGGGACCGAACGCGATATGGCCCGCCTCGGTGGCCACGATGGCGAGACGGTCTTCCACCGGAATGAGGGCGCCCACGCCAAGGCCGGTGCCCGGCCCCAGAACCACGCGGGCCCCGGCTTCCGTGCGCCCATCGCCGATAGCCACGAGATCGCCGTTCTCCTCGCTCAGCACAGTCACGGAAGCCGCAACGGGCGTATAGTCGTTGACGAGGGTCACGCGCTCGAGATTCAGCGCCTTGCCGATGGCCTGCGCGTCGATCAGCCAATCGGCGTTGGTGAGGCGGATGGCCGGCGCGTCCACGCGGGTCGCGACGGCGATCATGGCGGAGCGGGGGGCCTCGCCCTCATAGCCGCGAAGCGCGATCCGAATCGCGCTGACGGGATCGGGCGTATCCGCCGTCAGGGTGCGGGGCAGCAGGCGAACAGGCTCTCCGGGCGCGGCGAGAACGGCAAAGCGCGCATTCGTGCCACCGATATCCCCAAGCAGAACAGGAAATGCGAACATCGAAAGAGCCTGTTGTCCTTTCCGCTCCCGCGAGAGCCGCCACCGTCAGAACGCTTCTTCCCAGCTCCGGCTCAAGCGAACGGCGGAGTTGATGAGACCCACCATAGAGTAGGTCTGGGGGAAATTGCCCCACAACTCGCCGGTCGTGAAGTCGGCATCCTCGGAGAAGAGACCGAACGAGTTTCGCAAGCTCAGGATGTGCTCGAACAACTCGACCGCCTCCTCCTTGCGCCCGATTGCATTCAGGGCATCCACGTACCAGAAGCCGCAGATCATGAAAGCCGTGTGCATGAGCCCGAAATCGTCTTCCACATCATAACGCAGAAGAAGGTCGCCGCGCCGCAACTTCTTGCCGACCGCATCTACGGTCGCGATGAAGCGCGGATCCTGCGGCTTCACGAAATTGAGCTCGCTGAGAAGCAGAAGGGTCGCATCGAGATGCTCGCCGCCGAAGGACGAGACGAAGGTTCCCGTCTGCGGGTTGAAGGCGCGCTCGTCGATGATGCGATGCATCCGGTCGGCATTCTCGCGCCAGAAGGCGGCCCGGTCCTCCCGCCCCATGGCGACAGCGATCTTGGCGAGCCGGTCGCAGGCCGCCCAGCACATCACGCTCGGAAAGGTATGAACGGCCGCCTTGGTGCGCAGCTCCCAGGGTCCGGCATCCGGCTGGTCGAAGACCTCGAGGGCACGCTGCCCGAGCTTCTCCAGATGGGAGAACAGGGCGCGGTTTCCGGTGCGGATCAGGCGCTTGTCGAGGAAGGCGTGCACTGAGGCCAGGACGATGCTGCCATAGGCGTCGTTCTGGATCTGCGTGTAGGCCGCGTTGCCGACGCGCACCGGCCCCATGCCGCGATAGCCCGCGAGCGCCGTCGCCTCCCGCTCCTCGAGATCGGGCGACCGCGTGATGCTGAACAGGGGCGGCATGTCCTTCTGGTCGGGAATGGCCTCCATGTCGTCGACGATGTTGGTGATGTAGGTGAGATAGTTCTCCATCGTCCGCGTGGTGCCGAGACGGTTGAGCGCCTGAATCACGAAATAAGCGTCCCGCAGCCAGCAATAGCGGTAATCCCAATTGCGCTGCGTGTTCGGCGCTTCCGGCACGGAGGTGGTGAGCGCGGCGACGATGGCCCCCGTCTCCTCGAAATTGCAGAGCTTGAGCGTGATGGCCGCGCGGATCACCGCTTCCTGCCAGTCGAACGGGATGGAGAGCGAGCGCACCCAATCGCGCCAGAAATCCAGCGTGCTGTCGAGGAAGGCGCGGGCCGTCGTATCGGCCTCGGAGCGCAGCGGCTCGTCCTCGCCGAAGAAGAACGACATGGGCCTGTCCACGACGAAGGGCCGTTCTTCCTGAACATAGGAAATCGAGGCGTCGGTGGTCAGGCGCAGGGAATAGGCGGGCCCCACGAAGCGCAGGTGATTGCTGCCGCGCGTCTGGCTGGGCGGGCAGCTCCCCCAATCGTAATGCGGCCGCAGGCGGACCCTGATGCGCGGGCGCCCTTTGACCGGATAGACCCGGCGCACCAGCATGGGCGGGCGGAAGATGCGATCGAAATGCTTGAAGCGCGGAGCGAAATCCGTGATCTCGACGATGTTGCCGAAGGAATCCGTCATGCGCGAGACGAGAACGGCGGTGTTCTCGAGATAGCTCTGCTCGCAGCTGACCATGCCGACCATGTCGATGGCGAACACGCCCTTCTGCTCCGCGTCCGTCTGCCCTTCCGGCGAATCGAGCAATGCCGAAAAAACCGGATCGCCATCGAACCGGGGAAAGCAACTCCAGACGATTTGCGCCCGGCGATCCACCAAGGCCGAGATCATGCAATTGCCGATGACGGCGAGGTCCAAAGAACTCATCTGATCAATCATCCACGTTGAAAGGAAAGGAGCCGTCCGACGCCCATGTGGACAGGCAATGTCGCAGATCGGCAGGCGTTCCCAGGCGAATCTTGGCGATGGTCTCGCCCGCGCCGATGCGAACGGACAAGCCGCCGCGGGCGTTCACCGCCTTGAAGCCGTTCTCGTCGGTCAGGTCGTCGCCGACGAAAATCGGCCGCCGTCCCTTGTAGGGCGCCGCCTGAAGAAAGCTCTCGATGACCTTGCCCTTGCCCGCAGCCGAGGGAAGGATTTCCGCCACGGCCTTGCCGTGCTGGAGCCGGTATTCGCTGCCGAGCGCCTCCACGGCGGCGTGAGCGGTCGAGAGAGCAAACTCCTTCTCCTGAGGCGCGAGACGCCAGTGAATGGCGACGGAGCAGCCCTTGTCCTCGATCAGGATGCCCGCCTTGTCGGCCACGACATCCTTCAGGCGTCCGATCATCCGGCGCAGTTGAGGGTGGTCATCCGGATCGCACAGATGAAGATCGCCCGCGATGCGCTGCTCGAGCCCATGCAATCCCGCCATGTCGAAACGATAAGGCTTCAGGTGATGGTCGAGAAACGACACGGGCCTGCCGCTGACGATCGCAAGCGCCCCTCCCAGCCTCTCCTGGAGGCGCAGGAGAATATCCGGAAGATCGGGCTCCACAGCGACGGCCTCGGGCCTTTCCACGATGTCGACGAGCGTCCCGTCGAAATCCAGAAAGAGCGCGTAAGCCTGTTCTCCTGTCGATTCCTGAGCAAGAGCATCATGCATTGGCGGCCGCCCGCTTTCTGCCCGATGCGATCAGCCGCCGGATCCTCTGCTTCTTGCGCAGGCGGGATGCGGCGAGCAGCATCTGCCCCGCCCAGCGATAGACGTTGCGCTCCTTCACCTGATCGCGCATGAGGCGCATCCGCTCGCGCTGTTCCGGCTGCGGCATGGTAAGCGCGCGGTTGATGGCCTGACCCATGGCATGAGCGTTGTAGGGATTGACGATCAACGCCTCCGACAATTCACGCGACGCGCCGGCGAAGGCGGAGAGAATGAGAACGCCCTGCTCGTCGTCGCGCGCCGCCACGAATTCCTTCGCGACGAGATTCATGCCGTCGTGCAGGCTCGACACGATGCAGAGATCGGCGGCCCGGAACAGTTCGAACACCTCATCAGGCTCGTGGTGGCGGATCAACAGCTTGATGGGCTCATATCCCTCGCTGCCATGCTTTGCGTTGATCTCTTTTGCCAGCGCCTCGGCCTCCTCCTGAAGCTGCCGGTAATTCGCGAGCTTGCTGCGCGTGGGAGCGGCCACCTGGATGAAGGTGAAATTACCCCTCCATTCGGGATGGTCCGTCAGCAGCGTATCGATTGCCTGCATGCGGTCGAGAATGCCCTTGGTATAGTCGAACCGCTCGATCCCGACGCCGATGCGCATGTCGGGGGAAAGGCCGAGACGTTCGCGAACGATGCTGCGACATTCCTCGACGGGCCTCTGTGCCGCGAGAGCCGTCGGCGGCCATTCGATGGAAATCGGATAGGGACGGATCTGCGTTTCCTCACCGCCGAAGGTGATGGAATCCGTCTCGCGGTTGATGCGGCTTTCCACGTAGGAATCCACCGCGCCGATGAAGTTGTTGCAGTGAGCCTGCGTATGGAAGCCGAGGATCGACGATCCGAGCAGGCCGTCGATGATCTCCTCCCGCCACGGGCAGATGCCGAAGGTCTCCGCGTTCGGCCACGGGATATGCCAGAAGGTGACGATGGTCGCCTGCGGAAGGCGGTTGCGGATCATGCGCGGCAGGAGCGCGAAATGATAATCCTGCACGAGAATGATGGGATCCTCGCGCTTGGCCTCGGCCACGATGGCGTCGGCGAACTTCTCGTTGACCGCGCGATAATACTGCCAGTCCTGCTCGCGGAAGACCGGACGCACGAAGGCGATGTGGCAGAGCGGCCAAAGGCCCTCGTTGGCGGCGCCGTAGTAATAGCCGTCCTGCTCCTCATCCGTCAGCCAGACGCGGCGCAAGGTGTAGGACGGGTTGGAGGGCGGCACCGGCACGCGGTCGTTGGCGTCCACGGTTTCCTTGTCGGCGGATCCGCTGCCATGGGCGACCCAGGTGCCACCGCAGGCGCGCACCACCGGCTCGAGAGCGGAGACGAGGCCGCTCGCCGGAATCTGGAGCGCGATGCCGCCGTCCTGAGTGCGGTTGTGAATATAGGGCTCGCGGTTGGAGACCACGATCACCTCGGAGCCCGACAGCTCGTTGGCGAGCGCGGCGCGAAGGGTATCCGGGCTCCAGTCCGTATGCGCCGCGTCGATGGTCCGGCGGGAGGATTCCAGCTCCTGGAGCACGTCGCGGATTTCCTGGCCGAGGGGGATAATGTTCTCCTGTTCGGGCGTTCCGGCGGCTCCGGAGCGGGCATTCTCCAGGGCGAGCCGGATGGAAGCGAGCCAGCGGCGCATGATCAAGGCCGCGACCATAGCGGCAAGCGCGGCCGCCCCGAAGGCGACGCCGGCCAGCGCCAGGAAAAGGTAGTTTCGCGCCTCGCCTCCGCGCCGGTCCGCATAGCTCAGGTCGTGCAGCACCATGAGGTGCCCTCCCCGTCCGGATACGCTCAGCGGAAAAGTGCTGACGAGAATTCGCTGGCCGTCATGGGTGACGGTGGAGAAGCTCTGCGTGTCGGCCCTGGCGGCCTGGGTGCAGGAAAAGGATTGCGGCATGCCCCGGGTCGGCGCCCGCAGCTCATCGCCATCGCAATAGCCGATGGCGAGAACCCGCTCACCGGAGGCGATCCGCTCGAAGAGACCCGACAGACGCCCCACATCGTTTCGGGTCAGCAGGTTGGAAACCTGATCACGGGCCGAATTGAAAACCAGCTGGGAGCGTAATTCTATATCCCGCCGGGCCCATTCGTCCACGAAGGAAGTGGCGAACGGAAGAACGGCCAGAATGACGATGGCCGCAACAAGCAACGCAATACCGCCGAAGCGAAAGATGATCCTCAAACCTCTTCTTCCTCAGGATGTTCAAGACATTTGGAAGGATTGAACCTAAGCACCGAGAGAAACTCGATGTTTCGCCTCCAACCCTGACGCGGTCTCAAAGGCGCGCCGTCCCTGTTATGGGTTTCTCTCTTGAACTTTCCAGGCTTGGCACCCAGGCGCATGCCGCAACCCAGGCAATAAAAAACCGCAGCCGGCTTTATGGGCCGGCTGCGGTCATGAGGATAACCCTCGAAGGTTTTAGTGCTCGCGGAAGGCGCGGGTGAGCTGGTCCTTCATGGGCTTGAAGAAGTACTCGAGCGGGGTGCGATCGTTCACCTGAACGAAGACCTCGGCCTGCATGCCTGCGATCAGATGCAGTCCTTCGAGGCGCTTGATCTCCTCCGGCGGCAGCTCCACACGGATCGTGTAGTAGGTCATGCCCGTCTGCTGGTCGCGCGAGACGTCCGCCGAGATGCGGCTGACCTTGCCGTGCAGATCCGGCAACATGCGGGCATTCGAGGCATGCACCTTCACGGTGGCCTTCTGCCCCAGCTTCACCTGATCGATCTCATTGGGGAGCACCTTCGCCTCGAGCTCGAGCTTATCGTTCGTGGGAACGATGAGCATGACGGGCTCGGCCGGGGAAATGACGCCGCCGATGGTGTGAACGTTGAGCTGATGCACGTAGCCGTCGCTGGGCGCGCGGATGTCGATGCGCTTCAGCTGGTCTTCGGCCGCCACCTTGCGCTCGGTGTACTCGGCGATCTTGCTCTGGATGTCGCGCAGCTCCTGCATCGCTTCCGCACGCATCTGCTCGTCGATCTGAATGATCTGGAACGAGGTTTCGGCAATGCGGCTCTCGGCCTGGGCGACGGCTGCGATGAGCTGGCCGCGCTGACCTTCGATGCTGGCGGCATCGCGCTCCAGGGCGTTCAGGCGCGGGAGCTGCACCAGGTTCTTCTGGTAGAGCTCGCGAACGCCCTTCAGCTCTTCCTCGATGAACACGGCCTCGCGGGCCTTGGCATCCTGCTGCGCCCTCAATCCGGTGATTTCGTCCCGAGACTGCGCGATACGCTTCTTGAGCTGATCCTTCTGCGCTTCTCTTGCGGCGCGGCGCGCCAAGAAGAGCGTGTGCTCGGAAGAGACGATCTTCTGAACAGCCGGATCGTCGGAGCGGGCCGCGAATTCAGGCACTTCCTTGATCGCGTCGGCGCCGTCGCGCTCCGCTTCCAGGCGAGCCTGGCGGCCGAGGAACTCATCGAGCTGCTTCGACACAACCTGAAGATTGGCGCGGGTCAGGGTCTCGTCCAGGCGGACCAGGAGGTCACCCGCATTCACGCGGTCGCCGTCCTTCACCTTCAGCTCGCCGACGATGCCGCCGGTGGAGTGCTGGATCTTCTTGACGCTCGAGTCGACCACGAACTGGCCGCCGGCCACGACAGCGCCCGACAGGGTCGACGTCGCCGCCCAGAGGCCGATGGTGCCGGTGAACAGGGCGATCATCGAAAGGCCCGCGACGCTCGACTGGCGCAGAACCTTCTCGTGCATCGAAGGCTTCTGAGGCTTCTGCATGATCATCATTTAACCAACCTCCCGCAGGCTTCCGCCCTGCGCCTGTGCCGTCTGGGCCGGCTGCACGCGCACCGTGGGTGCCTGCTGCGGGGCCGGAGTCGTGTTGCGTTTCATCACACCCTGCAGAACCTCGTCCCGCGGGCCCATGGCCTTGATGCGGCCTTCTTCCATGATGGCCACCTGATCGACCTGGCCGAGAGCGGCCGGACGATGGGTGATGACCACCACGATGCCGCCACGCTGCCTCACCGCGAGAATGGCTTGGTTGAGGGCCTCGTCACCAGCGCCGTCGAGGCTGGCATTCGGCTCGTCGAGGACGACGAGGAACGGGTTGCCGTAGAGGGCGCGGGCAAGAGCCAGCCGCTGGCGCTGGCCGCCCGACAGGGAAGCCCCGCTTTCGCCGATCTTCGTGTCGTAGCCTTCCGGCAGATTGAGGATCAACTCGTGGGCGCCGGCCGTCTTGGCGGCGGCGATCACGGCCTCGGGCTTGGCGTCAGGCTGGAAGCGGGAGATGTTCTCGGCCACCGTGCCTTCGAACAATTCCACATCCTGCGGCAGATAGCCGATGTGACGGCCGAGGGGATCGGGCTCCCACTGGTCGAGCGCCGCGCCATCGAGACGGATCTCGCCGCGCATGGCCGGCCACACGCCGACGAGAGCACGGGCGAGCGTCGACTTGCCCGAGGCGCTGGGACCGATGAGGCCGAGGCCCTGACCGGCCTGGAGGCGCAGGGACGCAGCCTGGACGATCGGGAACTGAGCACCCGGGGCCGCAACATAGACCTCCTCCACGGAGATGGCCTGCTTCGGGGCGGGCAGCGGCATGCGCTGGCCCTGAGCCGGAACGAGGGTCATGATGTGCTGGAGGCGGCGGTAGGCCTGTCGGGAGGCGGTGAAGCCCTTCCAGTGAGCGACCGCGATCTCGATGGGCGCGAGGGCGCGGGACATCAGGATCGAGCCTGCGATCATGAGACCGCCCGACATCTGACCCTCGATCACCAGCAGAGCGCCAAGACCCAGGATGCCGGATTGCAGCACCATGCGGAACACCTTGGCGAAGGCGCTGATGCCGGCGGAGGATTCGCTGCTTGCGAGACTGTCGTTCACGTGCTTGACATGCACCTCGTCGTAGCGCTTGCCAAGGAAGCCCAACATTCCCAGGGCGCGGATGGCTTCCGCATTGCGGCGGCTGCTCTCGGCCAGGGCCTGACGCTCGGCGCCGCTCTTCGTCATCTCATAAGCGGGCTCCTTACTCTTGGAGTCCGTGTAGATCGTCAGGAACACGATGCAGATGCCGCCGATGGTCGCCATGATGCCGACCCAGGGATGGATCATGAAGCAGCCGATGAGGAAGATCGGCATGAAGGGCATGTCGAACAGGGCCGTCGGGCCGAGGCTCGACAGGAAGCCGCGGATCGTATCCACGTCGCGGATAGGCTGCATGCTCTCCGATTGCTTCGCGCCCTTCAGGGGCATGGTGGCGACCAGATCGAAGACGCGGGGCGCGAGAATTTCGTCGAAGCGGGCGCCGATGCGGGCCAGCATCTTGCCGCGCAGCATGTCGAGGCCGCCGGACAGGGCGTAGGCCGCCAGGGCGATCAGCGAGAGACCGATCAGCGTGGGAATGCTCCGGCTCGACAGCACGCGGTCATAGACCTGGAGCATGTAGATCGAACCGGTCAGCGCCAGGATGTTCACGACGGCCGAGAAAATGGCCACGTTGGTGAAAGAGGGTAAGCACGACTGCAGAGCGTCTTGGACCTCTGTGCTGTCTTCCCGATTTCTCGATGACTGCTTCATATTTTCTTTCCATCGGTGAGCCGCTCGCGCGGCGCACCGTTCAGTTGCAGTGCCACCATGCACGGTTATATCCTAGCATGGTATTCGCTATCTTGCGACAGCTCAGATGTCGGGCTTTGGATCGCTCAGAGCATTCTAGACGAACCGGGCAAAATTTCCGGTTTTTCTTGCTCTCAAAGATATTGAGATGCCCCCGAAGCGACGCATTCCGTTACGCCACCTTCTTGTAACCCTATTTCATATATCTATGTCAACTAAAAGTGTTTTCAAATGACGGCCACGCTTTTATCCCCTCTCTATTTGAGGAGGTAACGTAACGGACCATTATCAATACGTAACTCTTTGGTAAACAATCATAGTTAAATAGACGTGACCTAGAAGTAAGGTCGCAACATGGACAAGCTCAATAGCCCTCTTACGTTGGCAGCACCTTCCCGCAACGGCGAATCAGTGCCGAGCGAGGTCCGGATCGACCCTGCCGCGAGCGCTGCTCTGGCAGAAGCCGTCAAAAGCGCCCGTCTGGAGGCGAAGCCAGAAAGCGCCGCCAAGCCCTTGATGGAGCCCCGGGCAGAAACATCCCCGAGCCACCGCCTTCGAAGCCCTCTTCTGGCCCAAGCCACCACCGCCCTGCTCTTTCTTGGCGCAGGATGGCTTTCGGCCCAGGCCGGACATTCCGGCACCCAGGAAGCTATCAGCCGCATGGAAGCCGAGGCCGCACGCAGCCAGAACACCCTCGTCAAACTCATGGATGAACTGGCGATACTAAAAAGCGCGATGGCGGCCCGCGACGTCGAACACACGGCCTCCACCACACAACCCAGCCAGGCCAAGCTCGCCGAGACAATCGACCGCCTCGCGGCATCGATTCAAGAACCGGGCAAAAAGCTTACGGCTCTCGAGGACCGTCTGACCCGTATGGAAGGCCAGATTATGGCAGGATTGAATAATCTGAGCGTGGCCAAGCCTGCTGCACCCGCTCCCGAGCAGGACGGCGCGCCGGCTGTGAAGCCGGTCAAGGCGGAGCCCGTGGAGGGCTGGGTTCTGCGGGAGGTCTACAATGGATCGGCGCTCGTGGAGAGCCGCAACCGTGGCCTTTACGAAGTCATGCCCGGCAGTGTCATTCCCGGCGCCGGCCGCGTGGAAACCATCGAGCGGCGCGGCACGCGCTGGGTGGTGGTCACCGACAAGGGCTTCATCGGCGCCTACCGTTGAAGCCTCAGCGCGGGATGATGAGTTTCAGGCCGTAAACCAGGGCGGCGAAAATCACGAGGCTCATCACATAGAGAGCGACGAACCAGAGCAGGCGCTTGCCGCGCCGCTCCGGCGGGCGACGGGCTTGCTCCTGCATCAGTGATATCCGTATCCGCCGCCCTTGATCTCTTCGTCCACCTTTCCGCGGAACACGTAATAGGCATAGGCCGTGTAGGCGAAGGTGATCGGCAGGACGATGGCGAAGCCCACGAGCGCGAAGAGCTGCGAATTGACCGTGTTGGCCGTATCCCAGATCGTCAGGCTCGGCGGCACATTGTAGGGAAACAGGCTGACGCCGAGGCCGAGATAGCCGAGCAGGAACATGGCGATGGCCAGGAAGAAGGGCCGTACATGCCGCCCTTCCTCCAGATCGCGGAACAGGCGATAGGCCACAAAGATCGTGATGAGCGGGATCGGAGCGAGAAAGGCGATGTTGGGCCAGCTGAACCAGCGCAACTCGATCTGCCTGCCGAGGAACGGCACCCAGGCGGAGACGATGGCCATGGCAATGATCGTCGCGATCAGGAAACGGACCGCCACGCGCCGCGCCCATATTTCCAGTTCACCGGTGGTCTTCATGACGCACCATGTGGCGCCGAGAAGCCCGTAACCGAAGATCAGGCTGATGCCGGTGACCACGCTGAAGGGCGTGAGAAAGTCGAACGTTCCGCCGGTGAACTGGCGTCCATCCGTCGAGAAGCCCTGCACGAAGGCGCCGAGCACCATGCCCTGGAAGAACGTCGCCAACAGAGAGCCGAAGAAGAAGGCGTTGTCCCACAGGAATTTCGAGCGCTCCGACTTGAAGCGGAACTCGAACGCGACACCGCGAAAGATGAGCGCGATCAGCATGAGCGTGATCGGTACGTAGAGCGCCGGCATCAACACAGCATAAGCCACATGGAAAACGGCGAAGAGGCCGCCGCCGCCGAGGACGAGCCAGGTTTCGTTGCCGTCCCAGATCGGCGCCACGGAAAACATCATCCGGTCCCGCCAATTGTCGCTTTTCGCGGCCTTGAAGAGGATGCCGACGCCGAGATCGAAGCCGTCGGCGATCACGTACATGGCGACCGCCACCGCGATCAGCCCGGCCCAGATCAGCGGCAGCCAGAAAGCGAGGCCTTCGTATTCCGTTCCGAACCCGAACATGATCCTTCGCCTCCTACCGCAGCAGCTCTGCACGATGTCCCGGCCCGCCTTCCAGACCTTCGCCCGGCACGGAGAACGGACGCTTGGCCTTCCGGCGCGGATCGCTCTCGTCCGGCATCTGCTCGATCGGATCGGGACCGCGCCGCAGGAGCTTGGCGAGGTAATACGAGCCGAAGCCGAACACGAAGGCATAGACCACGATGAAGATCATAAGCGACGCGCCGACCGCGCCCGCCGTGACCGGCGACACCGCATCGGCCGTGCGCAGATGGCCGTAGACCACATAAGGCTGACGGCCGATCTCTGCCGTGAACCAGCCGAACAGCACCGCGCCGAAGCCCGAAGGCGTCATGATCATGGTGGCGGTCAGGAATTTCCGGTTCGTGAAAAGCGTGCCCCTGTAGCGCAGGTAAAGGCTCCAGAGCCCGATGCCCAGCATCGCGAAACCGATGCCGACCATGATGCGGAAGGAGAAGAAGACGGGCCAGACCGGAGGCCGCTCATCGGGCGGCACGTCCTTGAGTCCCGGAACGACGCCGTCGAAAGCGTGGGTCAGAACCCAGCTGCCGATCTTCGGGATTCCAATCTCGAACGTGTTCGTCTCATTGACCTCATCGGGGATCGCGAAGAGGCGAAGGGGCATGTTCGACATGCGCTCCCAGTTCCCCTCGATCGCCGCGAGCTTCGTCGGCTGATACTTTAACACGCCAAGGCCGTGCAGGTCGCCGATGACGATCTGCACCGGCACGAAGATCGCTGCGAACCAGAGCGCCATGGACATGGAGCGCCGCGAAGCCGCGAGCTTCGCCTCAGGCGCATCGTGCGGGTGGCGCAGGAGCATCCACGCGGACATGCCCGCCACGGCGAAGGCGGTGGTGATGTAGCAGCCCAGCACCATATGCGCGTAGCGCAAGGGGAAGGACGGATTGAAGACGATCTTGAACCAGTCGACCGGCACCGCATTGCCGTTCTCGATGGCGAACCCGTCCGGCGTCTGCATCCAGGAATTCGCCGAGAGAATCCAGAAGGCCGAGATGAGCGTCCCTAACGCGACCATGCAGGTCGCGAAGAAATGCAGGCGGTCGCCGACCCTCTCCCAACCGAAAAGCATGATGCCGAGAAAAGCGGCTTCCAGAAAGAAGGCGGTGATCACTTCATAGGCGATGACGGGACCGAGAACGTTCCCAGTGAATTCGGAGAACCGCGACCAGTTGGTGCCGAACTGGTAGCTCATGACGATGCCCGACACGACGCCCAGGCCGAAGGACACCGCGAAAACCTTCACCCAGAAGCGGAAGAGGTTGCGGTAGAGCGGGTTTCCGGTGCGAAGCCAGTTGAATTCGAGGGCCGCGAGCCAGCTCGCAAGGCCGATGGTGAAAGCCGGGAAGATGATGTGGAAGGCTACCGTAAACGCAAACTGGATGCGTGACAGCATCAGGGCATCAAGTTCCATACCGTTCCCCTTCAACTCACCATCGTGCTTTTAGGGCGTTTGCGGTTCTTGGCCAGGGGAGCGCCCTGCTTTAAGCGCGCATCTCCTGCCTTTCTCTCGACAAAGGGTGCCAGCCCGTACTGAGCCGCTGCAAGGCTTCGAGCTCCACGGCATCGTGGCTGCAGAAGATCCTCACATTGCTGCGGCCATCATTTGCGAGCTCGCGCAGCCGCTCCTGATTGTGCAGGCGCAAGGGCCTGTCCATCTCCATGAGTCGCTGATAGGCGGCGAGCCCCGGCGTGCAGGAGGGCTCCGGATCCATCTCATGCCGGTAGAAATACGCATCGCCCGCATTGAGCAGCCAGCCCTCCGGCGTATCGATGGCGATGCCCGCATGGCCGAGCGTATGCCCCGGCAGCGGAACCATCAGGATCTCCGGCGGCAATCCGTCGAGATTGCGCACGGCCTCGAAACCGAACCAACGCTCGCCATCGGGATTGTAGAAGCGCCAGTCATGAACCTCGTCCCATTGCTCGGGCCGATAACGGCGCGTGTTGATGAGGCCGTGGCGATCCTCGGCGATGTCCATCTCGGCTTCGAGCACGTGCACTCGCGCTTCCGGAAAATCCTCAAGCCCACCCGCATGGTCGAAATCCAGGTGGGTGAGCACGATGTGCCGCACATCGCGCGGCGAGAAGCCCAGGCTCCTCACCTGCTCCAGAGCCGTATAGCGGCGCTCGAACTGGATTCGGTTGGCATGGATGAAGAGAGGGCTCAACCGCTCGTAGGGGTCTTCCACATCTCGCGAGCCAAAGCCCGTGTCGATCAGCACGAGACCGTCATGATCGGTCTCGACGAGTTGGCAATGGCACACGAGCTGTCCAGTCATGCCGCGGCTTACCCCATCCCAGAGCTTCCCGCCCACGGGGCACATGCAGCCGCAATTGAGATGATGAACACGCATGAGAGACCTCGCCGGACGGGATGGAGCGAAATCCTAACGTGAGGATGGGGAAAATGTTCGAGCCCCGCGCCTACTTCCGACAGGCGAAAGGCGGAAAGGTGCTGGCGGTTCCCGCATTCATGGCAGCCACCACCATCATGTTGGCAAGGGTCAGCTCCTCCTCGGAGCGGGGACACACATCGGCGCGGGCGGTGCAGCCGGAGGTGAGGAAGGCTTCGTGGCGGCTGAGGAATTCCTCTCCCAATCCCGCCGTGCCGCGCCGCGCGAGAGCTTGATCCCAGGCTCTCCTGTAACGATCGCATTTCACCTCGCCCCAGCTTGGCTCCTGCGCAACGGCGCATGAAAGACCGGCCGCATTCATTCCCGCCATCGCAAGAGCGGCTATCATGATTGTCGAACGTCGCATCCGCCCTCGCTCCCGATACCGCCGCGATGGATCATGGCCTGGCATTCGGGTCAAGGATCAGGCGCGCATCTCGGCCTGGCCCGCGTCATGCTTTCTGCGGCTTGTCGCACGGCGCTTCTTCTGCGGCTTCGCCTTTTCCTGCTTCTTGACCTCGCGGGACAGGCGCTCCTGCAGAAGCGTAAGCACGGCTGCTTCCTCCGGCCTCAGCGAAGGCAGTTCCTCGCGCAGCTCCTCTTCGACCTGCTTCTTGACCTCCAGAAGCAGCCCGCCCTCGAGATAGCAGGTGAACACCTCCGGATGCACATAGCATTTGCGGCAGATCGTGGGCGTGTTGCCGAGACGCGCGGCGACCTGCTCGATGGCGGCGCGGATATTCTTCTTCGCCTTGGCCTCGCTGTCGAACTGCTCGAATTCCGCAAGCGCAAGAGCCGCCAGCACCGTGCCGGCCCAGGTGCGGAAATCCTTGGCGGTGATGTCGCGTCCAGTGATCTCTTTCAGATAGGCATTCACATCCGACGAGGTCACCGATTGCCGCTCGCCGTTCTCGTCGAGATATTGAAACAGATCCTGCCCCGGCAGATCCTGGCAGGCTTTCACGATCTTGGCGATGCGGCGATCCTTGACCTGGAGCTTCCAGGTCTTGCCGCTCTTGCCCTTGAACTGAAACCGCAGCTCGGCGCCCTCCACCTTCACATGCGGATCGCGCAAGGTGGTCAGCCCATAGCTCTTGTTCTGCTTCGCATAATCCTCGTTGCCCACGCGGATCAGCGTATTTTCGAGAAGATGCACCACCGTCGCCAGAACCTTCTCGCGCGGCAGGCCGCGCCGTCGCATGTGCTCGTCGATGGTTTCGCGGATGGCCGGAAGGCCGCGCGCGAATTCGAGCATGCGCTCGTACTTCGTGCTCTCCCGCACCTCGCGGAAAGCGGGATGATACCGATATTGCTTGCGCCCCTTCACATCGCGCCCGGTCGCCTGGATATGACCGTTCGCCTTAGCGCAGATCCACACATCCGTATAGGCGGGCGGAATGGCGAGCGACCTGATGCGGTCCAGCGTCGCCTTGTCCTCGATCTTCTTTCCGTCCGGTTTCAGATAGGTGAAACCCGTGCCGGATTTCCTGCGCCTGATCCCGGGCTCCTCGTCGGAGACATAGGTGAGCCCCGCCGTCTCGGCGGCATCGCGCGGATCGACGATGGTGTCGGCGGAAGGGGTGGGGTCCAGCAGCATGTCTTGCCTTGCTTTGAAGCAGAGGATCAACCGGACTGCGCCATCCCCGGTTCCCTGTGCGAGCCTGCGGCAGACTTGCCGGTCCGCGCCTCATGCCGGTCGTTGCGGATCTTCAGCGCCAGAATAGTGCCGCTCAGGCACAGGCTCAGCAGGTTGAACACGATGATCGGAACCGCTCCGATGAGAAAGCCGTAAACGGACCACAGCACGAAGGCCGTCACCGTCACGAGGTACATTTTCTTCGAGATCGCCGCCGTGTCGCGTTCCCGCCAGGCTTTCAGCACCTGCGGCACGAAGCTCGCCGTGGACAGGATTCCCGCAACCGTCGCCAGGATCGTTGGCAGCCACTCGCTCATTCGCGCCTCCTTTCCAGGCCCTGTGCAACGGGCGGGATAAAAGGGTGGTTCCCTCGAAGGGGGGAGACCGCTAGATAAGGCGGCGCTGTTTCACCAAAGGCTTCCCTTGTCGTCCGATCTCACCTTTCCAGGCCGCAAGCTCGTCTTCGTCGTCACCGAAGATTGGTTCTTCGTCTCGCATTTTCTCCCCATGGCCCGGGCCGCGCGCGAGCTTGGGCTCGACGTGGCGGTGGTCACGCGGGTGCGGTCGCATCGCGAGGCCATCGAGGCGACGGGCGCGCGGGTGATTCCGCTGCAGGCCGAGCGGCGCAGCATCAACCCGATGACTGCCGGATATGCGGCGGGCCAGCTTGTCGGGATTCTCAAGGACGAGAAGGCCGACATAGTCCATTGCATCGCGCTCAGGAGCATTCTGGTCGGGGGCTTCGCCGCCGCCCTGGCCGGCATCGACCGCCGGGTTTATGCGCTGACGGGCCTCGGCTTCCTGGGCGCGCGAACCGACAGCGTCGCGCGCCTCTCGCAGCGCGCTGTGAGGCTGCTGGTGCGGGGCCTGCAAACAGGCAGGACGCGCTATCTCTTCGAAAACGCGGACGATCCGAAGCTTCTGGGCCTCGATCCCGCCGCCTCCAATGTCATGATCGTCGGCGGTGCGGGCGTCGATCCCGCGAAGCTGACGCCTTCCCCTCTCCCCGTTCCCACGCCGCTGAAGGTCGCCGTCGTCGCCCGCATGCTCTGGTCGAAGGGCATTGACCTCGCGGTCGAGGCCGTTCGCATGGCCCGGGCGAAAGGGGCATCCATCGAGCTTTCCCTTTACGGAGCGCCCGATCCTTCCAATCCGAAGGCCATTCCGGAAGACACCCTGAGGGCCTGGGCCTTGGAGCCCGGCATCTCCTGGCACGGCGCGACGCAGGACGTTCAGGCCGTGTGGCGCGACCATCATGTGGCCTGCCTGCCGTCCCGGGGCGGCGAGGGCCTACCGCGGACGCTTCTGGAAGCGGCTGCCTGCGGACGCGCCATCGTCACCACCGATGTTCCCGGTTGCCGTACCCTCGTGCGTGACGGCGTCGAGGGCTTTCTCGTGCCGCCAAACGATGCGGCGGCGCTCGGCGTTGCGCTTCTGTCCCTTGCCCAAGATCCCGAGCAGGTGGCGCGCATGGGCGAAGCGGCCCGCGCCCGCATCCTCGACGGATTTACGGAACGGGACGTCATGAACGACGTCAAACGGCTTTATGCCTCCATGCTGAACTCATGATCGACGATCCCGAATCCTTCATCCGGGCCGAGACGCGGCTTCTGCCGGTGCCTCACACGCCGGAGCTTTCGCTTTACGTAGCCGACGAGGCGACGGAGCTATGGCAGCGCACGGAGGAGGAACTGGGCGAAATCGGCCTGCCTCCGCCCTTCTGGGCCTTCGCCTGGGCAGGGGGGCAGGCGCTTGCCCGCTATATCCTCGACCATCCCGAGACCGTGCGCGGATTGCGCGTTCTCGATTTCGCGTCGGGCTCCGGTCTGGTGGCCATCGCGGCCATGAAGGCGGGCGCGGCCGAGGTCGTCGCCTGCGACATCGACGGTTTCGCCATCGCGGCGATCAGGCTCAACGCCGAGGCGAATGGCGTCAGCGTCACGCCGGTGCGGGAGGATCTGATCGGGCAGGACCAGGGCTGGGAGGCGGTTCTCGCCGGGGACATCTGCTACGAGAAGGATCTGGCAGAGCGGGTGACGGACTGGCTGCTCGCATTGAGCCGGCGAGGCGCGACCGTGCTCATCGGCGATCCGGGCCGCAGCTACCTTCCCAGGGAGCAGCTCAATCGACTTGAAATCTACGAGGTTCCGGTGACGCGGACCCTTGAGGATTCAGAGATCAAGAAAACCAGCGTCTGGGAATTTCGGCATACCTGATCGGCCTCTCCGGCGACCTGCCTTGCATCCATGCAAGGTTTTGTGACCTTATTGCTAAATTGCCCCTTTAAATATGTAGCGTTGTAACCTAGCTATTGCAGGAGGGCGATCGTTTAGCCCTCGCTTCAGTTTTCCGCCCAAGTCCGTTTTTTCAACCGTTAGAGCGAATGCCGTGACCCAGCCTTCAGCCGATCTCCAGCCGGTCAACCATCCTCAGCCGCCGCAGAAAACGGCCAGGACCGACAAAATCCTCGCTCATGCGGAAAGCCTGTGCCGGACCAACAAGGCCCGGCTGACCCCCATTCGCCGCCGGGTTCTCGAGGCGCTTCACAACGCCAAAAGACCTCTGGGCGCCTATGATCTTGCCGATTCCCTGGCACCTCAAGGCCGCCGGATGGCTCCGATCACGGTCTATCGCGCCCTGGACTTCCTGATTGAGCAGGGTCTGGCCCACAGGCTTGCCAGCCTGAACGCCTATACCGTCAGCAACAGGGCTTCCGACGGCCGGGATTCATCGGCTTTCCTCATCTGCGAGGGCTGCGGCGATGTGAAGGAGGTGACCCTGCCGGAATTGTCCGATGCTCTGTCCTCTCTCCACAAGAGCCACGCTTTTTCGCCTCATGCCAGGGTGCTGGAGCTCACGGGCCGCTGCATTCATTGCTGATTGCAGATCACATCTGAGCGTCTATTGGCCCGGCTACGCTTGACGAACAGGGGTTTTCGCCTCAGCTAAACAGCGACGGCCTTGCCATCGGCCGCCGCGGATTGCAGCATGTCTCTTATGTCCTCCTCCAATGTCATCCCTTTCGAGCGCCCTGCGGGTCCCGCTCCGCGCCATCGTTCCGTAGGTGTTCGGGTCGGCTCCGTCATGGTTGGCGGCGGCGCGCCGATCGTGGTCCAGTCGATGACCAACACGGATACGGCGGATGTGGATGCCACCGTCGCCCAGGTCGCGGCGCTCGCCCGCGCCGGTTCGGAACTCGTGCGCATCACGGTGGATCGCGACGAGGCTGCCGCTGCCGTGCCGAAGATCCGCGAGCGGCTCGATCGCCTCGGCGTCACGGTGCCGCTGGTGGGCGACTTCCATTATATCGGCCATCAGCTGCTCGCCGATCATCCGGCCTGCGCGGAGGCTCTCGACAAGTACCGCATCAATCCGGGCAATGTCGGCTTCAAGGAAAAGAAAGACCGGCAGTTCGGCGCCATCGTCGAGCTGGCGATCAAGCACGACAAGGCCGTGCGCATCGGCGCGAACTGGGGCTCCCTCGACCAGGAGCTTCTCACGCACCTCATGAACGAGAACGCCGCTTCCGCGAAACCCCGTGAGATGCGCTGGGTGACGCGCGAAGCCATGATCCAATCCGCCCTCCTCTCCGCCGCCCGCGCGGAAGAGATCGGTCTGGGCCGGGACCGCATCATCCTCTCGGCCAAGGTGTCCGCCGTGCAGGACCTGATCGCCGTCTATCAGGAACTCGCGCGCCGCTCGGATTACGCCATCCATCTCGGCCTCACCGAAGCCGGCATGGGCACGAAAGGCATCGTGGCCTCCTCCGCCGCCATCGGCATTCTTCTGCAGGAAGGCATCGGCGACACGATCCGATATTCCCTCACTCCCGAACCGGGCGGAGACCGCACGCTCGAGGTGAAGACCGCGCAGGAACTGCTCCAGACCATGGGCTTCCGCACCTTCGTGCCCCTGGTCGCCGCCTGCCCCGGCTGCGGACGCACCACCTCCTCGGTGTTCCAGGAACTGGCGCGGGACATCCAGAACTGGATTTCCACCTCCATGCCCGAATGGCGGCGCACTTATCCCGGCGTCGAGAATCTGAACGTGGCCGTGATGGGCTGCATCGTGAACGGACCCGGCGAGTCGAAGCACGCCAATATCGGCATCTCCCTGCCGGGAACAGGCGAGCAGCCGGCGGCTCCCGTCTTCATCGATGGCAAGAAGGCGATGACCCTGCGTGGTCCGACTCTCGCCCAGGACTTCCAGTCCCTCGTGCTCGACTATATCCGCAAGACCTACGGGCAGCGGGAGCGCGACGCCGCCGAATGAAGCAGGTGGAACCCTAAGAGAAATTCCGTTTTAAGCTAAAGCGCGATGTGCTAGAGAGCGCGCCGCGCCGGCAGCAGTGACGGCCACTGCACTCACAGGCGGGGACATGTTCCCGACCTTATTGCAGAGTGACTTGAACAAAGGCTGTCCGCGGGCAAGCCCGCAAAGAACACACACATGACAGAACAGCATGCTGTCGCTCCCGGGCACGCGGATTCCGCGGCTCCTGAGGCCACCATTCCCGGAAGCCACCACAAGGCGAGTTTCTGGACCCTCACCCTTGGCGCCATCGGCGTCGTCTATGGCGACATCGGAACCAGCCCGCTCTACGCCATGCGCGAGACGGTCGCGGCCGCGACCAGCGGCCACCACGGCGTTCCCGTCGATCTGACGCGCAATCTGGTGATCAGCATCCTGTCGCTGCTGCTCTGGGCCCTGATGCTGACCGTCACCGTCAAGTACGTCATTCTTCTGCTGCGCGCCGACAACAAGGGCGAAGGCGGCTCCCTGACCCTGGTGGCGCTTCTTCAGCGCTCCCTCGGGCGGCGCAATCTGCCGGTCCTGATGATGGGCATGGCCGGAGCGGCCCTGTTCTACGGCGATGCCGCCATCACGCCCGCTATCTCGGTCCTGTCGGCCCTGGAAGGCATGAAGCTCGTCGCTCCGGCTTTCGACGATTACATCCTGCCGGCCGCGGTGGCGATCCTCATCGGCCTTTTCGTCGCGCAGAGTCGCGGCACCGGCAAGGTCGCGGCCTTCTTCGGTCCTCTCACGCTTCTATGGTTCATCACCATGGCGGGTTTGGGCCTCTACCACATCTCCGATGATTGGGAGGTTCTGCTCGCCTTCAATCCGTATTACGGCGTGCGTTTCCTCGTCACTCATCCGGGAACCGCCTTCGCGATCCTCGGCAGCGTCTGTCTCGCCGTTACCGGCGCCGAGGCGCTTTACGCCGATCTCGGCCATTTCGGCCGCAAGCCGATCCGCATGGCGTGGAGCATCGTCATCTTTCCGGCTCTGACCCTGAACTATCTTGGACAGGGCGCCCTCGTCCTGTCCAATCCCGAGGCGATCACGAACCCGTTCTTCCTGCTGGCGCCACCATGGCTGCTTCTGCCTCTCGTGATCCTCGCGACGCTCGCCACCATCGTGGCGTGCCAAGCCGTGATCACCGGCGCATTCTCTCTCACGCGCCAGGCCGTGCAGCTCGGCCTCCTGCCGCGCATGGAGGTCCGCTTCACTTCGGAGACGCACCAGGGACAGATCTATCTACCGCGCGTGAACTGGCTTCTCCTCGCCGCGGTCATCGCCCTCGTGATCTCGTTCGGCTCTTCGAGCAGCCTCGCCAGCGCCTATGGCATCTCGGTCTTCGGCACGATGATCGTCACGGCCCTGCTCGCCTGTGTCGTGTTCAGCCGGGTCTGGGGCTGGGGGCCGATCAAAACCGCGCTCGTGATGGTGCCGCTGATCGCCCTCGACTTCACCTTCCTGTCCTCGAACCTGTTCAAGCTCCTGGACGGCGGCTACGTGCCCCTGCTGATCGCCATCACCTTCTTCGTCATCATGTTCACCTGGGTGAAGGGAACGCGCATCCTCTTCGAGAAGACCCGCAAGATCGACGTGCCTCTTCTCGAGCTGGTCGGAATGCTCGAGAAAAGCCCGCCGCACCGCGTGAAGGGCACCGCCGTGTTCCTGACGAGCGATCCCGACACCGCGCCCGCCGCGCTTCTGCACAACCTCAAGCACAACAAGGTGCTGCACGAGAAGAACGTGATCCTCACCGTGCGCAGCGAGGACATTCCCCGCGTCGAGGACGAGGACCGCGTCGCCATCGAGCATGTGGGCGACTCGTTCTGGCGCATTCGCCTGAGCTACGGCTACATGGAGACGCCCAACATTCCGCGCGGCCTCGCGATCCTGCGCAAGCAGGGCTTCAAGTTCGACATCATGGCGACGTCGTTCTTCCTCTCGCGCCGCTCGATCCGTCCGGCCAGCCAATCGGGCATGCCACTCTGGCAGGACAAGCTGTTCATCAGCCTCGCCAAGTCGGCCAGCGACGCCACGGACTTCTTCCAGATTCCCACGGGCCGCGTGGTGGAAGTGGGCACGCAAGTTACAGTTTAACCGCGTGCCCGATCCGGGCCGTCGGGTTTGAAGACCGGGAGTTGTCATTCCAGGACTGGAGTGGCAACCTCATTAGATGACGATCACGCTTCTCCGCCCAAGCCTCAGCTGGCTGCCCTTCTACGAAGACGCGCTTGCTCGCGGCTGGTCGCCCAATACGGATCATGACGTGAGCAAGGAGCAGCTGCTTCAGCTCCGGCAGGATCCGGAACGCTTCTTCCACGACCTCTACCACAGCCCCACCATCAGGCGTCCCGACGGCCAGGACGTCCCGCGCCTGCCCGCCCATGATTTCTGGATCAGCGATGGAGAGTTCTGCGGACGCATCGGGTTCCGGTTCCAGCATGGCACCGAGGAACTGCCGTCCACGACCTACGGCCATATCGGCTACTCCATCGTCCCATGGAAGCAGCGGCGCGGCTATGCCACGCAGGCGCTCAGAATGATCCTGCCTGTCGTACGCTCCGAAGGACTCTCGCGGGTTCTCGTGACATGTGACGAGGACAATGAAGCATCGCGCAAGGTGATCCTCGCCAATGGAGGCATACCGGAC
>JAEXGT010000082.1 GCA_023450615.1 Pseudomonadota bacterium | reverse complement strand
GTTTGGGAGAGGGGCAGGGGTGAGGGAAGGCCCTATCCGGCTAAGGCGTAGCCTGTGCCGATGCGCAGCAGCATCCCCTCCTTGTGGGGGAGGGGATGCTGCGTTCTGCGGGCGATCCCGCTTCGCCCACACACCGCCCTCATCCTGAGGAGGCACGAAGTGCCTCCTCAGGATGAGGACAGAGAGATAATGTTCTTATTTTGTTCTTGACAATCGTCCTAACCTTGGCTATAACCTTCGCATCTTGGCTCACCGAGGGACGCGCTCGCGAGGCGTCGTGATTGTGGAGCCGGGCGCGGTCCTGCGGATGCGGCCAAACGCAAGCCCGCCGGCAGGAGGCCGCCCGCACATCCTGTCAGGACTGATGCGGTGTCCGCCTAAAAAAGCCGTGCGCGAGGAGCCGTTTGGTTCTTCTCACACTTCACACAGCGAGCCGGACGCCTCCTCGCGCCTCCCTCGACCCCATCTCCTCGGAGCCAAAGGCTCGCGAGGTCACTCCCGCTTGCTCTTTGAAACGACCCGCCGCCTGTCTCCCGAGAGGCCGACTGGCAAAAAGCCGCGCCCAAACAAAAAGCCCGGCGCTGAGGCCGGGCTTTCATCATATTCGGGAGCGGCGTCCTACTGCACGAGGCGGGGGCCGCCGGTGATGACGTTCTCGTTCTCGGACAGGATACCGAGGCGGCGGGCCACCTCCGTATAAGCCTCGACCAGACCGCCCATGTCCTGGCGGAAGCGATCCTTGTCGAGCTTGTCCTTGGACTTGATGTCCCAGAGACGGCACGAATCCGGGGAGATCTCGTCGGCGACGACGATGCGCATCAGCTCGCCTTCCCAGAGACGGCCCGTCTCCAGCTTGAAGTCCACGAGGCGGATGCCGACGCCGAGGAAAAGGCCGGACAGGAAGTCGTTGACGCGGATGGCCAGCGCCATGATGTCGTCGATCTCCTGGGGCGAGGCCCAGCCGAAGGCGGTGATGTGCTCTTCGGAGACCATCGGATCGCCCAGCTCGTCGTTCTTGTAATAGAATTCGATGATCGAGCGGGGCAGCTGCGTGCCTTCCTCGAGGCCGAGCCTCTTGGCCAGCGAGCCTGCCGCTACGTTCCGCACGACGACCTCGAGCGGAATGATCTCCACTTCCCGAATCAGCTGCTCGCGCATGTTCAGGCGGCGGATGAAATGGGTCGGGATGCCGATATCGTTCAGGTTCTGAAAGAGATACTCGGAGATCCGGTTGTTGAGCACGCCCTTGCCGTCGATCACTTCATGCTTCTTGGCGTTGAAGGCGGTCGCGTCATCCTTGAAGTGCTGGATGAGCGTTCCGGGTTCGGGGCCCTCATAAAGGACCTTCGCCTTGCCCTCATAGACGCGACGGCGACGATTCATAGGCGTGTACCGTGGTTTGAGAAAATCCATTGTGCCGTGGGCTCCTGGCTAGACATGGTGCATATCCGCGGCTGGCGTGCGCGGCTTTAAACCGACGCTCCGCTTCTGGGCAACCTATCCGATCACCGGGGCGAGCACAACGCGGGGGAAATGGCTGCAATCCTTCAACCGGGTGCAGGTCCTCCCATAAAGATGGGTGATCCCTGGCGCTGGCGCGAGTGCGCCCTTATATCGCACAAAGGCCCAAGCTTAAGGAGAACGACATAATGACCGCATTCGATGACCGCAGGAACGCCTTCGAGAAGCAGTTCGCCCATGACGAGGATCTGCGCTTCAAGGCCACGGCGCGTCGCAACAAGCTGTTCGGCCTCTGGGTCGCCGATCGCCTGGGCAAGACCGGCGAAGATGCCGAGGCCTATGCCAAGAGCGTCGTTCTCGCCGATTTCGAGGAAGCGGGCGATGGGGATATCCTGCGCAAGGTCGGGAAGGATCTCGACGGCGCCGGCAAGTCGACCGGGGAAGCCGAGCTCCAGGCGAAGCTCATCGAGCTGACCGAGCGCGCCATTCAGGAGGTCAAGGAGGGCCGGTAACGGCCCCTCTCTTGCCTGAGGCACATTATTCCGAGCGGTAACGAGAACGGCAGAAAAGAGAGCCATGCTGACCAATCCATCATTCCCTGACCTCCTCAAGGCGGGCACGCCCCTGCTCACGGCCTGGTGCGGGCTTCCGGATCCTTCCGTTCCGGCCCTGCTGGCCCGGGAGGAGTTCGATGCGGTGGCCATGGACATGCAGCATGGCTCCATCGATTTCGCTGCCGCGCTCCAGGCCGTGCCCCTGATCGCGGCGGCGGGAAAGCCATCCTTGGTGCGCATTCCAGTCGGCGAGTTCGCCATGGCATCGCGCTTCCTCGATTCAGGCGTCTCGGGCGTGATCGCGCCCATGATCAACACCATCGAGGATGCGAAGCTTTTCGCGTCTTTCATGAAGTTTCCGCCCACAGGCCAGCGCAGCTGGGGCGCTTACGGGGCGCTTTCCCTCTCAGGCCTCGATCCCGCGGAATATCTGCGCCTGGCCAACGACCTGACCGTCTCCTTCGCCATGGTGGAAACCCGGGAGGCGCTCGGTATCATCGATGACATTCTGGACGTCCCCGGCATCGACGGCGTCTTCGTCGGCCCGGCCGATCTCTCCATCGCGCTCTCGGGCGGCAAGGGCGTGGACCCCGCAAGCGCTGAGGTCGAGAAGGCGCTCGACCATGTGCTCGCCCGGGTGCGGGCCGCCGGCAAGGTCGCCGCCATCTATGCGCCTTCTGGCGCCAGGGCAGGGGAACTCGCCCGCAAGGGTTTCAACATGGTCTGCATCGGCAGCGACATCACCATGCTTCGCGCCGGTGCGCAGGCCTCGCTTGCCGCTGCGCAGCAAGGCTGATCCCTAGGTGACGGGACTCCCCTCCCGAGCCTTGGCCACCCGGTAATAGGCCCAGAGCACCTTGGCGGCCACGCCCCGCCAGGGACGCCAGCGCTCCGCGAGAACAGTCAACGCCTTGGCGTCGGGGCGCTCCTCCAGGCCATAAGCAATCCGGGCCGCCTCCTGCACGGCCAGATCTCCGCCGGGAAACGCATCGGGATGGCCGAGGCAGAAGAGCAGGTAGATATCCGCCGTCCAGGGGCCGATGCCCTTCACCCTTGTCAGAAGATTATGCGCCTCATCGGCGGGAAGCTCATGCAGTTGATCGAGCGGGAGCCGTCCTTCCAGGATTTCCACGGCGGCGGCGCGGATGGTTCTCACTTTCATGGCCGAGAGGCCTGCCATGCGCAGCTCCTCGTCTGAGAGGCTCAGGAAACGTTCAGGGCTTGGCGGTTCGAGGATCGACCTCAGCCGTCCCCAGATGGCCGAGGCGCTTGCGGTCGAGACCTGCTGCCCGACGATGATCCAGGCCAGTCCCTCGAAACCCGGCGGACGCTTGCGCAGCTGCGGGACAACGCCCTCCGCTGCCAGCCGCGCCATGACGGGGTCGGCCTTGGCAAGCGCCTTCAGACCCCTCTTGAGAACCGCTTCCGTTTCGAGGAGGGTGGCCATCCATTCCGTTCCTGCTTCCAAAGGCCGCCCGTGACGAAGCCCGTGTTCCGATTTGCCCCAAGCCCCAACGGGCGGCTTCATCTCGGCCATGCCTATTCGGCATTGCTCAACGATGCGCTCGCCCGCCGGTTCGACGGCCGGTTTCTCCTGCGCATCGAGGATATCGATATCACACGCTGCCGTCCCGAATACGAGAGGGCGATTTATGACGATCTTGCCTGGCTGGGGTTGGAATGGGAGCAGCCCGTGCGCCGGCAATCGGAGCATTTCGCCGATTATCGGGCTGCCTTCGGGACCTTGAAGGGGAGGGGGCTCGTGTATCCGTGCTTCTGCTCGCGGAAAGAGATCGCCGCGAAGGTCGAGGAGCTCGAGGTCGGAAGTGGCAAGCCGTGGCCGCGCGATCCCGACGGCGCTCCCCTCTATCCGGGAATATGCAGGAGCCTCTCCCTCCAGGAGGCGGAGGAGAGGATTACTCGCGGCGAGCCTGCTGCATGGCGCATCGACATGAGGGAAGCGCGCCAGCTCCTTCCCGGTCCTCACACCTTCACGCGCTTTTCGCCCGACGGCGAGGAGGAGATCGTGGAAGCCGACCCCGGGCGCTGGGGCGATGCGGTGATCGTGCGCAAGGATACGCCGACGAGCTATCACCTCTCAGTCGTGCTCGACGATGCCTTGCAGGGCGTCACCCATGTGGTGCGCGGACAGGATCTGGAAGCGGCCACCGATCTGCATGTGCTTATGCAGAGGCTGCTCGGGCTTCCGACGCCGCGCTATCATCACCATGGCCTGATCCTCGATCCGGGCGGCGACAAGCTCGCGAAGAGCCGGAAATCGGAAGCGCTCCACGAATTGCGCGAGCGGGGCGTGGCGGCAGCCGAGATCAGGCAGCGTCTCGGCTTTCAGCCGATGCCCAGCACATAGAGCCAGATCAGCGTGGTGCCCAATGCCAAGGCCGTCGAGAGCGTGACCGCGCTCGATGCCAGGGCCACGCCCTCGTTATACCGCTCCGCGAAGAGATAAGCGTTGATGCCGGAAGGGCAGGACGCGAAGAGCACCGCCACGCCCGCCCATACCGGCGGCATGTCGAATACGTAGAAGGCGAGCAGCAGCACGACGAGCGGATGCACCACGAGCTTGAGGCCGGAAATCACGGTCGGCAGCTCCCAGCCCATCTTCATGCCGTAGCGGCGAAGCGCGATGCCCATGGAAATCAGCGCGCAGGGAACGGCCGCGCTCGCGATCAGGTCCACGATTTGCCAAATCGGTGCGGGGACGGCGTGAGCGATGGGGCGAAATGCCGAGCCCGCCAGAATGCCGACGACGATGGGATGGGTCACCAAGCGGCGCAGGATGAGGAGAGGCGAAGCCTGGCGCCCTTCCGCCAGCACGGTAGCGAGCGTCATGGTCACGGGCAGATGTACCGCAAGCAGCAGGAAGAGCGGCACCGCGCCCTCGTCACCATAGGCCTTGAGGATCATCGGGACGCCGACGAAGACGGTATTGGCCTGACCTGCCGAGAATCCGGCGACGACGCTTGAGACTCCTTTGATCCCGAAGAAGCGCCTGCCGATCGTCGTGGCGAGAACCCATACCACGGCCACGCCCACGAAATAGGAGATCCAATAGCCCCAGGGTTGCACCTCCGGGATTTCGGCCTTCACGAGAGTGCGAAAGATCAGGCAGGGCACGGAGAGGCTGAAGACGAATTCCGAGAGACCTTCGCCCATGCGCTCGGAGACAAAGCCCGTACGGCGCGCGAGATAGCCAATTCCGATCAGGCCGAAGACCGGAAATACAATCACGAACAGGTCAAGCATGATGTCTAGCGAAGGTCTGCGCGCTGGGAGAGGCTTGCGGTTGCGCCTGCCTGACTCATGAGGTCGTCCACCTGCTCGCGCTGGCGCTTGAAATCGGCGAGGCTGCGCCCGTCGAGCTCGCGGCCCTGCGGCAGGCGGATCTTCAGCGGATCGACGAAGCTGCCGTTGATCAGCACCTCATAATGGAGGTGAGGGCCGGTCGAGAGGCCGGTGCTGCCGAGATAGCCGATCACCTGCCCCTGACGCACCCGGGTGCCGGGCGCCATGTTCTTCGCAAAGCCCGTCATGTGCGAATAGGTCGTCACATAGCCGTTGGCGTGCTGGATCTCAATGTGGCGCCCATAACCCGACTTCCAGTCGGCAAAGCGGATGGTGCCATTGCCGGCAGCCAGGATCGGAGTGCCGACCCTGTTCGACCAGTCGACGCCTGTATGCGGCCGCGTATAGCCGAGGATCGGGTGGAACCGGGAGCCGAAGCCGGAGCGCAGGACGCCCTCCGAGATCGGCTTGCGGAGCAGGAATTTCTTCAAGGAACGCCCGGTCTCATCGAAATATTCGATGGATCCGTCATCTCCTTGGAACCGGTAGACACGGCGCGCCTCGCCGCCCACGGTCAGCGATGCGTAGAGAATTTCCGGCGGATCGTCATCGTCGTCTGCGCCGAAGAACAGTTCGAAGCTGTCACCCTGGGTAACGCGGCGCTGGAAATCGACGTCGTAGCCGAAGATGCGGACAAGCTCCTCCACCGTCTCGGGGGGGAGGTCATTTTTGAGGGCGGTCTCGTAAAGGCTTTCGTAGAGCCTGACGCGGCCATTGCCTTCCTCGCTCTCCTCCTCTCCGTCCTGGGCATTCGCGGCGGTCGCGTGGTCCATGGGCTCATCGGGGGGCGTCACGGATAGGAAAGCACCCCGGTCGTTGGTGGCCGCAATCCCTTCGATGCCCTTATCGCCGAAGGCGATGACGCGGACGATCTGCCTGGGATCGCCCAGGCGCGGTCCGGGTGCGATAAGGATGCGAAGGCGTTGGCCTTCTCCCATATTCGCGATCTTCACCTGGGCCGACAGAGCCGTCGAGATGGCCGCTATCTGTTCCGGGGTTGCTCCGTAACTGCGCAGCACCGTCTCCAGGGTCTCGCCCTTCTTGAACACCACATCGCGTTCCTCGATGAGCGGCGCGCTGGCCTTCTGCTCAATCTTCGGAAGGTCGGTGACGTTCTCGGGCATCACCCGCACCTCGATGGTGCTGAAGGGCGTATCCACCACGCGGGCATATCCCAAGGCGTCGCCGAAGCCTTCGGGCTGGCGAAGGGTGCGCGAGAGCATCTGCTGGGCCGGGATCGCGACGGCGGCGCGGCGGCCGGCCTCGCCGGCAACCCGGCGTTCTTCTTCCAGTATGGCCAGGACGTCGTTGTCCGTAAGGGAGGGCGCGCTCGCTTCGATAGCCATGGAAGCCAGGTCCCGGCGCAAAACCGAGACGTCGGCATCGGAGATCTCAGGGACCTGATCGATCTTCTCCTGAGTCTCCTCCGCAAAGAGGCGCATTGGATTGAAGGGCGGAATGTCCGAGGCATAGGTCCCTGTCGAGAGAGACAGGTTCGTTGCGATCTTCACGAACTGGCGAACCTTGATGGCCTCACGGTCGCCACTGCGGATGGTCATGGGGGCCTTGAAGCTCTGCTTCGCAGAGGCCGTCAGCTCCGTCATATTGAGACGGTTGCTCTTGCGGGCCAAATTCGTTGCGCGCTCGCCGTCCTGCCCGGATCGGGGATAGGCATTCACCGCAGCTAGCTCGGGGGCCTGGACCGAAGTGGTGGCGCCCTCGATGGAGATATGAATGGAGGCGCCGATCAGAACGGCGCCCGTGACGCCCGTCAGGACGCTGGCACCAAGCCAGCGCAGATTGATCTCACGCTTGTCCACCTCGGGAGCCGAAGCGCCGTTGGCGCTGAGAGCCGGCTCGTGGCCCAGCTCGACTCCAGACGAAAGCCTCACTTCCCGGCGGGAAGCCTTGGGCAGGCCGTCATCTGAAGGAACATGGCTCATGATGGACAATATCGTAATCGAGTAACTTTATGCATAAGGGGTAGTGGCGCTCTAGCACAAGAGAGAGAGATGGCACAGGCTTAATAGGAGAGGGCCCGCCGGACGCTTCTCTCTTCTTTATAGAAACCAGTCGTCGGAGATGCTGCTTCAACCGTCACTGTGTCCGCAGTGAGGCGAAATACGCCGAAAGCTGTGAGTAGCGTGGCCGGTCCGGAAATGTCAAAAAACTTTCACAAGCGTGTTGACAGTCACGGGAGGCCGGGCCTATAACCCGCCCATCGACGCCGCCGCTGATTGCGAGCGGCGCCAAAACTTCCTCAGATGCGGGCTCTACAGCCTGACGAAAGTCGGGATGCTGGGCATGTTCTGGTGAGGGTCTTCTCCGGGTCTCGGATTTCTCGAAAAACGGGGTTGACAAGAAAATCGAATGATCCTAAATCAGGTTCATCGCGGCGCTGCCAGGAAATGGCGGCTCTGAGGTTTCCCTGACAGGCTGGCGGCTCAAGCCGGGTAAAACCGGAATGAGGCGCTGTCGTCTTCGGAAACTGCATCTTCGGATGTTGCTCTTTGACAAGTGAAGAAGGAAGGAGAAGCGTAGGCGGCGGTGTCCTTGCGATGACCTTAGGGTCATTAGATAAGACAACGACCTGATCTATGCTTTGGTGAGTACACCGCTTCGATCGGTAAG
>JAEXGT010000105.1 GCA_023450615.1 Pseudomonadota bacterium | reverse complement strand
GCCGGCAGGAGATAGGCATCGCCCATGCCCTGATAGGCTTTGGTGGAATATCCGGCGAGCAACACGCCCGCAAGGCCCGACGCCGCGCCTGAAAGAGCGAAAGCGATGAGGATCACGCGGCTAGTGTTGATGCCCGAGAGATAGGCGGCCCGTTCGCGATTGCCGATGGCGTAGATGGCACGGCCGAGGGTCGTGCGCGTCAGGATCGCGACAACAGCCATGGAAACCGCTAGCCAGACGAGGAGCGCCACCGGGATCACGCCGCCGATGCGGGCGACCGCAAGGTACTGCATCAGGTCGGTCGCCGCCGTCTGCGGGGCGAAGCCTCCCGTATGAGCCACCATCAAGCCGCGCATTACGGCATTCATGCCGAGCGTGAAGATCATGGACGGAACCCGCAGATACGCCACGCCGAGCCCATTGACGATGCCGACGAGAAGACCGACCCCAATTCCTGCCGGGATGGCCCAGGGGCCGCCGATGGCGGTCGCCATCATCGCTGCGGCCGTTAGGGTCCAAGGCACCGAAAGGTCGATGTGGCCAAGCAGGATGACGAGCATCAGTCCGGCTGACACGATCCCTAGAAAGGACCCTACCTGAAGCTGTTGCAGGAGATATTGCGGTTGCAGAAGCGGCGCACTGCCTTGCGTGTAGAGCGTGTAGCCGGTTCCGATCAGCAAGATGAGCAGCACGAACCCCGCCGCGAAGACCACGGGTTTGTCGTCGGGTCCCAGGCGCAGGCCCCGTGGCGCAATGATCGCGTCGGCCGCCCGGCTCACCGGAATACCTCGAGCTTGTTCTTGAGACGCAGCAGTTTCAGCCCGCCGAGACTTACGGCAGCAAGGAGCACCATCCCTTCGAAGAGAGGTTGCAGAAGTGGGGCCACGTCGAAGATACGGAAGTTGAAGGAGATCGTACGCAGCACCATCGCGCCGATCACGGACCCGATGGCGCTGCCGGTGCCGCCGAGAAGCGACGTGCCGCCGATGACCACGGCTGCGATAGAGTTGAGCGTATAGGCTCCGGCCTGTGGAATGTCGGCATTCCCGGATGAAGTCTGAAGGGCTAGGAACAGACCTCCGAGACCGGCGAAAAGGCCCGCCAACGTGAAAGCCGCGAGCTTCGCCCGGTTGATCGGCAGTCCCGACATGTATGCCGCGCTCTCGGACGACCCGATCGCATAGACAGTGCGTCCCGTGACTGAACGGGTGAACGGTACCCAGATCAGAAGGATGATCAGCACGAGCAGGACGAGCGGCACCGGGATCCACGCGAAGGGTTGCAGCCAAGCGGCTTCGCCATCATCGAAGAGACCGAAGGTTGCAGCGAACTCGCGAATGTCGCTGGTTATGGCCCAGGACAAATCCTCCTGCACCTTGCCGCCTGGCGTCGGTCGCAGGATGAGAGCGAGCCCCATGTAGATCGCACTCGTGGCAAGCGTTGCGATGATCGGCTGAATGCGCCCATAGACGACCACACAGCCGTTGACGAAGCCGCATGCAGCACCCGCCGCGATGCAAGCGGCTATGCCGAGCGCGATGTCAGCCGGGCTGCCGTCGATGAGATGGCTCGCAATGCAGCCCACGAGGGTCATTACGGCCCCGACTGAGAGATCGAGGCCCGCCATCAGCACAGGCACGGTCTGCGCCATCGACACGAGGGCAAGGGCGAAAACCTCGTTGGCATTCTGGATCAGGATCTGTCCCGTAAACCCACGGGGATGGCTCACCTGATAGAACAGGTAAAGCACCAGAAAGAGGGCAAGCGCGCCGAGGATGCCGGCGTGCTGCCTCCAGCGCAGGCTTAAGTTGGTCCCCCATTGGCAGGTCTTTGCCTTCGGCTCCGCAGAGACGGGCGTAAGCACCGTGTCAGACATGGGCCTGCTCCCGCCGCTCGACGATATTGAGCGCGCTCGCGATGAGGTTGCGCTCCGTGATGGCGTTACCTTCCAGTTCGCGGATGATGCGGCCGTCATACATGACGGCGACGCGGTCGCAGCAACCGATCAACTCCTCTGCATCCGTCGAGTAGAAGAGGATGCAGGCGTCCTTGTCCGCGAGTTCGCGCATGAGCCGGTAGATCTCTTGCTTCGTTCCCACGTCGATACCGCGGGTTGGATCATTGAGCAGGATCACATCGGGATCCGTCGCGAGCCACTTCGCAATTACCACCTTCTGCTGGTTGCCTCCGGACAGGGTCGAAACCGGATCTCCTGCGCTGCCGATCTTGATCCGCAACTGCTCGATGGCGCGTTCAACGGCCTGGCGGGTACGGCTCGGATCGATGAATATTCCATGCGAGAGATGGTCGAGGGAAGCCATGGAGATATTGTCGGCAATCGACATGGAGAGAATGAGACCTTCGCTCTTGCGATCCTCGGGCACGAGCGCCATCCGGGCCCGGCCGCCCTTCGCGGCCCTTGGCGAGGATGCGAGCATGGGCAGCCCGTCGACGGTCACCGTACCCCGAACGCCGCGCAGCACGCCGAAGAGCGCGAGCAGCAGTTCCTTCTGCCCCTGCCCGTCGAGACCGCCCAAGCCTACGATCTCGCCGCGCCCTGCCTCGAGCCCGACGCCGTTGAGGCGATTCTCCCAGCAAAGATCCCGGATCGCGATGAGGGGCCTCGGGCGTGGACGTTTGGGCTTTGCCGGAAACTGTCCTTCGATTTCGCGCCCGATCATGAGGCCGATGATCTCGTCATTGCTTCGCGCGCCTTTCGCGAAGGTTTCGATATGCCGCCCGTTGCGGAATACCGAGCAGCGATCCGCCAACGCCTCGATCTCGTGCATACGATGGGAGATGTAGAGGATGCCCAAGTCGCGCGCCTTCAGATCGAACAGCATACGGTAGACTCTATCGACGTCTGCTGAGGTCAATGCGGAGGTGGCTTCGTCGAGAATGAGGAGCTTCGGGCTGCGGCCCAGTGCCTTCGCGATCTCGACCATCTGCCGGCGCGAAAGCGGCAAATCCGACACGCGGCTAAAGGGGTTAATGTCCTCGCAGCCGATGCGCGCGAGCAGTTCCTCCGACCGCCGGCGCTGGGCACGGCCATCGATGAAGCCGAAGCGGCGTGGCGGGCTCGACAGGGTGATGTTGTCGGCCACCGTGAGTTCCGGCATGAGCGAGAGTTCCTGAAAGATGCATACGATCCCGGCGCGGTTCGCCGCTGATGGGGTTGCAAACGTGACAGGCTCACCATCGAGGGTCATACGGCCTTCGTCCGGCTGCACGACACCCGCCATAATCTTCATCAGAGTCGATTTTCCAGCGCCGTTCTCTCCCAGGACGGCATGGATCGAGCCACGGCTGCACGCGAAATCCACGTCCCGTAGGGCATGGACGCCGCCATAGCGCTTGGAAATGTTATCGAGGGCGAAGAAGGGCGCAGGTTCGAGCATAAGGCCTCTTCGATCGTCAAAGGCAGGCCCCTGCCCGGACGGATGCCGGGCCGGGGCTAAGGTGCTTTGATCACATGCGTTCTACTGCGTGTTCTTGGCATCCTTCGCCATGATTTCCGGCGCCGTCACGTTCACGCCGCATGCCGGGAATTCATTGGCTGCGAAGAAGTTGTCGGAGAGATTAGACCAGAAGTTCACATTGTCTTTCAGAGTCGTGTAATCGACGGCCGGGATCGGCACCGAGATGAGCTGAGGCATCGGGTTGCCTTCGAGCGCCGAGATCGCGGCCTTCATGGAAATCGCTACGAGACCCGGCGACTGGCTGTAGGAAAACCCCTTCAAACCTTCGCCAGCATGCTGCGCGATGAGCTTGCGGTAGCCATTCTCGCCCTCGCCCGCCATCGGCACGAAGGGGTGTTTCGCGTCCATCATGGCGCGCACGGATCCGGTCGAGCCGCCCTGCGTGAATACGGCATCGAACTTGCCGTGCACGGCGAGCGCATCCGCGGTCGCCTTCTGGGCCGTGCCGTCATCCCAGTTACCTACCACCTCGACGATCTGGAACTTGCCCTCCTTCTCCATCACCTCGCGGAAGCCAAGATGACGATCACGGTCCACCGAGTTTCCGGGTAGCCCCCTCACCTCGAGGATCTTTCCATCGCGTTTCTGGCCCAGCTCCTTCAGAAGATGCCGTGCCGAGAGACGACCAATCTCCAGCTGATCCTCGTTCACTTGCATGACCTTGTCGGTGTCGAGCACGTTGTCGAAGGGTACGATCACCACATTGTTGCGATCAGCCAGCCGGATCACGCGGTCGAAGCCTTCAGGGGCGACCGCAATGGTGATGATGGCGTCGTAACCCTGGTTGATGAAGTCCTCGATCGCGCCGAGTTGCGCAGCGACGTCGGTGCCGGTCGAGACCACTTTCAGCTCTTTGATCTTGTCCTTCATGCCAGCCTGCTCGGCATAGGCCTTTGCGGTCTGGATCATCTGGATGCGCCAGGTATTGCCGACGAAGCCGTTCACGACAGCAATGCGGTAGGGGCCTGGCTTCTTATCCCACTGCATGTACTTAGTCTGCGCATTCCACGGCTTGAAGCAGCCCGGATCTGGCCCCGGGCCGGAAACGATCTTCGGAGCCGCAAAGGCTACAGCGGACGAGAGCAATAGAGTAGAAAAAGCGAGTGCAGACAGGCGAGCAGCGCGTGCCATATGATCCTCCTAGGACGGCGTTCTTCCCAGGTCTGGTCCGTCTGTCGCGAACCTGGACCACCTAGAATGGTAGGTCTCGGCTTTTGTAAAACAAGCAATCCTTCCGAACTCAGCTGGATAAGAAGTAGAGCCTTTCAGGTATCGGGCTCAACAGGCAGCCGTGGATCTGTCTCGATGGATCTGTCTCATGGGCGCTTCCGAAGAAAAAGGCCCCCATCTGCCAAGTCAGAACATCCGATTAGGGTCAGTTTCTGAAATTCTCCTACTCTTCCCGACGTCCGAATCCGCCCTAAAGCGGAGACTCAGCGAGATAGGTCCCGTGCCGAATGTTACTGCCGGGCTAGTGAGGGGATCCCGGCAATAGCTGCCTTCGCTTCCCGGGCCCTGATCCGCTCCCGGTGGGCCGTGTAGAGGCCGCTGGCTGCAATGACGAGACCACCGGCAAGGGTCATAGCCCCCGGAACTGTGCCGAAGGCGGCATATCCGAGCAGCCCGGCAAACAGGAGCTGGGCATAGGAGAACGGGGCGATGGTCGATACGGCAGCCTTGCGGTAGGCCAGGATGATCAACCAGTGCCCCATGGTAGAGAAGCCGCCCATCAGAACGGCCACGCCTAGCTCGCCACCAGTGGGTGTGCGCCAGTGGAAAGGCACGAAAGTGGTCAGGGCAAGCAGTCCAACTACGGCCGACCAAGCCAAAGTCGTCTCAGGCCGCTCAGAACTCATCCGGCGCGTGACGATGGCGGCCACAGCCCAGGACAGCGCGGCACCGATTGGCAGCAGGGCGGCAACCTGGAAAGCCGAGCTGCCGGGCTGGACAACGAGCATCACGCCCAAAAAGCCCACTGCCGCGGCAGCCCAGCGCCGGACACCCACCTTCTCGCCGAGAAGAGGGATCGAGAGGGCCGTGATGAAGATCGGCGAGATGAAGTTGATCGCTGTGGCCTCTGCCACCTGGAGATATTCCAATCCGAGGATGAACAGCACGGCTGAGCCCGCCATGGCCAGCGCCCGGACGATCTGAAGGCGCAGGCGCGGCGTATGCATCACTCTCGCGCCGCGTGCGACGAAGACCGCCGGCACGACCGCTAGGCCGAAAACAAGGTAGCGCAGCCAAGTGACCTCCATCGCAGGCAGAGTATCCGTCAGGATCTTAGCGGCGACGTCCCCCATGGCGAAGAAGACTGTCGACAGGAGCGCCAAGCCGATGGCGGCCAAGGCGGCGTCTCTGGCAGGAGCGGAAATCCCGACACTGGGTTGCGTGGGGGCCGCCTCGGGGCTGGGCGGACAATCCGCGACTGTGGAGATGGAGGTGGGCGGGCTCATGGCTGCTTGGGGATCTCGGCGAGGACGTGGGGCTGCATGATTCTGTTACGCCATCACAATGCCCCTGTATCGCTGAATCTTGTGTGAACTTGTATCTGTTGCACGCGCGGGGCACCCACACGCCGGGCGCATGGGCGTTAGGTAGCCCAGCGTTGAAGGGATAGAAGGCAATCGCACTATCGGATTCTCGATCCGGCTTCTGAGCTAATTCTTGAACCCGGCCATCCCGGCCTCACGCTGCCCGATGAGCCGCATCTCGTCGAGCCGCTTGGTCCCATACGGATGCAGGTTGAGTTCTACAATCGGCTTCCCGAGCTTTAGTCCATGTCAGCAACTGGATAAGGATTATCGTATGTCTGGGTTGAAACACCGGCGGGTCATACGATAGCACTTTGAAACTCACTCAGAACTTCGGCATCTTTCAGCCCTTCGCGAAACATGGATCGCAAGGAGGCTTTGGCAGTCAGCGTCGCTTGTCCTCTATTCAGACGAATGGAAAGGAATTGCTCCTTGCCTTGAGATCGCCCGACTTGTTGTCTCAATTCTCATTACAATACTTTTAACGACACAATGGCGGGGTCATGCGGGAACCTCACCTCGGACGCTTTGACGCTTCATTTTTTCTTATCCGTTGGGTTCGTCCGATGGGCCTCGTGTTGGCTTTGACGCTTCTGAACGCTGAAACGAAGGCGCAGCCGGTCTCCACCATCCTCGAACGATCCAGACATCACACGATCAGGATGAAATCCGTCGCGCCGGTCCCAGGCTGGATCCGCTTCTGCAAGCAAAGGCCGGAAGAATGCAAAATCGATGCGTCCGAACCGTCGACAATCCCTCTTACGCCGCAGTCATGGCAGATCCTCACAGCAATCAACGATCAGGTGAATGCCGCTATTAGCCCTGTTACCGATATTGAGCATTGGGGAGTGGATGATCGCTGGGACCTCGCCGAGGATGGCTATGGCGATTGTGAGGATTACCAACTCGTTAAGCGCAGGCTTCTCGTTGCGGCTGGTTTCCCTCGACGGGTACTGCGCATGACAGCCGTGATCGACGAAAGCGGCGAGCCACATGCGGTCTTGATGATACGGACAGATCGGGGAGACTTTATCCTCGACAACAAGCGTAATGCCATCCTGCCTTGGCGGAGAACCGGCTACGTCTTTTTGCAGCGTGAAGGAAGCACGGGATCGACCTGGGTCGCGCTTGGCGGAACCGTCAATCCATCCGCCACTACGGCTTTCAGCCCTATGCCGCGCAACTTCGGAAAAACCTCAAGGAGCTCCAAGGCAGGCGTCGGCACTCAGCAATAGACGCAACCTGTTGCCGGAGATCCGAAGCGACGCTCGGCCTTAGCGCAGGCCGATCTCCACTCCGCTCACGCTGGCGTTCAATTCCAGTCCGACATTGCGACCACGAAGCTCCAGTACGACCCCATTTGCGTTCTGCAATCGAATGCCTGACACACCGCCGCCAGCGGCGGCGCTTCCACCGACAGCAGTGTAGGTCCCGGCGATGTCAGAAGCGCGGCGCAGATTGTAAGCACGACCGACCATCTCGGCCTTCGATGCGCCGATGGTCGCGCCCACGCTCAAGCCGCCCACACTCAAGGGGTAACGGCGTCCCTGGAAGACAAGCGTCCCGCGGCCTCCGCCAACGCCGACGATGAAACCGGCCTTGGCAATCTCAAGGCGGACGGTTCCAGTTGCCGCCCATATCGGACTCACTGGCGCGGATGCGAATATCGCTGCGAGCGCGACCAGACAAACTAGAACAGCCTTCGACGCTTTGATCATAAATCCCTCCGTCTCGCAGCCCGGGCAGCCAACTTTTGGCTACCCAATCCCGGATCGTCCCGCTCGCAAGAGTCGGGTTCAGTAGGCTCCCACGACCGTGCCGCGGGCCCGGCCTCTGGATGTGCTGCAAGAGCATCCCGTTCCTACAGGAGCAGGATTGATCAGCGCACAGGTTCGAACCGATGTCGCGCAATATCCGCCAGCTGCCGCTGAGACCGGCGTCTGGTACGTGGAATATGGATAGTTGTAATAGGGATATGTCGCCGCAGCACCGAGCACCGCGCCCGTGGCTAGACCCCATCCCCAGCCGCCGTAATAGTTCCCGTAGTAGGGATATCGTCCGCCATAATACGGATAACGCCCGCCATAATAGGGATAGCGCCCGCGATAATTCGGCGGATAGCGTCCGCGCCAATCGTTGCGATTGCCGATACGATTGTCGAAACGACCAGGGTTGTTGATTGCCACCTGGCGGAAATTTCCCTGCCGAAAATTACTACGCCCGGGCGGTGCTGCAATTGCCTGTCCGCGGAAATTCCCGGCGCCCATACCGGCACGGGGGCCGCCCATGCCGGCGCGCGGCGGCATGTACATCCTGGAACCGCCTCCGAAATTGCCGCCCCCAAAATTCCCACCCCGGAAGCCCCCGCCTCCGCCTCGGAATCCGCCTCCACCTCCACCGAACCCGCCGATGCGGGCGCCGCCGCCGCCGCCGCGGCCGCCACGCTGGGCATCGGCAACATCCGGGATCAGGATTGCACCCGCTGCAAGAGCGCACAGAGCCACGAGGGTCCTGTTCATCGACATTCTCCCTTTTGCTGCCCGACGCACTGCATAGAGCTGGGCAGGGTGACACGGACGAAGCACCTTGCGCTTACGACCGGGAGTTTGCTTGATCGAGAAGGACAAAGCTTTGACACTTCTGGCCATTCCGACATCCGCTCAGGATGACAAGCCGGCAAGATTTGCTTCGGCGCATGGCGAACATGTCTAGGTGTCCCAAACTGGCAAGAAAGAGTCCCAAGCCGTCAAGCATGCTTTCGTCCTGTATCTAGACTGACGATCAGTGAAAATTTCAGGAGACTGAGATGCGGACGAGAATGATCGGTATCATCGCCGCCTTGTTGATCGTTGGTCCGCATGCGGCCTATGCCCAACAAGCACCTTCGGGCCCTGCCAGAACGCCGGAGGCCGGACGGCTCAGTCAGGCCGATCTCAAAATGTTGACTGACATTCGAGTCGGGGCCATCAAGGCCGCGCTGCAACTTACGCCGGATCAAGAGAAACTCTGGCCCGCTGTGGAAGAAGCGATCCGCGCAAGGGCAGAAACACGCTATCGTCGACTCGCCGCACTTGGCGAGCGCATGGAACAGTCCCGCGACATCGATCCGGTGCAGCTCTACCGACAGCGCGCGGATATTCTCACGGAACGGGCGGCAGGCTTGAAGAAGCTCGCAGATGCCTGGCAGCCGCTTTACCAAAGCCTCACGCCCGAACAGAAGACGCGGCTTCGTCTTGTGGCGACGCACGCCATCGAGGGGTTCCGGGCCGCCATGGATAACCGGCGCATGGGAATGGATGACGAAGAAGAGGTCGATATGTGGATCTTCGCTCAGTGAGAGCATTGCATCATTTCCGAGCCAGTCAATTCAGCATATCCAATGTCAGATCAAGGAGATATCATGCGGACGATCGTCGCCTCACTTGTGGCAAGTATTGTGCTGACTGGCTGCGTCTCGAGCTCGGTTTCGCAACCGCCGAATTATGTCTCTTCCCAGTCAACCCAATTGCCGGGCATTCGCAATGACGCCTTCGGTGGCGCAGCGATGCAGATGCGAGGCCAGCCACGCTGACACCTTCTGATGGCGAGAGAGTAGAAACGTGACCATTCCTGGGTATGGCATTTCGAGATGTTGAACCGATTGTTATCCGCAACCTAACGGGAACGATGCGCTCTCCGTTTCGCGCCCTGGAAGCTGCGGACCCACGAGTTTGGCATTCTAGCAACGCGGTGCAAACATGAAGCGCAAAAAAATTCGGGAGAATGAGAGAGCCGACATTGATGTGGCGGTTTCCTCCGGAAGCCCAGACAAGATGAATCGGAAGGAATTCGAGAGTGAGCTGAGAAAGCTCCAAGTGAAGCTCGTGCGCCTGCAAACCTGGGTCAAGGCGACAGGTGCCAGGATCATTGTGATCTTCGAGGGGCGCGACACCGCTGGCAAGGGTGGCGTGATCAGCCGCATCACGCAGCGCGTGAGTCCGCGAGTGTTTCGTCATGTCGCCCTGCCGGCTCCGACTGAGCGGGAAAAGAGCCAGCTCTACATCCAGCGCTATATCGCCCATTTCCCGGCCGCTGGTGAGATCGTGCTATTCGATCGCTCCTGGTATAACCGTGCTGGGGTCGAGCGGGTCATGGGTTTTTGCACCAATGATGAATATGAGCGCTTCATGCGCCTCGTGCCGTCATTCGAGAAGGAGATCGTCGACAACGGCATCATCCTGCTCAAATACTTTCTCGACGTCAGCCAGGACGAGCAGCGCCGTCGCTTTGCCGACCGTATCGACGATCCCGTCAAGCATTGGAAGCTCAGCCCGATGGACACCGAGTCGGTGCGGCGCTGGTGGGATTACACGCTAGCATACCAGGACATGCTGCAGGACACCGACACACCAGCCGCCCCATGGTACATCGTTCCTTCCGACGACAAGCGCCGGGCTCGCCTCAACCTGATTGCTCACTTACTTAGCCAAGTCCCGTACGAGAAGGTGAAAGTCGAACTGCCGAAGGTGCCTAAGGCCGATCCGAAGCCCAAGAAAGCGCAGGATGGGTTGCCCGCATCCCATATCGTGCAGTCGCCGTACTGAGGACTGTGAGACCATACGCGGAGCGCGGTCATGCCTGGCACGCATCCAACGGATCCGCTTCCGTCCGGGCGAATGGAAGCAATGCCGGGACCGTCTTCGGATGACGATAACGCGCTGGATGAAGGTGAGGCCCGCAGTCTGGGCAGTCGACACGGAATGTCCTTGGTCCGGTTCACCGGCTCGAACAGCAAATGGCTGCGCTGGGTGCCGGGACTTAACACCCTCCTCCGATATGAAGCTGCATGGCTCGGCCATGATGTCGTAGCCGGGCTGGTACTCGCGACGATGCTCGTCCCCGTCGGAATTGCCTATGCCGTGGCGTCCGGCCTGCCGGGCATCTGCGGCCTCTACGCCACGATTGTGCCTCTGTTAATCTACGCTGTTTTCGGGCCGAGCCGCATCCTCGTTCTCGGCCCGGATTCAGCTCTTGCGGCTGTTATCCTCGGCGTCGTGCTTCCACTGTCCGGTGGAGATCCGCAACGCGCAGTCGTCTTAGGCGGCATGATGGCGCTCGTATCAGGGACAGTCCTGATCCTCGCCGGTTTGGGACGCCTCGGCTTCGTGACGGAACTCCTGTCCAAACCGATCCGCTATGGCTACATGAACGGCATCGCCTTGACTGTCCTCATCAGCCAGCTTCCCAAACTCTTCGGCTTCTCGATCGAAGGCACCGGACCGTTACGGGAGCTGTGGGCGATCGGTGGAGCTATCCTGGCAGGCAAGACAAACTGGGTGGCCTTGGCGGTCGGCTTGGGAACGCTGGCGACAATCCTGTTGCTGCGTGGGAGCCGACGTGTGCCCGGCATCCTGGTTGCCGTCGTCGGCGCCACCATCCTTGTCGGCCTGTTCGACCTCGCCGAGCGTCACGACGTCTCGATCCTCGGCTCGTTGCCTCAGGGCTTGCCCGGTTTTGCTGTTCCCTGGATCAAAATGGACGATATTGTTCCGGTGGTGATCGGGGGCTGCGCTGTCGCCATGGTATCGTTCGCCGACACCAGTGTTCTCTCGCGTGCCTATGCCGCAAGGACTCGCACCGCGGTCGATCCCAACCAGGAAATGGTGGGGCTGGGAGCAGCAAATTTTGTCACCGGATTCTTCCAGGGCTTTCCGATCAGCAGCAGCAGCTCGCGCACGCCTGTGGCTGAAGCCGCCGGAGCCCGCACGCAATTGACCGGCATCGTCGGTGCACTGGCCATCGCCCTGCTGCTGCTCGTGGCCCCTAACCTTCTGCGAAACCTGCCGACATCCGCCCTGGCGGCCGTGGTTATCGCATCGGCTATTGGGCTCTTCGAGGTCGCAGACCTCGGGCGGATCTATCGCATTCAGCGCTGGGAGTTCTGGCTGTCGATTGCCTGCTTCGCAGGTGTAGCGGTGTTCGGCGCCATCCCGGGGATCGGCCTGGCGATTGTGATCGCCGTAATCGAGTTCCTGTGGGACGGATGGCGCCCCTACTCCGCTATCCTTGGGCGCCCCGCCGGTGTCGAGGGTTATCATGACGTCACGCGCTATCCTGAAGCCAGCCGGCTTCCCGGCCTTGTCCTGTTCCGGTGGGATGCGCCTCTGTTCTTCGCCAACGCGGAACTGTTTCGGGAGCGTGTTCTCGCTGCCGTGGCAGAATCGCCGACGCACGTGCGATGCGTGATTGTCGCGGCGGCTCCGGTCACCAGCGTTGACGTAACGGCGGCCGATGCCCTGACAGAACTCGATGAGACCTTGCTGGCGCAAGGGATAGAACTCCGGTTTGCCGAACTGAAGGATCCGGTAAAAGACAAACTGCGGCGGTTTGGGTTGTTCGACCGCTTCGGCGAGACGAGGTTCTCCCCCACAATCGACGGTGCCGTATCGCAGTACCTCGGAACAGCGTGAAAGATCAGATGCTTCCTATCCGGATCTAACGCAACCTTTCTGCAACGCATCGTTCCGGCCTTCACGGCTCGCCTCTACGGTCTCGGCGGCGCATGGCCTGCCTCAACACTTCGAAGATTACCGCAGTCGACCATCCGAACAGGAGAGCCCCGTTCATGGCCGCCATCGGGCCGAGCAGGCGCCAGTTCTCCACCGGCACGATGTCGCCGTAGCCGAGGGTCGCATAGTTGACGAAGGCGAAGTACAGCACGTCGGCTCCGGCAGGAGCGACATGCAAGACCGCATAGGCAACCGCCCACACGCCCACCTCGGCGACATGAGCGACCATCAGAATCCCGACGGTTGCGACCATGATGGCGGCGAGCCAAACCTGAGGCCGACGGCGTTCCCACTTCAGCGCCCGTCTGGCGGTGCTCACGACGGCCGCCATCACGGCTGCATGGATGGCAATGTTGGCCAAACTGATCACCCCGCCGAGGAGAAGCTGCCGCAGCATGGTGACGGCCCTACGGCGAGGCAACCGGGATCAGATACAGGATGGCCGCGATGATCAGGTAGAGCGCGAGCAGTTGCGCGCCCTTGAACCAGTTGGATTGTCCTGTCGTGGTCACTGTCGCCCCGAGCAGAACGGCCCCGAACAGCATCCACATCTCGGCCTGCGAGAACACTAGGCGAAAGAGCGGCTGCCCCATGGCCGGTGCAACCAGCACCAGGATCGGCGCCACGAACAAGGCGATCTGCACACAACTTCCCATGGCAATGCCGATGCTGAGGTCTGGCCGATTGGCTCGGCCCATGGCAATGGCCGAGCCGGTCTCCGCCGCGCCGCCGACGAGCGCGAGCACGATCACGCCCATGAACATCTGCGACATGCCGAGCGCGTGCCCAGCCTGTTCGGCGGCACCGACGAGGATCTCGCTCATCCAGGCCGCGCCGAGGGAGGCAACCAGCAAGGTCGCGATGCCCCGCTTGAGGCTTGGTGAGTGCCCACCGCCGTCTTCCGAAGAAGGCGCATTCAGTTCGGAGAAAGTCTCCGGATGCGTTCTCAGGGAATACAACAGGAAGAGTCCGTACAGCCCCAGCAGTACGACCGCCACGACGAGATCCAATGTAGCATGCGCGCCAAGGTGAGGTTCCGAGCCCAAGGCACGATGGAAGGCACTCGGCAGCGCCAGACTTATCCAGGCCAGAACCATGGTCGACGAGTAGATCCGAACCGCGTTCGGGTTGTACTCCTGACTGTGGTGGCGCAAGCCGCCGAGCAGGAAGGACATTCCGAGGGCCACCAGCAGATTGGCGAGCAATGCCCCGACGATGGAGGCGCGCACCATCTCCAGCAGGCCCGCCCGCAGCGCCGCCATCGCAATGATCAACTCCGGCAGGTTGCCGAACGTAGCATTGAGGAGGCCACCAATCGTAGCGCCTGTATGGGCGGCAACCTGCTCGGTGCCCTGAACGATGAGCTTGGCGAACGGCACGATGGCTAGAGCGGCACAGAAGAAGACCACTCCAGCGGGTACGGATCCCGCGTGGTCGAATAGCGCTGCGGCAGGTGCGAGGATCAGGAGCCAGAAGAGAGATGGCCTGAATGGGAATGCACGGAGCAAGGTTGCCTCGACCACCGGACGCGCATTGGGATACGGCTTGTCCGTCATGCTCCTGGATCCTGCTTCCGCTGATTGAGCGTGATGGCGTTGCGTCGGAACAAATGCCCTCAACGCCGACCAACGCGATTGACCGGACCGCCACGGTTCATGGGCGTTCCTGGTCGCACGCCGACACCTGGGGCGCCGACACCCGGGGTCACCACGGCACGTGCGACTGGCCGAGGCCGCAGCACGACGCCGGGTCGCACTACGCAACCAACAGGATAATTGATGTATTGGCAGTAAACCACCGCGCGGGCCTCTTCAGTGCTGGCGGCTACGAATCCTACGGCTATTGCCGACAATGCGATTGCGAGCTTCATCGTTTGCTGCCTCCCAGTCTTATCCTAATCCGGGAGGGGTGCGGTGCTTGACCCGTAGTGACAATCCACTGACACTTTGGGTCACCCTGGCATCTTCGGAATGATTATCGCTATGATTAGGGTTGCAAGAGGCGCGCCCGCAGATGGCCGGGCGCGCCAAACAGGCTGAGCAAACGTTGGAGTTAGAGCCGGGTGCCACCCGTAGCGTCCAACACCTGCCCCGTCATCCAACGCGCGTCGTGCGAGGCGAGGAAGGTGATGATGTCGGCCACATCGGCGACCTGACCGACGCGCGAGAACACCGACATTGCTTCCGCGCCTGCTCGCGCCTCTGGGACCTTGATCCATTCCGCGTTCATGTCAGTTTCCGTGACGCCGGGCATGACGGCATTCACCGTGATGCCGCGCCGTCCAAACTCCGGCGCCAGCGCCAGCGTCAGCGTTTCCAGGCCGCCTTTCGATGTTGCGTAGGCGGGATGAGTGGGTGCGGCGACGCGAGTGAAGCCCGTGGAGATGTTAATGATGCGCCCGTTGTCACGAAGATGATCGGCGACAGCCTGAATCAGGAAGAAGGGAGCCTTCAGATTGACCGTCATGATCTCGTCGAAGTTTGCCTCGCTCGTTTGCGCGAGAGGGATAGCGGGTGCTACTCCTGCGTTGTTGACGAGAATGTCCAGCCTAGGCTCACCTGTGACGGCGATCGCAGCCGCGCTGAACTGATCCCAAAGGCTTTCCGCTGCCTCCCTGCCCTTTTTCAGGTCGGCATTAAGGGCAACAGCCCGAGCTCCAAGAGCTTCGATCTCGCGAACCGTATCATGGGCTGCATCCGCGTTGCTGGCATAGTGAATACCGATCAGGGCTGCGCCTTCTCTAGCGAAAGCCAAGGCAGTGGCGCGGCCGATACCGCGTGAACTGCCCGTAATGAGGGCTACTTTATTCGATAGTTTTCCAGGCATCGCTCTCACTCCGTTGCGATTTATCTAGTGATCGATATAATAAGCAGAAAGCTAGGTCGGTCAATTAAAATGTAAGGATCGCTATAAAATGAATGAACCAACCCGGAAACGAGGCAGGCCCAGAATGCTGGACCGTGAGGCTGGGCTTGAGATCGCAGCGCGGCTTTTCTGGCAACATGGATACGAAGGAACGTCGATCGCCGACCTCACGCAGGCCATGGGGGTTGCGCCCCCGTCCCTGTACGCAGCCTTCGGTTCGAAGGAAGAGCTCTATCGGCAGGCGCTTGATCATGAGATCGAGCGTCAAAGCAAAAGCCGTTCGGAGATTTTAGAGGGCGAATTGTCTGCCTATGACGCCCTTGCGTTCTATCTTCGCGACGTAGTGCAAGGCATTACCAATCCAGAGAACCCGCGCGGCTGCATCGTCTCAACCGCTGTTCTCCAGCACGCCAAGGAGAATGACACGGTCGCCGAAGCGGCCGCGGCGCGGCGGGAAGCCTCGGTTCAGGCTCTCAAGGCACGCTTCATCCGCGCGATACGTGAGGGCGAACTTCCCGCCGATACCGACACCGATGTTCTCGCACGCTTCTACGCTGCAGTCGTGCAGGGCATGTCGGCGCAGGCCTGTGACGGAGCATGCACGGAAAGGCTGATGCAGATTGTCGATGTGGCGTTGTCGGCGTGGCCAGGGAGCCGCCCATCTGCAGACGACTGAAAGATTACCCAGTCAGGCTTCAGATATTCGTAGAGTGATCAGGATCGCCGTCCCGACCGAAGCCATTGCCGGTATCACCTGCGCAATTCGTTCACGAACAGGAGCTTCCTATGTTCTCGTTCAAGAGGCGATTGGCCTGGAGCCGGAACATGCCAAATCTTGCTCTCAGAACCACCCAACCTAGTTGAAGGACTTCTTCAGACAAAGGAATTGCTCATGCGCGGCGTTGTATTCGAACGATTTGGCGATCCGGCCGAGGTGTTGACCCTTGCTGAGCGTGAGCGGCCTACGCCTGGGCCGGGGCAGGCTCTGGTCCGGATGATCCTGTCCCCCATCCACAATCATGACCTGATGACCGTGGCTGGCAAATATGGAATCAAACCGCAGCTGCCGGTGGTCGGGGGCACAGAGGCACTCGGCGTGGTGGAGGAAATCGGAGCCGGGGTCGAAAATCTTCAGGTCGGGCAGCGCGTGATCGGTGGAGGCCAGCAAACCTGGGCTGACTATTATCTTGTCGACGCGAGACACGCTCGTCCCGTTCCCGACGCCATTGACGACGAAACCGCTTGCCAGCTCATCGCCATGCCGCTCAGCGCGAAGATGGTGCTCGCCAAGCTTGGCCTTCAGCGCGGCGATTGGCTTGTCCAGAACAGCGCCAATGGCGCGGTCGGCCGTCTTCTCTCGCGCTTTGGCGCGGAAAAGGGTGTCAACGTGCTCGGTCTCGTTCGGCGTGACGCGGCGATTGCCGAACTTGCAGCCGTTGGCATCACCAACGTCGTGTCGACCGAGCAGCCTGCCTGGGAAGCGCGGGCCCGCGATCTTGTCGGTGACGGAAAGATCCGCGCCGGGCTGGACTCCGTGGCTGGTGACGGCCCGTCGCAACTTGGACGTCTGGTGGATGACGGCGGCGAGATTGTCATCTTCGGCGCTATGAGCGGTCAGCCGATCCGCATCGAGCCGTCTGTCGCGATCTTCCAACAGATCACCATTCGCGGTTTCTGGGGCGCCAAGCCGGACCTCGCGCCCGACGTGATCGGCAATCTGCTTGAGGAAATCATAGCCGAGGCCGCCGCTGGCAAGCTCACGCTCCCGGTCGATGCCATCTTTCCGCTCGATCGGATCGACGAGGCCGTGCGCGCCAGCAACGAGCCTGGCCGCAAGGGCAAGGTCGTCCTGCGCGGGCGGTGACCAGGCTTCCATAGACAAGGCAAAGAGCCGCATAACATGTGACATCCAGTCTACCGGACTTCGGCCCGAAGTCTGGGATCGCTGCCGGTGCCATGGTGTTTTTCCGTCTGCGTCGGTGGCCCAAACTGTCAAGAGAATGTCCTCACCGGTCAAGCTGGCCACCCTGCCCTGTTTACAGTGATCTGACACGTTTGGCTGGGCGACGCATTGGACTGCCATGGACGGATGCCTTGCCGGAAGGAGGATACGATGCGAGTGGCTGGACTTGTCCGCGCCGCCGGGCTTGGCTTGGGCTTTGCCGCGTCAGCGATTTCGGGCGCGATGGCGCAGAAAGGTTCCTCGGGCATCCAAGGGGCTTGGCTGGCCGGAGACGCGGATTGCGCAGAGATCTATTCATCCGCAGGGAAAGGCACCTCGTTCAAGAAACCGGTCGACATCTTCGCGCCCGCCTTCATCGTCTCCGGCAACCGTCTGAGAACACCCCAGGCGTCGTGTCGTATCAAATCAGCCAGGCCAGTCGGCGACCGGCAGCGTCTCGTTCTCGACTGCGCCAACGCCGTAGCGGGCAACGAGGTCAGGGTTCTCATGGCAATGCAGCCGGATGGCTCGATCAAGCGCTACTTCAACGAGCAGGATACCACGGGCACCGCGTACCGTCGCTGCTCGCGATGAGGGCCATGGCAGCTAAAGCAATGAATTGCCACATCACGCAGGTGGATCGGTGATTGATCCCTTGAGACACGTGCTTGGCGTTTGTGGCCATAGCTTTCGTAAACAGGCAGATTCCTATGAAGGCTTGACGGCTCTCTCGTGGCAGGCGCAGGATCGCTCTCGGGGGGCAAGTCTAACGCGGAGTTGACGCGATGAAGCTGGTTCGACCCCTGTTGTTTGGGTCCTTTGCGGTTGCAAGTACCACTGTCAATGCGGCCGATCTACCTGCGAAAACCGCAGCACCTGTCGAATATGTCCGGATCTGCTCGGCCCAAGGTACAGGCTTCTTCTACATTCCCGGTACGGATACATGCCTGCGCATTGGCGGTCGCGTGCGAGCCGAGTATCTGTACGTCGAGCCAATCACGCGTGTTCAAGACTCAAGCGGCTTACGCGCCAGAGGGCGTTTCAACCTCGACGCCCGCACCACAACGGCTTACGGCCTGCTGCGCACATACATCCGCATGGAAATCACCCGTAGCACCGGCGCATACGTGGACGACGATGTCGTCACGAATTCCAAGATCGCACAGGCGTATGTCCAGTTCGGGGGGCTGACGGCAGGTCGCGCCGTTTCCTTCTTCTCCGACACGGACTTGCCGGCCCCGAACTTCGGCGATCTGCGTTTCGACGATCCTTCGAACGCTGAGGTGAACCTGCTGGCTTACACCTTCTCGTTTGGCAATGGATTCACGGCCTCTCTGTCGCTTGAGGACGGCACGGAGCGCCGGGTTAACAACGGAATGAACTTTCCTCTCTTCGGAGCGGGCGGCCCGGCTTCGGCCCTGGTTCCGATTCCGTTCGACTATGGCGGCGAGCGCATGCCCGACGTCGTCGCCAATCTCCGCTACACCGGCACCTGGGGCGGCGCACAGCTCTCCGGTGCGGTGCATCAGATCCGCGATGTGGCGTTTGGCCTCACCACTATCAACGGAGCGACCGTCCCTGTCATTAACCCGATAACCGGCCTGCCCTATCCGGCTTATGCCGACACGGATTACGGATTTGCACTCGCGGCGCATGCCTATGCCAACCTGCCCTTCCTCGGGGACGGGGACACGGGCTGGATCTCGGCGACCTACACGGACGGGGCCGTCGGCTACATCAATGCCGGTCAGGCAGGCTCCATCAGCGATGGCTTCATCGGCGCTGGCCGGCTGGCCCTGCCCTTTGCCGATGCCTTTGTCGATCCCCTCACGGGGGACTTCAAGACCAACAAGGCCTATGGTGTCGCGGGTGGCATCAACCACAATTGGACACCAACCATCCAGACAAATGTTTTCGGATCCTGGATGCGCTTTGACGCCCCTGGGGCCGCCCAGTACGTGGTGCCAGCAAATGCGGCGACGATAGCCTCCGGCACCGCCGGCACGACGACCGGGCTTGTCGATTTCAACGAATACCGTGCGGGCGCGAACGTGATCTGGACGCCAGTGGAAGGCTTCCTGATCGGCGTCGAGGCACTCTACATCCGGGTCGACTCGCGCAGCCGCGTGGCCGTTCCGGTCACGGATGCCTCCGGCGGGCCGACGGGAGGATTCAGGTCGATAGGCTCGGACGACACTTGGGAAGGCCGTATCCGCATCCAGCGCGACTTCTGAGCCTCTCCCAATACCGAGGGATGCAGCCTGTACTCCAAGCGGGTTTCAGATCGAACGCCCAGTGGGTGCAGGTCTCCACCCATGCCAAATTTCAGCTGTGACCTCCTCGAATGGGTCGATTGCGGCGGCTACGAAGTAGGACCAAAATCGCCGTTCCCAGCTGTGCCCATACAGGTCATACAGTCAGTGGGAAGCACACAACGCGATGACGAAGGTGAGCACCCGAGCGATGGACACCGATGCAGCATCGGGTCATGCCCGCACCTGGATCATCGTGGGCATGCTGTGCCTGTTCATGATCATCAACTTTGCCGACAGAGCGGTACTCGGCCTTGCCGCCATCCCGATCATGCGGGAACTGGAGCTGAGCCACACCGAGTTCGGCCTGATCGGGGCGAGCTTCTTCACCTTCTTTTCCCTAAGCGGCGTCATTGGCGGTTTCCTGGTCAACCGGATCGCCACCACATGGGTTCTGGCCGGCCTGGCTCTGATCTTGTCCCTGTGCCAGGTGCCTATGCTGCTATCCGTTACGGTGACCGCGTTGGTCGTTAACCGGGTAGCCCTTGGCTTCGGCGAGGGTCCGGCCTATCCGGTCGCACTCCATGCCACCTATAAGTGGTTCCGAAGCGAGCACCGCGCGGTGCCGACGAGCCTCATTGCCGTCGGTGCACTGGCCGGCAACGGGATCGCAGCACCGCTGATTGCGGCCATTATCGCCGCTTGGTCATGGCAAGCCGCATTCGGCGTTCTCGGAATCGTCGGTCTCGTCTGGTGCATCGCATGGCTGATTGTGGCGCGCGAGGGGCCCCTCGCGTGCGATGGCGAGAGCGAAACCCCCTTAATGAAATCCGAAGGGCACCTGTCGTATCGACGCCTGCTTCGATGCCGGACGATTGTGGGCGTCGAGATCGTCGGCTTTGCCGGATATTGGCTCCTGACCGTGGCCGTCGTCTGGCTGCCGACCTTCCTGACCCACGGCTTCGGATACACGCAGATCGAGGCTGGATGGATCATGATGCTGATGTCACTCGCCCAGATCATTATCCTGCCTGGCGTTTCCAGTCTGTCCGATGGCCTGAAGCAACGAGGCTTTGCGAGCCGGATCGCATGTGGATGGATTGCGTGCGCCAGCATCCTGGCGTCTGGCCTGCTCGTCATTCTGCTGTCGCAATCAGCCGGATCGGTGCCCATCATCGCCTGCACAATCATCGCGTTCTCCCTCTGCAACGTGATGTTCGTGCTCGGCCCCGTGCTCATTGCCGAAGTCACTCCGGCCCCGCAACGCGGAGCAACCCTCGGCATGGTCAACGCCATCACGACGCTGGCGGGCCCTTTTGCGCCGGCGGCCATGGGGCTGGTGGTTGATGGCGGCTCCGGGTCTTCCGACGGCATCCGTAACGCGCTCCTGCTTGCCGGCATCCTCGTCGCCCTGGGAGCTTTTTTAGGGTTCTTCCTGATCGATCCGGAAGCGGACCGGACCCGCCATTTGCTGGAAGCCCGGTCAAGCTCGAGCAAGTGCTAAACGGCTCATCGCCATTGCTGACGCGCCATTGCGTCCTACATCTCTTTCAGCAGTGCAACTCCGCCGGCCACGGAGCCTGTTGACCAGACGAACTTCAACGGCCAGCAATCGGAGGCTTTCGAATGACCAGCTCCGACGATATGCAGAAGATGGTTCTCCGCAACAAACTCCTTGGGCGGTGGGCCGCCGAGAAGCTGGGGCTCACCGGTCATGACGCAGAGATCTATTCGGATGGCCTGGCCAGAGGCACTTTCGATCCGGGGTATAGCGATGTGTTCAACACGATCCGCAAAGATTTCGATGCCGCGGGCGTGACCGAGACGGATGCGCGTATCCGCAATGTCATGACCGAGCTCACGCTCAAAGCAGGCAACCTGATGCCGACTGCGCGCGGAGATGCTATCGACGCCGCGACGGTGACGCTCGCACGCAAACTCATGTCACAGTAATACGGATTCGCCGACGCCAGGATGGCAACATAAGACCGTCATCCCTTGGTGCGGCCTTTACTGTCTACGGACTTCGTCAAGATGGTCATCAGCTTGCTCATCTCGGCATTGTAGTCGCGCACAGTATCCTCAACCCAGCGGGATTGAATGGCCGTCATATCCGCAGGGTTCTTGCAGCCCATCATTTCACGAGTGGTCTCGGCGTCCTTCTCAAGACGCATGGACACGAAGCTCATCATCTCGCGCTGGCATTCCGAGGCCGCGGCGAACCATGTCTCTGCGGCATTGGCCAAGGCGCGGCCGCTGTCACCTGACACAGCATATCCGACGCCGCTTCGCAGCGTGTTCGATGTCCCTGAGTTCTTCGGCATATTGGCCATGGATCGACCTCCTTGAACGAAATCATTCATCAACTCGAAAGGGCCACCGCTCGCTTTGAGATCAGTGACCGCCGAGAACAAGCGTCTGGATGGGATATACCAGCGCCTGGATGCGCAGAATCATGGCATGCACGAGCCCGACGGCATCCACTCCGTGAAGGGCCACACCCTTCAGGGTACTAATCTCGCCGGATGCAATTAGGTCGTGGTTGCTGGAGTAAGCATTGGCGATACAGCTGCTGCCGGGCGTCACACCGTCGAGGCCACCGTCATAGAGCGGCTCCATGAAGACCAGGATAGTCCCAGGGCGCGTGATCTGCTGTGGGTCGAGCAACTGCTCGCCGCTGCGGATCTGGCCGGCGGCAATAAAGTCCTGAACTCCAGTTACAACCATGGGGATCACCGTCCAGGGCTTCGACGCGCAGGTGACCTCGGCAACCATACCGACCTTCATGATCTGCGCCTCGATCTGGCCGAAACCGGCCTGCAGGCGGCCCTTGCCGGCCCCCTCAGGGATCAGCACCCCTGCCGGTCGCATCAGTGGATTGACGACATCGCCCACCCGTAGCGTGAACTGCTCTACCCGCCCATCCACGCCGGCTCGGACGACGGTCTTGTCCAACTCCACCTGCGCTTGAGCCAGCTCAGCTTCGGCGCTAGCCCTTTCTGCTGGCAGAAGAGTGGAGATACGCGTCTCGGCCTGTTGCTTCGCAGCCGTCGCGGCGTCGATGGTGCCCTGGCGGCCCTGCACCGCGACCCGGAGCTTCTCAATGTCTCGCGTGGCTACGGCACCCGGATTGCGCCGATAGATTTCCTGCTTCGTCTCCAACTCGTCGACTGCCTGCTGGTAAGAACTCGTGGCTTCCACGATTTTGCCTTCGGCCGCCGCGACATCGGTCCGCGCCGCCACCAGTGCGGCCTCAATTTCAGCGATCTTGCGGCGCGCGGTCTCCGCTGCCGCTTCCTGCTTCGAGCTGTCGAGGCGGAAGATCGGTGCGCCCTGCTTGATCACCCCGCTCACGCCGTCGAGATAGATTTCGGCCACACGTCCATTGGTCTCTGGCAGGATCGGGATGGTGCGGAAGAAGGCCGTGGCGTTTGTGGTCGACGGATGGTTGTAGAAGATCACCGTGATCAGTCCCACAGTGAGCATCAGGCAGGCAATGATCCCCCAACGCAGCTCGAACCACACCGAGAAGAGCGTGATCTCCTTGCCGATCCGCTTGCCTTGGGCATAACGGCGGTAAAGATAGTCCGGCAGGATCGTCAGCAAGGAGCAGAGAAGAAGTTCAAGCATCGGTTCGCTCCTTCGGCATGCGGGATAAGGGGACGATCCTTGGCACCTCGGCTGCGTCCACGGCTTCGGCGGATGGAGTTCCATCGCCAAGCTCATCCGGCGCCCCGCCTGCCCCTTCGCCCGGCTTTATGCCAGCGATCCTCTCCAGCGATCCGGCAATCCGGCGCAGCGGGTTCCCGAAGTCGGGGATGTCGATCAGGGCGAGCAGCAGGCCGGCGACCCAGAACAGATGCACGTGCGTGAAAAGAGCCAACAGGCCGAGCACCGCAACAATCTCGAACTGCAGCTTGTGGGACTTGTGCGCCATACGCTCGGGAAGAGTGTGCAAGCGCAGGAACAGGAGGCCGACCGCCAGAACGGCAAGCACCAGGAATATGGCTACGACCACCATGAGGACGTCGGTCTCGCCGGGCGCGGTGATGAACGCCGGCAAGTGATGGGCAGCGGCTGGATGTAAGGACTCAGTCATGCCGTTTCTCCTATTGGAGACGATGGCGCAGGTTCAGCAACGGGCCGCATTCCGGATGTCTGCGCTGTTGACGAGGATTTCGACACCCCCGGAATATTCACGAGCTTACTCCTTACTGTGCCTGCTAACAGCCGCCCGACGAGAGAATGGAAGTCATCGGGACCTCCTCTTGTTGGCGTGTTCAAGCGTGGCACTAGCGTCACGCCATGATGCTCAGCCCGCCGTCGACATAGGTTATCGTCCCGGTGAGCCGCCGGGCAAACGGCGTCGTCAGATAGGCCGCGGTGAGTCCGACATCGTCGATATCGACCAGCTCGCCGATGGGCGCCCGCTCGACGGCTTCGGTGAGAAGTACGTCGAAGTCCTTCAGGCCGGAGGCCGCGCGGGTCTTCAAGGGGCCAGGGGAGACCGCATGCACCCGGATATGCTTGTCGCCCAACTCATACGCGAGATAGCGGACAGCACTCTCCAGCGCCGCCTTCACAGGCCCCATCAGATTGTAGTTCGGCACCACCTTGTTAGCGCCGTGATAGCTCATGGCGAGAAGCGTCCCGCCTTCCGGCATCAGAGGCTCGGCAAGCCGCGCCATGCGAATGAAGGAATGGCAGGAAATGTCCATCGCCACCTTGAAGCCCTCACTGGAAGTGTCGACGAGCCGCCCCTGCAGATCATCCTTCGGCGCGAAGGCGATGGAATGCAGCGCGATGTCGAGGCTGCCCCAGGTCTCGCGGATCTGCTCGAAGACAGCCTCAAGCTGGCCGCTCTGAGACACGTCGCACGGTGCAAAGACAGAGGATCCGAGCTCATCCGCGAGCGGCTCGACGAAGCGTTTTGCCTTTTCGTTGAGATAAGTGATGGCAAGGTCGGCCCCGAGCTCGCGGAAGACCCGGGCGCAGCCATAGGCAATCGAATGCTCGTTGGCGATACCGATGATGAGGGCGCGCTTTCCCTGCAGGACATTCGAATGGATGGCCGGTTTCGTCAGGTCCGTGGGTTGCTCGTTCATGGTCTTGCCCTCGTGCGTGGGTGGCCACCGGCGTGATGAGCGGATCTCTGCCTCGACACAGCCCTGGCGTGGTCATCAACCTCCGTTTCCACCCGCGTCACTGTGATCGACCCACCCTTCGCTTTTCCATCAGGAGCGTCTTCGGCAAGGAGGCGACGGATCTCGCTCAGCAAGGCGATTTGCTTGTCGTTCATCTCTATGCGGCCTTCCACGCGGTCGATCAGATCGAGCAGCGTTCGCCGGTCCTCGGGGGTCTTCAAAAGCTTGGGAAGCGCCAGAAGAGCCTTCACCGGCTCGAAATCGACGATGTAGGACTGCTCGCGGATGATCGCACGTGCGGCCTCTGCCGGCATGTCGATCAGGCCGATCTCCTTGCCGACAAGCTCTCGGGCCCTCTTCATGACCGAGAGCCGCCTCCGCCCGGTGCCGGCCTTCATCATCAGGAGCGCGGCTCTGACCATCCCCTTCGTTCGGTCGCCGTTCTCGATATGTGTCAGCGCTTCCTTCACCAGAGGAGCGTTTCTTGCGTCGATGTGTTCCTCCGCTTCGGCTTGCTGGTCCTCCGCGGCCATGCCGATGCTGGCCGTGCCGTAGATGCGGAAGAAGGTATTCTCTACCGCCGCGTCGCGCAGGTCGCGATAAAGGTCCCATGAGGCTGAAGTGACCGCGGCCATACTATGCTCCATAGCGACCATCGGGCCTTCATCGTTGCGCGGCGTCCGGTTCGCGCGCACCAGGTCGGCCATGCCTTTGAGCGGCCACAGAAAAGGATTGAGGTCCGACACCGCCCAGCGCTGCACCCGCTGCGGATTGAACGCTCTGGTGACCTTTGCGGCCGCTGGGGTGACCATGGGAGCCACGAACGGGTGCACGAAGGTTTCGTAGGTGGAAGCGAGGCCCTCGGAGGTTCTCTCGACCACATTGAACGGCTTCTCGTCCTTGCGGTCATACTTCTGCAGAATCTGCAAATCCTCGACCCTGCGCTCGGTCAGCATTACGTCGTAGCGCACGCTCCCGTTCGTCTTCAGCTCCTCGACCTGCATGCCGTAGAGGCCCGGCGGGAGATGTTCGATGTACTCGATGAGGTCAACGATCTGGGTGTGCTCGCGCTTGGCGATTGCGCCCGAAACGAAGATGCCGAGATGGCCGACGCTCTTGTGAACCAAGCCCACGATCACCTGCCCATTCGCCTTGAGGGCCTCGGTCGTCGGATAGAGGTCGGCGACCCAGTTGAAGGCCTGCTGCGGCGGCGTGATGTTGTCGCCCAGCGACGCGAATAGGATGATCGGCGATTTGATCGCCCGCAGGTCAAAGGCCCGACCCTCGGACCACTCGGCGTCGCCATGGGCCAGATTGTTGCCGATGAACAGATTCTCGACGATCCATTTAATCTCCTGACGCCCCATCAGGAAGAATCCGCCCCACCACCGCTCGAATTCCAGGAAACGCTCGGGTTCGGTGTCGATCTTGGAGAAGAGGTTGTAATACTTGTCGAAGTAGGTGTTGGCCGGGTTGAGAGACTCGAAGTTGTCGACAAGGTAGGCGCCATCGAAGGTGCCGCCGCCAAGATCGCTCGCCAGAAGCGCTGGCCAAGCGCCGCCGAGCATGCCACCGGCATAACGCATCGGATTCTCGCCATCGTTGCCGGCCCAGTACGACATCGGAGCACCGTTTATCACGATGGGGCCGACGAGACCGGGCTCCAAAGCACCGATGAGCATGGAGGCCCAGCCGCCCTGACAATTACCGATCACAACCGGCTTACGGGTCTTCGGATGACGTTCGCCGACGATGCGGAGGAACTCGGTTTCGGCGCGGGAAACATCGGCGAGGGTCTGCCCGGGCTCCGGTTCCGGGAAGAAAATGACGCAATAGACCGGATGACCCGCCTTCAGCGCCACTCCAACCTGCGAGTCCTGCTTGAACCCGCCGATGCCGGGACCATGACCAGCCCTGGGATCGATGATCACGAAGGGGCGGCGCTCCGGGTCGGTCTTGATGCCATCCGGCGGGAGAATACGCACCAGGGCGTAGTTGGCCGGCCGTTCGAAGGTGCGTGCGTCTGCGATCATCTCCCAGTCGAAGTCGAGCAGCGGCGGCTTGCCTGCTTTCTCGTGCTCGATCCAGTTGTTGCCGCGCTGGCGCAGCGTATCCCAATACAGGATCGAGCGCTGTGTGAAGTCGAGCCAGTAGTCGCTGGCATCACGCCAGAAGTCGAAAGGCGTCGCCGGGCGGGTATCCTTCTCCCGCAGCGACTCGCTTGCGGCCTTCACCGCATCGGCATAGCGCTGAACCGCGCCTGTGCATCGCTCCTGGTAGACCTCCGTGAATTTTGCCTGCGCACGGGTAGCTCTCGTCCACCGTGCCTCAGTGTCGTTGTTGCCTCGCTCAGTCCTGGCATCGACCCGTGGCATTGCTCTCGTCCTGACAAAGGAGGGTTTCAAAAGGAGCTATTTTTTGGCCTCCCCCCATTTGAGGAAGAAGCCGACATCCCCCGGGAACCCACCGGGCCATTCGATGATCATCGCGCTGAGCCTGAACCCGGCGGGCCTCAGTTGGTTCTCCCAAAGTTCATAGGCTTGGCGTGGGCGTCCGGTGAGGGTTTCCGGCCAGTCCGGATCCGCATTGTTGATGGCGCGGCCCTTATCCGAACACAGGCTGTTGGGAAACCTCATGACCATCAGCTCGGTCTCGCCTCGCTCCGCCGCCGAGCGAAGTTTTGACTTCAACGGCTGCAAGATTTCCTGCAATCGCTCAGGCGTCAGGTCGATAGGCTCAGCCATCCGCTTGACCAGGTCCTGGCGGGCCTTTTCCGCCCTATCCATGCCATCGACCGATTTCATGGCTTTCGCCATCTGCATCTCGGCCATGTACGTCCGCAGGTCTGCCGCCGACATGAATGTCTCGTCGGCGAGCTGCGATTGAGCCTTCTCGCCCGGCTTTGTCTTCAGCGTTTCCATGACATCAATTCTCCTGTTCAGGATGCGAGCTTGGCCTGCGTGGCGGCGAGCACATTGTGCGTCTGTCGCGCGATTACCTGTTCCTCGTTTGTGGGGATGACCCACGCCGTTGGCCCTGACCCGGAAGTGATCCGCGGTCCGCCGGTGCGGTTGGCGGCTTCATCGATGATGAACCCAGCCCAGGCGAGGCCGGCCAACACCTCGGCTCGTGTCGCGATATCGTTCTCGCCAATCCCCGCCGTGAAGACGAGCCCGTCAATTCCGCCGAGAGCGCTCATGAGGGAGCCGATTTCGCGCGTGATGCGATAGACGAACAGATCGATAGCCCGCTTAGCATCCACATCCATCGCCGCTTTTGAGCGCAGAACGCGCATGTCGTTCGAGATTCCGGACACTCCGAGCAGGCCGGACTTGGTGTAGAGCACCCGCTCAGCCTCTGCTGGATCAAGGCCCATCTCCCGGAGCATGAAAAAAACCACGCCGGCGTCTATGGCGCCGCAACGGGTTCCCATCGGCAGGCCATCGAGGGCGGAAAATCCCATGGTCGTCGCGACGCTGGCGCCGCCTTTGAGGGCGCATAGGCTTGCGCCGTTGCCGAGATGGGCGACGATCACCCTCCCCTCAGCGAGGCTTGGATCGTAGTCCTTCAGCATCGACAATACGTAGTCATAGGACAGCCCGTGGAATCCGTAACGCCGTACGCCGCGTTCACGGATCTCGCGCGGCAACGCGAACATGGTCGCAATGTCGGATTGCGTGTGGTGAAAGGCTGTGTCGAAGCAGGCAACCTGCGGGATCCCCGGCAGGCGGCGGCGCACGATCCTGATCGGCTCCAGGTTATGCGGTTGATGCAAGGGTGCGAGCGGCACCAGCTTTTCCAGTACTTGGACAGTGTGATCGTCGACAAGCACCGGAGAAGAGAAGAACTGTCCTCCATGCACCACCCGGTGTCCGATGGCGGCAAGCGCGCGCCCCTCCTGATGCTCTCGCAACCAGGAGATCAGGTGCATCAACGCCTCCTCGTGTCCGAACTCTTCACCGGATTCCCAAGATATATCGTCGAGATCCGCGCCCTTGGCGTGCCTGACGACAAAATGAGCGGCGCCTCCCAGACCTTCGTAAAACCCCTTCCAGACAAGCCGTGGCTCGGCACCTTCCTCGATATCGAAAACCTGGAACTTGAGGCTCGATGAGCCCGCGTTGAGGACGATGAGGACCGGGATCATGGCTTAGACCTCCGGCACAGAGAGCTGCCTGCGCTGCGCGTCGGCGGCGAGAGACGCCACGGCGCAGGAGGCGAGTCGGGTGATGGTCGAATCCGCCCGGCTTGTGAGAATGATCGGCACGCGGGCCCCAAGCACGATGCCGGCGGCATCGGCATCGGCCAGAAAGGTCAGGCTTTTAGCCAGCATGTTGCCGGCTTCGAGATCCGGAACCACAAGGACATTGGCCTGCCCGGCCACCGGCGAATGGATCTTCTTGATCTTGGCAGCCCCCAGATCGATGGCGTTATCGAGTGCGAGGGGACCGTCAAGGATCCCGCCCGTGATCTGGCCGCGGTCGGCCATCTTGCACAGAGCTGCGGCCTCAATGGTCGAGGGCACCTTTGGGTTGACTGTTTCCATTGCGGACAGGATCGCCACCCGCACTGGATCGACCCGCAAAGCATGGGCAAGGTCGATGGCGTTCTGGACGATGTGTACCTTGTCCTCCAGCGTCGGCGCGATGTTGACGGCGGCGTCCGTGATGATCAGCGCAGTCTCATGGCCAGGAACGTCCATGACGAAGCAGTGGCTGATCCGCCGTGCTGTGCGCAGGCCCCCCTCGCGACGAACGACTGCGCCCATGAGCTCGTCCGTGTGCAGGCTCCCCTTCATCAGAGCCTCCGCCTGGCCGGACTTCACGAGCTCAACGGCTGCTTCCGCTGCCGCATGGCTGTGTGGGGCATCCACGATTCGTATATGAGAGATATGCCTGCCGAGCGCCTCAGCAGCCGCCGTGATCTTGGCTTGCGGCCCGACGAGGATTGGCTCGATCAGTCCGAGCTCGGCCGCTTCGAGCACGGCGCTCAAAGAGGCCGCATCGCATGGGTGCGCCACGGCTACCTTCAACTTCGGAAGGGACTGCGCAGCCAGCACCAGGCGATCATACTTGTCGTGTCGCTGCTCTCCCTGAGACGCACCGTGGGCCTCAACCGCAACCGTCATGCTGGCCTCCATGCTCTTCTCCCGATAGACGGTCGCAGAGAACCGCCCCGGGGAGCCGTCGGGTTGCGAGGAGCATGCTGGAGCGAGGCTTATAAGCCCAGGTCCTCAGACGCCCGACTTGTTTGAAGGAGCCAGTATGGTCTTTTCCAACCCGGCTGCTTGACCTGTTGGGCCATCACATTGACAGTTTTGGACTGCCACAGTGGAAGTGTGCGGGATCAACATCCGGCCCGTGCTCGGGAGGTTTACGGTCCATTTCTCACATCGACGGAATGACCCTGGCAGGAAACGGCACCCATCAGTTTGAAGAGACAACGGGATTGCGACGGAGACGGCGCGGTTTTCGAATTCGCGTTTTCCTGATCCGAGTGTGACTACGGCGCCATGCCGATGGGCTCTGTCCAGACCAGCGCCGAAAGGCGCGGGCGAAGGCACTCAGTTCAGAGTACTTCAGGGCAGCCGCGATCTGGCTCAGCGCCATGTCGGTGTTCTCCAGCAGCTCGCACGCAATCTCGAAGCGAACCTCGTTGGCGACCTGCCGGAATGCGAGGCCTTCCATGCGCAGGTGACGGCTCATGGTGCGCCGGTGCATCGAGAACAGCTGAGCAATAGTGGCGGCACAACATGAGCCGCGGAGAAGCTCAGTCCGCAGTACACGACGCAGATCTTTGATGAGAGGGCTTGCACCAAGGAGCGAGCTCGGCCCGTCTGGCGTATTGGTGAATGACGTTTCCACGGTTCTTTCCCTCTCTGCCAGCGTGTCGCTCGCTGAAGCCGCCCCTTTAGCCTCTTCCATCCGCCCTTTTGAGCCCATGAGAGCTCTCCTTGACCGTTGAGACAGGCAAACTGGGACCTGCTAAACACCCTCCTCGGGCGGCGCCCCCTTGACGAGTTTGAGGGCCTGTCGCGCGGCTGCCGCCGGCTCAGTCTCCTCACGGCCTGTTACCTGCACGGTCGGGAACGCGAACTTGATTTCATTCTCGTCAAAGGCCGTCTTAAGCATGGCGTAGGCGCGTCGCCGGATCACGAACTGCTCGCCCGGCCGCGTCATCATCTTCATTCGCAACTGGATGGCGAACTCCCCGAACTGCTCTACGCCCTGCATCTTGAGCGGCTCGATGATATTCGGCGCGAATTCCTGATCCGCTGCGAGTTCCTTGCCGACCTGCTTGATGACTTTCTTCGCCTTGTCGAGATCCGTGTCGTAGGTGACGTTGATGCTCATCTTATCGATGACCCAGTCGCGGCTCATGTTCTCCACGGCTCCAAGTTGCCCATACGGGATCGTGAAAACCGGACCCCGGTGGTGCCGCAGCTTCACGGAACGAAGGCCCAGCTTCTCTACAGTGCCCTTGTAGCTGCCGCTCTGGATGTACTCGCCGACCCGGAAAGCGTCGTCGAGCAGATAAAAGATCCCGCTGATGATATCCCTGACCAGCGTCTGCGAGCCGAAGCCGATGGCGACGCCGAAAATCCCTGCCCCCGCGATCAGAGGGCCGATATCCACCCCCAGTGACGAGAGTGTCATCAGCACGGCCACAGCTGCGAGAACAATGAAGGCGGCCATCCGGAACATCGGCAGCAAAGTTCGGATCCGCGCCTGGCTCAAGGCGGCCTCGCTGCCCGGAATAGCCTCTGCCTGCAGGCGCACGAGACGCCGGTCGATATGCGTTTTGACGACCTGCCAGATGAGATCGGCTACGAGCAGTATCACGATGCTGCTGAGTGCGCCGCGGACCAGCCGTGTCGCGACCGTGTCGCGACTGGTCAGTTCAACCAGATCAATGTTCCAGACCCCTGCCAGAAAAAGGGCGGCCGCGACGATCAAGAGCGCCCGGATACCCCGATCCAGGTACACGGAACCCAGGGCGTGGTTATTGGTGCCCACGCCCTCCGGCGACCGCAGCAGGTGATGAGCAGACGCTTTAGTGATCCTTATCGCCTGTGGCAGCACCACGGCCACGACCAGCAGCCAGAACAGGCCAATCAGGCCCGCAACCCACAATCCCCATAGCAGGACGAGGTAGAGCGACAGGAGCCACGGCGCGAGAGCATGGTGCCGATGACCGCCTTCGGATGTTTCCGATGCAGTAGCGGGAGGATTGGGCCACCTCCAGACGGCCTCGATGGCGATGACCAGAAGACCAATACCCATAATGTAGGCGACCAGCTTGCGGCCTTCCGGCGAGAAGCCGAGGGTCTGTGCGAACTCCGCGCTTGCCCAGCCGAATGCAAACCAACCGAAGAACAGTACGATGCGGCGGTACCAGAACCGGGCCGCTTCATTGGTCATCGGAATGACTCGGGTAGACGCCGGATCGTGCCTTCCCACCGGCCGGGGTGAGAGCAGGACCCGCGTCACCAAGACGGCAAGGCGCAGCAGGAATGCTGCAAAGAGATAGGCGAGCACGACGCGTCTCAACAAGGGCGGCCAATCGAAGATGAGGAACGCACCGATGCTTCCAAAAGCGAAGATCGCCACATGAGCCAAGCCGAATGACAAGCGCAGGCCGGTTATCCGGATACGCTCATCCGCTGATGCGGCCGACCGAGATGCAATCCTCTCCTGAGCCGAAGCGGTCGCTGCCCTAAAGGCCCACTCGGCTCCGGCGCCGAGGCAGAGGAAGCCAAGCACAAGGACAACCACGTCCAGGAGAGATCTGCGCTGAAGCTCCTGCGACAGCAGGCTGGCAGCTTGCCTGAACTCCTGGGGCAGACGAGGCAGCGCCATCACCAAAGCAGCGAAATGCTCCCGCAACGCATCGACGCGCATGGCGAGCATCTCGGAATTCATATCCTGTGACTGTTGCATCTCCTGCTGCGGCTGTGGCGCTCCATCAGCTGCGGATGCTGCCGCCTGCCTCTGCTGGTCAATCCATGTGCGGATTGCAGGATCGTCCAGGAGCCGCAGAAGCTCCTGAGCCTGTGGTGGGGAAGCCGCTGGAGGCGCGGCAGTCTGAGCGAAGGCTGGACTGATGCCGACGAGAAGCAGGAACAGCAGCCCTTGCACGGCGCTGCATGCTTTCTGGATTATCTTGCCATCAGATCCTGCTCTCACGATCTGCTCCACTCCGGCTCCTATGAACAGCGATAGACGGTCTGGCCATAAGAGTTCACGACCTGCCGGCAGCCTGCGGCTGCGCAATAGTAGGCCCTGGCCGCGGCTCCAGCAGCAGCCTGCGAGTGCTCCGCCGGGCAACGCTGGCATAGTGAACGCGAACGCGGCCAATGGGATCACCTTAGACCAGCCACCATGGCGGGCTTGACCGGTGGGGACAATCTCCTGACAGTTTGGGCTTTATCCGTGCCATTTTGGGATCTTCTCTCACGCCGCACTTCGTGCGGAACGAACTCATGAAGTTATCGGCCAATTGCCATTGAGCACGCCGTTTCGTTGTGCCGTGCCTGTAGGGTCAGCCCCCATTCGGGACGATAAAGTCCGAAGCTCTGTCAAATCGGGTCATAGCCGTTCTGCCTGACAAGGCGGAGCGGTGGGACGGCTAAAACTGTCAAGAGAATGTCTCCTTCGATCAAGCTCACCCGCCCAATCGATCTAAGCTAGCCGCAAATGGAAGACGAAACTCTTTCGTTGAGACCAGGGCGGAGCCGCTGAAACCATCGCCTCCGTGTCCTGAGCAGGAGGACGCGCGCATGACCCGTTCCAGCAAGGACGACGAGTTGTTTCCGGCATTGCCCGAACTGATCGACCTTCCGTCCGGAATCAACCGCCGGGCATTCCTCATACGCCATGCCGCCATCGGAGCGGCGGCGGTGATGACCGGTACGACATGGTCTCCCGAAGCCCGAGCGCAGCAGGCCGCGACAGAGGCTGGTGCGCAGCAATCTGCAAAGGGAGCAGCCGGAGGCGATGCCGGTCTCAAGATGAGTTCGGCCCTTTCGCCAGACCTCGATGTTGTCAAATCGTCGAAAGGCCCGGTCATGACGGTGGCCGACGAGTTCTACAAGGTCGGCCCTGGCCCATCGAGTTCGCACACGATCGGGCCCATGCGCATCACGTATGATTTCTATCAGCGTTGTGCGGAATTGCCTGCTGACCAGCTGGCGCAGGCCACCGGCTTGAAGGTGCACCTCTTCGGAAGCCTCAGCGCGACAGGCAAGGGCCATGGCACCGAACGCGCCGCTCTTGCCGGGTTGGTCGGCAAGGAGCCGGCGACGGTGGATCCGGCGTTCCTCGATGAGATGATTGCCAAGCCACAGCAAACCTATCCGGTAAAGCTCGGGAACAGGTCGTTCGACTTGTCTTTGGCGGACATCGTCTATGATGCTCCCAAAGGTGACTTCCCGCACCCTAACACCATGACTTGTAAGCTCATGGCGGGCGACAAGCCCCTCTACGAACAGGAATATTATTCCGTCGGCGGCGGCTTCATAGAGTGGAAGGGCTACGAACCGCCTAAGAAAGGGCAGCCGAAATATCCCTATGCGACCATGAAGGAACTGCGCCAGCACGCAGAGAATAACGGCCTCTCGATTGCCGATGTGGTGATGGCGAACGAGGTCGCTGTATCCGGAAAGAATGAACAGCAGATCAACGCTTTCCTCGACAAGATTGCGAACGCGATGATCGCCACGGTGAAGACAGGCCTCTCCTACAAGGACGATGTTCTGCCTGGACCCATCAACCTCCACTCCAAGGCAGCAACGGTCTTCGAGCGGGCGATCAACGACACTTATATGAGCGACCGCGCCATCGGGCTTGTCTCGGCCTTTGCCTTGGCCGCCTCCGAGGAGAATGCCCGTGGGCACTTGGTCATCACTGCGCCCACCGGAGGATCGGCAGGAGTCATGCCAGCCATCGTCTATGCCCTGACACAGAGCGATCGCGCGGTACCCATGGACAAGATCCGCGAAGGTCTGCTGGCTGGCGCCGCCGTCGGCTACCTGTGCAAGCACAACGCGACGCTGGCTGCCGCCGAAGGCGGATGCCAGGCCGAGATTGGCGTCGCCTCAGCAATGGCTGCGGCCCTGATCACGCAAGTCCTGAACAGCCCGCCTCATGTCATTGAAAATGCAGCCGAGTCGGCCCTTGAGCACCATCTCGGAATGACCTGCGATCCCGTGGCAGGATATGTGCAGGTTCCCTGCATCGAGCGCTGTGCCTTTGGGGCGGTGAAGGCATGGGCCGCTGCCATGATCGCCACCAACGAGATCGCAAGTCGCCACCGGGTGGATCTCGACACAACGATCAAGACTCTCGCCGATACCGCCCGGGACATGAACCCGAAATATAAGGAAACGAGCGAGGCGGGCCTCGCCCAGAACCTCGTGCTCTGCTGAGGTTCCCATCGGCCGTGCGCAGGCGGTCGATGATGCGTCGAGGGAAGGTTCAAGCGCCGTCGGAGGATGCCATCATGCCTGATGAAGCCATTGCTGCTCAAAGGTCTGCGGACACGCAGGCGCAGCCTTCACCAAAACAACCCCGCCAGGAGCGTCAGACTGGCGCCTCGCCAACTCTTGGTGAGAGCCAAGCGTCGGAACCAGTCGGCGTGATGAACGAGTGGCAGGGCTTCGCGTCCGGGCGCTGGCAGTCCGTTGTCGATGTCCGCGACTTCATTCAGCGCAACGTCACGCCTTACGACGGCGATGAAACCTTTCTGGTTGCGCCCAGTGCACGAACGAAAGCCGTCTGGGAAAAGCTACAGCCCTATTTCAGGGAAGAAATACGCAAGGGTGTTCTGGATGTTGACGTCAAGACCCCGTCCTCGATTACCTCCCATGGGCCCGGCTACATCGACCGCGACAACGAGGTGATCGTCGGCTTGCAGACCGATGCCCCGTTCCGTCGCGCCATCATGCCTTATGGCGGATTGCGCATGGTCGAAGCCGGACTCAAGGCGGCAGGATACGAGCCCGATCCTATCGTGCACGAGATCTTCACCAAGTACCGCAAGACCCACAATGACGGGGTCTTTGACGCCTACACGCAGGAGATCATGGCCTGCCGGCGCAGCCACATCGTCACCGGCCTGCCCGACGCGTATGGCCGTGGCCGGATCATCGGCGATTACCGACGCGTAGCCCTGTATGGAACCGAGAAATTGCTGGCCGCCAAACGCGCCGAACGTGCGCTGCTCGACGCCAAGTGGCCTACGGACGATGTGATCCGCGAGCGTGAGGAGCTGGCCGAGCAGATGCGGGCGCTGAGCGACCTGGCTGTGATGGCCAAGAACTACGGGTTCGACATCACACGTCCAGCGGCAGACGCGCGCGAGGCCGTGCAATGGACCTATTTCGGCTATCTCGGAGCCATCAAGGAGGCCAACGGCGCAGCGATGTCCATCGGACGCATTTCATCCTTCCTCGACATCTACATCGAGCGTGACCTGAAAAGCGGTCATTTGGATGAGGCAGGCGCTCAGGAACTCATCGACCAACTCGTCCAAAAGCTGCGCATTGTCCGCTTCCTGCGCACCCCCGATTACGACGCCCTGTTCTCCGGCGATCCTTATTGGGCCACCGAATGCGTCGGCGGCATGGATCTCAACGGTCGCTCCCTGGTGACCCGCACGAGCTTCCGAATGCTGCACACGCTCACGAATCTCGGTCCGGCGCCCGAGCCCAACATGACGGTACTCTGGTCGAAGCAGCTTCCGAACGGCTTCAAGCGTTATTGCATCAAGGTTTCGGCAGAAACATCATCCATTCAGTACGAGAATGATGACTTGATGCGTCCCTATTGGGGCGACGATTACGGCATCGCGTGCTGCGTCTCGGCCATGCGTATCGGCAACCAGATGCAGTTCTTCGGCGCGCGGGTCAACCTTGCCAAGTGCCTGCTCTATGCCATCAACGGTGGGCGGGATGAGGTCAGCGGCGAACAGATCGCACCGGCGGCCCCTTCGGTATCGGGCGACGTTCTCGATTACGATGACGTCTCGGCGAAGTTCGACACCATGATGGAATGGCTGGCGCGAACTTACGTCCATGCCATGAACTGCATCCACTACATGCACGACAAATACTATTACGAGCGCCTGGAAATGGCGCTCCATGACCAACAGATCCTGCGCACGATGGCCTTCGGCATCGCCGGCTTGTCGGTGGTGGCGGACAGCCTATCGGCCATCAAGCATTCACAGGTGAAGCCCATACGGCGCGATGACGGGTTGATCGTCGGCTATGAGGTCAGCGGCGACTTCCCAAAATACGGCAATAACGACGATCGTGTCGACACGATCGCGGCGGATCTTGTCTCCACGTTCATGAAAAAGATCCGCAAGCATCCCACCTACCGGAATGCCGTTCACACTCAATCGGTCCTGACCATCACGAGCAACGTCGTTTACGGCAAGAATACCGGCGACACGCCGGACGGACGTAAGGCCGGAGAGCCCTTCGCCCCCGGCGCCAATCCGATGCATGGCCGTGACAGTCATGGATGGCTCGCCTCCTGTCTCTCTGTCGCGAAACTGCCCTATGCAGATGCGCAGGATGGTATCAGCTACACCGTATCCGTCACGCCGAGCCTCAATCGTCTGGATCAAGGCGAGAAGATCACGCAGGCAGTGAAGGTGCTTGACACCTATTGCGGTCAGGGCGGGTTCCATATGAACCTCAATATCCTCAACCGCGATACCCTGCTCGATGCGATGGAGCATCCTGACAAGTACCCGCAACTGACGATCCGGGTGTCGGGTTATGCGGTCAATTTCGTTCGTCTGACCCGCGAACAGCAGATGGATGTGATCAACCGCACGTTCCACGGTGAGTAAGGCTTGATGTCATGGCCGACGAGTCCTGGGCCCACAGCCGGTACGACTTCCAGCAGGCGCTATCCCCGGATGCGCCTGACACGACCACGTTCAATGATCCGCGGGGCGATTTCGGATGGATCCACTCTTATGAGACCGGGTCCACCCTTGACGGGCCTGGAATCCGGGTCGTCGTATTCATGAGCGGCTGCCTGCTGCGGTGCCTGTATTGCCACAACCCGGACACTTGGCATCTGAAAGACGGAACGCGCGTATCGTTCGAGCGCGCCAGGACCGCGCTCGAGGCTTATGCAGGGCCATTGCGCGCCATGGGCGGCGGGCTGACGATATCGGGTGGGGAACCGCTCGTCCAAGTGCACTTCACAAAGCGCCTCTTTGCGGCCGCTAAGGGGATGGGCCTCCACACGGCATTGGATACTTCAGGATTCCTAGGCAGCCGGGCCGATGACGAATACCTGCGCGAGGTCGATCTCGTGCTGCTCGACATCAAGTCCTGGGATCCAGAGACCTATCGCCGGGTGGTCGGGCAAGACTTGAAACCGACCCTGCAATTCGCAGAGAGGCTGGCCTCACTCGGCAAACCAGTCTGGGTGCGGTTTGTGCTGGTTCCGGGCCTGACCGATGATCCGGCCAACGTGGAGGGGATTGCCCGGTTCGTGGCGCCGATGCGCAACGTTGAATGGGTCGAGGTTCTTCCATTCCACCAGATGGGCGCCTTCAAATGGAAGCTCATGGGATTGAACTACGAGCTCTCCGAGACGCCCTCCCCCTCCTCAGAATTGATAGCGCGCGTTCTGGGGCAGTTTCGTGAGGCAGGCTGCCATGCAAGATGAGTGGAGGCGATAATGGACTTGCTTCGGACCCTGCTTGAGTCATCACCTCTGCTGGCGCTGTTTCTCGCCATCGCCGCCGGTTATGCGCTCGGACAAATCTCGGTTGCGGGTGTGTCGTTTGGCGCCGGCGCGGTTTTGTTCAGCGGCCTGATCATCGGCGCCATTGCACCGAAGGCAGCGCCACCTGGTCTGGTTGGCACCATCGGCCTCGTGATGTTCGTCTATGGGGTCGGCATCCAATACGGGCCGCAGTTCTTCGCCAACATCCGTACTCCTGGTCCTAAATACATTGCTCTTGCGACCGTTGCAGTCGTTGCTTCTCTTTTCGTCGCGATGCTGCTTGCCAAACCGCTCGGTATCACGCTCGCGACCGCAGCCGGATTATTCGCAGGATCCGGTACCAGCACCCCGACCCTTCAGGCGGCACTGTCCGCGGCGGGCAACCAGGATCCGGCAATCGGATATTCGGTATCCTATCCATTTGGAGTGATGGGGCCCATCATTCTGATGACCCTCATGGCATCTTTTATTAAGCCCAAATTCGATGCACCAAAACAGAATGTGCGGCTTGCTGAGCTGACCATCGATACCAATTGCGAAGACCGTACGGTGGGCGAGATCTCCGGGATACTGCCAGCCGATGTGAAGATCGTCGCGGTGCGCCAGCACCATGTGAACGCCCCGCCTGTCGACGAGACAAGGCTGCACGAGGGTGACGGCCTGTTGCTCGTCGGAAGCCCAGGAAGCATCGAACAGGCTAAGGCCTTCATCGGACGGGAGGAGCCCGGGCGGCTGAGCCGCGATCGCGCAAACTACGATGTTGTGCGCGTCTACGTTTCAAAGGCAGCGTTTGTAGGCAAACCCCTTCGGGACATGCCACTTCCCGACTTCCCTGTCATGATTTCGCACGTGCGCCGGGGCGATATGGAGTTGATCGCAACCTCCGACCTGACCATCGAGTTCGGAGACTTGCTCGTTGCTGCCGTTCCGACGGGTCGGAAAGCCGAGGCCCAGCGCTATTTCGGCGACAGCATCAAGGGCAATGCAGAATTGTCCTTTGTTTCAATCGGGGTCGGAATCGCACTTGGGCTACTGCTCGGGATGATCCCTGTCCCGTTGCCTGGAGGAGGCACTTTCAGTCTGGGTGTCGCCGGCGGCCCGCTCCTCATGGCCCTGATCCTTGGCCGGCTTGGCCGTACAGGTCCCATTGGCTGGGGAATACCGGTGGTGGCGAACCTTGTTCTGCGGAACCTCGGGTTGGCTATATTCATCGGATCGGTTGCGATTGGCGCGGGCGCGCCGTTTGTGCAGACCGTGGCATCCAATGGCATTCAGATTCTTCTCGGCGGAGTAGCGGTCTTGCTCACCCTGGTCCTGACTGTTCTCGTCGGCGGGTATTTGCTGCGGATCCCCTTCGATGATCTGCTCGGGATCTGTGCCGGTTCGACCGGCAATCCCGCTATCGTTGTGGCAGCAGGACGCCTTGCTCCTACGGAGCGAACGGATATCGGTTATGCGATCTGTTTCCCGAGCATGACCATCGTCAAGATCATCGCCGTTCAGGTCCTGCTGAATTGACGCTGTGGCGCGTCACCCTTCATGAATTGCGTCGCGCCAAGCCGTTGGCGTCTGGCCAGACCACCGCCGGAATGCGCGGGTGAAGGCACTCGCCTCGGAATAGCCAAGGGCGGCCGCAATCTGAGCCAGCGGCACGTGGGTGTCCGCCAGCAATTGCCGAGCGAATTCGAACCGGATTTCACTCGCAATCGCCCGGTAGCCCATGCCGGTTTCCTTCAGGCGGCGGCTTAAGGTGCGGCGGTGCATTGCCAGTACATGAGCGATATCGTCCGCTGAGCAATGGCTGCCGGTCAACCGGGTGCGCAGCAATCGCCGAATGTCGTCCGAGAACTGCGTCTTCCCGGCCCCCATCAGTTGCGCGATCCGCTCCTCCAACATGGCCCGCATCATGGGATCGGCACCGGCCACGAGCAGCTTCAGGTCTTGAGCCGGGAAAACGATGGAAGCGCTTTCCTGATCGAACCTCACAGGCGCCCGGAAATGGCGTCGGTACGGCGCCTGATCCGCTGGGGCAGCTCGGGGCAGCAGCACCTCAATCGGAGCCCACTCGGGCCCGCAAAGGGCACGAAGGGCATTGACCGCAACCGCAAGGGATCCATCCAGGATCTGATCTGCGCTCTCAGCCTTGGGCTGGTAAACCGCGAAGGTAAAGATCGCCGTGTTGCCGATGATCGTCAGCGACGGTACGGAACCACGGTTCTGGATACTCAGGTTCGACACCAGGGCGCGCATAGCGTCGCCTACGGTCTCCGAGTGCAGCATCAGGCGTCCAACTATGCCGAGCGACAGGATCGTTGCACGCCGACCCACCAGCAGCCCGAAATGGGAGCAGTTGGTACGGGCCACGCTCAAGGTGAGCAACCGGCCCAAAGCCGCGTGTGGGATGACATTGGCCCCATCGTCGAAAAGATGCGGCTCTAGCCCCGCCTCCTTAACGACGAGATCGGGATCTATGCCGAAATCGCGTAGAGCCGGGACGATTTCCTTGGCAACGCCCAAGTGAATATATCCCGGTGGAAGTGTCCGCCCAGGGCCCGTAAGAACCTTTGTCTGAGTTGGTATAGAGATCTGTCGGCCGTCAATTGTTGACTGAGCCGCAATGCTTTTGACCGTCGTCATAGCCGCCTCGCTGAATCCTGAAACGCAACACGAAAGCTAAACGGTCGGGCGCATCTGCACGGTGAGAAACTGCAGATCGGCATAGTCAAACGCGCGCCGGGAACCAAGATATGATTCGGCGCCAGGCCATCATGGCTATTTGCTCAACTTAACCGTCGATTGGGGCAATTTTCAGGAATGTGCCTCTTTCGTGTCCGAACCGGTCAAGGGCCCGTGCCAAGGGATTGAGGCCGCCTGTATGGGGGGCAGCTATTGTTTAGCCTCGTCCTTACGGAAATCCGTTGTAAATACGGTCAAATCCGCTACATCCCGCGTTTCGATAGCCTTAAGCGGAGCGTCGCCGATTGCATGCCCCTATTCGTCCACCATCACGATGGCTACGGGCCACGCTCGTACCCCGGCTGATCCGCAAGGGGCTTCATCTACACATCGTTGCCGCGGTGATTGCGGCCAGCATATTCGCCCTTTCGGGCGCCGTGCTTTGGCAAAGCCGACAGGATACCTGGCACGAGGCTGAGGCGGCCTCTCACAACCTGCTTAACGCTGTCGCGCGCGACATCAGCACGAATATCGGCCTCCTTGATCTCGCCCTGAAGGGCGTGGTGCAGGGTCTGGCCTATCCGGACCTGTCGCATCTGCCCTCGGAGGTCCGGCATCTCATCCTGTTCGACCGCATCGCCACTACCACCTATTTGGGGTCCATCCTCGTGCTGGACGAGGCGGGCAAGGTCGTCGCCGATGCGGCCTCCGTCAGGCCGCGTGAAGGTGATTTTTCGGACCGGGACTATTTCACCGTTCATCGTGAACGGGCGGATGTCGGGCTTTATGTTAGCCGCCCCTATAACAGCCGCTTTCGGGATGGGGACCTGAGTGTTGCGATCAGCCGCCGTCTGACGCACCCTGACGGGCGCTTTGCCGGAGTTGTGATTGGGGCTATGTCGCTCTCGAACATTCAGCAGGCATTCCGCGGTCTTAACCTAGGCCATGACAGTGCCGTCAGTCTGTTCCGGTCCGACGGTACCTTGTTGATGCGGGAGCCCTTCGTCGAGCAGGAGTTGGGCCGGGATTTCAGTAGCTCCGAAAACGTTCAGAACTTCCTGCGTGAGCCTTTCGGCTCCTTCGTTGGAACCTCGTCGGTCGACCAGATCGAGCGTCTGTTCACGTTTAAGGTGTTGGACAACCTGCCGGTTGTGCTCACATTGAACCGTGCGGTGAGTGATATTTTCGACGAATGGCAGGAACGGGCACTCGTCCTAGGCCTGCTTACCGCCCTCCTCTGCTGCGCGGTGGTAGTTCTCGCCGCGCTTTTCCAGCGCGAACTGCGCCGCCGCACCACCGCAGAGGCAAAGCTCGCTCGCCTTGCCACAACGGACGGACTTACGGGCCTGCCCAACCGCCGCGCCTTCGACGAGGAATTCGAGCAGGAATGGAACCGGGCCGTTCGCACGGGGCAGCCCCTGTCCCTTCTGTTCATCGACGTCGATTCATTCAAACGATACAACGACCGTTACGGCCATGGCGAGGGCGACCGCGTGTTGCGCAGCGTGGCTGAGGCGATCAGGGGATGTCTCAAACGACCTGAAGATTTTGCCGCCCGCTATGGTGGTGAGGAATTCACTGTCGTGCTGCCAGACAGCGACCAGCGCAGCGCGGAAGCCATGGCAGAGCGCGTCCGTACCGCCGTCATGGCTTTGGGAATAACGCATGCGGACAGCTCACATGGGGTGGTTACTGTGAGCGTAGGCCTCTCGACAATGATCCCAAGATCGGGTCAGCGCAGCCAAAGCCTCTTGCAGGCAGCGGATACGGGCCTCTATCGCGCGAAAGCCGCCGGACGCAATACACTTGAGACTGTCTGACGATTACCCGGATAAACACAGGATCTTCCAGGCCGGACGGATCGGGGAAGGGCCGCGGCAAGATGCGTCAGCATTGTCGTACACGCCTTTAGACTGTTTTTGATGAAATCAGCCTGAGATCGCCTGAACGTAACCAACCACTTTTAGCGCGAAAGCATTGTCATGGAGGCGACAGAGACGGATTCCTTGCATCCGCCAGCTCAGGAGCATCACATGACCACGTTCAAAGTCGGCTATCTCATCGGAAGCTTGGCGAAAGAGTCGATCAATCGCAAACTCGCCAAGGCCCTGATCCGCGTCGCCCCAGAGCACCTTGAATTCACGGAAATCTCAATCAGGGACCTGCCGCTCTACAGCTACGATTACGACTCCGATTTTCCAACGGTTGCCAGAAACTTCAAGGACGCCATCGCAGCCACTGATGCGGTGCTGTTCGTCACGCCCGAATACAATCGTTCGATCCCAGGCGCGCTGAAGAACGCCATCGATTGGGCCAGCCGCCCTTACGGGCAGAACGCATTTGCGCGCAAACCCTCAGCGGTGATCGGCGCCTCACCGGGCGCCATCGGCACCGCCGTCGGGCAACAGCATCTGCGCAGCATACTCGGCTTTTGTAACTCGCCCCAGATGAATGCGCCGGAGGCCTATATCCAATTCAAGCCGGGACTGATCACCGATGAGGGCGAAGTGACGAACGAGTCCACTGCCGAGTTCCTGACCAATTACATGACGGAGTTCCACAGATTCATCGCCAGAGTATACACCGCCCTGCCCCGAAATCTCTAAAGGCTCCGATGGAGATACGGCCCCGTCTTGGAAGGATGATACCGTAGCAAATCCCGCCTCACCTGAGGGGCGGGACAGTGAGGATATCGACGTCGTTATGTCTCCGTTTGCGGTCGCCCTTACCCGATTTGGTCGACCACAAGCCTGCGGATTTCCTCGCGAGTCAGCGGGTTCGGTTGAGGAGACCACGTTGCAACCACGATGGCCTTTGTATCGGCCGAACGGATGTTTCGTTCCCTGGTGACCAGTGTCTTGGTGGTGTTCGGAGCCTTGTTATTGGCTGTCATGTTTTTCTCCTTAGCCGCCTTGGGCAAACCGCAGCGGCGTGTTTTGTTTGTGAATGAGGGTGCCAAGGCCGGTGAAGGCGGCAACCAATCAGCATCAGGATTTGTGGCAGATCATGACCGCAATTGGATCGCTCGCTGGGAAGGTTTCCTTCAGCGCTTCATCAAGCCGTCGATCCAACTCGTTCATCGAGTTGTAACGTGCCTTGCTTGGTGAATCTTTGATGACCTGAACGCACTTCCCATCATCTGGCAAAGGGCTGAACCAGGTGCTAGGCCGTATTGGCATAATCGTCATGGCGCAGACTTCCTGGACATGGATTCCGGCCTGAAAGCACGGCGCATTGAGGCGCGCAGCCACGCACCCGGAATCGGTTTGCTAAATTTGAACTTTGCAAGATTTGTCATGCCCCCGAACGAAGCGCCAAGCAGTGCTTGGCCGCGTTCGGGGCTTAACGGCCTGCGGAGAGGCTGCCTTCGCGAATAATTAGGATGTGTCGCAATGCAATCATGATGACACTAAGATAGTCACCAAATGCTACGTTTCAAGGCCGGCAGCAGAAAGCTGAAAAGCCGTCCCAATCATCTCACCCTTACAACAAGGTCGCCAGCGGCACGATAGACTTGGCTTTCTCTTCTTATGACAGATCGGCAATTAGCGCGGAACGCGCAGCCGGGGCGGTGGAATGGGAGCATCGAGCATCGCTTTCTCGCTTGGAGTGAGATGCCGGACCGAACCCCTTGGAAGATCCCCTAACTGCACACCTCCTACGTCGACGCGCACAAGACGGAGCACGTTTGCACCGACAGCGCCGAGGAGGCGTCGGATCTGGCGGTTCTTACCCTCGTTCAGGACTACTTCGAGCCAAGCGTTGCGCAGGCCGGAGCGCAGCACGCGAGCAGACTTTGCGACGAGGCGCTCGCCGTCGAGCACCATGCCGGACTCCAAACGCTCCAAAGCGTCCTGGTCCGGCAATCGGTCGATCTGAACGTGATAGACCTTTTCAACATTCGATGCAGGATCCAGCACGCGCTGAGCCCAGCGCGTGTCATTGGTCATGAGCAGCAGGCCTTCACTTGCCTTGTCCAGCCGACCGACAGGCGTCACGAAGGGAAGATCGATCCCTTCCAGGCACTCATAAACCGTCGCCCGCTCCTGCGGGTCGTCTCGGGTCGTCACAAGGCCGCGCGGCTTGTTGAGCATCAGGTAAACCTTACGCTCGGCGATAACCGCCTGATCATCGACGGTGATGCGGGCGCGCGCAGGATCCACGCGCGCGGTCGCGTTGCGGACGACGCGACCGTCGACACGAACACGTCCTTCGGCGATCAGCGCCTCGGCTTGCGTGCGGGAACAAAACCCTAGCTTCGACAGGGCGCGCGGCAGGCTGACCACAGCGCCGTTAGGACGCTGCCGCCCACCCGCGCCCCGCAATCGGGGCGGAGGTTTCATGATGATGCCGCTCCGGACGTCAGCTCGTGAAGAACTGCTGCGTGCCGTGCGCTTCGATGGCGCCTGCGAGCCGCGAAAGCGCATGCACGTAGGCGGCGCTGCGCAGAGTGATACCCTTGTCCCGGGCCAGCGCCCAGATGGCATCCCCCTCACGCTCCATGATCGTCTTCAAGCGCTCATGCACATCCTCGACCGGCCAGTAATAACCCTGCCTGTTCTGCACCCATTCGAAATACGAAACGGTGACGCCGCCCGCATTTGCCAGGATGTCCGGAAGTACGACGATATTCTTGGCGGCCAGAATCTCGTCGGCCTCAGGAGTGATCGGGCCGTTGGCGAGTTCGAGAACGACACGCGCCTTTATCCCTGTAGCGTTGCCCTCATGGATCATGTCCTCCAATGCGGCCGGAACGAGCAGGTCGCAATCGACCGAGACAAGCTCATCGGCCGAAAGTGTGGTGATGTCTCCAGTGCCACCGAGACTCGTAACCGATCCCTGCCTTTTTGCGGCTATCAGCTTCTCGACATCGAGCCCGGAAGCGGAGTGGATCGCCCCTTTGGAATCCGAAACAGCCACAATCTTATATCCATCTGCTCCGAGCAGACGGGCGATGTGCTGGCCGGCGTTACCGAAGCCCTGGATCGCAACCCGCGCCCCCTGACTCAAGCGGAGCTCCTGGGCCAGGCGTTGGACCAGATAGTAGCCGCCCCGTGCCGTCGCATCGTCGCGTCCCAGCGACCCACCGAGGGCGATGGGCTTGCCTGTGATCACTGCGGGCGTAGCCTCGCCCACGATGGACGCGTACTCGTCGGCCATCCAGCCCATGACCATCGAATTGGTGTAGACGTCGGGCGCAGGAATGTCCCGGTCGGGTCCGATGATCTTGGAGAAGGCCTGAACGTAGGCGCGTGAGAGACGCTCAAGCTCGGCCTTGGACAAGGTGTGAGGATCAACCTGAACGGCCCCTTTGCCACCTCCATAGGGCAGATTCATCACCGCGCATTTGAAGGTCATCCAGAAGGCGAGCGTTTCAACCTCTTCCATGGTCGAGTCGGGATGGAAGCGGATGCCGCCCTTGGTCGGGCCGCGCGTATCATCATAACGGCACCGCCAAGCCATGAAGGATTTGCGGGAGCCGTCGTCCATGCGGATCATCAGGCGAACCTTCGTCGTCTCACGCGGGTATTTCAGTTTTTCAAGAACATCCGCATCGAGGTCGAGGTGCCGTGCTGCCTCATCGAGGCGTGTCAGGGCCTGGTCCAGCATGGAGACTGCATGCAATTGATCTCACTCCTGTAGGTTGATGCCGTTGGGCAGATTTCCGCTTGCGCTGTAATGGCGGTTTCGGCTCCGAAGTGCAACCTTCTGAAATAGGCTGCGTCGATCTGCTGTCCTTTCGCAGGGCTTGCACCTTTGCGCGGTTGCCGACCCGACCAGGAAGGTTGCATTCGCGGACAAGGAGCCTATCTTAAGGGTGTCATGATCAAGGTCGTGAAAAACATAAGCCTTCTGGCGTACGCGGGTTGCCTCAAAGCAGGCAGTTAAGCCCCAGGCGCCTGTCGGCCCGCCATGGTCGTCGGTGAACCGGGGCAAAAGTTCTCTCCCACAATCATCGTGCCGTTACATACGCCCTCTAGGCGCGTATCGGCCCATCATGTCTGTACGCTGCGCTGGAGCGCGAGCGTCTGGTGACTGTCCCGAGGAGGCTTTCATGAACACGCAGCAGCATCTTCCCCCGATTACCCTGGCAACAAACGACTATAACCGCCTGCTCTTCACGGCAATGATCAGGCGCGACCTTGACCGCCGGAAAGCTAGCTTCCTGCTCGAAGAGTTGCGTCGGGCCAAAATCTGCCATCCGGCAGCCCTGCCGGAGGATGTCGTTTCCACCAATTGCCGCGTGATCTACCGGAAAGATGATGAAACAAAGTCACACACTCATCTGCTCGTCCATCCCAACGACTTGATCTGGCCCGGTGCCGAAATTTCGGTCGCGACACCCCTCGGCACGGCACTCCTGGGCCTGAAAGTCGGAGACCGCATGCCGTTCCTGGATGATGATGGAGAGTTCCATGAGGTCTACGTGGAGGGCATCGGCCTCCGCTTCCTGGACGATGGGACCACTGTCAGCCGCTCCGCCAGCGGCCTGATATGGACCTGATGCCGGCAAGATATCCGCCCTGAGAGGATTAAACTCATCAAGGGCCTGCGGCCAATGCAATCGAGTCGGCAACCTTCTCATAATCATTGGCGAGGGTCGCTGTTGCGACGCGCAGAGAATAGGTCGGCAGGTTGGAGAATTTGGCGCCTGGATGAACGGCAATTCCATGGGCAGCGAGCGTCACCATGGCAAAGGGCTCCGACGATACAGGAACCCAGGCACACAAACCCGCTCCATACATGGCCTGGACGCCTCTCTGCTGCAAGGCATCGACCAGGTTAGCGCGACGTCTGTGGTAAACAGCGCGCGCATGATCAATACAGGCTTGGGTGGCCGGATCCCGCAACAGCCAAGCCGTAGCGCCCTGCAGAATGCGGCTCGTCCAGCCCGAGCTAAAGCTCCGATACGATTGGATCTGGTCAATGATGGCGCGCGTGCCCGAGAGAACGGCGAGGCGCAAATCCGGACCATGCGTCTTCGAGAACGATAGAATGTGAATGACCCGGCTTGGAAAATAGACACCAAGCGAATGACGCGGGGCCGCAGATATGTCTCCGATGCCATCGTCTTCAACTATAAGGACATCGGTTCCTTTCAGAACTTCGGCGAGAGCCTCCAAGCGGCGTCGGCTGACACTCTGACCGGTGACGGAATGCAAACGCGGCTGGAAGATGAAAGCGGCAGGCCTGGACTTCAGCGCGTCCTCCAGAGACGCCGGCAGGGGCCCCTCGTTATCACATCGAACGGGCACGATGCGTACGCCTCGATCCTCCAGGATATCGAGGATACGCATGCCCGTGGGATCCTCGATTGCGATGGACGCACCCGCAGGCACAAGAGCGTGAACCAGCGTATAAACTGCATTGTATCCGCCATTGGTCGCCAGGAACGCTTCCGGCTCATAGGGCCATGTTTTCCTCACCTCCTCTTCCAATTCCGGAAGAATGCGGTTTCGTTCGTAGCTATTGAGATTTTCCGCTGAGGCACCATAGGCCATCGCTTCTGCGAGCGGAGGCAAGAGGCTCATGTCGGGGACGGCAGCAGTCAGGTTAAGGACGCCCTCGCCGTAATTTCCAGAGCTTCCGAGGCGATGAGGTTTGAGCACGAAACCATCGCCGCTGACCCAAGTGCCATTCCGTCCTCGCCCAGTGATGACCTTCTGGCGGCGCAGCTCGCTCCAGGCTTCCGAGATCGTCGCGGGACTCACGCCTATGGCAAAAGCGAGGTCGCGGATTGGAGGCAACTTAGTACCAACTGGGAGCGCGCCCGCACGGATCAGCGCTCTCGTTTCCAGAGCGATCCCGCGAATGGTCTTATCGATCAGTTTCTCCGCAAACCACTGCGCGTCTCTGTGTTCGGTCATGTAGCACCAGAATTAATGTTCAATAACATAATATGGTTTGAACAGTTTGAGATGAACATTTTAAGTAAGGACAGAATAGAAATTTGCGAGTGATTGCTGATGCCTCTGACCCTCCGGATCGCACTTCGTGACTGGGACTATATGACGCCCCTCGTCCTCGGCGACGTCCGGTCTCCTCGGCTCGATGTCAAAGTGGATCGGATTGGCACTCTCGTTTCCAACATCGCAACCGACCCGGCATACGAAGCAGCCGAGATGTCCTTCAGCCGCTATTCGCAGCTTCGGCACGATGGCGATGACAGTGTCGTAGGAATGCCGAACTTCATCATGCGCGGCTTTCGGCATCGCTGCATCATTACCACGAAGGACAGCTCGATCCGCAATCTGTCCGACCTTGCCGGCAAGAAAATCGGCGTGACGGGATGGCGGGATTCCGGCAACACGTGGACACGCGCAGCTGTCCGCCGTGAAGGCGTCGGCATCGAAGATGCCATGTGGTATGCCGGACGCCTGACGGACGCCCATCCCATCACGGACCGCCTCGACGGTTTCGGTCGCCCGGGCCGAATAGAGGCCGCTCCTGGGGAGCGCCCCATGGTCGATCTTCTGAAAGACGGCGGTCTGGACGCTGTCTTTACACCTTTCATGCCACAGGGCTTCTTCGACAAAGACTCTCCTTTCCGGCAGGTTTTGGACGACTTCCGCACCTCCGAGGTCACGTACTTCAATGAAGTCGGCTACGTACCGGGCATGCACCTGATCGGCTTCAAGGCTGAGTTCGTGCAGGAGCATCCATGGGTCATGGATGAACTCAGCGAATTGATCGACGAATCCCAGCGTATGTGGCTGCAAAAGCGCGAAAAGTACGCCGACACGACACCGTGGATGATCGATGAGCTCCGCCGCTGCGCTGCCGATCTCCCGCCCACCTGGAATATCAGCGGGCTAGAGGCGAACGAGAAGATGATCAGCGACTTCGCTACGGAACTCTATGAGCAGAAGATTCTGCCGCGTTTGCTGACACCTGCCGATCTTTTCCCGTGGCAGGCCAAAGCCAACTGAGAAACTTTATCAGCGCCACCCGTGAACTGAAGCCGACTCCCTCAAACCGAAAGGGCTATCTCATGAACTCGAAACTGATTGGTTCCTTAACCGCCGCTGTCCTGATGCTTGCGACGCCGGTTCTTGCCCAGGAAGCCGGCATTCCGAAACTGAGCGTGAATGAGGAATTGCGGGCACGCTTGCCGGAGAAGATCCGCGCTGAAGGCAAGATGATCTCGGTCAATAACGGCTCGTTCCCTCCCTACGAAATCGTTACCGGCACAGAGATGACGGGTGCCAGCAAAGACCTGACGGATGCGATCGGCCAAGTCCTCGGTATCAAGATCGAACACGCCACCGTCGGCGGTTTGCCGGCGCTGCTCGCCGGCGTCAATTCCGGACGCTATCAGTTCGCGTTTGGTCCCGTCGGTGACTTCAAGAGCCGTGAAGAAGCCAACGACTTCGTCGATTGGGTGCAGGAATTTGTGGTCTTCGCCGTTCAGAAGGGCAATCCCAAGGGCATCACCTCGCTCGATACGGCCTGCGGCAACCGCATCGCCGTCATGGCGGGCGGCTCTGCTGAACGCGTAATCCAGGTTCAGGCTGAGAAGTGCAAGGCAGACGGCAAGGAGCCCCTTACGGTTCAATCCTATACGGACCAACCGAGCTCGATCCTTTCCGTGCGCTCGAAGCGCGCCGATGCGTTCTTCTCTTCCCAGGCTCCCCTCACCTACTTCGTATCTCAAGCCAATGGTCAGCTTGAGTTGACGGGTGTTGGTCAGAAAAATGGCTTCGAAGATCTCTATCAGGGAGCCGTCGTGCCCAAGGGCTCCCCGCTCGGGCCGCTGCTTCTCGACACCATCAAGCTCCTGATGGAAAATGGAACCTACGCCGCGATCATGAAGAAGTGGGGCCTTGAGAACAACATGCTCAAGGAGCCGGGCATCAATCTCGGTGGAGCCCTTCCGAAATGAACCGTCTTAACCAGATCAGCGCATCGCCCTCGGGCGATGCGTCTTTCAGGGACGTGGCGACAGCCCACGCTCCCTTCCGAACGGGAAGATTGATCCTCTGGGTGGCGATCCTTCTCTTCGCGGCGAATTTCGCATGGATCGTCGCACACAATGAGAATTTCGGCTGGCCCGTCGTCGCCGCCTATTTCTTCGATCCTACGGTTATCAGTGGCCTCTATGTCAGTCTTGGATTGACTGTCATTGCCATGGTGCTCGGCACGATCCTGGGCTTGGTTCTTGCAATCGCTCGCATGTCGAAGGACGGGTTGGCGAACTCATTCGCATCTCTGTTCATCTGGTTCTTCCGAGGCACGCCGCTGCTCGTGCAGCTGATCTTCTGGTACAATCTTTCCACCTTGTTTCCGCGCCTCTCGATCACGATTCCCTTTGGCCCTACGCTCGCAAGCTGGGATACCAATTCGGTGATTACGCCGATGACGGCTGCAATCGTTGGATTGGCGCTGAATGAAGCCGCCTACATGGCTGAAATCATTCGCGGCGGCCTCCTTTCGGTAGACCGCGGCCAAACCGAAACGGCTGAAGCGTTCGGCATGACAAGAGCTCGTGCCCTATGGCGCATCATCATTCCGCAAGCCATGCGGTCCATCGTGCCGCCGACCGGCAATCAGCTCATCAGCATGATTAAAGCGACCTCGCTCGTCAGCGTCATTGCGATGGCCGATCTGCTTTACTCCGTGCAGTCGATCTACAACCGCACCTTCGAAATCATCCCGATGCTGCTCGTGGCTGTCATCTGGTATCTGCTTATCACCTCGATCCTGAATATCGGACAGGGATACATCGAAGCCTATTATGGCCGCAGCGAGCGCCGGAACGGAGCGACCGAAAAGCCGGCCCTCGGCGGAGCGGCGGTGCAGGAGGCAAGCCATTGAGTACTGCTCAAACCATGAAGCCTCTCGTTCAGGTTCGTGACGTTCACAAATCCTTTGACCAGCTGGAAGTCTTGAAGGGCATCGATCTCGATATCATGCCGGGAGAGGTTGTCGTGATCCTCGGCCCGTCGGGCTCGGGAAAGTCGACCCTGCTGCGCTGCATCAACCACCTGGAAGCCATCAACAAGGGCTTCATTGCGGTAGACGGCGAGCAGATCGGATATAAGCTGCGCAACAACCGCTTGGAAAAGCTCTCGCCGAACGGTATCGCACGTCAGCGCCGCAAGATCGGCATGGTGTTCCAGCAATTCAACCTCTACCCGCATATGACGGTGATGCAGAACATCATCGAAGCGCCCGTGGGCGTCCATGGAGAAAGCCGTCAGGAAGCGACCCGAAATGCATTGAGGCTTCTGGAGCGCGTTGGCCTTTCGGAAAAGGTTGACAGCTATCCTCGGCAACTTTCCGGCGGCCAGCAGCAGCGCGTCGCAATCGCTCGCGCTTTAGCGATCAAGCCGAAACTCATGCTGTTCGACGAGCCGACATCGGCCCTTGATCCTGAACTGGTCGGTGAGGTGCTGGCGACCATGCGCGATCTCGCCGAACAGGGACTTACGATGATCGTCGTTACACATGAGATCGGCTTTGCTCGTGAGGCTGCCGACCGCGTGGTGTTCATGGATGGTGGAAAGATCGTCGAGATGGGCAAGCCGGAGGACGTGATCGGCAATCCTCAACATCCTCGCACGCAGGCCTTCCTGTCGCGCTTTCTGTAGTCTTTCGCCGCCCTTAAGGCCGTTTTGCGAATACATAGCGATGAATCCGATGCTCAACGATAACGTTTTTGCCACGATTTCCGATTTTGAAGCCATGGAGGCGGAACTCACCGGCATCCGTCACCATCTTCACGCCAATCCGGAGTTGTCCTTCGAGGAGGCGGAAACGGCACGTTTCGTCGCCGACAAGCTTGAAAGCTGGGGTTATGAGGTGACCCGCAATGTCGGAGGGCATGGTGTTGTCGCTCGCCTGAGCGCCGGAGACAGCGAAAAGGGAATTGCCATTCGCGCGGACATGGATGCCCTTCCCATCGCGGAAGAAACCGGTCTGCCCTATGCCAGCCGAAGCCTCGGCAAGATGCATGCCTGCGGCCACGACGGCCATACGACCGTGCTGCTCGGCGCTGCCGAGTATCTCTCCCGCACCCGTCGTTTCAATGGAACCGTGACGCTGATCTTTCAGCCCGCCGAGGAAGCCGGAAAGCCGAGCGGCGCCCAAGCGATGATTGCAGACGGCTTGTTCGAGCGCTTTCCCTTCGATGCGATTTTCGGGCTGCACAACCACCCGGGAGCACCGGAGGGCAACATCCTCGTGCGTTCTGGCCCGATGATGGCCTCGTCGGATACCGTCAATATCACCATTAGGGGCGTTGGCGGCCACGCCTCGCGGCCCCATCTTACAATCGACCCCGTGGTTGCCGCCTGCAACCTCGTTGTCTCCCTGCAGACCATCGTGTCACGCAATATCGACCCCACTCAGACAGCAGTCGTAACAGTCGGGACGATTCACGCGGGCAATGCCGTCAACGTCATCCCGGAATATGCGAAGCTCGCGCTCAGCGTTCGTTGCTTCGATCCGAAGATTCGCGACCTGCTGCAGGAGCGGATCACCAAACTGACGCAGTCCGTTGTCGAAGGTTATGGAGCAACGGCTGAGATCGAGTACGAGCGGGGATACCCCGTCGTCGTCAACTCCGAAGCCGAAACAACATTTGCCCGCGCGGTCGCAGAGGAACTGATCGGAGCAGACAGGGTTGCAACCTGTCACCTGATCCCGGGAAGCGAAGACTTCTCATACTTCCTCGAGCACAAGCCGGGCAGCTTCCTGCGCCTCGGCAATGGCGTGAAATCCGCAATTCTGCACAGCTCGAAATACGACTTCGCCGACGCAAGCCTGACGACTGGTGCCGCTCTGTGGGCTCGTTTGGTAGAGCGCTATCTTACCTGATCATCGGCCCGCGACAGTTGCGCCACCAGGCTTCCTCCCCTTGTTAACTGAGCAAGCCTGGCTAGACGGGAGCATGATCCAAGCCAAGGGCCCTTAGGTCGTCCGGTGACGGAGTGATGTTGAACGCCACGAGGCGCGCGCTACGCGCCTTTGTGGCGCGGTTGATATCGAAGATGGTGATTGCCGCTGGCGCGATGGGCGACAGCTTCGGCGGAGCCAAACCGATCAACACGTCGCAAGCCGCCCTAACCACCCCCTCATGTGCGATGATAACCACGTCGCCGTCAGTGCGTTCGCACGCCTCGTCAATCGCCGCGCCGACACGCTCCCGAAACTGCTCCCACCCTTCGCCGCGCGGCGGCGTGTAAAGTCCGAGGCGCCAATCGCGGTAAGCGCCCTTCTCGGACGCTTCGATCTGCTCGATCCATCGGCCCGTCCAGTCGCCGAGATCCATCTCACGCAAGCGGGCATCGGTTGCATAATCCGTGAAGCCGAGAAGATCAGCCGTATGGCGCGCCCGGCTCAGATCGGAGGATACAACCAGGCCTGGAGCGCCCCTCTCCGCGAAGAATTTCGCGGCTCTCCGCGCCTGCTCTATCCCGCGTTCCGACAGGGGAGCGTCCGCATGGCCCTGCAGGCGACGCTCCGCATTCCACACGGTTTCACCGTGACGCACCAGAATGAGTCTCATGATCAGATTTCCAGAATGGAGGATATTGCCGCGCTGATGTGCTCTTTGCGGGCTCTCTCAGACAGCTTCATTCGCCACGAGAGGCAGCAACTCAGACATGTTGTCCATCAGGCGCTCGGCGCCGAGTTCCGCGTGAGGCTTGTGGCTGTAGCCGTAAGTGACGGCAAAAGCGCGCACTCCGGCAGCCTGCGCCGCCTGCACATCATGGTAATTATCGCCGATCATGAGCGCAGCTTCGGGTGCCACGTCCAGTTGCTTCAGAGCTGCAATGATCGGAGCTGGGTGCGGTTTGCGCTCCGGCAGGGTGTCGCCCCCGATGACTGCATCGAAATAGCCCCGCAGCCCGAGCGTTTCCAGGATATCGATGGTGGCTGCATAGGGCTTGTTGGTAACAACCGCCAACGACAGGCCGCGGCTGCGGAGGCCTGTCAACGTCTCCGCCACACCCGGGTAAGCCTCCGTATGGCGAGAAGCGTTAGCCTCGTAGATCTTGAGGAAACGAGCAACGAGCTCAGGTAGGCGTGCGAGATCGCCTTTCGCTGCCAGGACAGCCCGCTCCACGAGCTTGGCCGCCCCATCGCCGATCATGGATTTGACCTCGTCGACCTCGAACTGGCGAAGACTCTCCTCCGCCATCAGGTTGTTTACGGCATCCCGCAGGTCGCGCACGCTGTCGACTAAGGTTCCGTCAAGGTCGAAGATGACGGCTTTCAGTGAAGGCATTTGGTTGGTCCTGAAATATGGGGCCCCGAGAAAGTGGAATTCTCGGGGGGTATCCAATGCGCTGATATCTGCAAAAAAGAAAGCAACGGCGGCAGGATAAGCCTCCCTGCCACCGAAGCCATCTGTCGCATCAGGCGGCGAGCCAGAGAGCGGAGCGCAGGGAAAGACCGACCTCTATTGATGCGCCCGGCTGATGGAGCGCCTCTCCCGAATGGAACGGCGTGTCGATGGAGACTTCAGCCTCACCGATCCTCACGCCATAGCGCAACGTGGAGCCGAGGAACTCGCTATGCACGATGGTGCCGGGCAGATAAACATCCCCCGCCCCGCTCCGGCCTATGGAGGCATGCTGCGGCCGGAACACGAGCTTGGCTCCATCCGGAACCACCACGTGAGCCGGAATCGGCAGCCGGACACCGCCTTCGATATCGAAGAAACGCTCGCCGCCCTCGCGGACCACGCGGCCCGGCAGGATATTCGCCGTACCGAGGAAGTTCGCAACGAACAGATTGGCAGGCTTCTCGTAAAGCTCCATGGGCGTTCCGACCTGCTGCACGATCCCGTCGTTCATGACGGCGATACGATCGCAGATCGTGTTGGCCTCTTCCTGGTCATGCGTGACGAAGATCGTCGTCAGACCCAGCCTCTGCTGAAGCTCCCGCAGCTCACGGCGCACCTGCACGCGCATCTTGGCGTCCAGGTTCGAGAGAGGCTCGTCTAGAAGCAGAACCTTTGGTTCGATGGCAATGGTGCGGGCCACAGCAACACGCTGCTGCTGTCCGCCGGAGAGCTGCGATGGGCGCCGGTCCGCGAGATGCGCGAGCCCGACGAGTTCCAGGGCGGCCGCAACACGCTTATCGATCTCGGCCCGAGGAACCTTCCGCTCCTCCAGGCCGAAGGCGACATTGCGCTTCACCGTCATGTGGGGCCACAGGGCATAAGATTGAAAGACCATGCCGACGTCCCGCTTCCATGGCGGCAGGTTCGACACGTCCTGGCCTCCGACCAGGACCTCGCCTCCGTTGGCCTGATTGAAGCCGGCAATGAGACGAAGCAGCGTTGTCTTTCCGCACCCGGACGGCCCTAGGAAAGCGAAGAACTCGCCGGGCCGGATGTGGAGGTTGATACCCTTTAGAACGTGATTAGTGCCATAGAACAGATCGACATTGCGGATGTCGACGTCGACGGCCTCGGTGCTGAGTTCAGCAATGGGGAGAGACTGGTTCATGGATGTCGTTTCCTCAGGTCCAGACGTGATCAACGTCCGGCCGCTTTGGCCTTCTGGCTTTTTTCAATGATCAGATGGGACGCGAAGGTGCACAGCGCGACAAGCAAGACGGCGATAACGCCCAATGCCGCGCCGGGGCCGCGTCCCGCCGGTGATTGCATGAACACGTAGAGGCCATATGCGAGAGGCGCGTCCGCGTTCGACTGGACGAGCATCAGCGTAGCCGAGAGCTCAACTGCGGCCGTGGCAAAGCTCGTGACGAAGCCTGCCAGGATACCGCCCGCCATCAGCGGCAGCACGATACGCCGGACCGTACGCACCTTGGTGGCGCCTAGGTTCTCTGCCGCTTCCTCGAGCGAAACCGAGATCTGCTGCAGGGCGGCGTAGCAGGCGCGCAGGGCATAGGGCAGACGCCTGATTGCCAATGCCAGCACGATCATGATCCACAAGGTAGCAAGCGGCGTGCCGTCAGGAAGCTGCACCCCATAGAACGTGCGCAGATATCCGATGCCGAGCACTACACCCGGAATGGCCAAGGCTGCGGTTGCGGCCCAGTCGAGCCATTCCCGGCCAACCAACTTCGTTCTCAACACGAAATAGGCAATGGCCGTGCCCAGAACGACGTCGATCAGCCCTGCGATGGAAGCGTAGATCATGGTGTTCTTCACATACACGAAGCTCTCACCGAACACGCGGCCGTAATGAGCCAGCGTAAAGGCGTCCGGCAGCGGGCTGAAGGACCAGATCGTAGCGAAAGAAAGCAGCAGCAACCCGAGATGGGGAGCCAGCACGAGTAGCAGGATCAGCAGGACAGCCCCATAAGCAACAGCGCTTTCCCAAGGACGCATCTGGCGCTTCGCCAAGCCGCCGCCGCCGCGTTGCACCGTTGCATAGTCCTTGCCGCGCATGGCCCGTGCTGAGATCCACATGGCCAGGATGGACATGATGATCAGCACGACGGAGATCACATATCCCATGGGATCGGCGATACCGATGGAGGTGACGCGCAGGTAAGCTTGCGGCGCCAGCATGTCCTTGACGTTCAGGAGAAGAGGCGTTGCAAGGTCGTCGAAGACCTTGACGAAAACGAGGGACGCACCGGCGATGTAACCCGGCATGGCGAGCGGGAATACGATGCGGCGGAACAGCCGGAATCCGGAGCTCCCGAGATTTTGCGCCGCCTCTTCCATGGCCCTGTCGATGTTGCGCAGGGCGGCTGAGAGATTGATCAGAATGAAGGGGAAATAGTGGACGGCCTGAACGAAGATGACCCCGTTCAACCCTTCCATGAAAGGAATCTTGATGCCGAACCAATCGTCGAGCAGCAAGTTCACCGTGCCGTTCCGTCCGAACAGAAGCAGCATCGCGACAGCGCCGACGAAGGGCGGCATGATCAGCGGCAGGAAGCCCAGCGTCTGGATCAGCATGGCGCCGCGGAACTCGAACCGGGTGGTAATGTAGGCGAGCGGAAGCGCGAAAACGGACGCGACGACAACCGACATCGCAGACACGTAAAACGAGTTCCAGAACGAGCGGATGAACAGGTCCGTCTGTGCGAAATCGAGGAAGTTGACGAGGGTGAATTCACCCGTCCCCTTCTCCGTGAAAGCGACATAGATCACCGTTCCAACGGGGACCACGAGAAACAGGATGAGAAAGACGGCTATCCCGAGCGCCAGGGCGATCTGTCCCGGGCTCGCTGACAGCTTCTTGAAATACTTGGAAGACGCGGACGGCGCATGCGCTCGCCCGGCGGTCGTCGCGCCAGCCATGGAGGCTCTCCTACAATCCGGAAATGGGCCAGTGTGGGCGGCTCACAACGCGAGCCGCCCGTATGACAATCAGCGCGCCAGCTTCAATGCCTGTTCAGCTTTGGCCTGGGCCTGCTGGTAGCGCTCCTTGGCGAAGGCGGCCCATTGCTGCTCGAGCTCAGCCTGGCGCGCGCCTTTCTCCTTGCCGCCTGTGAAGGCGCCGGCGATTTCCGGCGACGAAGCCTGCTGCTCGGTGACCGGCATGGCAGCCACGAGGTCTCGGGCTTCTTTCACCAGGCCCTTGGCCTCGGCATTGTCCTTCTTGGCGATTGCAGCCTCGGCGTCATGGATGGCCTTGGTGGCAGCCTTGAGAGCGTCGAGCTGGAACGTCACGGTCTGATCGTAGAGGACGTCGACGACGTTAGTGCGCTTCTCCGACACGTCCACGTCGAACTTCACACGGGAACCCAGGGACGGATCCTTGAAGGGGTTCGGATAATCCGCAGGAGCCTTGGCATAGACGGCCGGGTTTACCGGCAGGCGGCGGATGCTTGGCTCAAGCAGAACTTCCTGACCGGCGGGCGAGAGGAGGTAATCGACGAAGGCCTCAGCCCCGGTCTTATTCGGTGCATTGGCGATGACGGCAACATTCGCAGGCACGATGGTCGTGACGGTCGGATACACGAACTTCACGGGGAAGCCCGAAGCCTGAGACGAGAAGGCAAAGAAATCGATCACGATGCCGAAGCCGACCTGTCCCGAATTGACAGCCTCAGGAACGCCGAAGGAGCGCTCCGTGATCTGGCGGAAGTTGCCGGACATTTCCTTCAGCGTGCGCCAGCCCTTCTCCCAGCCCTCGCCCTGCAGGATTGTTTCGATGGTGAGGTGCGTCGTACCGGAGCGCGAAGGCGCAGCCATGGCCACGTGATCAAAGTAGACGGGCTTGGAAAGGTCCTGCCAATCCTTGGGTTCGGGCAGCTTGTTCGCTTTGGCATAGCGGTCGTTCCACATGATGCCGTAGCCCGATGCCGCGAAGCCCGAATAGAAATTCTCGGGATCGTTGATCGGATAGGAGCCGATCTTTTCCGGAATGCCCTCGGCCTTGGGCTTGTGCTTCTGGAGCAGCCCCTTACCCTTCAGAACCTCGAAAGCGTCAGGCGCCGAAGCCCAGAAAACGTCGACCTGGTTGTTTGCCTTCGTCTCCTCGACGAACTTCACGCCCGCGTTCGTGTTCCGGTTCTGCACATCGAGAGTCACGCCCGGATGCGCTTTCTCGAAGGCCTGCTTGAACGGGTCAGTCACATCCTTTGAGAACGAGGTCACGACGGTGACCTTGCCGGATTGAGCGAAAGCAGGGCCCATGAACAGGGCAGTGCTGATCAGTGCCGCCGCAGCGACAGAATGGCGAAGCATCAGTTTCCTCCAACGTGATGGCTCTTTGCTTGGGTCCGCACGGGGCGGCCGGAAGCCCAATATGCAATGATCGTGCCAAATTGGAGATCGACCCTTTTCGATTGTTCCAGGCAGGGGCTTACAGGCGCAACGTAAAAACGAGCGCCCCTATGGGAAAAAAAGGTAACACCCCCTTCCCGCGCGGGTCAGCTCCGTAACGTCAGGCCTCGATATCCTCAGGTCGGCCAAGATCGTACTTCTTCATTTTCAGGTAGAGGGTTTTGCGGGTAATCCCGAGCATATCTGCCGTCGCGCCGATGCGCCCTCCCATACGTGCGAGGGTTTCCTCGATCACACGGCGCTCGGCGATCTCCATCTGCCTCTCAAGGGTTAAGGCGCCATGGATTTTAGCCTCCGCCTGAGGGGGCTCGTCCTCGTCGAGGCCGAGAAGATAGCGCTCGGCCGCGTTGCGCAACTCGCGCACGTTGCCTGGCCATTCCTGCTGCTGGAGCCGTTCCATAAAAGAGGGTTCGAGCGAGGGCACCGCCCTCGCCTGCCGGGCAGCCGCAAGATGAAGGAAATGCGTGAAGAGCACCGGGATGTCGTCCCGCCGCTCGCGGAGGGGCGGGAGACGGACAGTGACGACATTCAGACGATAGACCAAATCCTCGCGGAACGCGCCTTTCCCTGCGAGTTCCGTGAGATCGGCCTTTGTGGCGGCGATGACGCGAATGTCGACCGGGATCTCTTTGTTCGACCCTAGCCGCTCGATGGTCCGCTCCTGGAGTACTCGCAACAGCCGGATCTGCGCTGCCATCGGCATTGACTCGATTTCATCGAGAAAGAGTGTGCCGCCGCTCGCGTGCTCGATTTTGCCGATCCGTCTCTCGCGGGCGCCGGTGAATGCACCGGATTCATGGCCGAAAAGCTCACTCTCGATCATGGTCTCAGGCATCGCGCCGCAATTGACTGCTACGAACCTTCCCTTACGCCGGCTTCCGAAATCGTGGAGAGCGCGGGCGGCGACCTCCTTGCCCGTCCCTGTCTCGCCAAGAAGGAGAACGTCCGCCGCGGCATCCGCGAGGGTCTGAAGGGTCCGCCGCAGCCGTTCAATCGCGGCGGATTGGCCGACGAGCCGACCAGCTATGGAATCCTGATCGGATGCCCCGGCCTTGAGAGCACGGTTCTCGATTATGAGATTACGGTGCGCAGAAGCCCGCCTGACCGTTTCCACGAGCCGCACCGGATCAGCCGGCTTCTCAATGAAGTCCCATGCGCCAGCACGAACCGCTTTGATCGCCATCGGCACGTCACCGTGACCGGTCACGAGAACGACCGGGATTTCGGGATCGACGGCGCGGACGGCTTCGAGGAAACCGAAGCCATCGAGCCCGGGCATGCGGACGTCGCTCACGACGACAGCCGGCAGATCGGGTGATAAGGTTCCGAGCCCGGCCTTAGCGGAGCCGAATGCGGCGACCGTAAAACCATCTAGTTCCAGCGTCTGCCGGTAGGCATCGAGGACTTCCTGATCGTCATCCACCAGGACGACTTTCGCTTCTGCGTTCATGCCTCGCTCGCTGCCAGATCAATCACAAAGGTCGTTCCCGTCGGTCCTGTGCTCGCCAAAATCAAGTCTCCTCCGAAGTCTTTTACGATGTTGTACGACATCGAAAGGCCGAGGCCGAGCCCAAGGCCCGCGGGCTTTGTGGTGAAGAACGGATCGAAAATGGCGGCGCGGTGCTGTTCGGCGATACCCGATCCGTTGTCGGAGACGCTCAGGCGGGCGCGGCCGGCCCTGACTTCAGCACTGATATCGATGCGCCGGTCCGCCTGACCCTCGAGGACGTCGAGTGCGTTAGAGATAAGATTGACGATCACCTGCTCAAGCCGCACCTCCTCGGCCCGGACCATCGGAGGAGGATCCGGAAAGTTCACCCGCACGTCGACCTTCTCCTCGTCGAGACGTTGCTCGAACAGGCTCAAGGCTCCCTCAACGACGACACGGAGATCGACCGCTTCGAGGGTCGCAGCCGGGCGGCGGGCGAAGCGCTTGAGATGCTTGATCAGCTCCGCCATGCGCGCGGTTAAGGCCTGGATCCGGTCAAGGCTCGACCTCGCCTCTTCCGGGCGGCCGCGTTGCAGGAGAATGGCGCCGTTATATGCGTGTGAGCGGATCGCCGCGAGAGGCTGATTCAGTTCATGACTGAGGCCCGCAGCCATCTGGCCCAACGCCGCGAGTTTTGCGGCCTGAACCAAGTCGTCGCGTGTCTGCCTAAAGACGGTGAGTGCTCTGGAGAGATCGCCGAGTTCATCGTCGGTTGGAGGCGGGAGTGCCGGCATCGCCGGACCGCTCGCGATGGTTGTCGCCGCCAACGTCAGTCCTTGGAGACGAGCCACAAGGTTTCTCCGGACATAGAACCAGCCGATTGCGATGGTGACGGCGAGCGATGCCACGGCGATGGCAAGGAGCAGATTGCGCCCGATCACGATGGCGTCGGCGGAGCGCTCCGCCGCCCTGCGGGCGATCGCTTCAGTGCGGCTGACTTCCTGCGACAGGAGCGTACCAAGCTGAGTAACAAGGCGTCGGTTCTCGGCGAGAAGCGCCTGAGCATCCGCGATGGCTTCGAGTTCAGCCCGCTTCACGGCTGCGAGTCCCGATGCGGGATCGGAGACGGCCAGAAGACGCGCTGTCATCTGGGTGATGGTAATCGTGTCCGTCCAGCTGGCGAGCGCCTTGGTTTCGAGATCGAGTTGGTCGGTCAGCTCTCCCAGAAAATTGAGCGTCTCCTGAAGATCCTCGATCGTCGGCACGGTCCCGAGCCGTCCCAGAAGGCCTATGATCAGGTTGGCATGAGCATTGATGGTCAGGAGAGCCTCACTCTTGCGACTCTCCTCCAGCAGCGTCCTGCGTCCGGCCTCTGCCGCCTCGCCGGGCGCGACCCTTCCGATGGCTGACTCGATATTGAAGCGGGCATCGTCGATGAGCGGCTCGATTTCCTCGATTAGATCGGCCTGAAGCCATCTCAACTCCTCGCCGATCTCCCGCGAGCGCTCGTGCAGAGGGAAACGCCGGTCAGCGACCCGGTCGATGGCCTTGAGGTTGGCCTCAATACCATCCGTCACCACGAGGAGTTCAGGCGAGAGCGAATGCGCGTCGCTGCGCTCATTGAGGACGGACCGAAGCGCAAGCAGGCGTTCCACGAGGGTTTGCCGAATGCGGTCGTAGGCTTCACGGCGCTCCGCGACGGCAAGATCGGGTGTACTGGCGATCACGCTCGCCCCTGCTTCCGCGAGGCGGGCAGAGAACGCGAGCGCCGGAAGATGATCCTTGGCCACGGAGTTCTGCTCTTCGCTGAGGCGTGCATAGGACAGCCAGCCAACGATGCACGCACCGACGGCGAGCCCACCCACTCCGAGGAAAGCGATGATGAGGCGTCCACCGATTCCAAGCCGTCGCCGCCGGATCATTGGTAGGCCGCCTTCGGCTCAGGCGTATTCACACTTGCGCCGTCCAACCGCGCATCTGCATCGGTCAGGGCGCGCGCCGCCAGTAGCATGTTCTCCTCGATGCGCGCCTTGATGCGGGCTTCGAGCTGGGCCTGAGGCTCAGGCGTGGGAAGCCCGCGCCGTATGCGCATGAGGTCCTTCCACCGCTCCAGCTCCATGGCCTCTGCGCCGCTCAGGGGCGGTCGGGTTAGGGCGCTGCGAGCAGCGCTCACGATCTTCGCCAGTTCCGGATCGGAGCGCCTGAGAAGGATCGATTCAAGAGCGCGGACGGATTGCCACATCCGCCTTAACTCGGACCGCCGAAAGGTGACCATCTCGTCAAAGATGATGTTGACTAGCTCATAGCGATCAGCCGAGAGCTTCGCGTCGAATAATCCCTTGGCAAAGAGGCCTTCATGCTGGAAGGGATTGCCCTCCACTGTCCCGCTTGGCGGATAGACGGCCGGAGAGATCGGCAATCTTGCGATGGCAGGATCCAGGAGAAGGGCCTGCCCTTCCGGGGACAACACGAAGTCTACGAAGCGCTCGGCGCCGCCCCGATTGGCGGCTCCGGTCAGGATCGCGATGCTGGCAGGCACGAACAGGGTCTCATCGGGAAGCGCGAATTGGGTCGATCCATCCGGCATACCTTCAGGATACGCCAAGAAGTCAATCGAGGGACCGAGCCCGAAGCGCCCCCGGGCGACCCCGGCAGACACGCCGAAGCTCCGCGCCGTTACGGTCGCAAGATTACCGCCGATCTCGGACCAGATGCCCCAGCCGCGGTCCCATCCGTAGACTTGGAGAATGGCCTCGACCATGAGATGCATTGTGCCCGAGCGCGACGGAGAAGTGATCCCGATATGCTCGGCATAGATAGGCGCGGCAAGATCGCTCCAGCCCTTGGGCACAGGCAAGCCCCGTTCGCTGAGATAGCTGGGATTGTATACGAACCCATAACCTGACAGGGCAAAGCCGAGATAGGTCAGGTCCGGATCGTTCACTGGGTAACCGGCAATGAGGTCCGGCGCTCCAGTGGGACGGGGGTTCACCGCCGCGAGCCTGCCTGCCCTTTTCAGAATTTCGAAGGCATCTGGTGCCGACGCCCATAACACGTCTGCCCTGTGCCTTTCACTGAGAATGTCCGCCACCGCCGTCGTTGTCTTGCGTTGCATGAATTCGAGGGAAAAGTCGGGATAACGTGCCTTGAAAGCGCGTTGGAACGGTTCGAGAAACTGCGGTGGGAACGATGTGATGACGCGTACCCCGCGCGTCTTTTCCCCTGCAAGGGCCGCCGGACCCAGGGCAAAATGGGCGAGCATGACAATCAGGCAAATGGAGAAAATGCGAACCATATATTGATGCTACCGCCGAGTTCGGGTTGCATCATAGGCCTGAGATGGGATGAACGATCAAGTATCTGTTCAATGATTTAAAGCTTCAGGGTTCAAGCTGCCCGCCATGAACTTGGTAGGAAAGCCCGAAAATGCGCCCCAACGGCATAGCCCCAGCGTTAGGTTTTTCGGAGCGTCGTATCTTTCGCTGACATTTCCTGAAGCCATGCTCCGAAGGCCACCACGCCGATTACGGTGAAGAGCGTACCTCCGGGAACCCACATGATGAGCCCACCAAGCTGCTGATCCTCCACAGGCGAGAGGCCCCATGGCCACGTAGTTCCAAGGTGGGAGCTGAAAAGCGGACGCGATGCGAGAGTCAGCAACGCGCTCAACAGGCTCATCTGCACGGTGGTGCCGAAGCCAACCAGAAGAGCAGCGGAAATGCCGCCCAGACGCTCGAATAGAGCGTGCCATAGGAACAAGGCTGATCCGAAGATTGTGATATGCATGATCCAATAGGCGATATCGCTCTGAAGCGTGAGATCATATGGCTTCGGCAAATGCCACGTCCAAAGGGTGGCGGCGAAGCCGAAGGTTGCGAGAGCCTGTAGCGCCCCGTCCCTCAGAGGAAGGCGGATCGGCATCCGATATGGCCACAGCCGTCGAAAAACCTCTCCCGGCCGTCCGAGAACGACCAACGGAGCCGCAATCAGCGTCATTAGCATGTGCTGCCCGACCCTCGCTGAAAAGAGTGCGACACTGAGGTTGCAAAGGGGCGAGACCAGCGCTGCCGCCGCCAGAAGCCACCCGGCATAGAAACATGATTGCCGGTATCTTTCCGGGGCTCCCTGGCCTCGACATCCCAGTGCATAGAGCACGGCGATGCCGATCATCGAGGCGATGAGCGCGGGATCCGTATTCCAGGCCAACTGGTCGGGAACCGGTGGCGAGCCGCAATAAGGAACGTACGGAACGGCGGTCATGAAGGCAGCATGTGTCTCGTGCGAAGGAATAGTAACGGCAAACGTGCCGCCAAAGACCAATGTTCCCTACGCTCTGAAGACAGCTCCTCGACATTCGCACCCAGCATCATCATACCCGCAGCCGCCCTGGACGTCATAACGGATATCAAACATCCGAATCCGCAATACGGATGTGACCTAACCTCTGGAGATGATCAGGTGCGGATCATGCAATAGCCCGCGTCGATAACAGCCTGTTCTGCTTATCGTGCCAACCCTTTTGGATGTCTGCAATATAAGCCGCAAAAGCTTCTCGGGACATAGGCTTGGCGATCAGGTAGCCTTGGGCATGGGAAGCGCCCGCGAGACGCAGAGCATTAAGCTGCTCTTCCGTTTCTACACCCTCGGCCGTCGTGCTGATCTTCAGATCGTGCGCAAGGCCGATCGTCGCCTTGATGATCGCGCGGCTGCCCGATGAATCCAGCATGCTGCGTACGAACGACTGGTCGATCTTGATCTTATCGAAGGGAAAGCTCCGAAGATAGCTCATTGATGCATATCCAGTGCCGAAATCATCGAGAGAGATCGATACACCCAGAGCCTTGAGACGCTTGAGCGTCGAAGTGGCTTCTTCCGTGAGCTTCACGGATTCCGTGATCTCCAGAACCAGACGCTGTGTCGGCAGGCCGGATTTGTCCAGGGCCCGTTTGACGCTGGAGAAAACATCCCGGCGCTGGAACTGCACCGGAGAGAGATTGACCGCGACCTTCAACGGCAACTCCCAGGTCATGGCGGTCGAGCAGGCTTCTTCCAAGATCCAATCGCCGATCTGAGCGATGAGGCCCGATTGCTCGGCCGCCGGTATGAACTGGAGCGGAGAGACCATTCCTTTTGCCGGATGCTTCCACCGCACCAGGGCTTCGCACCCCCACGTCCGGTTCGTCTCCAGATCGAGGATGGGCTGATAGTAGAGCTCGAATTCCTTATTAGTATGGGCGTCCTTCAACGCTCCCTCGAGTGCGCGGCGCTCCACCCGCGGATCGTTGATGTTTGTATCGTAAAATCGATAATTGCTATCTGGATCGGACTTTGCTGCATAGAGAGCGACATCGGCCGCTTTCATCAGCTCGGTCGGCGTTCTTCCGACCTGGGATGCAACCGCAACACCTATCGAAAGCCCGACCTCGATTTCGGCGTTGCCGACCGTGCAAGGAACCCTCATCGCGTCCTGGATGGCTGTGACCAGGTCCATGACCTGCTGCCGTCCTCTTGTTGGCCGCTGGATGATCGCGAATTCGTCGCTGCCGATCCGGGCGATGAGATCGCCCTTTCTGATACGCTCCCGCAGGCGCTGCGCAACGGTCCTAATGATTTCGTCTCCCGACGCATGGCCGTAGCTGTCGTTGATATCCTTGAACCGGTTGAGATCGATGAGATGAAGCGCGAAGTCACGACTTGCTCTTCGGGAAGCAAGAGTTGTTCGCGTCAATTCCTCCAAGAAAAGCTGCCTGTTTGGAAGTCTGGTCAGGATATCATGCCGGGACAGGTAACTTTCGCTCGCTGCCCTCAGAATACCGGTTCTGACATGCTTCAGACCCAGCAGACTGGCCGCATTGATGGCGATATCCATGAAATGGGCGAAGAACCGGATTACGCGCGCTTCGAAGCGTTGTCCGGCCAGGAGTTCCGCTAGGGTCCTGCTGACGGCGATGCCGCTTGGATAGTTGGCGAGCGGATGCAGCGCGACTAGGCGCTCGTTCCTGTCGATCCAGCTCACGTCACGAATGAGGGTCGGGACGTTCTTGGCGATCATCCGCTGCAGCGGAGTATTCGGCTTCCAGATCCTGCGCCCGAGCGCAGCGTCGGATTTCGGGCTGTGAGCGAGGATAATCCCATCTCGCCGGTAGAGCGTGATCGCCAGGGAACGTGCCTTCAGATGCTCTTCGAATAATTTCTCGAAATGACTCAGATCTATCGTCGAAACGATGAGACCGAGAAAAACTCCGTCAGCATCCTTGATCTTCCGGGCAAGGGAAAAAACCCTTTTGCCGCTCGCCCGGGTGAGCACGGGTTCGCTCATAAAGACGAGGAGCGAAGAATCGCTCGCAAGAGCCTGATAGTACGATGTGTCTCGCAGATAGATCGGCCCGGCAAGCGGACGAGGATACGACGTTCCGACGATCTGCCCGCGAGCATTGACGAGATCGATGCGCTGGATTTGAGTCAGCGCATGGCAAGCCCCTACAAGGACTGCCTTCGTTGCCTGCGAGGCGGCATATCCATCGAACTCGCCTGCATTCAAGCTAGCCTGCGGGATGCGTCCGATTACATCCAGCAGAACGTTCTCAACGGCCTGGAGAGCAGCGTCGGTCTGCTCCCGCAGGGAGAGCGCCAGACTTGCCAGGTCGCTTTCGGCTTTAGCCATGTCATCGTTCTGCTCACGCAAAAGAACGACAATTGCGCCAATGAGGACAGTCAGCGCTGTCAGTATACTGAGGGTCAGGGCTACATTAGCGAGCACAACGGACTTCGTTTCAACTTGGAGAGCGATGTCCCGCTAGCTTCGCCGATAATCGTGGGCATTCCGTTAACTTTGCAGGAATGCAATTGCTTGGAAGCCTCAAAAAATTCCTTGCCCTTCCCCTCTGAACCGGCTCGCCTGATACATGTTATGACGTTTTATATCACATTCGATCATCGGTGAGATAAGCATGCATGTGAGGAAGGTCACATTCAGATGTTTAACCATATGTCACGATCACTCCCAAAGGATGACCGCCATGGCATATCATATTGCAGCTTTTTCACTGGGAGTGATCGGGCCTCTTGCAGTTGTAAGCTGGCTTCTTCTGCAGTGACTACAGAGCAATCTGTATCTTCAACAGCGGCGTGTTCCGTATTTAGTCGGGAAGCGGAATTCCCCTATCGTATCCTGTAGACAGCGGTTTGGCCTTTCACACGCGCCGCGCCTGTGAGAGCTTCCATTCCGAATGGCCGTCAAGGTCGCTGAGCAAGGGCCGAGGCTCCTGTGACCGCGCCGGTTGCAACAGGATCGCTCATCGCTGTCCGAAGCTCTCCGAGTAGCCCTTTTCTTTTAGCCACGTAATAATAACCGCCCGCATAGAGGGCGACTGCGCGGTCATGGTTTCCGCCAGCCACCCGATAGGCATTGGCCAGATAGGCGACCGCATAATTGAGATTGGTGTTGGCATCGAGCAGGCCCGATGCGGAACCTCTGTAGCCCATGCCGCGCGCAGTGGCGTGGCTGATCTGCATAAGACCGAAATAGATCCGGTTCCTGGCGTTGGGATTGTAGCCGCTTTCCCGCCTGATGACCCTGTGGATCAGGGCTTCGGGCACCCCGTATGCCTTGGCATGCTGAGAGACCAGAGCGTCGATGGTGACACGGTCGGAGGCGGCTGCTGGCATCACGGTACAGGCGACCAAAGCGCAGCCAAGAGCAAGTCGAGCGATCATGGCATCCCCTTTTATTTATAGGGGCATTCTCCGACCGAACATGGCGACAAGGCGTCAGCTTGGCTTTAAGGGGTGGTCCGGCCTCCCGATACACATGCCTGAAAGCCAGCGTAGGCAACAAAAAAGCCGGCGCATCGCACCGGCTTTCTATTTAGTGGTATTGGTCCAATCCTAGACCCAGCCGCCATCTACGAGATAGGTCTGAGCCGACATGGCGCTGGAATCATCCGAGGCAAGGAAGAGAGCCATGTTGGCGATATCCTGCGGCACGAGCTTGCGTTTCACGCATTGGCGCTTCAGCAGTTCCTTCTCGCTCTCGGGCGTCAGCCACAGGTCGATTTGGCGCTGTGTCATGATCCAGCCGGGCACGAGACAATTCACGCGAATGTTCTTCGGACCCAGTTCGCGGGCCAATGCGCGGGTAAGTCCGACAACTGCCGATTTCGCGGTCTTGTAAGCGGCAAAGGAATCGTCGCTCACCATGTAGCTGGTCGAGCCCATGTTGACGATGGAGCCGCCACCGGCCTTTTCCATATCCGGCAGAACGGCCTGAGCGGCGAAGAATTGGTGATCGAGGTTCGTTGCGAAACGCTCGCGCCAATACTCTGGAGTCACCTGATCGATGGTGTGACGGTCATCCCGCGCCGCGTTGTTGATGAGGATCGTGATCGGTCCCAGCCTCTCGCTGGCGCGACGGATGGCGGCCTGTAGAGCCGGAACATCGCGCACATCGTTATGCTCGAAATGCACCCGCTCACCGAGCTCCTTCGCCAGAGCCTCGCCAGCCTCAGCATTGTAGTCGAGGATTGCTACATTGCTTCCCTGCGCATGGAAGGACCGAGCGATGCTCTCGCCGATGCCGCTCGCGCCGCCGGTGATGAGGACCGTCTTGCCTTTCAGGGAACCGTAAATCGTCTGGGTCATGGAACTCTCGTTTCGTCAGAGACAATGCAGGCGTTGCAGCACCGGCGTGCCGCAACGCCCACCAATGCGGGCTTATTCGCTGCCCTTGGTCTTCGGCACATAGGGCCCGTTGCCGTCGAAGGTATAGGCAGTCTTGACCGTGGTGTAGAACTCCTGCGCGTAGCGGCCCTGCTCGCGCGGGCCGTAGGACGAGCCCTTCCGTCCGCCGAACGGCACATGATAATCCACGCCCGCCGTCGGCAGGTTCACCATCACCATGCCGGCTTCCGCATTGCGCTTGAAGTGGCCAGCATATTTCAGGCTGGTCGTGCAGATGCCCGACGACAGGCCGAACGGCGTGTCATTGGCCAATTCCAGCGCTTCGTCGTAATCCTTCGCGCGGATCACGGTGGCGACAGGTCCGAAAATTTCCTCGCGCGCCACCCGCATCTGGTTGCTCACTTCCGTGAACAGGGCCGGCGCGAGATAGAAGCCGGGCGCATCGCGCTTCAGCAGTTCGCCGCCAGCGACGAGCTTGGCGCCCTCCTCCTGGCCGATCTTGATGTACTTGAGATCCTGGTCGAGCTGGCTCTGATCAACCACCGGGCCGATATGCGTGCCGCTCTTTAGGGCGTCGTCGATCACGAGCCCCTGCATGCGCTCCTGCATCGCAGCCACGAAGCGGTCGTGGATGCCATCCGTCACAATGAGGCGCGAGGATGCAGTGCAACGCTGGCCAGTGGAGAAGAAGGCGCTGTTGATGGCACATTCCACTGCCACCTTCAGATCGGCGTCATCAAGCACCACCATCGGGTTCTTGCCGCCCATCTCCAGCTGAATCTTCTTCATCGGATCGGCCGTGATGGCGCTCATGGCCACGCGGCGACCCGTCGGCACCGAGCCCGTGAAGGAGATGGCAGAGACCTTCGGGCTCTGCAGCATTGCCTCGCCGACGATGGAGCCCTTACCCATCACCAGATTGAACACGCCTGCGGGCACGCCTGCGCGGATGATGATCTCGGAGAGCGCATGCGCGGAGCCGGGCACCAGTTCGGCCGGCTTGAAGACGACCGTGTTGCCGTAAGCGAGCGCCGGGGCGATCTTCCAAGCGGGGATGGCGATCGGGAAGTTCCAGGGTGTAATAAGCCCCACGACGCCAACCGGTTCGCGGGTGATCTCGACATCAATAGCCGGACGAACGGACGGCAGCTTCTCACCGGCCATGCGCAGGCACTCGCCGGCGAAGAAGTGGAAGATCTGGCCGGCGCGGGTGACCTCGCCGATGCCTTCCGGCAGGGTCTTGCCCTCTTCGCGGGAAAGGAGGCGCCCGAGTTCTTCCTTGCGGGCCATGATCTCGTCGCCCACCGCCTTGAGAATGTCGTGGCGCTGCTGGATCGAGGAGCGGGACCAGGCCGGGAACGCCGCATAGGCGGCATCGATGGCGGCTTCGGCTTCGGCAGCGGAAGCACGGGCGAATTCGCCGATCACGTCATTGGTGTTGGACGGGTTGAGGTTCGGCGACGCCTCGGTCGCGGCAACCCATTCACCGGCAATATAGTTCTTCGTCATCGACACTTCTCCATTCCGTGTACAGGCTCCAATGGACCCTGCCCGCTGACGGGCCGCTTCTCAAAGCCCTATGCCTCGCCCTGAAGCGAGGCCCCCTGTGTTACTTCTTCCGGTTATAGACGTCGAGGGATACGGCTGCGAGCAGCACAAGCCCCTTGATCACCTGTTGATAGTCGATTCCGATGCCCAGGATCGACATGCCGTTATTCATGACCCCCATGACGAAGGCCCCGATCACGGCACCCGTGACCTTGCCGACCCCGCCGGTAGCAGAAGCGCCACCGATGAAAACGGCGGCAATCACATCGAGCTCGAACCCAAGACCCGCCTTCGGCGTCGCCGTGTTGAGGCGGGCCGCGAAGATGAGGCCCGCCAGGCCCGCGAGCACGCCCATGTTCACGAAGGTCAGGAAGGTGAGACGCTCCGTCTTGACGCCCGAGAGCTTTGCCGCCTTCTCATTGCCGCCAAGCGCATAGATGCGGCGGCCGATGGTCGTCCGATTGGTCACGAAGGCATAAAGTATGATCAGAACGGCCATGATGACCAGCACGTTCGGCAGTCCGCGATAGGTCGCCATGAGGTAGCAGAACGCGATCACGAAAAAGGCCAGGAGAGCGTTCTTGGCCACGAAAAGACCGAATGGCGCCGACTCGACATTGTGCTTCAGCTGGTTCGCCCGGCTCCGAACGCTGAAATAGACGATGGCGACAACGCTCGCGATGCCGATGAAGAGCGAGGTATAGTTGAACCCCTGGCCGCCGAAGAAATCGGGAATGAAGCCCGAGCTGAGGCGCTGGAAGACCACCGGGAACGGACCGACCGACATTCCGCCGAGGAGCGCGAGCGTAAGGCCCTTGAACACAAGCATGCCCGCCAGCGTCACGATGAAGGACGGCACCTTGAAATAGGCGACCCAATAGCCTTGAGCTGCGCCGATCAACCCACCGACGGCGAGACATGCGATGGTCGTCGTGACCGGGTCGAAGCCCCATCTCACCATCATCATGGCTGCAAGTCCACCGACGAAGCCCACGATGGAACCGACGGACAGGTCGATATGACCGGCGACGATGACCAGCAGCATGCCGAGCGCCATGATGACGATGTAGCTGTTCTGCAGCACGAGGTTGGTGAGGTTGAGCGGTCTCAGCAGCGTGCCGTCCGTCGCCACCTGAAAGAACAGCATGATGACCAGGAGGGCCAGCAGCATGCCGTAGTCGCGGAAATGGGACTTGATGAATTCAAGCCACGATGTCTTTTGCTGGGGAACGTGAATCTCGTCTGCGGTTCTCGTATCCATCTCAGCGCCTCCCCGACTTCACGATTGCATGCATGATTTTTTCCTGTGACGCCTCGGCGACATCGAGCTCGGCGATCAGGGAGCCCTCGTTCATCACGTAAATCCTGTCGCACATGCCGAGCAGTTCCGGCATCTCCGATGAAATCATGAGGACACCCTTGCCGGCATCCGCGAGCCCATTGATGATCGTATAGATTTCGTATTTCGCACCGACATCGATGCCCCGGGTCGGTTCGTCCAGAATGAGGATTTCCGGATTGGAGAAGAGCCACTTGCTCAAGACGACCTTCTGCTGATTGCCGCCCGACAGGTTCACCGCCTCCTGGAACACGTCGGATGAGCGGATCCGCATCTTGCCCCGGTAATCGTTGGCGACCGCCAACTCGCGGATATCGTCGATGACGAGGTTGCTCGAAACCCCCTCGAGATTGGCCAGGGTGATATTCTTACGGATATCCTCTTCGAGCACGAGGCCGAAAGTCTTCCGGTCCTCCGTGGCATAGGCCAGGCCGTTGGCGACGGCCTTTCCGACCGTGCTGACATCGATCTCCTTGCCATGCAGCCGAACACGGCCCGATATGTTCTGGCCATAGCTTCGGCCGAAGAGGCTCATGGCGAATTCAGTCCGCCCTGCCCCCATCAATCCCGCGATGCCGACGATCTCACCACGCCGGATGTTCAGGTTGACGTTCTTGACGACCTGCACATTCGAATGAAGCGGATGATAGGCCGACCAGTTCTCCACCTGAAAGATTGTCTCGCCGATGCGGGATTCCCGCTTCGGGTAGCGGTCCTCCATGGTGCGCCCGACCATGCCGCGAATGATCCGGTCTTCGCTGATTTCCCCAGCGTGGCAATCGAGGGTCTCGACTGTTCCGCCATCACGCAGAACCGTGATGGAATCGGCGACCTTCGTGATCTCGTTGAGCTTGTGCGAGATCAGGATCGAGGAGATTCCCTTTGCCTTGAACTGCAACAGAAGATTCAGGAGCGCGTCGCTGTCCTTCTCATTCAGGCTGGCGGTGGGCTCGTCCAAGATCAGCAGCTTGACCTTCTTGGACAGGGCCTTCGCAATCTCTACGAGCTGTTGCTTGCCGACGCCGATATTGGTGACCAGCGTTTCCGGAGACTCGCTCAGGCCTACGATCTTGAGCAGCTCCTTCGTGCGCGAGAAAACCGCCGTCCAGTCGATGACGCCAAACTTGGCCTGTTCGTTGCCGAGGAAGATGTTTTCCGCAATCGACAAAAGCGGGACCAGGGCCAGCTCCTGGTGAATGATGATGATGCCGAGTTCTTCGCTGTCGGAGATCCCTTTGAAACGTCGTTCCTGGCCCTCATAGACGATCTCGCCGGTATAGGAGCCATGCGGATAGACTCCGCTCAGGACCTTCATGAGCGTCGATTTTCCCGCGCCGTTCTCACCGACGAGCGCATGGATCTCGCCTGCTTTGACGGTGATGTTGACGTTGTCGAGCGCCTTCACGCCCGGAAACGTCTTGGTGATCCCTCGCATCTCAAGGATCGCGTTCATCGCTTTACCTCAGGCAACTCAAGAAAGGGCCTGACGGCCCTTCCGGAAATGAGCAAGGACCCTGCGGCATCGCGCAGGGTCCATCAGCAGTTCGAGCCTTATTTGAACTGGTCTTCCTTGTAATAGCCGCTGCCCACCAGAACTTCCTTCCAGTTGGAGGCATCGACGCTGACCGGCTTCAGCAGGTAAGCGGGAACGGTCTTCACGCCATTCTCATAGGTCTTCGTGTCGTTCACCTCGGGCTGCTTGCCCGACAGAACGGCGTCCACCATGTTCGCGGTGACCTTGGCGAGCTCGCGCGTGTCCTTGAACACGGTCGAGGTCTGCTCCTTGGCGAGGATCGACTTGATCGAAGGCACCTCGGCATCCTGGCCGGTGATGACCGGCATCGGCTGCTGCGCGGAGCCGTAGCCGACGCCCTTCAACGAGGAGATGATGCCGATGCTCAGGCCGTCATAAGGCGAGAGAACCGCATCCACGCGCTTGTCGGTGTAATAGGCGGAGAGCAGGTTATCCATGCGGGCCTGAGCCACCGCTCCGTCCCAGCGCAGGGTCGAGACCTTGTCCATGCCCATCTGGCCGCTCTGGACCTTGAGCTTGCCGCTCTTGATGTAAGGGTCGAGCACCGACATGGCGCCGTTGTAGAAGAAGTATGCGTTGTTGTCGTCCGGCGAGCCGCCGAAGAGCTCGATATTAAAGGGCCCCTTGCCCTCTTTCAGGCCGAGCGCCTTCTCGATATAGCCGCCCTGAAGCACGCCGACCTGGAAGTTGTCGAAGGTGGCGTAATAATCGACATTCTTCGAGTTGCGGATCAGGCGGTCATAGGCAATGACCTTGATGCCCTTGTCAGCAGCCTGCTGGAGGGCGTCCGACAGGGTCGTGCCGTCGATGGACGCGATCACGAGCACCTTGGCGCCCTTGGTGATCATGTTCTCGATCTGGGCGAGCTGGTTCGGAATGTCGTCCTCAGCATACTGAAGGTCGACATTGTAGCCCTTCTCCTTCAGCACTTTGACCATGTTGTTGCCGTCGTCGATCCAGCGCGCGGACGACTTGGTGGGCATCGCCACGCCGACGGTGCCCTTGTCCTGCGCGAAAGCTGAGGTCAGCAGGCTTGTCGCTCCGATAGCCAGCGCTGCGAAAGCGGTCGTGAAAGTCCTCAAGGTCGTTCTCCCTTTTCGTTTCTGAGCTTGAGCCGCGTGCTTCATGGCTGTTTCAGCTCATATCTAGCGTTCCGATACGGCGGGCCTAGACGGGCTTGGAGTTCTCCGGCTGGAGGCTTGTCGTCCAAGTGCCGGCGTCCTGAGAGAGCCCTTTCTTCAGGAGCCTTTGCGTGCCGAATATCAGGCGATCTCTTCGCGAAAGTCACGCGCTAAATCGCAAATAATACTATAATACTATTTTGAGATCGGAAAAGGGTCCTGCGGCTCACTCAGAAGGCTATGAGGGCCGAGGCTCCGGCTTTCACTCGCTTGAAAAGGCGTGGGTCTGGATGGCTGTCAGGGCGCTTTCACCATGCTTGATGCGGATGCGCTCGGCAGCCTGCATGATCAGGAGCGACATGGCCTCGCTGGCAGCCGCAGGGTTTTGCTGCTCGACGGCATCGAACACAGCCTGGTGCTGCTTCATGACCGCTGCAAAGCGGTCGTCGCTCGAAACCGGAGAGCTGATCGTGAAGGATGTCGCAAGCGCCGCGCCGATGACCGAGCCGATGGACTGAAGGAAGGGATTGCCGGACGCTTCGAGAATGGCCTGATGAAAAGCTAGGTCCGCCTTGGTAAAGCCCTGCCGGTTGGTGGCGCAGCCATACATGGCCTGGAGGGCGGTCCTCATGTTTTCAAGCTGCTTCGGGCTCCGGCGCAGAGCCGCGGTTGCGCAGGCGAAGGGCTCCAGGGTCTGGCGTATCTCGAAAAGCCAGCCCAGGAATTTCGCATCGACGCCCATCTCGAGATGCCATTCGAGGATATCGGCGTCGAACATGTTCCAGTTATGCCGGTCGAGCACCTTCGTGCCGACCTTGGTCTTGGATTCGATGAGACCCTTTGCGGCAAGGGTCTTTAAGGCTTCCCGCAGGGCGGTGCGGGAAACGCCGAACAGCTCCATCAACTCGGCATCGCCGGGCAGGATGCTCCCGATGGGGAAGCGCCCTCTCATGATGTTCTGGCCGATGCCATGAGCCACGAGATCGTGGGCTGACCGCGTTCTCGCCGGCTTCGGTAAGTCGTTCGCCAAAACCATGATGCTGTCCTCAAGCCCCTATCGTGTTCGAACCGATGCCGCCGACAGCCCCCTCTGCAGTACGATGAAGGCGAAGAGCAGCGCGCCGATCGCGATTTTCGTCCACCAGGAACTCAAGGTTCCTTCGAAGGTGATGTAGGTCTGGATCAATCCTTGGATGAGCACGCCGACCAGCGTGCCGATGATCGTTCCGGAGCCGCCCGTCAGAAGCGTGCCGCCGATGACGACAGCTGCAATCGTGTCCAGTTCGACCCCCGTTGCTGCAAGGGAATAACCTGCGGAGGTATAAAAAGAAAAGACGATTCCGGCCAAAGCCGCCAGAAAGCTCGACAGCATGTAGATCCTGATGGTGGTCTTACCCACCGGCACGCCCATGAGCTGCGCCGATGTCCTGTTGCCGCCGAGGGCATAGACATTGGCGCCGAAGCGCGTGAAATGCGCCAGAACGATACCGGCTCCGACGACCAGGAGCATGGCGATGGCGATGAAGGTTAGCCGTCCTCCTCCCGGAAGCGTGAAGGCGATATCCGTGATCTGGCCATAGGCCGGCGCATTGATGGGGATGGAATCCGTCGTGAGTACGAAGCACATGCCGCGCGCCAGGAACATGCCTGCAAGGGTCACGATGAAGGCTGGAATCTGGAAGGCATGGATCAGCAATCCCATGCCGGCCCCGAACAAGGCCGCGATCCCGAGAACCAGCGCGAAGGCGAGATAGGGATTGACGCCGTAACGCTCGATAACCACGGCGAGAAAGACGCCGGTGAAGGCGATGACGGAACCGACAGACAGATCGATCCCCCCTGAGAGGATAACGAAGGTCATTCCCACCGCGACGATCCCAAGGAAGGCATTGTCCGTGAGAAGATTGCCGATGACACGCGTCGAGGCGAAGCTCGGAAACTGCGCGAGGCAAATCACATAACCTGCAATGAAGACGGCGAGCGTGATCAGGACTGGCAGGTGACGGCGCATCAGGTCTTGCTCCTCTTCCACACAACGCCGAGCCCAGACAGGATGGGCGACTGCGCCAGAAGCACGGCCAGCACGACGATGGCCTTCACGATCAGGTTGTACTCGGGCGGATAGCCGCTGAGCAGGATGCCGGTATTCATCGCCTGAATGATGAGCGCCCCCACGACGGAGAGGCCAAGGCTGAAGCGGCCACCGAACAGCGACGTGCCGCCGATGACCACCGCCAGGATGGCGTCGAGCTCGAGCCAGAGGCCTGCATTGTTGGCGTCGGCGCCACGGATATCAGCCGTGACGATCAGGCCCGCGATGGCGGCGCACAGACTGCACCACATGTAGACGGTAATGGTGACGACCTTCGTGCCGATGCCCGCATAGGCGCTCGACCGCACGTTCGCGCCGATCGCTTCGATGAACAATCCCAATGCCGTGTAGCGCACCACAAGATGTGTGATGACCAGCATCACGATGGCGATCACCACCGGCATGGGCAGCATCAGGAACGAGCCGCTGCCGATGGCGGCAAAGCCTTCGCTGACGAAGGTGATGATCTGACCTTCCGTGATGAGCTGCGCGAAGCCGCGTCCCGCCACCATGAGAATAAGCGTGGCGACGAAAGGCTGGATTTCCAGAATCGCGACGAGAATGCCGTTCCACAAGCCGCAGACGAGACCGATCCCCGCAGCCGCGCCCAGAGCGACCGGGAGCGGATAGCCCTGGGCCGTCATGCTGGCGGCCATGGCTCCGGCGATAGCCATCACGGCGCCGACGGAAAGATCGATGCCGCGCGTGGCGATGACAAGGGTCATGCCAAGCGCGAGGATCGCGACCGGAGCGCCACGGTTGAGCACGTCGATCAGGCTGCCGAAGAGACGCCCGTCCTGAAGGCGTATGGCGAAGAAGTCGCGGAACACCAGCCAGTTGACGAGGAGAACGACCAGGAGCGCCGCAACCTGCGGCAATCCTTTCGGCAATATTCGGGACGAACCGACCTGCACTGCGCTGCTCATTGATGGCTCGCGATTGTCGTCATGATGGTATCCGCATTGACTTCAGGTCCGGTCAATTCCCGCACATGCTTCCGGTCTCGCAGAACCACGACCCGGTCGCTGTAGGAGGCGATTTCCTCGAGTTCCGAGGAGATGACGAGCAGCGCGAGGCCGTCCTCGCACAGGCGTTCGATCAGGCGGATGATCTCCGCATGCGCGCCCACATCGATGCCCCGCGTCGGCTCGTCGAGAATGAGGAACCGTGGCTCCGTCGCGAGCCAGCGCGCCAAAAGCGCTTTCTGCTGATTGCCGCCCGAGAGAAGCCCGATAGGCTTTTCCGCATCGGGAGTGCGGATATCGAGGAGCTTGATGAAGCGGTTGGCGATCTCATCCTGCTTGCGCCGGGGGATCGGGTGCAGCCATCCCCGCTGCGCCTGTAGCGCAAGGATGATGTTTTCGCGGATGGACAGCTCCGCGACGATGCCTTCCGTCTTGCGGTCCTCGGGCGTGAAGCCGAAACGCAAGCGCGACGCGTCCCGGGGCGACGCGATGCGGACCGGCTTGCCGTCGACGAAAGCATCGCCGCTGTCCGCGCGTTCGATCCCGAAGACCAGCTTGGCCGTTTCCGTGCGGCCCGAGCCGAGAAGTCCCGCAAGTCCCACGACCTCGCCGGGACGGACCTCCAGATCGAAAGGTTCCATGAGGCGGCGCTTGCCGTATCCTTTGAACGCGACGAGAGGCTCTCCGGTAACGGTTGGGCGTTGATTGCGATGGAGGGCCTCCGCGGCCAATTCGCGCCCGAGCATCATCGAGACCAGCTCGATGCGCGACAGCGAGGATGTCGGGCGGGATCCGACCAGCCGCCCATTGCGCAGAACCGTGATCCGGTCGCAAATGGCGTAGACCTGATCCAGAAAATGCGTGACGAAGACGATGCCGATGCCACGCGTCTTCAAGTCCTTCAGGATGCGGAAAAGCGTCTCCACCTCCTGCGCGTCGAGGCTGGCCGTCGGCTCGTCGAGGATCAGCACCTTGGCCGAGAGATCGACGGCCCGGGCGATAGCCACGATCTGCTGAACCGCCACCGAGAAGCTGCCCAGAGGATCGGCGACATTGATGTCGAGGCCGTAGGCCGAAAGGATTTCCGCCGAGCGGCGGCGCATCTCGCCGGTGCGCACGAGACCGAAGCGATGGGGTTGGCGACCGATGAAAAGATTTTCGGCGACAGAGAGATTGGGAAGGAGATTGACTTCCTGATAGACGGTGCCGATCCCCAGCGAGAGAGCATCCGCCGGATCGCGCGCCTCGATATCCAGGCCATCGAGGCGAATGGTCCCGCCATCGCGCCGGAACACGCCTGTCAGCACCTTGATCAGCGTGGACTTGCCGGCGCCGTTCTCGCCCAGGAGGCCATGAATCTCGCCCGCATAGAGGGTGAAATCCACATGATCCAGCGCCTGAACGCCCGGAAATCCCTTTGTGAGCTCCTTGATCTCGAGCAGATCGGAACGCTCGTCCAACAGCGGCATCAGCCTCTCCCCATTCCATGATGATCCGCCAGGGGCGGAACACGAGAAGCGGCAGGCGAGCTTTTCGCCTGCCGCCATTGGGTTGAAGCGATCAGTAGAGTTCCTTGCGCTTCTCGTACTCTGCCGAAGCCGTCTCTGGCGTGAAGACCTTGGACTCGGTCTGGATCCACTTCTTCGGTGCGGTGCCGTCCTTCTTGTAGGCCACGAGCGCATCGAGGGCGGGGCCTGCCATGTTGGGCGTCAGTTCGACTGTCACGTTGGCTTCACCGTCGGCCATGGCCTTGAAGATATCCGGCACGGCATCGATGGACACGATCTTGATGTCCTTGCCCGGCTTCAGTCCCGCTTCCTTGATAGCCTGGATGGCCCCGATAGCCATGTCGTCGTTATGGGCGTAGACCGCGCAGATATTCTTGCCGCCGCCCTCGGCCTTGATGAAGCTCTCCATCACTTCCTTGCCCTTGGTGCGGGTGAAGTCGCCTGATTGGGTACGGATGATCTTCATGCCCGGATTGGCGGCCACGACCTCGTCGAAGCCCTTCTTGCGGTTGATCGCCGGGCTCGATCCGACAGTGCCCTGCAACTCGACCACATTGCACTTGCCGCCGGTTTCCTTGGCGAGCCACTCACCGGCCACCTTGCCCTCATAGACCGTGTCGGAGGTCACCGCAGTGAGATAGAGAGAGTCGTCCTTCGTCTCGATGGAACGGTCGAGCAGGACCACCGGAATCTTCGCCTCCTTGGCCTCCTTCAGCACCGCGTCCCACCCCGTCGCGACGACCGGAGCGAGGAGAATGGCATCGACGCCCTGCGCGATGAACGAGCGGACGGCGCGGATCTGGTTTTCCTGCTTCTGCTGGGCATCCGAGATCTTCAGATCGATGCCGCGCTTGTCGGCTTCGATCTTGGAAACTTTGGTCTCCGCGGCGCGCCAACCGGATTCCGATCCGACCTGCGAAAAGCCCACGGTCATTTTGCTTTGGGCGTAAGCCGCGCCAGACGACAGCATCAGTGCAGCCATACCGATTGTCGTCAGAAGATGACGAGCCTTCATGCGTTTTCTCCCACTGCTTTCGTTGATTTTAGACTTTAGCAGCCTTAACAGCCACCTATTTATCATATTATATGCACGAAGAATGACAACCATCCGACGTTAGTCGTAGCTGCCGATTTTCTCTGAGCGCTGCCGCAGATTTTTTAGGGCGACAAAAAGATGAGCGAAGACACTAAGAAACGCCAATTGCGAAGCCAGGCCTGGTTCGGCCGGCAGGACAAGATGGGCTTTTATTACCGCTCCTTCCTCAAGAACAGCGGCTTCCCTCAGGACCAGTTCGAGGGGCGTCCGGTCATCGGGATCTGCAACACCTGGTCAGAGCTTACGCCCTGCAACGCCCATTTCAGGACCATCGCTGAACATGTGAAGTACGGTGTGCTCGATGCGGGCGGATTCCCGCTGGAGTTTCCCGTATCCTCGCTCGGCGAGGTCACCATGCGCCCGACCGCCATGCTCTTCCGCAACCTGGCAGCCATGGATGTGGAGGAGGCCATCCGCGCCCATCCGCTCGACGGTGTCGTCCTGCTCATGGGCTGCGACAAGACCACCCCTGCCCTGTTGATGGGCGCAGCCTCCGCCGACCTTCCCACGATCGGCGTCTCGGGCGGCCCGCAGCTGCGGGGCGTCTATCGGGGCAAGATCATCGGTTCGGGCACGAACATCATTTCCATGAGCGAGCAGTTGCGCGCCGGGGAAGTGACTCTGCAGGAGTTCCACGAGGCCGAAGGTGCGATGAACCGTTCGGCCGGTCATTGCATGACCATGGGCACGGGCTCGACGATGGCTTCGATGGTCGAAGCGCTGGGCGTCGGGTTGCCGGAGAACGCCGCCATTCCGGCAGCGGACGCGCGCCGCAATCACCTTGCCCGCATGGCAGGCCGTCGCATCGTCGAGATGGTCAACGAGGATCTTACGCTCTCGAAGGTCCTGACGCGCCAGGCATTCGAGAACGCCATCCGCACGCTTGCGGCCATCGGCGGCTCGACCAACGCCGTCGTTCATCTGCTCGCCATCGCGGGACGGGCCGGGATCGAGCTGACACTGGACGATTTCGACCGCCTCGGCCGCGACGTCCATTGCCTCGTCGATCTCATGCCATCCGGCCGCTTCCTGATGGAAGATTTCTATTACGCGGGCGGCCTGCCGGTCGTCCTGCGTGCGTTGGGCGAGCGCGGCCTGCTGCACAAGGATGCTCCCACCGTGAACGGCAAGCCGATCTGGGAAAACGTGAAGGACGCGCCCTGCTGGAACCGCGAGGTCATCACGACCTTCGAGGAGCCCTTCAAGCCGGAAGCAGGCATCGCGATCCTGCGGGGCAACCTTGCGCCCAACGGTGCGGTCATCAAGCCTTCGGCCGCGTCCCCGGAGCTGATGAAACATACAGGACGCGCCGTGGTGTTCGAATCCATCGAGGAACTGCATCACCGCATCGACGATGACACGCTCGACATCGACGAGACATGCATCATGGTGCTGAAGAATTGCGGCCCAAAGGGCTACCCCGGCATGGCCGAGGTGGGCAACATGCCCCTGCCTCAGAAGCTCCTGAGGAAAGGCGTGCGCGACATGATCCGCATTTCGGATGCGCGCATGTCCGGCACGGCTTACGGAACCGTCGTCCTGCATGTGGCTCCCGAGGCCACCGCGGGCGGTCCGCTGGCCTTCGTGCAAAACGGGGATCTCATCACCCTCGACGTGGCTGCCCGCAGCCTGCATCTCCATGTGGAGGCCGAGGAACTGGAACGCCGCCGTTCGGCCTGGACGCCGCCGCAGCCGCACGCCACCCGTGGCTATCTGAAAATGTATATCGATCATGTCATGCAGGCCGATAAAGGTGCGGATCTCGATTTTCTCGTCGGAAAATCCGGCTCGCCCGTCGCCCGCGACAACCATTGACACCACGTTCAAGCAAAAAGACTATAGGGAGAGAATATGTCTTCGTTCGGCAGGTCCTCGGTCCGCCCCTATCGCGGCGTTTATCCGGTCGCACCAACCATCTTCAGCGATAACGGCCAACTCGATTTAGAAGGACAGAAGCGCGCCATCGACTTCATGATCGAAGCGGGCTCGGATGGCCTCTGCATCCTCGCCAACTTCTCAGAGCAGTTCCTGCTCACCGATGCCGAGCGCGATGCGGTGATGCATACCGTGCTCGACCACGTGGCCGGACGCGTTCCGGTGATCGTCACCACGAGCCATTTCTCGACCGAGATCTGCGCCGACCGCTCCAGTCGGGCTGAAGCAGCGGGCGCCGCCATGGTGATGATCATGCCGCCCTTCTTCGGCGCGACACTGCGTGTGTCCGAGCCCGGCATTTACGAGTTCTTCCGCAGGGTATCGGATGCCATCACCATCCCGATCATGATCCAGGACGCGCCGATGGCGGGCACCAGTCTGTCGCCGTCCTTCCTGGCGCGGATGGCCAAGGAAATCGCCAACGTCTCCTATTTCAAGATCGAGGTGGCGGGAACGGCCAACAAGCTGCGCGAGATCATCGCGCTCGGTGGGGACGCCATCGAAGGCCCATGGGATGGCGAGGAGGCGATCACTCTCATGGCCGATCTCGATGCGGGAGCAACGGGCGCCATGACGGGCGGCGCCTATCCGGACGGCATCCGCAAGATCATCGATCCTTATTTCGCAGGAAATCGCGAGGAAGCCGCTGCCGCCTATGAGCGCTGGCTGCCCCTCATTAATTATGAGAACCGGCAATGCGGCCTTTCCGCCGCCAAGGCGCTCATGAAGGAGGGCGGCGTGATCAAGTCCGAGGCCGTCCGCCATCCGCTCCAGCCCCTGCATCCGGAAACCCGGAAAGGACTCATCGAGATCGCCCGGCGTCTTGATCCGATGGTTCTGCGCTGGGGACGATAGAGCCGAACCCATCGGGCGCCACTTGCCGCAGGCGCACAGCAGGCCAGAACAACCTAAGCCGTTCAACAGCTTAGCGGCTTAGGTTTGATCTCCCGAGCAATCGGTTCGGTGTTGTAATAACGGGTGCCCTGTTGTAAGGCATTCCGGCGCTTCAGACGCGCGCTCCCTCTTCAAGAGCGCCTGCGCGAAGTGCGGCATCGTCTTGAGAAGCAGCCCTTCAAGGCTGCGAGGTCACCGGTTCGCAGCGCGCCCGACAGGCTGCTCAGCGCTACCGATCACAGGCTCTCCTGCCCTGATTTCGCACCAAAGCCGCTCTTCAAGGGAGGCCTCTCGATGTCCGTTTGGCTTCTAGATTGGAATTTCGCGGATGAATGCTCCCGCACCCAAAGTCTCGTTCGTGTCCCTGGGCTGTCCGAAGGCCCTGGTCGATTCCGAGCGCATCATCACGCAGCTTCGCGCCCAGGGTTATCAACTGACCAAGGAGCATGACGGGGCCGACGTGGTCATCGTCAATACCTGCGGCTTCCTGGACAGCGCCAAGGCCGAGTCCCTGGAGGCTATCGGCGAGGCCATGGCCGAGAACGGCAAGGTCATCGTCACCGGCTGCATGGGCGCCGAGCCCGAGCAGATCCGCGAGCATTTTCCGAACGTGCTCGCGATCACGGGACCGCAGGCGTATGAATCGGTCGTGTCCGCGGTTCATCAGGCCGCTCCGCCCGCGCACGATCCCTTCGTCGATCTCGTGCCGCCGCAGGGGGTGAAGCTCACGCCTCGCCATTACGCCTATTTGAAGATTTCCGAAGGCTGCAACAACCGCTGCACCTTCTGCATCATTCCCAAGCTGCGCGGCGATCTCGTCAGCCGCCCCATCGGCGACGTGCTGCGCGAAGCCGAAAAACTCGCCAAGGCCGGCGTGAAGGAAGTTCTGGTGATCTCGCAGGACACCAGCGCCTATGGTCTCGACATCAAGTATCAGCCCAGCATGTGGAAGGACCGCGAGGTTCGCACGCGGTTCTACGAACTCGGCAAGGAGCTCGGCGAACTCGGCATGTGGGTGCGCATGCACTACGTCTATCCCTATCCGCATGTGGACGAGGTCATTCCGCTCATGGCGGAGGGCAAGATCCTTCCCTATCTCGACATCCCCTTCCAGCACGCCTCGCCTTCCGTGCTCAAGGCCATGCGCCGCCCCGGCAACCAGGAAAAGACCCTGGAGCGCATCAAGAAGTGGCGTGAGATCTGCCCTGACCTCGCCATCCGCTCCACCTTCCTCGTCGGCTTCCCGGGCGAGACGGAAGCGGATGTGGACCTGCTGATGCAGTGGCTGGAGGAAGCGAAGATCGACCGCGCCGGTTGCTTCCAGTACGAGCCCGTCCAGGGCGCGCCTGCCAACGACATCGCAGGCGCTGTGCCTGACGAAGTCAAGGAAGAGCGCTGGCACCGTTTCATGCAGACGCAGCAGAAGGTCAGCGCCAAGCTGCTGAAGGGCCGCGTCGGCAAGACGCTGCCCGTCATCATTGATGAGCAGGGCGCAACCGTTGCGACGGGCCGCACGAAGTACGACGCGCCCGAGATCGACGGCGTGGTCTATGTGGCGTCGAAGACGCCACTGAAGCCCGGCGAGATCGTCAACGTGAAGATCGAAAGCTCGGACGAGTACGACCTTCACGGGACGGCTGTTTAAGCCGCTCCTCTAACCTGCTGAAATCTGAGCGCTGCCGATCATGCGAACACCGGCGGCGCTCAAATCTTTTTTGGCCCTGTCGAGCGAACCATTTGTATCGATGGCCCGCGAGGCATCCTCGATCAGATAGGTTTCAAACCCAGCCGCCGCGGCATCGATTGCGGTCCATGCCACGCAGAAATCCAACGCGAGACCGGCGCAGAATACCTGGCGGAAGCCACGTTCCTTGAGATAGCCTTCCAGACCCGTCAAGGTTTTGCGGTCGGCTTCCTTGAAACCCGAATAGCTGTCGATACCGGTATCGTAGCCTTTGCGGATGATGAGCTGAGCGTGAGGAATCTTGAGCTCGGGCGACATTTCCGCACCGGGCGTTCCCTGCACGCAATGATCCGGCCAAAGAACCTGTGATCCATAGTGCAGCTCAATAATATCGAATGGCTTCCTGTCCGCGTGCGTTGAAGCGAAGGAGGCATGTCCCTCCGGGTGCCAATCCTGGGTCAGAACCACATGCCGGAAGATTTTCGCGAGCCGATTGATCGGCTCGATCACGGCATCCCCGTCCGGCACAGCGAGCGCTCCGCCGGGCAGGAAGTCGTGCTGAACATCCGCTACGATCAGGACGCTGGCATCGCTCGGTATGATGATTGCGGGCTCACCCATTCTCGCTCTCCTCACTCGACGGATAGCTATAGCTACCAAACAAAAAAGGCAGCCGATCTCTCGGCTGCCTTCTTCAAGAGATCGCGTATCGCCGCTTATTGCGGGATCTTGTCCTCGATGCCCTTCACGTAGAAGTTCATGCCGAGAACCTGCTCGTCGGAGAGTGCGCCGTTACCCTTGCACTCGATCTCCTTACCGTCCTGGCCGATGACCGGGCATTTGAAGGGGTTCAGCGTGCCGGCCTTGATAGCGGCCTCAGTCTCCTGAGCGAGCTTCTTCACGTCGTCGGGCATGTTCTTGTAAGGCGTCATGACGACCATGTGGGAGTTGATGCCACCCCAGACGTCCTGAGACTTCCAGGTGCCGTCGAGAACGGCCTTGGTGCGCTCGACGTAGTAGTCGTTCCAGTTGTCGACGATAGCGGTCAACTGGGCCTTGGGGGCGAAACGCTCCATGTCGGAAGCCTGGCCGAAGCCGAACTTGCCGCGGGCCTCGGCGGCCTGGATCGGGGCCGGGCTGTCCGTGTGCTGGGCCAGCATGTCCACGCCTTGGTCGAGCAGAGCCTTGGCGGCATCGCCTTCCTTGGCCGGGTCATACCAGGTGTTGGCGAACACGATCTTGATCTTGACGTCCGGGTTCACGGACTGCGCGCCGAGATAGAAGGCGTTGATGCCGGCGATCACTTCCGGAATCGGGAAGGCGCCCACATAGCCGATGGTGTTCGACTTGGTCATCTTGCCCGCGATCTGGCCGATGATGTAGCGGCCTTCGTGGAACTTCGCCGCATAGGTCGACAGGTTCGGAGCCCGCTTGAAGCCGGTGGCATGCTCGAACTTGATGTTCGGGTACTTCTTGGCGACCTTCAGGGTCGGCTCCATGAAGCCGAACGAGGTCGTGAAGATCAGGTCGTGGCCGGTACGGGCAAGCTGCTCGATGGCACGCTCCGAGTCAGCCTCGGGAACGCTTTCCACGTAGGTCGTGGTGACCTTGCCGGGGAAGGCCTTCTCGATGGCCTGACGTCCCTGATCGTGCTGGTAGCTCCAGCCGTGATCGCCGACCGGACCCACATAGATGAAGCCGACTTTGATCTTGTCCTTAGCCTGCGCCAGGGCGCCGGTCGCCGACAGGGCGGCGACTGCGACGCCTGCCATGGCTCCAAAGAGTTTACGCGAAAACATGCTCGTACCCCCGAGGTTAGAATTCCAGACATCCCTTGCAGGTCTGACGGCTTCTGGCAAGAATCACTTTGCTCACAATTTCATCACCCTGCCTATCGGTCGGGCACGAAGGGGGCACCCAGGGAACCCGGTGCGCCGATAGCTCGGCCATGACGTATCGAAAGGAGAAGAAGGGCGATGATCGTGGCCAGATAGGGAACAGCCGAGAGCACCTGGGACGGTACGCCGAACTGCGCCGCCTGGGCGTGCAATTGCAACACCGTCGCCGCACCGAAGATATAGGCTCCCACCAGAAGCCAACCGGGACGCCAAGCGGCGAAGACCACGAGCGCAAGAGCGATCCAGCCGCGCCCGGCGGTCATTCCCGGCGACCAGAAGCGGGTATAGACAAGCGCAAGATAAGCTCCCGCCAGACCCGCGCAGGCTCCCCCGAACAGGATTGCGAGGAAGCGGGTGCGGAGGACCGGAAGCCCAAGGGCATTCGCCGAGGTATGGTTCTCTCCAATGGAACGCAACGTCAGGCCCGAGCGGGTCCGTGTCAGATAGACCGCGATCAGGACAGTGAGCGCGAAAGAGGCGTAGACGAAAAGATCCTGCTCAAAAAAGAGGCGACCGATATAGGGGATATCGCTCAGGACAGGGACGTCGACATGCGGAATGGGGTCGCGCCGGGCACCGACGAAAGGAGCGCCGATCAGGCCGGACAATCCCAGGCCGAAAATGGTCAACGCCAGCCCGGACCCGACCTGATTTGCGGCAAAGCCCAGGACAACCAGCGCGAAGAGCGCCGCCATGAAAGCGCCCGCCAGAATGCCCGCGGCAACGCCGAGCAGAGTGGAATCGAAGCTCACGGCGGCGGCGAAGCTGCACGCGGCCCCCATGGCCATCATGCCTTCAACGCCGAGATTCAAGACGCCCGAGCGTTCCGTGACGAGTTCCCCGAGGGCCGCGATCAAAAGCGGCGTCGAAGCGGTCACGATGGTGAGGAGAATGGCCTCGAAAATGGTCATTTGCCCCCTCCCCGTGTAACGAGACGTACCCGATAGCTGACCAGCGCATCGGCGGACAGAACGCAGAGCAGCAATATGCCTTGGAATGCTTGCGTGAGATCGAGCGGCAGCTTCAGCATGATCTGGGCGCTCTCACCGCCGATGAAGGTGAGCGCGACCACGAGGGCCGCGACGAGAATGCCGATGGGATTGAGTCGCCCCAGGAACGCGACCGTGATGGCTGTGAAGCCATAGCCCGGCGAGATCGACGGCTGAATTTGCCCGATCTGACCGGACACTTCCGTGATGCCTGCCAATCCCGCAAGACCGCCAGAGATCGCGAACACGGCCATGACCGTCGTCTTGGAGCTGAAGCCTGCGAACCGCGCAGCGCGCGGCGCGTCGCCGGTGAGTTTCAGGCGGTAGCCGAAAAGGGTTCGGCCCAGCACCACCGCGGTCACAGCAACCGCGATCAAGGCGAACACGAAGCCATAGTGAACCCGGCCTGCCTCAAAGATGGGAGGCAGAGTCGCCGAGGGATCGAAGGTGACCGATTGCGGGAAGTTGAACCCCTTCGGATCGCGCCAAGGGCCGCGCGCCAGATAATCGAGGGTCAATTGCGCCACATAGACCAACATGAGGCTGGTCAGGATTTCGTTGACGCCGAAGCGCGTCTTCAGGAAAGCTGGGATCAGGCCGTAAAGCGCGCCGCCGATCACGCCGAGGATCAGCATCAGCGGCAGCACCCAAACACCGGCATCCGTGCCATGCGTTTTCAGCGCCAGCCAGCTGCCGAAGATCGCGCCCATGACATACTGGCCTTCGGCGCCGATATTCCAGAGGCTGGCCCGAAAGCAATAGGACAGGCCGATGGCGATGAGCGCGAGAGGCGTCGCCTTGACGAGCAACTCCTGCAACGACCAGGGATCGCTCAAAGGGTGGAGAACATAGACGTTGAAGGCATCGACCGGCGAACGGCCCATGAGCCAGATCACGAAGCCTGCGATAAGGAACGCCGTGATGAAGGCGGCAACCGGCGCGAGCGTACGTGCAACGGGCGAAACGGAAATACGAGGCGTCAGCTCAAACCGCATGAGCGCCTCCTTGAGCTTGAGCCACGCCTAGCATTTCAAGGCCGACCGCCTCCTTGGTCCATTCGCCGATAGGCTTTTGCGGGCTCAACATTCCCTGATGGATCACCGCCATCTGATCGGCCACCTCGAACAGCTCGTCGAGATCCTGGCTGACCACCACGACGGCGCTGCCTTCGCGAGCCAGATCCACGAGAGATTGCCGGATGAGACGCGCAGCGCCTGCATCCACCCCCCAGGTGGGCTGGTCGACGATGAGCAGCTTCGGCTTGCGAATAACTTCACGTCCAATCACGAATTTCTGCAGGTTGCCGCCGGACAGCTTGCGCGCCTGCGGGTCGCCTTCCGGCGTACGAACGTCGAAGCTATTGATGATCGCGCGGGCCAATCGCTTGGCGGCATTGAGAAGAATGAAGCCGGAGCGGACCTCGGTCGAGGCATGGGAAATCAGCGTGTTCTCGCTCAGGCGATGGGTCGGAGCCGCCGCGTGGCCCAGCCGCTCCTCGGGAACGAAAGCAGCCGAAAGCCGGCGGCGGGCCTCGATGCCCAGCAATCCGCAGGCCCTGCCTGCAATGGTGACCGCATCGGCGCGGGTGGCCAGACGCTCACCGGACAGGGCGGCGAACAACTCGCTCTGCCCATTGCCGGCAACGCCCGCGATGCCGATGACCTCGCCTGCGCGAGCCACGAGATTGATATCCTTCAGGGCCTGCCCGTGCAGCCCGACGGGGGGCATGTCGAGATGGCTTACCCGCAAAACCTCGCCTTGAGGCACATGGGGCGCATCGGTGCGGATCTCGCCGACTTCGTTGCCGACCATCAGTGCCGCGATCTCTCGTGCCGTGCTCGCACGCGGATCGATGGTCGCCACCACGCGCCCAGCCCGCAGGATCGTGGCGCGGCGGCAGAGGCGGCGCACTTCTTCGAGCTTGTGAGAGATATAGAGGATCGAGCACCCTTCCGCCGAGAGCTTGTCCAGGGTGCCGAAGAGATGCTCGGCCTCCTGCGGCGTCAGAACCGATGTCGGCTCGTCGAGGATCAGCAGGCGCGGATTCTGCAGGAGGCAGCGGACGATTTCGATGCGCTGGCGTTCGCCGGCGGACAGGGTCCAAACGGCCCGGTCGGCATCGAGGGCAAGGCCATAGGTGCGGCTGATCTCGCTCAGACGGCTGCGGACCGTGGCGAGGCTCCATTCCGAGGAGAGCGCGACGGCGATATTCTCGGCGACGGTCATCTCATCGAAAAGAGAGAAGTGCTGGAACACCATGCCAAGGCCGAGAGCCCGCGCCTCGACGGGGGAACCGATGGTGACGGGCCTGCCCTCCCACCGGATTTCGCCCGCGCTGGGCTCGATCACACCATAGAGAATCTTGACCAGGGTCGACTTGCCTGCACCATTCTCACCAAGCAGGGCATGAATTTCGCCCGGTTCGATGGCCAGATCGATGCGGTCATTGGCGAGCAGGTCGCCATAACGCTTGCTGATCCCTTTAAGCTCGACAAGGGGTGGGCCGGAGGGTGATACGTCTGCCTTCACGCAAGCGACTCTGACTTAAAATTGGAAGACGGTCCGACAAGAACCAGGGATAACGATCATAGGGATGCGCCGCATAGGTCGGCAATGGCGAATCCATGGTTTATTGTGAGTCGGCAAGCCGTTCGCGATCAGATGCCGGGGAAAGTTTTGAGCAGAAAAAGCTATAGCATTGCTATTGTTGGGGCCGGAGCCGCAGGATTGAGCGCAGCCCTCGCCTTCGCCCGCGACGGCTTCGAGACTGTTCTGATCGGCGGGCTGGACGCGCGCCGCGACGGGCGCACCGTCGCCCTGCTCAACGGCTCCATCCGTTTCCTGGAGGCCCTTGGCGTCTGGCCGTCCCTTATCTCCGAGGCCGCCCCCCTTGAAACCATGCGGATCGTGGACGATACGGGCAGCCTTTTCCGCCCGCCCCCCGTCTCCTTTTCTGCCCGCGAGATCGACCTCGACGCTTTCGGCTGGAACATCGAGAACGCCACCCTCGTGGAGGAACTGGCCGAATCCGCCCGTGCCTACGAGAACCTGACCGTTCTGACCGAGCACGCGACCGATTTCCGTGCCGAGGCTGACCGAGCCATCATCTCCCTCGCCGACGGCTCCGAGGTCGAGGTGAATCTCGTGGTGGCCGCGGACGGCCGGAACTCCAGACTGCGCCAGATCGCCGGGATCGAGACCCAAACCTGGTCCTATCCCCAGACGGCCCTTACCGCGATACTCGCGCATGACAGGGAACACCGGGAAACTTCCACCGAGTTCCACACCCGCTTTGGCCCCTTCACCCTCGTCCCCCTGCCCGGCAAGCGCTCGAGCCTTGTCTGGGTGACCAGCCAGAAGCAGGCGGAGAAGCTTTCCAAGCTCGATGATCGGTCCCTGGCCCTCGCCATCGAACGGCAGGCCCAGTCGCTTCTTGGAGCGATGCGCATCGACGGACCTCGGGGGCTGGTGCCGATGAGCGGCTTATCGGTCAATCGTTATGGCGCTCCCCGCTTGGCGCTTGTCGGAGAAGCGGCGCATGTCTTCCCGCCGATCGGAGCGCAGGGCCTCAATCTCGGTTTCCGCGATGTGGCCTCATTGAGGGATGCGGTGGTGGACGCCTTCAACAACGGGCGGGAGCCAGGGTCTCCTGAAACCCTGCGCCAGTACCAGCGCAGCCGCGATCTCGATGTCCGCTTGCGGACGGCGGCCGTCGATGGGCTCAACCGAACTCTTCTCACCGGCTTCCTCCCAGCCGACCTCGCCCGAGGCGCGGGTCTCCTTGCCCTCAGCAAAATCGGCTTCCTGCGCCGTGCCGTCATGCGCGAAGGCGTGCTGCCCCATATGGGCGCGCCGCGCCTGATGCAGGATGTCTCGGGGGGTTAAGGGAAAAGGTCGTAAGGCATGATGCCCGTCTTCGTGGTGAAGTAGAGAACCGCCGTCAGTGTGACGATCGATAGCAGCGTGCCTACGAGCACGCAGGCGGAGGCGCGCTCTACGCCCACATTGTACTGAGTGGAGATGACGAAGATGTTGAGGGCCGGCGGCAGCGCGGCCATGATCATCGCCGCGTAGGTCCAGGTCTGTCCGAAATCGCCGAGAGCCGACAGAACCACCCAGACCAGCAACGGGTGCAGAACAAGCTTGATGAAGACCAGCGTCGGCACCTCAGCCGGGATCCGGCCCAGCGGCCGCAACGCGACGGTGACCCCCAGCAGGAACAACGCGCAGGGCGCGGCGGAGCCGGACAGCCACGTGACGATCTGATTGATCGGGCCCGGCACCTCAAGATGAAGATAACTCGCAGCAACGCCGAGCGCCGTGGCCACATTGAAGGGATGGGTGACGATCCGCCAAACGATCCGGCGGATCGTCGCCGATAGGTTCAGCTTCTCCACACCCGCAACCGACATGAGGAGCGGAACAACGGAGAACAGAAACAGGCTGTCGAACACGAAGATGAGAACGACCGGGGCGCTGGCAGCAGGTCCAATCGCTGCCAGGATCAGCGGCGGCCCCATGTAGCCGATGTTGGAATAGGAACCGGCAACACCCTGCATCACGGATTGCGGCAGTTCCTTCGTGTGCCGCCAGCCTACGGCAAAAGACACAAGGAAGGCGAAAGCCGTCGAAAAGGTCGTGGCCGCGATGAACGACCAGTTCGCCAGCTGATCCAAAGGCTTATCCGCGATCAGCCGAAAGAACAGGCATGGTAGCGCCACATAGATCAGGAAGAACTGCATCCAGGCCAAGCCGCTCTCAGGCTGCTTGACGAATTTACCGCAGAAGAAGCCGAGCCCGATCAGGCCGAAGAATGGGGCAAGCAGGTTGAAAAGCCCGATCAGGTCGGACATCGCGGGCTCCCGATGCGAAGGATGAAAGGCGAGAACAAGGGGCTGTTCTTCTCGCAAGGTTCCACCTTAGCAGCAATCCCGCCTTTGGAAGGCCTTCAGACCAAAAATGCAATCCTCGCAGGCCCTTGCGCAGGGATCCGATCCGCCATCCAGGCCTGTCTGAAAGTTAAGCTCTTGATACGGCTCTCCGAATTGTGACGGCCGCCGATTTGGCAATTCGGGTACAGCTGGCTATATGCAGGGGCAAGGAGTTAGACCAATGCCCATGAAAGCGAGTTCAGCGAGATTCGCGATCGGCCAAGTGGTCAGGCATCGCGTGTTCGATTTCAGGGGCCTCATCTTCGATGTGGACCCGGAGTTCGACAACACGGAAGAGTGGTGGCTGTCCATTCCCGAGGACGTCCGCCCCCGTAAGGACCAGCCCTTCTATCACCTCTTCGCCGAGAACGCCGATACCGAGTATATTGCCTACGTGTCCGAGCAGAACCTGATACCTGACTCTTCGGACGAGCCGTTGCGCAATCCCATGATCGAGGAATTGTTCGTGCGCGAGCCGAACGGCGGCTATCGGGCCAAACCGATCCTCGCCCATTGATCCAGCCGCATAAATGAAAACGCCGGGCGATGAGCCCGGCGTTTCTTTTTGTCTGAGGTCCAGATCAGGGCTTGGGAGCAGCCTGAGCGCTCGGAGCGGCAGCGCCGCCCTGGCCCTGGAGCATCTTCTGGCGCATCTCTTCGCTCTTCTTCTGGAGCTCTTCCTGCAGCTTCTTCTGCTGCTCTTCGAGCACCTTCGGGTCGATCGGGGGACCGTCGAAGGACTTGGCGAAGCCGGCAGCCGGGACAGCGAAGGTGATCTCGCGGCCAACCTGGTTCTGAACGCTCACGTTCAGGTTCGCGCCCTTCTTAAGGGAGGCGATGAAGTCGTCCTTCACCGGGGCCTCGGCGAAGCAGCCGTTGGGCAGGCACATCACGAAGCGGCCGGAGGTCGCCTGACCCTGATCGACGGCGAAGCGAAGGCCGGGCTGCAGAAGCAGGCCGAGCGGCATCACGAAACGGACGACCTTCTGAGCCTGCTGGCCTTTGACGTCGTAGACGGCAAGAGCAAGCACCGGCTGACCCTGATCCGAGACGAAATCGCGGGTGGTGTAGCAGATCTCGGTGTTGGTGTTCTGGTCCTTGCCGCAAACCTTGGTCCATTCCGGCTGAGAAGGCTCGGCCTTCACCTGGACGACCGTGGGACCGGCAGGCTGCTGAGCCTGTGCAGGCTGGCCGGCAGCCGGAGCAGCAGGGCGCGCGGGCTGAGCAGCAGGAGCCGCAGGCTTCGGCTGAGCCTGAGCGAAAGCGGGTGCGCTGGCGAGAAGGGCCAGGGCGGTCGCCAGGCCGTAGGTGCCCCCCAAGCTCGCGATGCGTGTCGCGATTGACATGTCGTTACTTCCTCTTCAGTCGAAAGGTTCGGCTCTTGAATGGGCCGCTGGAAATCGGCGTTCTTAAACCTGTAATGGGACGGTGAATCTTTGCCGAATGCGGCGAAGACATGACCTGTGGCGCTCCTTTAACCTTTCGTGTGCTAGGTTTCCAGTCACTTCCGGCAACTTTTTGTACAATATTGCCAAGGAAGCGCCGATACATAGCCGGAGCTCCATGAACTACAGATTTACAAGGATTCTAGGCTTTTTCGCCATCCTCGTGGCGGCAACTTTTGGGCCGATGGTCGCAGCCGGAGCCGAGACTCTGCGCCACGGCATCGCCATGCATGGAGAGCCTGCGCTTCCGGCCGGGTTCCCTCACCTGCCCTATGCCAACCCAGACGCGCCGAAAGGCGGACGAATCACCCTGGCGATCCAGGGGACGTTCGACAGCCTCAACCCTTTCATCGTCCTCGGCGTCGCCCCGCCAGCCATTCCGGCCTATGTGGTCCAGAGCCTGATGATCCGTTCTCAGGACGAGCCGTTCACGCTCTATGGACTGGTCGCCGAATCGGTCGAGCTTCCCGAAGACCGCAGCTTCGTAACCTTCCATCTCAACCCAAAAGCCCGCTTCTCGGACGGCCACGCTCTGACGGCGGAGGATGTGCGTTTCACTTTCGAGTTGCTGAAGAAGCACGGAAAGCCGTTTTATCGGACGAGCTTCGGGCAGGTGGTAAATGTCGAGGTTCAGGATCCTCTCCGCATCCGCTTCGATCTATCCGGAGCCAACGACAGGGAACTGCCGCTGCTGATTGCCATGATGCCGATCTTCGCGGCTCATGCGACCGATCCGGATACCTTCGAGCGCACGACCCTCACCCCTCCCATCGGCTCCGGCCCCTACACCATAACCGATGTGCGGCCCGGCGAGCGTGTGGTGCTGAAGCGCCGAAAGGACTTTTGGGCCGAGGATCTGCCCGTCCTGCGCGGGCTCTACAATTTCGATGAAATCCGCTTCGATCTCTACCGCGATGCCAACACCATGTTCGAGGCGTTCAAGGCGGGGCTGTACGATTACCGGCTGGAAGGCGACCCGACGCGATGGGCGACCGGCTATGATTTTCCCGCTGTCAGGGATGGGCGGATCAAGCGCGAAATGCTTCCCATCCTGTTGCCAAAGGGCATGAACGGTTTCGTCTTCAACACCCGGCGCGGCCTCTTCGCCGATGTCAGGGTGCGGGAGGCTCTGGGCTATCTGTTCGACTTCGACTGGCTGAACCGCAATCTGTTCTACGGTTCTCTCAAACGCTCAGACAGCTTCTTCGCCGGTTCCGACCTCGCCTCCACGGGAAGGCCCGCCACGGAGCATGAACGGGAACTGCTCGCCCCATTTCCCGGAGCTGTCCGCGAAGACATTATGGAAGGCCGCTGGTCGCCTCCCTCAGCGGATGGAACGGGCCGTGACAGGGACATGGCGCGCCGAGCTTTAGCCCTGCTTTCGGAGGCTGGCTGGGACCTTAAGAACAACGTTCTTCGCCAGAGGAAAACCGGAGCGCCTTTTCGGTTCGAGATGCTCGTGAACTCGCGCTATCAGGAGCGTCTGGCCTTGAATTACGCGCAAGCCCTCGAGCGGATCGGGGTCACTGCTCGTGTCCGCCTCGTGGACGACGTCCAATACTGGCGCCGAATCTCCCGTTTCGAATACGACATGATCCAGTGGACTTGGCCAGCCTCGGCCTCTCCCGGGAACGAGCAGCGCAATCGCTGGGGCTCCGAGGCGGCTCAAAAGGATGGTTCCTTCAACTACGCAGGGGCTACCTCTCCGGCCATAGACCGCATGATCGATTCCCTTCTCAAAGCGAAAACAAGAGAGGATTTCGTCTCTTCCGTGCGAGCACTCGACCGGGTGCTGCTCTCGGGCTTCTATGTCGTCCCGCTGTTTTACATTGGCGATCAATGGCTTGCCTATGACAGCACCTTGAAGCGGCCAGCGCACGCACCTCTCTTCGGCGCATCTACGGATGTCTGGTGGAGAGGCTGATTACCTTCCCAATGCAACAGACCTGCATTTATCGTTGAGCTTCCATTCATGTAGCGAATGCAACTAAACCTAGGCTTGGTTCGTTGAGGAGCACGTCTTCCGACCTAACGAACGCGTTACCAACGCAAGGGTGTTGCAATGAATGGCATGCAGAAGGTTCTCGTCGTCGATAGCGGCGAGCGCGCGACTGACAGCGCTCTTTCGGCAGAACTTGCAGGCATGGGATATGCGAGCGTCACAACCCCTTTTGAGGCCGCAGACGAAGTGCTCGCTTTAATCCCGAGCCCTGCCGCCGTAGTGCTGCAAATGCCTCAGCATGCCGACTGGTCGGAGCGCCGCCGGTTCCTTGAACTGGCGACCCGTTTGCGCAAGTCTCTGGCTGAAAACCACACCCCCGTCATCATCACAGGCGGCATCAGCGGCGCAGCCACGATGCTGCAGAACGAGCTGAGAACCCGCGCCGTTGCTGCGGCGGATCTTTAACTAAAGAAGATCGAAAGCCTTCATTTCGGTGTTCACGGTGCCCTCGCCCGTGGCGAACACGGCGCTCGTGCGATTACCGCTGAGGGAATGATAGACAGCCACCGTGCTCCCAGGCCCGCCGCCTGTATGCCCGGCAACCGATTTTCCAGTTGTCGTTTTACCCTTCATCATTCCCAGCCCATAACCCGCTGCCTGCCAGGGGCCGCCTTCAACAGGCCCGCCAAGAATATGGGCCGATAGCATCTGTTGGAGAACGTCACTCTCCAACAATGCGCCGCTCATGAGACGGTGAAGGAGCAGCGCTGCATCGGCAATGCTGCCGACGAGCAGTCCATGATAAACCCAACCAGGATGGTAGCCCTGTGCAGTTCCCATAGCGACATCGTTGAGATCGCCCGCTTCCATCGCAACCCTAGCGCTTCTGATGTCGAGCGGATTGAAGACCAAATCGCGCAAGGCTTCATTGAGTCCTTGGCCCATCGCATTCTCGATGATCTGTCGAACGAAGAGATAGCCGATATTCGAATACTCCCACACTGCTTCCGGTGCGTAACGAAGACGCTCCGCTTCCGTCTCTTCGAGCATGAATGAAACGGACCAAGGCTCGTCACCCCGCGCTACCGCCTCATGGTAAGAACGGAACCAACCATAATCCGGCAGGCCGGAGCGGTGCTGGAGAAGGTTTTTCAGCGTATACGGCTTTCCGTCTAAGGGATCCTCTAAGCTGATTGCGCCCTTTTCCACGAGAACAAGTGCAACTGAAGCCAGAACCGTTTTGGTGAAACTCCACCACGGAACCAAGCGGTCGGCATCATGCGCCGTTATGACCGCCCCGTCCTCCACAACGGCCCACGACTCGACACTCACATCAGGCCGCTTTCTTCTCGGCAATCCGCACCAGATCGCGCAGGATGATGGTCGACGCCTTGATGCGTTCGTCCGGCGTTTCGATATCGCGCACGAACACGATCTTCATGTCGGGACGAACTTTCGCAAAGGACGCTTGCTCCGTCACGTAGGAGATAAGCCCCGCCGGGTTCGCGAAAGAATTGTCGCGGAAGGAGATGATGATGCCCTTCGGGCCGCCATCCACTTTCTCCACATTGGCGCGGCGGCACAGCACCTTGATGGCCATGATCTTGAGAAGCTGATCGACCTCTGAGGGCACAGGCCCGAAGCGGTCGACGAGTTCTGCACGGAAGCCATCGATTTCCGTGTCCGTCTCGAAGGTCGAGAGGCGACGATACAGGCCGAGGCGCAATTGCAGGTCTGCGATGTAGCTTTCCGGAATCATGACCGGCGCACCGACGGCGATGGTCGGCGACCACTGATCTTCCGCCGGCTCCTCGATACCGGCCTTGAGCTGCGCTACCGCCTCTTCCAGCATCTGCTGATACAGCTCGTAGCCCACTTCCTTGATATGGCCCGACTGCTCCTCGCCGAGCAGGTTGCCTGCGCCGCGAATATCGAGATCGTGCGAGGCGAGCTGGAAACCCGCGCCAAGTGTATCGAGGGTCTGAAGCACTTTCAGACGCCGCTCGGCCTGTGCCGTCAGGTTCTTGTTGGCAGGCACCGTGAACAAGGCATAAGCGCGCGTCTTGGAGCGGCCCACGCGCCCGCGCAACTGGTAAAGCTGCGAGAGGCCGAACATGTCGGCGCGATGCACGATGAGCGTGTTGGCGGTCGGAATATCGAGGCCGGATTCCACGATGGTGGTGGAAAGCAGGATGTCGTACTTGCCTTCGTAGAAGGCGGTCATGACGTCTTCAAGCTGCCCCGCCGCCATCTGGCCGTGCGCAACGGCCACCTTCGCTTCCGGCACCTCCTTGTCGAGGAAGGCCTTCACGTCGCCGAGATCGTCGAGGCGCGGCACCACATAGAACGCCTGCCCACCCCTGTAGCGTTCGCGCAGCAGCGCCTCGCGGATCAGCAACGGATCGAAGGGCGTGATGAAGGTGCGCACCGCCAGACGGTCCACCGGCGGCGTGGTGATGAGCGAGAGTTCGCGCACGCCGGTGAGCGCAAGCTGCAGGGTGCGCGGGATCGGGGTCGCGGAAAGTGTCAGCACATGTACTTCTGCGCGCAACTCCTTCAGGCGCTCCTTATGGCTCACGCCGAAATGCTGTTCCTCGTCAACGATGATGAGGCCGAGATCCTTGAACTTGATCGACTTGCCCAGAACCGCATGGGTTCCGACGACGATATCGACCGAGCCGTCCGCCAAGCCTTCCTTCGTCTTCTTCAACTCGGCTGAGGGCACGAAGCGCGAAGCTTGGCCGATATTGAGCGGCAGGCCACGGAAACGGTCGCAGAACGTCTTGTAATGCTGGCGCGAGAGAAGAGTGGTCGGGACGACGACAGCCACCTGCTTGCCGCTCATGGCCGCGACGAAGGCTGCGCGAAGAGCCACTTCCGTCTTGCCGAATCCCACGTCGCCGCAGACGAGGCGGTCCATGGGACGGCCCGAGGCCATATCGTCCAGCACGGCCTCGATGGCGTTGAGCTGATCCTCGGTCTCGTCATAGGGGAAGCGCGCGGCGAACTCGTCGTAAAGCCCTTCCGGCGGGATCATGCGCGGCGCATCCTTGAGGATGCGAGCAGCGGCGATCTTCATGAGCGCCCCTGCCATCTCGCGGATGCGCTGCTTCAGGCGTGCCTTGCGCGCCTGCCAAGCGCCACCGCCGAGCTTGTCGAGTTGAACCTCCGTCTCTTCCGAGCCGTAGCGAGTCAGAAGCTCGATATTCTCCACCGGCAGGAACAGCCGGTCGCCGCCCGCATAATGCAACTCGAGGCAATCATGCGGCGCCCCGGCGGCCTCGATGGTCTTCAAGCCCTCGAAGCGGCCGATGCCGTGATCCACGTGAACGACGAGATCGCCGGGCGTGAGGGCCGCGACCTCGGTGAGGAAGTCCTGCGGGCGCTTGGATTTGCGCTTCTGGCGCACAAGACGGTCGCCGAGGATGTCCTGCTCGCTGATGACGGTGAGATCGCCCGTCTCAAAGCCGTGCTCCAGCGGCCAGATGCCGACCGGGATCTCGTTGCGCGGATAGGCCATTGCCTCGGAGAACCTGCCAATCGGCTTCGTCTGCCGCAGGTCATGGTCCTGCAGCACATGGCAGAGACGCTCGCGCGATCCGTCAGACCATGCACCCAGGATCACACGGCGGCCCTGTTTCTGCTGCTCGCGAATGTGAGCGACAACGGCCTCGAACACGTTCGCGCTCTCGTCCGCACGCTCCGCAATGAAGTTGCGCCCCTGACGCGCTTCGCAATCCACGACGATTTTCGGCGCACCGGATTCCGGCATGGCGAAGGGCGTGAGCTTCGCAAGCGGCAGTGACGCGGTGCGCTCCGCCCACTCCTCGGGCTTGAGATAAAGCTGATCGGGCGGCAGCGGACGATACGGCGCAACACCGGGCTGGTTCTGGCCCATGTTCTCGCGCCGCGCGTCGTAATAATCCTTCACCTGAGAGAGGCGCTCGCCTGCCGCATCATCGACCAGAGCATCAAAGACCACCGGAATGCCGGGCACGTAATCGAGCAGCGTATCGAGATGATCATGGAACAGCGGCAGCCAATGCTCGTGGCCGGGATAGCGCCGCCCTTCGCTGATCGCCTCATAAAGGCGGTCGTCGCGGGTGGGCGCGCCGAAGGCCGCCACATAAGCCTGACGGAAGCGCTTGATGCTCTCCGTGGTGAGCTGCACCTCGCTCATGGGCACGAGATCGAGGGAACGGAGCGTACCGACGGTGCGCTGGTTTTCGGGATCGAAGGAGCGGATCGATTCCAGCGCATCGCCGAAGAAATCGAGCCGCACCGGGTTCGGCAGGCCAGCCGGATAGAGATCGATGATGCCGCCGCGTACAGCGTATTCGCCGGTCTCGCGCACCGTACCCGTGCGCATGAAGCCGTTGGATTCGAGCCAGTTGATCAGGAGCGTCGTGTCCACCACGTTGCCCGGCGCAGCAGAGAAGGTTTCCGCCGCGATGCGGTTCCTCGGCGGCACGCGCTGCACGAGGGCATTGACCGTGGTGGAGAGAATGCGCGGCTTCTCTTCAGAGGTCTTGGAGCGCGTCAGCCGTGCCAGCGTCGTCATGCGCTGCGCCGTGACCGCCGCGTTGGGCGACACCCGGTCGTAAGGCTGGCAGTCCCAGGCCGGGAACGTGAGTATCTCGATTTCAGGCGCGATGAACCCGAGGCTGTTGGCGAAGTTCTGCTGCCGCTGCCCATCCCGCGACACATGAACGAGCACCGCCGGCCCCTCGATGCTTCCTGAGAGGCCACGGGCCAGATCGGCTACGGCAAGCGCATCGAAGCCGTCCGGAACGCTGGCAAGCGTCAGGCCTTGGCCTTTCTTGAGGGCATCGAGGGCGCGGGTCAGGGAAGATTTCATAGTATCGTGTCGGGTCAATGGGATGAGAACGCGGGCCGTTTGGCCCGGTTCGGCAGAATCGGGAAAAGGGGCCGAGTCTTAGGTGTGAATCGGCGAGGTATGGGTATGGAATGCCTTCAGACGCTGGAAGAGAGGCGTGTCATAGTTCGAAGGCGTGGCGATCTCGCCCGTGATCCAGCCCAGGAGGTCGCGGTCCGTCACCTCGATCAGGCGCTCGAACTCTCCGAGATCCTCGTCCGAGAGGTTTCCGATCTCGGCATCGGCGAAGCGGCCCATGATCAGATCCATCTCCCGCATGCCCCTATGCCAGGACCGGTAAAGGATCTGCCGGCGGCGGACATCGAGGTCGGCGCTGGTACGTGTCGTCCCGCTCATGAAAATGCTCCGGTGGATCAAAGATAACGTCGCTTCAAAGCGGCTAGGCCGCTATATAACCATCTCCCTTCGTCTTGACACCCGTTTGATGGCCTTGCGTCCTTCCATTCTCGATCCCCTCTTCGCCCCGGCAGCCTCCCTGCCCGGCGTCGGGCCGAAGATCGCACCGCTCCTGGACCGCCTGCTCGGCGAGCCGGGCAAGCCTGCGCGCACGGTAGACCTCCTGTTTCACTTGCCGAGCAGCGGCATTTCCCGAGAAATGAAGGGCTCCATAGCCGATGCGCCTGTCGGGGAGCCCGTTACCCTCTCGGTCACCGTGGCCGCCCATCGTCCGCCTCCCCCGGGCCGCCGCGCGCCCTACCGCATCCTCGTGGAGGATGAGACCGGAGACGTCTCCCTGGTCTTCTTCAACGGGCACAAGGCCCGCCTCGAGAAGCTGCTGCCGGTAGGCGAGCGGCGCTACATCTCGGGTAAGATCGAGCTGTGGGACGGCCGCCGCCAGATCGTCCACCCGGACAGGATCCTGGACGAGAAAGGCATCGAGAGCCTGCCTGCCGTCGAGGCCGTCTATGGCCTGACCGAGGGTCTCTCCTCGCGTATGGTTGGCAAGTATATCGGCGCGGCTTTGGAGCGGGTGCCCGCCCTGCCCGAATGGCAAGATCCAGCGTGGCTCAACCGGAACGCCCTACCGGAGTTCCGCCAGGCTCTCTTCGCCCTGCACAGGCCCGACAACGCCTCGCAGCTCTCTGAGGAGGCCATTGCCAAATCCGCCCCACGCCGCCGTTTGGCCTATGACGAATTGCTCGCTTCCCAGCTTGCGCTTGCCCTCGTGCGAAGCCGCATGCGCCGCCTCCCGGGCCGGGTGAATGCGGGTGACGGCCATCTCGTCGAGAAGCTGAAAAAGGCCCTGCCCTTCGGCCTCACCGCGTCCCAGGCCAAGGCCGTCGAGGACATCCGTCAGGATCTCGTCTCCGATAAGAAGATGCTGCGCCTTCTCCAGGGCGATGTGGGCTCCGGCAAGACCGTTGTCGGTCTGCTGACCATGGCAAGCGCCATCGAAGCTGGACGTCAGGCCGCCATGATGGCGCCAACGGAAATCCTGGCCCGCCAGCATTACGAGCGCCTTGCGCCCATGGCTGAAGAGGCCGGACTCACGATCGCACTTTTGACAGGCCGCGAGAAAGGTGCTGCGCGCAGGACTGTGCTGGAAGGACTTGCCGATGGCAGAATCCAAATCGCGGTCGGCACTCATGCGCTATTCCAGGAGGGCGTTGCCTTCCACGACCTCGGTGTCGCCGTCGTGGACGAGCAGCACCGTTTCGGAGTGCATCAGCGTTTGGCGCTTGGTTCCAAGGGCGAAGCCGTCGACATTCTCGTCATGACGGCAACGCCGATCCCACGCACCCTGGCGCTGACCTATTTCGGCGACATGGATGTATCGGTGCTGAGCGAGAAGCCTGCGGGCCGCAAACCGATTGCAACCAAACTCATCTCCATCGACCGGCTCGATGAAGTGATCGGCGGCATCGGGCGCGCCATCGCCAATGGCGATCAGGTCTATTGGGTATGTCCGCTCGTAGGCGAGTCCGAGTCCATCGACCTTGCCGCGGCCGAGGAGCGCTTCGAGACATTGAAAAGCTTTTTCGGCGATCAGGTCGGGCTCGTTCACGGCAAGATGGCCGGTAAGGACAAGGACCTTGCCATGGAGCGTTTCTCCAGCGGCGAAACCAAGGTCCTCGTTTCCACTACCGTGATCGAGGTCGGAGTCGATGTGCCGAACGCCACGATCATGGTGATCGAGCATGCGGAGCGTTTCGGCCTCGCGCAGCTTCACCAGTTGCGCGGCCGTATCGGACGCGGCTCGAAATCCTCTACCTGCCTTCTCATTTACAAAGGACCTCTCGGACAGGTCGCGCAGGCGCGCCTCGAGATGATGCGCCAAACGGAAGACGGCTTCCGCATCGCGGAGGAAGACCTGCGCTTACGCGGCGAAGGGGAAGTGCTCGGCACCCGCCAATCCGGCACGCCAGGATTCAAGCTCGCACGCCTGGAGGTGGACGGCGACCTGCTGGCCGCCGCGCGCGACGATGCCCGCCTCATTGTCGATAAGGATCCGGAGCTTATGAGCGAACGCGGTCAGGCCCTGCGGACGATGCTCTATCTCTTCGAGCGGGATTCAGCCATCAAGCTGCTGCGGGCAGGCTGAGCGCAGACGCCTCAATGCGCTGAGATCACGGACACAAGGCCGGTGATGACCTGTTGTGAATGCTACTCCACCGTTACGGACTTCGCGAGGTTGCGCGGCTGGTCCACGTCTTTGCCCATGAAGACGGCGGTGTGATAGGCGAGCAGCTGGATCGGGATCGAGTTCACGATGGGGGCGACGATCGGATGCACGGACGGCATCACGACGGTCGCCATTGTATCGAGGCCGGTTTCCAAAGCGCCCTTCTCATCCGTAATGAGAATGATGCGCCCACCGCGTGCGGCCACTTCCTGCATGTTGGAGACGGTCTTCTCGAAGATTCCGTCATAAGGCGCGATGACGATCACCGGCATGGTCTCATCGATCAGGGCGATAGGCCCATGCTTCAATTCGCCCGCCGCATAGCCTTCAGCGTGAATATAGGAAATTTCCTTGAGCTTAAGCGCCCCCTCCATAGCCAGCGGATAGGAGGTTCCGCGCCCGAGATAGAGTACGTCCTTTGCCTTCGAAAGCTCACGCGCGAGAATTTCGATTTGGTGCTCGCGCTTCATGGCCTCGCTCATCTGGCCAGGAACGCCAATGAGCGCATCCACCAGTTCCTTCTCTTCCTCTGCGCTCAACGCGCCGCGCGCGCGGCCTGCGGCAATGGCTAGAGAGAGAAGAACGGAAAGCTGGCAGGTGAAGGCTTTGGTCGAGGCTACACCCACTTCGACGCCCGCGAGCGTCTGCGCAACGACCGCGCTTTCGCGGGCCATGGTGGAGGTAGGAACATTTACAACAGAAAGTGTGTGCTGCTGCTCCGATGCGGCATACCGGAGCGAGGCAAGCGTATCCGCCGTTTCGCCGGATTGAGACACGAAGAGTGCAAGCTCGCCGGGCTCAAGCGGGGCCTCGCGATAGCGAAACTCGGAGGCCACGTCGATCTCAACCGGAATGCGCGCCAGGCGCTCAAACCAATATTTCGAGATCAGTCCGGCAAGATAGGCTGTGCCGCAGGCGGAAATCGAAATTCGCTTCAGGCTCTTGAAGTCGAACGGCATCTGGAACGGAAGCTCGACCCGCCCGGCGGTGAAGTTCACGTAATGCGCGAGTGTTCGCCCCACCACTTCCGGCTGCTCATGGATTTCCTTGGCCATGAAGTGGCGGTGGTTGCCCTTATCCGCCATGAAGGCGCTGGTGAGGATCTTGTGGCGCGGGCGCTGGACCATCGCTCCGGATGCATCCCGAATGTCTGCCCCGTTGCGGCGCAGGAGTGCCCAGTCTCCATCCTCAAGATAGGTGATGTCGTCCGTGAACGGCGCGAGAGCCAGGGCGTCGGACCCCAGATACATCTCGCCCTCGCCGTAGCCGATAGCGAGAGGCGCCCCGTGGCGAGCGCCGACGAGCAGATCGTCCTCGCCGTTGAACAGGAAGGCGAGAGCGAAGGCTCCACGCAGGCGCGGGAGAGTGACGGCGACTGCCTCGATCGGGGGGCGGCCCTGGCGCATTTCGTAAGTCACGAGCTGCGCTACGACTTCGGTGTCGGTCTCCGTTTCGAAACGTATGCCCTTTGCTTCCAGACCTTCCTTCAGCTCGCGGAAGTTCTCGATAATGCCGTTGTGAACGACCGCCAGTTTGTCAGTGGCATGAGGATGGGCATTGGTCTCGTTCGGCTTGCCATGGGTGGCCCAGCGGGTGTGGCCGATACCGATCGCGCCGGAGAGAGGAAATTGGGACAGCTTCGTTTCAAGGTTACGCAGTTTGCCTTCCGCGCGGCGGCGCTCGAGACGGCCATATTCCAATGTCGCCACGCCGGCGGAATCATAGCCCCGGTATTCAAGCCGCTTCAGCGCTTCGACGATTTGAGGTGCAACAGCCGCATTGCCGACGATTCCAACAATTCCGCACATGCTCTAGGGCTTCCTCTCGAGACATTAGGCCAAGCTCTCCGCTTCCATATAGCGGTCTCTGGGTCAGCTGGAATCAACTTGCATGACAAATTATGACAGCTGCCCCTTATTTTCCCTTTTCTGCCTTGGCCTTAGCCCGAAATGCAGCAGCCCATCCCTCTTTTGTGACTTGCCGTCCACGCCCAAGGGCTAGGGCATCGGCGGGAACGCTGTCGGTAACCACTGAGCCGGATCCGACAAAGGCTCCGTCTCCGATGGTGACAGGGGCGACGAGAGATGAATTGGAGCCGATGAAGGCGCCCGCGCCAATCTGTGTCAGGTGCTTGTTGTAGCCATCGTAGTTGCAGGTGATCGTTCCCGCACCGATATTTGTCTCCGCTCCGACCTTGGCGTCGCCAAGATAGGTCAGGTGGCTCACCTTGGCCCCGGCTCCTAAATCCGTATTCTTAATCTCCACGAAATTACCGACTTTTGCCTTTGGCCCAATGGCGGCTCCCGGACGCAGGCGCGCGAAGGGACCGATCCCAGCACCGGAGGAGACGCGCGTTCCTTCCAGATGGCTGAAACTATGGATGATCGCTCCTGCCTCGACGGTGACGCCTGGGCCGAACACTACATGCGGCTCCACGATCACATCAGGTCCGAGCTTCGTGTCATAACTGAAGAAAACAGTCTCCGGCGCCACGAGGGTGGTGCCGCCAATCATCGCGGCCTCGCGCAGCCTCTCCTGAAGCATGCGCTCGGCTGCGGCGAGTTGCGCGCGATCGTTGACTCCGTGCACCTCCTCCTCGGGCACGACGATGACCGCCGCACGCAGCCCCTCCTTATGGGCGATCTCCACGATATCAGTCATGTAATATTCGCCCTTGGCGTTGTCGTTGCCGACCTTGTCCAAGAGCCTGAGGGCGACATCGCCTCGGATCGCCATCAACCCTCCGTTACAGAGAGTGATCGCCCTTTCTGCCTCTGTCGCGTCCTTGTGCTCGCGAATCGCAAGCACCTGATCGTCGGACATGATGACGCGGCCATAGCCAGCTGGGTTTTTCGCCTCGAAGGCCATCACCACCACTGCGGCGCCCTCAGCCAGAGGGGCCCGAAGCTTGGAGAAGGTCGCCGTCTGCACGAGGGGCGTATCCGCGTAGGCCACGATCACGTCGTCATGGCTGCCGGCCAGGGCCTCCCTGGCGCTCAGCACCGCATGTCCCGTTCCTAGGCGCTCTCTTTGCACGAAGATTTGAGCTTTCGGAAGGCTTTGACGCACCTCTTTTTCCACGTCCTCCCGATCAGGGCCGACCACAACGGCAGCCTGCGTGGCGCCGGCCTCCGCCAGAGTGGCCAGAACGTGCCCGAGCAGGGAGCGGTTCGCTATATGGTGGAGAACCTTGGGCCGGGCGGATTTCATCCGGGTGCCTTCCCCGGCTGCCAGCACGACGGCGAGGCAGCTCCGGGGGGTAGAGGTCGTTTGGGAAACGTTCAGGGTCATCAGGCTTCTATCCGGTGGCGTTCATGGTGCAGCTAGATCAGAAGGATTAATTCGGCAATCTTTTCATGAGCAAAGGCCTGGAAAGCCAACTGCCTCGTTTACTTCATACTCATGTTCGATGATAAATCATGAGACTTCCTAATTGTCTGGCCAAAGAGCCAAGTTCACACAAGAGTATCACTGTGTCGGTTTCGCTGGGGGCTTCGCGCCCTTCTCATCCTCGGCGACGCGATGTGCTGGCTTATCTCAGCGCTTCGGTTGCCGCGTTTTCCGTTGCGCCTGCAGCCTGGGCCCAGACGCCTCAGGAGACGATTGCCACCCGCATGGGAGATGGCCAGCGCTTCGACCCTGCGGCGGTCGTTGATATTGCCAGGCAACTTTCCAAGAAGCCGTTCGTGCAGCCGGCAAATGACTTGCCGGATGCGTTCTCCAACCTGAATTACGACCAGTACGTCTCCATCAAGTCGACCCAGCAGCCTATCTGGAGCACGGAGGGGCGCGGCATTGCCCTTGAGCCCCTGCATCGGGGCTTCGTCTTCAATAACGCGGTCGATCTTTTCCTGGTGGAGGACGGGGCCGTCCGGCGGCTTGGCTACGACCGAACGCAATTTAATTTCAATGGAATCAACGTTCCGGCGGACCTAAAGGACATCGGCTTCTCAGGCTTCCGCCTGATTGCGCATCCGACCGAGGGGCAGCCATACGACTTTGCCATCGTCCAGGGAGCGACCTTCTTCCGCGCGCTCGCACGCGGACAAAATTACGGCGTTATCGCCCGCGCCTTAACCCTGAAGCCCGCCGAGGCGAAGGGCGAGGAGTTTCCGATCTTCAGATCCTTCTGGATCGAACGCCCGAGTTCCGGCAGTAACGCAATCACGATTCATGGCGTCCTCGATTCTGAATCGACGACGGGTGCCGTGCGAATGACGTTCCGCCCGGGCGACATGACCATCGTCGACGTGGAGACGACCCTGTTCCCTCGTGTAAACTTGGAACACGTCGGGTTAGGCGGCATGGCCTCGACCTATTTCTACGGCCCGAACGATCGCCGGACGGCGGACGATATTCGCCCCGCCGTCTATGAATCCTCTGGCCTGCAGATGCTGAACGGCCAAGGTGAATGGCTTTGGCGGCCCTTGCACAACCCCGAAACCCTTCAGATTTCGGCCTTCGTCGACAATTCTCCGCGTGGCTTCGGGCTGCTCCAGCGGGAACGCGCCTATGAAGCCTTCCAAGACGACGACCAGCGCTTCGAGCGGCGCCCGAGCCTATGGATCGAGCCCCTGAGCGATTGGAGCCAGGGCAGCGTGCAGCTTCTCGAAATCCCCACCGACGCAGAGATCAACGACAATATCCTTGCCTATTGGCGCCCCCGGGCTCCGATGGCGGCGGGGTCGGAAGTGCCCTTCGCCTATCGCCAATACTGGGGCTGGCACTCTCCGGAGCGTCCGCCGCTGGCAACCGTGGCCGCAACACGATCCGGTCGTGGCAGCACCGGGCGGCGCAGGAGATTCACGGTGGACTTTTCGGGGGAGATGCTGGGTGACAATTTGCCGAAGGACCTTAAGTCAGTGCTGACTGTGGCTCCGGGAACGTTCCAGAACCTCAAACTTTTGCCCTATCCGGAGAGAAAGACGGTGCGCGTTGCATTCGAGCTTGACCCGGGCAATGAAAACGCGTGTGAGATGCGTCTCATCCTCGAAGCAGGCGGGAAACCGATAAGCGAGACATGGCTGTATCGTTGGACACCTTAAGTTCCGACCCAAATAAGAAGATCGCCGCCATCGAGCGGACCGAATCCGTCATGCCTCCGGAAAAGCACCTGGATATGCCGACCCAGCACCTAAGGCGCTGGTCGGCCGACCAGGAGCGCAAACGTGTTCGGCAGACCCCTAAGCTGGGGACTTGGCTCGCCCGCCTGTTCGTGTTCGGCGGCGGCCTCCTGCTGACGGCCTATGGCACCTATGAGATGTATCAGGTGGTGTCGGTGAGCCGGACCACGGCGCTCCAGTGGGTGCTCGTGGCGCTGTTCACGATCAATTTCTCCTGGATCGCGGTCGCCTTCACGAGCGCCCTGCTCGGCTTCTTCGCCCTTCTCCGCCAGCCGCGCCCTGCCCCGCTGCCTTCGGCGCTCCAAGCCCGCACGGCCATCGTCATGCCCGTCTATAACGAGCAGACCGACCGGACCTACGCGGCCCTGGAGGCGATCTACGAATCTGTCGAGGCCACGGGCCTCGGCGACAACTTCGACTATTTCATCCTCTCGGACACGACGCATCCGGATGCCTGGATAGCCGAGGAGCGGGCATTCCTCGCCCTGCGGGAGCGACTTGGGCCGAAGGCGCGGTTCTACTACCGCCACCGCGCGAAGAACCATCACCGCAAGGCGGGCAATATCGCGGACTTCGTGAGCCGCTGGGGCGGACATTACGAGCACATGCTGGTGCTCGATGCGGACAGCCTCATGACCGGCGAATGCATCGTGCGTCTCGCGGCCGCAATGGAAGCGGATCCGGATGCGGGCATCATTCAATCCCTGCCCCTCATCATAAATCGCAACACCCTCTTCGCGCGGCTTCAGCAATATGCCGCCAGGGTTACCGGGCCGGTCATCGCCATGGGCCTGTCGGTCTGGATGGGCCGTGACGGCAATTACTGGGGTCATAACGCGATCATCCGCACCAAGGCCTTCGCTGCCCATGGCGGCCTGCCTGACCTGAAGGGAAAGCCGCCCTTCGGAGGGCACATCCTGAGCCACGACTTCGTAGAAGCGGCTCTGTTGCGCCGCGCAGGCTGGGACGTCTACATGCTGCCGGATCTCGGTGGCTCATACGAGGAAAGCCCGCCCTCCCTCATTGACCTCTCCGCCCGCGACCGCCGCTGGTGCCAAGGCAACCTGCAGCATATGCGCGTGATCACCGCGAAGGGATTGAAGCTGCCGACGCGCCAGCATTTTGCCACTGGCATCATGTCCTATCTGGCATCGCCCTTCTGGCTGTTCCAGCTGATCGTCGGTATCGCCCTCGTTCTGCAGACCACCTATATCCGGCCTGAGTACTTCTCACGCGATTTCCGCCTCTATCCGATCTGGCCGCGCTTCGACCCCGAACGAGCATTGGCGCTGTTTGCACTGACCATGGGCATTCTGCTTGCCCCCAAGCTCTTTGGCCTGATCCTGATGCTTATCCGCGGCAATGACCGTCGGGCATCCGGCGGCGGCATTCGCCTTATCATCTCGTCGATCCTGGAAATCATCCTCTCCGCGCTCGTCGCGCCGATCCTGATGCTGATCCAGTCAGGCTCGGTGTTCCAGATCCTCCTGGGGCGCGACACGGGTTGGCAGCCGCAGCGCCGCGACGATGGCTCGATCCCGTTCAAGGACATCGTGCGCCGACACCGGGCCCATACGGTTTTGGGGGCGCTTGCCGGCATCTCCGCTTTCATGATCGCAACATCCCTCTTCCTGTGGATGTCGCCCACCATCATCGGCCTTCTGCTTGCCATTCCGCTGTCCTGGCTCAGCGGCCAGCTCGGTGCGGGCCTTGCCCTGAAGCGGCTAGGGCTTCTCATGACGCCTGAAGAGCACCAGCCGCCTGCCATCGCCGCACGCGCGAACGAGCTGCAGACGCGCAATGCGACCTTCGGGTTCGACGACGAGGACAGCCTGCGGGCCATCTATGCGGATGCGGCCTTGAGGGAGCGCCATATCGAGATGCTCCCGCCCTCCTCACCGCGCAAGCGCGGCATCATCGAAACCGAGCGCGCCCTGGCGGAAGCCAAACTGGCCGATGCGGAAACCATCGATGATGCGATCAGCTGGCTGCATTCGAAGGAGCGCATGGTGGTGCTTCACGACCGCGCATTGCTCAATATGCTCGTGAAATTGAAAGATAAGCCGGCAGACGCTCAGGCTGCGGAATAGCGATCTTGAAACCGGGGCTTAGGTCCCGGTTTTCATTGGGGCGGTTTTGCCCTTCTCCGCGTCCCCAGCGACTTCGCTGAGAAGCCAATCCCGGAATGCCTCGATCTTGGGCGAGCGCCTGCGTTTCTTCGGATAGACGAGCCAATATCCTCGACTGACCGTCGTTCCCAACACATCGAAAGGCTGGACCAGACGGCCCGATGCCAGTTCGGCCGCAAAGAAGAAGGGATTGATCAAAGCGAAGCCCTGCCCTGCCATGGCCGCCATTCCCTCGAATTGCTGAATCCCGAGAGAATTGTCCGGGCGGCGCGATAGGTCGACATCCGGCATGCCTGCCGCTGTAAACCAATCCTTCCACCAAGGATCCGTCGGCGAGATGATCGGACATTTCAGGATGTCGGCAGGCTCTTTGAGCTCGATGTCCCGGATGAGCTCAGGGC
>JAEXGT010000102.1 GCA_023450615.1 Pseudomonadota bacterium | reverse complement strand
TGGCCGACCTGCCCGAGCCGCCGGAAGGCATGGAAGTGGCGGGCGTCGAAGTGATCGTGCGCCTTCGCCGTAAGTCGTCTTAACAAATCGGTGGAACGGGGGTTTAAGGGCGGCAGCTGGAATTCACCGCATGCCGCTCTCCCACAGCCTTGTTGCCGTTCTCGTCACCATCATCTGGGGCTTGAGCTTCGTCGTCATCAAGCTCGGGGTCGGCACCATGCCGCCCCTGCTGCTGGCGGCCCTGCGCTTCTTCTTCGTCGCCTTCCCCGCCATTTTCTTCGTTGCGCGCCCCAAAGCTCCCTGGACCAATGTGGTGGCCTATGGGTTCTTCCTCGGCGTCGCCCAGTTCGGCCTGCTCTTTGCGGCCCTGGCGTTCGGAATGCCCGCGAGCCTGGCATCCCTCGTCATGCAGGCGCAGGTGTTCTTCACGATCCTGTTCGCGGCCTTTCTCATGAACGAAAGGCCCAGCCTTTTTCAGATCACGGGCGCGCTCATCGGTTTTCTCGGTCTCATCATCATCGCCGTGCCGCGGCTCGCCGGCAGCGGGGCCGGGCCCTTCCTGATGACGGTGGCCGCCGCCGCCTCCTGGGGCGTGGCGAACATCGTCTCCAAGCGCGCGGGCCGGGTGGACATGCTGGGCTATATCGTCTGGGCGGGCTTCGTCGCGCCGCTGCCGCTCCTGGGCCTCTCGCTTCTCATCGACGGGCCGGAGCAGGTCACCTCGGCCCTGGCGGATATGAATCTGGGCACCTGGGCGGCGGTGGCCTATCTCGCCTATCCCACCACCATCTTCGCCTTCGGGATCTGGGCCTACCTGCTCTCCCGCCACCCGGCGGCGACCGTCACGCCCTTTGCCCTGCTCGTGCCCGTGGCGGGCATCCTCGGCTCCACCCTGCTTCTGGGCGAGGAGATGCATCCGATCGAGGCCGTCGGCGGCGCCGTGATCGTGGCGGGGCTGGCCCTGAACGTGTTCGGAGGCAGGCTGCTGGGCCGCCGGAGGACGGCTTAAAGCAGGGGACGTGAAATCGAACTCACGTCCCCTGCCTGAAGCTTTTGGTTTGGCGCATCTTTTCACGCAAAACCGGTGCCCACTTTTGCGTTCGATGCTCTAGCGTTTATTGATGAACCGCAGGTTCCGGCGCCCTAGCGGATGAAACCGAAACCCACGAGGGCGTAGACGATCAGGAAGATCGCGACGAACACATTCAGGAAGCGCGGTGCGACGAGCGATGCGATGCCGAGGATCAGAGCAAGGATCGGCAGGAGCTTGAAGCTTAAGTTGATGGACATGGATCGGGTCCCGTAGAGCAAAAACGATACCTCGTTACCTATCCGGTCATTTCTTGATAAATCGCAAAAGCTCTCGAAAGGCAGGCTCGTAAAAGCGAGGCTGAGAGAGGGATCTCAATCCGTGCCGGGGTGTGCAGAACGCTCGTGCACAGCGCCCTGGATCGTGCCGTGGCAACAGTTCGCTTGGCGAACTGGACATGTCCAGTCATGTAAAGACATGCCTTTCAAATGATTTCATTGGAAAGCCTTTGAAAGGATTTGAAATCATTTGAAGGGCTTTACCCTGATTTGTTGGCCCGTTCAGGCTTCTGCTTCAACCCGGCGAGCTTTTCCCGAAGGGTAGCTTCAATCAAACTCTCGATCTCATCGAGGCGCATTCCCGTTTCAGCCAGAGCGTCAACCAGACGAGGAATCTCATCATTCCTAGGACCGAAGAGAAGCCAATCGCGCACGGCATTCACATCATCGGGATGGATCATGAGGGCCTCCATTTGGCTCGGGCCTTCATCCCGAGAAAGTTTCGAGGGCGCACTTATACGTTGGCATTATGCCAACACAGTGCAATAATATTCCTATGTCGCCAAATTTTCCTCGGCTTTGTGCTCAGGCCGACCTCGTTCGATGCTGGAATTACAGCCGCGAAGGGCTGCGAAATCTCATTTGGTCCGACCCTAACTCTCCAGAGGCCATCACCTCCGTAAACAACGGCCGAACTCGCCTCTGGCTCGCCAGCGACATTGAGGATTACGAGCGTGAGCGCCCCTGGCTTTACGACAGCGAGGCAAAGCGGCGGCGGGTCGTCCATGGCTACATGCGCAGCATAGGCAGGCTATCATGACTCTTGAGGAATACGAGGACACGGCAGCCTATGTGGCGGCGTTGGCCGAGCACCATGGAGCCGTCTACGTACAAACAGCGACGGACGAATTTTCCGACGCAGTCTCCCGACTTTTAGGGGACGAACTGCCCCCACGCGATGAGACAGAAAAACTGCTTCTGGCGCTCTATCGAGCTGGGGTCATCAGCGATAGCCAAGCGAACGATTTGCTATTTCGACACCTGGGCGACCTCAAAAAGAAAGGGCTGTTTTGATGATGCAAATTGCTCCCCCGCACACCTATGACCAAGTGATTGAGGCCGAGGTCGCGATTGAGATTTTGAACCGGGCTCGGGCGCTTCTTTCCGCTCGAATATACGAGCTTGAGACTAGCCACCCCGCCGAAGCTGATCGGCTCAGAGCGAAACGCAGAGATCTCAATGCACTCTTAAGTGAAATCAGGGTTGGCGATGATGAAGGGGTAAAAGCCATCACGGAATATTGGGGCCAATTGACCAAGGACAAAGCTGCATTTTGGACGGCCATAAACGGCTGAGTAAGGGCCTAGGGCCATCAGTCTTCGCGTCCTGTGCTTCAAGGAGTATCCAGAGCATGCTGGAGACGCCCTGACCCTTTGAGCCCAACCACCGCGTCTGCTCAGGGGTGAGGGTTTGGAAGCAAACAGGTGAGGAGGCAGGCCTTGAATAGGCCTCCGGTCACTCGATCTGCTCGTTGGGATAGACGCCCCAGAGCTTTTCCTGCTGCACATAGCCGTCGAGGTCGCGGGCGCGCTCCATGCTGATCATGACGCGGCACCATTTGCCGTCGCAGGCGCGCACATTGGCGATCACGCCCGGCTGCATCTGCGCGACGATTCCGGCTTTGGCGTCCGGCCGGTCGAGCAGGCTGATCGGCGGCTCGCCGCTCTTGGCCCAGGGCATCACGAGGGCCGTGCGCCGTCCGGAGAGGAGGGAGTGCAGCACCCAGCCTTCCGTGCCTTCCGAATCGCGGATGCGCCGCCAGGTCTCGTATTCGGCGATGATCTCGACCGGCAGGCCCGCGCGCTGGAACACCCAGGCGGTCCGGTGGTCCTTGGACGGGCCCTCGCGCAGGTTCACGCGGTCGGTCTTGAGGCTGACATAGCGGGGAACCGGCAGACCGGTGCCGAGGCGTCCGCCCGGGGGCGTCTGCTGGGCGAGGGCCGGCACCGCGCTCACAAACAAAGCGGCAATGGCGACGACGATCTTGCGCATGTGACCCCTCTCGACGACTTTGTATCCGCACAAGCCTCTCTGCTGCATCGTGCGGACAATAGATTCCGGTTTTCGCTTTCGCGGCCCACCGGGTTCCGGTTCGAACGAAGCGCCCAAGCCTGGGAGCATCGAACCGAATCCCGAAAGTGGATTCCACTTTCAGGTCCGATGCTCTAGAGAAGCTTGACCGGCGCCGCCACGCGGCGGCTCGTCGCCTTTAGTGCCTAAACAGGGTTAAGGGACCGTGAAAAGCTCCCGAAATCCAGTGGATTTTGATGCGGGGGATCGCTTCAGCCGATGAAAAAGAGACCTGTCGTCGTCGTCACCCGCCGCCTTCCCGATGTCGTCGAAACGCGCCTGCGCGAACTCTTCGACACGCGCCTCAACCTCGAGGACAAGCCCCTCTCCCGGGAGGAGCTGACGGAGGCGGTCCGCCATGCGGACGTGCTCGTGCCCACCATCACGGACGAGATCGATTCAGCCCTGCTGGAACAGGCGGGTCCCCACCTCAAGCTCATCGCCAATTTCGGCAACGGCGTCGACAATATCGACGTGGCGGCGGCAATGGCCAAGGGCATCACCGTCACCAACACGCCGGGCGTGCTCACCGAGGACACGGCGGACATGACCATGGCGCTGATTCTCGCCGTCGCCCGCCGCATCCCGGAAGGCGCCAAGGTGGTCCCCGACGGGAATTGGGCCGGTTGGTCGCCCACCTGGATGCTGGGGCGGCGCATCACCGGCAAGCGGCTGGGCATCGTCGGCATGGGTCGCATCGGCCAGGCGCTCGCCCGCCGCGCGAAGGCCTTCGGCCTGTCGATCCATTATCACAACCGCCGCCACGTTCCTCCGAAGATCGAGGCGGAGCTCGAGGCGACCTATTGGGAATCCCTCGACCAGATGCTCGCGCGCATGGACATCGTGTCCGTCAATTGCCCGCACACGCCCGCCACCTATCACCTGCTCTCCGCGCGGCGGCTCAAGCTCATGAAGCCCGACGCGATTCTCGTGAACACGGCGCGCGGCGAGATCATCGACGAGGGCGCGCTCACCAAGCTCATCGAATCCGGCGCCATCGCGGGCGCGGGCCTCGACGTGTTCGAGGAGGAGCCCGCCGTCAATCCGCGCCTCGTGCGCCTCGCCAAGCAGGGGAAGGTGGTCCTCCTGCCTCACATGGGCTCGGCCACCCACGAGGGCCGCGTCGCCATGGGCGAGAAGGTGATCGTCAACATCAAGGCTTTCGTCGACGGCCACAAGCCGCCGGATCGCGTGCTGCCGAGCATGCTGTAAGGCACTGAAGGAAGAACCTCAGGTCATATAACATATGTGAGTGCGGGTTGGGGCTGAGAACGGTCAGAAGGGACTTTCGTTCTTCTCTGACAAAGTCTTCATGCCGAACCCCCTCGTCCTCAAACTCGAACAGCGCGACCGGCTCTCGGACGACGAGAAGCGGGTGCTCGAAGGCGCCATCTCGCGCGTCCGCATCGTCGAGGCCGATGAGGACATCGTGCATGAGGGCGAGCGTCCCTCCGAGAGCAGCCTGCTGCTCGACGGATATGCCGCGCGCTACAAGCTGTTCTCCAACGGGCGGCGTCAGATCACGGCGATCCATGTCGCGGGCGATTTCGTCGATCTTCATAGCTTCCTTCTGAAAGCCATGGATCATGGAGTGCTGGCGCTCACGCCATGCCGCATCGCCGTGGTGCCTCATGCGGCGATCGAGAAGATCACCGACGAATACCCGCATCTCACGCGCCTGTTGTGGCTCAACACGCTCATCGACGGCGCCATTCATCGCGAATGGCTCACCACCATGGGCCGTCTCTCGGCCACCGCCCACATGGCGCATTTCATCTGCGAACTCTTCCTGCGCCTGAAGTCGGTCGGGCGCACGGACGGCGACACGATCCAATTGCCGCTCACCCAGGCGGAACTCGGCGACACATTGGGGTTGTCCACCGTCCACGTGAACCGCGTGCTGCAGGAATTGCGAAAAGAGGGCCTCATCCGATGGCAGGGCGATGCCCTCACCATTCTCGATTGGGAGCGCTTGGAAAAGGTGGGCGAGTTCACGCCGACCTATCTCAATCTTCAGCACGAGCAGCGATAGATGCCGACGCAACCGCATCCTGACATCCATCTTCAGACGATCTCCGTCATGGCTGACGGCGGGAGCCACGACGGGCGGCTCGTC
>JAEXGT010000080.1 GCA_023450615.1 Pseudomonadota bacterium | reverse complement strand
GCCTTATTGTGGATTCCGGTAACGATGCCTGTGTCGCGCTGGCGGACTATGTGGCGGGCGGTCAGCCGCAGTTCGTCAACATGATGAATGATTATGCGCAGAAGCTTAATTTGCATGACACCCACTTCGAAACCGTCCACGGTCTTGATGCGCCCGGCCAGCACAGTTCCGCTTATGACCTGGCAGTACTCTCCCGCGCCATCATCCACGGTGAGCCAGATTTTTATCATATGTACAGTGAGAAAAGCCTCACCTGGAACGGTATTACCCAGCAGAACCGTAACGGCCTGCTGTGGGACAAGTCGCTTAACGTCGACGGCCTGAAAACCGGGCATACATCGGGCGCGGGCTTTAACCTGATTGCCTCCAGCGTGGATGGTCAGCGCAGGCTGATTGCGGTGGTTATGGGCGCGGAGAGTTCAAAAGGGCGCGAGGAGCAGGCGCGTAAACTGCTCCACTGGGGCCAGCAGAACTTTGATACGGTACAGGTGCTGCAAAAAGGCAAAAAAGTAGGTAGCGAGCGCATCTGGTACGGCGATAAAGAGAAAATCAGCCTGGGCACCGACGTTGATTTCTGGCTGGCGTTGCCGAAAGCCGAGCTGCCGCACATCAAAGCACGTTATGTGCTGGATAAAAAAAGCCTTGAAGCGCCTCTGGCCGCCCATCAGCGAGTAGGGGAAATTGAACTCTACGACCGCGACAAAGTGGTTGCACACTGGCCGCTGGTGACGCTGGAAGAGATTCATAAAGGCGGCATTTTTTCGCGTCTAAGCGATTATTTCCACCATAAAGCCTGATAAAACCGACAAGCGGGCAAGGTTGCGAACCTGCTCGCATAATTGACCTGATAAGGGTGACGCGCGCCTTCATTTCTCTATACTGTATAAACACACAGTAAAAGTAAGGAGATCGCATGGAATACAATATCAGGTCGTTTGAGAAGCGAAAGGTGGCGGGGTTTCATCTGGTTGGCCCGTGGGGCTCCACCGTCCCACAGGGTTTTAAGCAGCTTTCGCTGTGGGTGCAAAGCCAGCAGGTTCCGGCGCAGGAGTGGATTGCCGTCTACTACGATAATCCGGATGAGGTGCCTCCTGAAAAGCTGCGTGCTGATGCGGTCGTCACCGTACCGGAGGGGTTTGTCATCCCCGATAACAGCCCGGGCGTCATTCTGACCGAGATCCCTGGCGGCGCTTACGCTGTAGCGCGTGCACGGGTTTATAATGACGACTACGAAGCGCCCTGGCGCCAGTTCATTACCGCATTGCTGGCGGACGCGCAGTATCAGATTGTCCCGCGCCCGTGTCTGGAAGTTTACCTGAACTGCGCGGAAGATGACGGCTTCTGGGAAATTGATATGTATATTCCGGTCGAGCCTAAAGCGCACTGATTCTGCCTGACAGCGGGGAAGCCGGTCCGAGTGGGTAAAAGTTGACCGGGTTCTCCGCTTTTTTGCCTTAAACAGTCATATTTATCCTGACAAAATCGCTACAATTGCGCCTTCGTTTGTTTAGCTGGAGAGCGGGTGTGCGTCCTGACAAATCACTCAGCCCCTTTGAGATCCGCCTTTACCGCCATTACCGCGTGGTGCATGGCGTTCGTATTGCGCTGGCGTTTATTCTGACTTTTCTGCTGGTGCGTTTGCTTGACGTGCCGGAAGGCACATGGCCGCTGATCACGCTGGTGGTGATCATGGGGCCTATCTCCTTTTGGGGGAATGTCGTGCCACGCGCTTTCGAGCGTATCGGCGGCACCATCCTGGGTTCGGCGCTGGGGCGGGTGGCGTTAAAGCTTGAACTTTTTTCACTGCCGCTGATGCTAACCTGGTGCGCAGGGGCGATGTTTTTATGCGGCTGGCTGGCGCTGGGTAAACGGCCTTATCAGGCCCTGCTGATTGGCATCACGCTTTCGGTAGTGGTAGGGGCGCCCGCCGGTGATATGACCACCGCGCTGTGGCGAAGCGGCGATGTGATTTTTGGTTCGCTGCTGGCGATGTTATTTACCGGCATCTGGCCGCAGCGGGCCTTTCTGCACTGGCGCATCCAGATGGCGAATTATGTCACCGTCTTCAACCGCATCTATCAGGCCGGTTTCTCCCGCAACCTGGTAGAGCGCCCGCGGCTGGAAAAGCACATGCAAAAGGTGCTTAACGACGTGGTGAAAATGCGCGGGCTTATTACGCCCGCCAGTAAAGAGACCCATATACAGAAGGCGATTTTTGAAGCTATCCAGACCGTCAGCCGCAATATGGTGTGCGTACTGGAACTGCAAATCAATGCGCACTGGGCGTCGCGCGCCAGCCACTTTGTTATGCTTAACGCGCATACGTTGCAGGAGACGCAACAGATGACGCAGCAGACGCTGTTGACCATCGCCCATGCGCTTTACGAAGGTAATCCGCAGCCGATCCTGGCGAATACGGAAAAGCTCAATGAGATTGTGGCCGAACTGCGTGAGCTGATAAGCGAGCATAAAGGCGATGCGCTGGCCGAAAATTCCATCCACGGCTACGTCTGGCTAAGTATGGAACTGGCGCGTCAGCTTGAACTGCTCTCGCATTTGATTTGCCGGGCGCTGCGCAAATAAGCCTCAGATAAGCCGGAAAAGCGGGCGGGTTGTTTCGATTCAGCCCGATTTGAGGTTATGATAGGTAAAAGCAAAAATCATTGTCATCAGCAGCGGCTAAAAGTAAGGTTTATCCTTTAGCGGTTGCTTTAACGAATCCGAATCTCACATTATCAGGGGTGTCAAAATGGAAACAACCAAGCCTTCATTTCAGGACGTACTGGAGTTTGTTCGTCTGTTCCGTCGTAAGAATAAACTGCAGCGCGAAATCCAGGATGTTGAGAAAAAGATCCGTGACAACCAGAAGCGTGTTCTGCTGCTGGACAACCTGAGCGATTACATTAAGCCGGGTATGAGCGTGGAAGCGATTCAGGGCATTATCGCCAGCATGAAAAGCGACTATGAAGACCGCGTGGATGATTACATCATCAAAAATGCCGAGATTTCCAAAGAGCGTCGTGAAATCTCTAAAAAGCTGAAAGCGATGGGCGAACTGAAAAGCGTCGAGCCGAAAGCC
>JAEXGT010000085.1 GCA_023450615.1 Pseudomonadota bacterium | reverse complement strand
CCGCCCGTCTTGTCGAGCTTGATATTCACGACATCGTAGAGGCCCACCAGCCGCTGGAGGCTCGGGCGGTCATGGACGCTCTCATCCGCCATGATGGGGACGGGCCGCGCGATCTTGGCGAGATATCCGTCGGCCTTGGCGGGGAGGGGCTGCTCGACCAGGGCGTAACCTTCCTCGGCGCAGGCCGCGAGATGGGCCTCGATATTGCCTTCGGTCCAGCCCTCGTTGGCGTCCGCGATGAGTGTCGCCTCCGGAACGGCCCTGCGCACCGCCCGGATGCGCTCAATTTCGCCCTCCGGTCCGCCGAGCTTCACCTTCAGGATCGGGCGCTGGGCCGCTTTGGCCGCGGCTTCTCCCATGGCTTCCGGCGTGTCGAGGCTGATCGTGTAAGCGGTGGTCACCGGCTGCCAGCGGGTCAGGCCTGCCGTCACATGGGCGCGGATGCCGGAGCGCTTGGCGTCCAGATCCCAGAGAGCGCAATCCACCGCATTGCGGGCCGCACCCGCGGGCATCGCGGATTGCAGCGCCTCGCGGGTCATTCCGGCCTCGATCTGCGGACGCAGCGCCTCGATGGCCGCAGCGACGCCCTCGACCGTCTCGCCGTAGCGCGGATAGGGCACGCATTCCCCGTGGCCGACGGCACCGTTCTCGGTGATGGTGGCCGTCACCACCACGGCTTCGGTGCGGGAGCCGCGGGAGATGGTGAACTTGCCCGCGATGGGGAAGCGGTCGATGGAAACGGTGAGCTGACGCATTCTCTTGGCTTCTGGTTAGAGCGTTTTCGGCGAAGTGCCCCCGGTTCACCGCTCAAAAATGCGGCAAGCCAAGGAAAAGACCGGTTCACGAAAGTGAAACAGCCTTTGAACTACATCTCGACTTCTGACGCAGCTACACGCTATCACCAAACGGAATCAATGCCGGAAGGATAATCGTGGCCCAGAGCATCCTGGCCCAAGAGCCCGAAGTGACAATCGAGCGTGCCGGGAGCAAGGTCACGGCGGCGCTGGCCGGCTTTTGGACCGCCGAGCATGCGCGCAAGGTCGAGACGCTCGTGCGCCAGATCGCGGACGAGGCCGACCGGCATCACCTTATCATCGATCTCAAAGGCGTTCAGCGGCTCGATACCCTGGGCGCCTGGGTGCTCGACCGCACGCGCCACGAACTCGGCGAGAAGGGCCTGGCCTCGGATTTCGTCAATGCCAGCCAGGAGCAGCACATCCTTCTGAACGAGGTCGCCTATCGCGGCTTCCAGGAGGATCCGAAGCCGAGGCGCTCGCGCTTCGTGGATTTCCTCGTCGATGTAGGCCAGACCGTCGCCGGGGCCGGTAGCGACCTCGTGCGCGGCGTCGCGTTCCTGGGCGAGCTGGTTTCGGCCTTTATCCGCGTGATCCTTAATCCCCGGCGCTTCCGCGGCACGGCTGTCATCAATCAGCTGGAGCAGATCGCCTATCGCGGCGTGCCGATCATCGTCCTGATTTCCTTCCTCGTCGGGGCCATTGTGGCCCAGCAGGGCATTTTCCAGCTCGTCCGGTTCGGCGCCACGCCCTTCGTGGTGGACCTTATCGGCATCCTGATCATGCGCGAACTGGGCGTGCTCCTGACCTCGATCATGGTGGCGGGCCGCTCGGGCTCGGCGTTCACCGCCGAGATCGGCTCCATGAAGATGCGTGAGGAAATCGACGCCCTGCGGGTCATGGGCCTCGATCCCATCGAGGTGCTGATCCTGCCCCGGATCCTGGCCCTCATCATCGGCTTGCCGCTTCTCACCTTCATCGCGAGCATCGCCGCCCTGCTCGGCGGCGGCGTCACGGCCTGGGTCTATGGCGATATCAGCCCGGACGTGTTTCTCACGCGTCTCAAGGCGTCCATCGCGTTCAACACCTTCATGGTCGGCATCATCAAGGCGCCGTTCATGGCCATGGTCATCGGCATCATCGCCACCCTGGAAGGCCTCGCGGTCCAGGGTTCGGCCGAGTCCCTCGGACGGCGCGTGACCTCGTCGGTGGTGAAGTCCATCTTCATGGTCATCGTCCTCGATGGTCTGTTCGCCATGTTCTTCGCGGCCATCAGGTACTAAGCGATGCTCGAAAGACGCCATCCCGTTTCCACCCAGGACCGCGACGTGATCATCAGCGTGCGCGGCGTTGAGGTTGGGTTCGGGGAGAGAACCATTCTCAGGGGCCTCGATCTCGACGTCTATCGCGGCGAAATCCTGGGATTCGTGGGTGCTTCGGGCCAGGGCAAGTCGGTGCTCACCCGCGCCATCCTTGGTCTTGTGCCCAAGCGGGCCGGCACCATCGAGGTTCTGGGAGAAAACCTCGACGACCTGTCTCCGGCGGAGCGCCGCCTCATGGAGCGGCATTGGGGCGTGCTGTTCCAGCAGGGCGCCCTGTTCTCGGCGCTGACCGTGAAGCAGAACGTTCAGGTGCCCATGCGCGAGCACCTCGATCTCTCCGAGCGGCTCCTCGACGAGCTTGCCATGCTCAAGATCGAGATGGTGGGGCTGAAGCCCGATGCGGCGGACAAGCTGCCATCCGAGCTTTCGGGCGGCATGATCAAGCGCGCGGCGCTGGCCCGGGCGCTTGCCCTCGATCCGGACATCGTCTTCCTGGACGAGCCCACCTCCGGCCTCGATCCCATCGGCGCGGGCGATTTCGACGAGCTGATTGCGACGCTACAGCGGACTTTGGGGCTTACGGTATTCATGGTAACCCATGATTTGGACAGCCTTTACACGGTGTGCGACCGGATCGCGGCCCTGGGTAACGGCAAGATCCTGGCGGAAGGCACGATCGAGTCGATGCTGGCCTCGGATGACCCGTGGCTCCGCTCTTATTTTCATGGAAAACGGGCACGGTCGGTCATGGCCGGCGGCGCGTGAGAGGAAGTAATGGAAACGCGTGCGAATTACGCCCTGATCGGCATTTTCACCCTGGCGGTGATCGCGGCGGCGTTCGGTTTCGTCTATTGGTTCTCCGGCGGCAACAGAGGGCAGGACCGCCAGAACATTCGCATTGTCTTCTCCGGTTCCGTGTCCGGCATGTCCCAAGGTTCCAGCGTGTCCTTCAACGGCCTTCGCGTCGGTGAGGTGACCCAGATCAGCCTCCTGCCCGAGGACCCGCGCCGGGTCGTGGCCATCGTGCAGGTGGACCCCAGCACCCCGATCCGCGCCGACACCCGCGCCCGCCTGGAATATCAGGGCCTGACGGGTGTCGCGAATATCGGCCTGTCCGGTGGCGAGCCCGGCGCTCCTCCGTTGGTGGCCGGTCCCGGTCAGCCGATGCCGACCATCTTCGCTGACCGCTCCGACTTCCAGGACCTGATCGAGACTGCACGCAACATTGCCCGCAGGGCCGACGACGTTCTGGAGCGCGTGGGCCGCGTGATTGCGGACAACGAGGGCTCCATCAACCGCACGGTTCAGAACGTGGAGCGCTTCTCGCAGGCCCTCGGCGAGAACGCGGAAGGCATCGACCGCTTCCTCGCGCAGATCGGGCAGGCTGCCGAGAAGGTCGGTCCGCTGGCCGAAAAGCTCGAGACCTTGGCGACCAACGTCGATCAGGTGGTGCGCGCCGTCGAGCCGCAGCGGGTTGCCCGCATTGTCGAGAATGTCGACAACTTCGCTCAGACGGTTGGCGACAATCGTGAGATGGTGGGTGAGATCCTCCGTGACACCGCAGGCCTCGTGACCCGCCTCAACGAGACGGCTCCCAAGCTCGATTCCGCCATATCCGAGATTGCGGCTCTGACAAGCGCGGTCGACCCGAACAAGGTCAGAAGCACCGTCGATAACGTCCAGGCCTTCACCGATACCCTGAACAACCGCAGGGCGGATATCGACAAAGCGATCCAGGAAGCCCGCTCCATCACCGAGAAGCTCAACAAGTCCGCCGACAAGATCGACGGCGTCCTGGCCGGGGCCGAGAAGTTCCTGGGTTCGGCCTCAGGCGAGGCGGGCAAGGGTGCCTTCGACGAGATCAGGGCTGCCGCCGTCTCCGTCCGCGAACTGGCCGACGACCTGAACCGGCGCACCACGGGCATCGAGGGCGTTCTCTCCGGCGTGGGCCGGTTTACCGAATCGGGCCTGAGAGAATACGAGGCTCTGGCCGTCGAGGGCCGAAAGACGCTGGGGGATATCAGCCGTGCCGTACGCAGCATCGAACGTAATCCACAGCAGTTTATTTTCGGTGGCCAACCTAATCTCCCTCAATACAATGGACGCCGTTAAGTAACCTGTATGCGTGGATCATCCGTGTCTCTTCCCCCGACCGATTGCCGGCCGCTCCGGCGCCTGATGCCCGTGGTGCTTCTGGCGGCGCTCGCCGGCGCCTGCTCGTCGGGTCCGGCGCCCACGACATATGACCTCTCCGCTCCCACGTCCCGGATCAGGGGCGCCGCCGGCGTCCAGCTGCTCGTCAACGAGCCCGCCGCGCTCCAGACGCTTGCCTCACAGCAGATCCTGGTGAAGGACGCGAGCGGCACGGTCTCCTTCATCGGGGAAGGGCAGTGGGCCGACAACCTGCCGCGTCTGATTCAGACACGCCTCATCAATACCTTCGAGAACGCATCCCAAATTCGCGGGGTCACGCGGCCCAGCAGCGGCGCGGTGGCCGATGTTCAGCTGATTTCCGAGTTGCGCCGTTTCGAAGTGGAAACGCCTTCCAACGAGGCCGTGGTCGAGATCGCCGTGAAGATCGTGAGCGACCAGACCGGACGGATCGCAAACGGCCGCATCTTCCGCGCCCGTACGCCGGTGGCCGCCGTGGACGCGGCGAACGCCGCTCGCGCTCTCGACGAGACCCTCTCCGTCGTCATGCTCGACATCGTCCGCTGGGTCAGTGGCAGTCCGTTGCCTCGGCGCGAGGAGCCGGGCGATGTGAGGAGCGAGGCTCCGACCGGCAAAGAGCCGGCTTAAGGCCTCAATTTTATCGGGATGGATCATTCAAGGCTCCGAGCAGATAGGGGCCTTTTTGTTTTGTTTACGGCTAGAAGACGCAACGGTCCCTCCGTCTTGCAGGGAGAGGCGACCGTGCGAGAGTTCAAGCAAGTGAGGCTCTGATCACCTGTCCCCGGTGGGGAGAGGTCGAGCGCAGCGAGGGTGAGGGGGCGAGGCCTCTCCGGATAAACCTGTAACCCCTCACCCCAACCCTCTCCCTCAGGGAGAGGAGGCGCGCTGTAGTGCCCTGAAGCAGTTCTATGCTCGTTATGGCGCCAGCCCATAAAGCTTTCGCGCCCTGATCTCATCCAAAGCTGCGTTCTCAATCTTCAGAAAATATGCGCTCTGCCAATCCTGTGTCCGTTGTGCTTGTCGGCTCTCAGGCTCATCCCACGGCGGATAGACGCGAATGCCCCGCTTTCCGCCTTTGCCTTGATCCGAAACGATATCCTTTTCACGCAGCACCAACTTCGGAAAAACAAACTGTCCGAAATGCTCCTTACTTCGACAGCTGATGACGAGAAGGTCGAACGGATCGGATGTATCGAACGGCTGGATGGGACCGTTGTCGATGCGTTTCCAGCAGGTGACGAATTGCCCGATCTTCGTGGGCGTGATCTTTGAAGCTCGAAACACAAGAGATTGTCCGCCGAGATCGAAGCGGCACGCGCCATATTCCGCACTTTCCGGCTCTACCTGCAGCGCAGCGTATTCCAGTCCGAGCGGCCCATAGACGCGATCCGCCGCAGCCATAAAATCCGGATGAACCTTTATGCCGAACTGATTCAAGGCCCGTCCCTTCAACGCGCATGGTGAGCTTGTCATATTGACCGGCTCAACAAAAAACGCGGCCCGAAAGCCGCGTTTTTCATGAACTCTGCAAGGAGCCGGTCTTACTCGAACCGGCCGCTCGCGTGGGCCAGCATGGTGTAGACCTTGCCGGTTTCCGAGGTGAGGTAGGTCTTCGTCAGCGTGGAGTCGCGGTCGTCGCGGGAGACTTCGGCGAGCAGGCGCTCGAACTCGTCCACGTAACGGTCGACCGTCTGACGGAACTCGTCGTCACGGCGGTACTTGCGGCGGATCTCCTCGAAGGTCTGCTGACCTTGCGCCGTATAGAGGCGGCGGCTGAAGACGTTGCTCTCGCCGCGGCGGTAGCGGTCCCACAGCTCCACGGCTGCATCGTGATCGATCATGCGGGCGATATCGACCGAGATCGAGTCGAGCGAGTCGAGGC
>JAEXGT010000041.1 GCA_023450615.1 Pseudomonadota bacterium | reverse complement strand
CACGATAGAGTTGGGAGAGTGAAATGGCGCTGACAGGACGCTTTAATCTTCGCAAGACGTTCACCGGACGTATCGTCCTGCAGGTCGAAGAAGAGGTGCAAAGCTTCTGGGGGCGCATGACAGGCCGTCCCAAGCTCCACCGCCGCTGGCGCGACGCCGGCGTGCTCGATCTGGCCGCTCCCGAACTGCGCTCCCTCGTCGATCTACGCTTCCGCCCGCGCTATATGCCTAAGGGCCAAGAGCTAGCGCCGGATTGGCCAAAGGCTCCAAGTCAGCTGGAGGCCCTTCCTGCCCAAACGCTCCACTACGAAACCCACGACGAGAACGGCCGGTTCTCGACGCATTAATTCTGTGAGCGGGACCGACGGGCAGGTTGGCCAGTAGCTTGGCGGAGTAGAGCTTATTTGTGTTCTTTTAGATCTTCCAGCACTCTGGCTCGGCAGTGGTCGAGGCATTAAGCAGAAAGTGCGCGTAGTACTTCTGAGAAGCGTCTCCGACAAGCACCGCGCAGATCGCCGCTCTGGTGCAAATTTCTCAAGCAGGTTTTGCGTTTGACGTGAGATGCAGCAAATCTTGGCTGTTTGAATGCGGATTGTTTTCTGTAGACTTTTCTACGATAAAGCGAGGACGCCTCTTCGTTTCTAAATATATTTTCCCTGTATACTCTCCAACTATTCCTATGCATAGCATTTGAACGCCACAAACAAAGTATATAGGTACTACAGTTGAGGCCCAGCCTGGAACGGTAGCTTCAAATACAATGGCGGAAATTAATGCCCATAGGCCCAAGCCGAGAGACAAGAATGAGATTGCCAAGCCTAGCTGAGTGACCATTCTAAGTGGCCTTACAGAGAAAGAGGTTATACCTTGTAAGGCCAATGATAACATCTTCCGAAGAGGATACTTCGACTCGCCGGCAAAGCGCTCAGCCCGATCATATTTAACAATAGCCGCCTTGAAGCCAAGTCTTGGAATCAGGGCTCTCAAAAACAGGTTTGATTCCTGGAACTCGCGAAGGGCCTCAATCGCACGCCGGCTTAAGAGGCGATAGTCTGCGTGATCATAGATGACCTCTACACCCATTAGTTCCAAGAGCTTGTAATAGCCACGTGCAGTCCAGCGTTTAAACCGAGTATCATGCGTACGCGCGCTACGTACGCCAAAAACAATATCTGCCCCTTTTCTATATTCTACGATCATGTCGCGGATTGCGCCTAAATCGTCCTGTAGGTCAGCATCAAGTGAGATTGTCACTTGACCGGGAACATTCAGGAGACCTGCCATTAGCGCATATTGATGCCCAAAGTTTCTAGACAGCTTGATGCCACGAACTCGGGTCGATATCTCACTTTGCTCCTCAATCAGCGCCCATGTCCGATCGCGAGATCCATCATCCACGAAATAAGCACAGCTTTCGGAGGATACGTGGCCATCCTTGACCAGGTCATTAAGGAGATTGGTCACGCGCTTTGCGGTTTCGGGGAAAACCTCTTCTTCATTGAAGCACGGAATAACGAGGTTCAAGAATGGAGGGTTCAGAGACATATTGTTTCCTCGCTCCTGTCCTGACGCAGAGCAAAAGCGAAGTATCGCCCGCCAAGGAAGGACATTACTGAATAAACGAATACACCGACGAGTTGGGCTATCGCTTCAGAGATGCCAAAATACCGATGAGAAGCTACGACACTTGCTAGATTAAGCGCATATGCGATTCCAACGACGGGAAGCCACTTTACGAAAGCTTCGAGCCAGTGACCCTTGTGATTAAAAGTCCAACTCTTGTTAAGCAAGAAAGAAATCACAATGCCTACCGCGTACCCAACTGAATTCGCAGCGATGTAATTCAGATTGAGAACGTACATGCATCCATAGATGCACATAAGCCCGATGAGCGTGTTTATCACTCCGACAGTGGCAAACCTAAGCGCCTGCATATTCATGACTTTTGAGCAGAAGCAGAGTATTGAGCGCCAAGCGGAAGCCAATTCAAATTCGGCTCCAAGAAGCGAAGTGTGGCTAGCTTGCTTGGGAAGAATACGTGGTAGCGAACCTGCGATTTGCTCCATCCAGCGGCACGTAAGCGCTGTGTCAAAGTCGAAGCACGAATGAGCTTGGCATTGATGTCAAACGGACATGTATTCACGGCTCGTACCGTGAGGGGGTTTAGAGGGTTGTGCTCAAAGATTGCAATTATGCCCCCCGGCCGCGTGATGCGATGCAATTCCCGCAACCAGGCTACGTGTTCCTGATGGGGAATGTGGTGGAATACGCACGCCGAAAAAGTGATGTCGTATGTATCACTTTCGGCAGGAATCTGATCCTGGAGAATTTGGAGATAGTGCTCATTGCCGGGATGCAAGGATCGACTGAGATCCATGCTCCGCGAAGAGACGTCGGCACATGTCAGGAGAGCTGTTGGAAAGTGTCTCCTGAAGTGAGGAATGGAGTTGCCAATGCCTGAGCCGAAATCGAAGATCTGATTTACGGCGCCCCCTCTTGACGCAGCGATCCGCTTCAACTCGGCAATTTTGTACTCTGCAAAGAACTCAGGCGACTCGCCCGTTATGGCGATATTAGCCTTGTGTTGTTCGTAATACTCGTCTGCGAAATGATCGAACTCAGATTTTTCCATGGGAGGCCTCATGGTGCTCATTTGGGTATTTGATTCAAAGCGAATGATAGCCATGCCCAGCTCAGGCGTCTTGAGTCATTGCTTGCTCCGAGTTCTCTCGGAGACTTCAGGTTGGAGAACTTAACTGAAAAAGTAAGCGAGCGAACGCATTTGCTGATGGGAATGCGGGCGCTAATAGTTTGCTTGCCTGGCCCCTTCACAGAAACGGGACCGACCAGATCGGAGCCTACGAAAAGCATACCGGTATCCACATTATGCTCCTTGTAGGAGTAGGGCGTTACCGTGGCTGTTAGTTCCAAATCGTGGCAAGCCTCTTGATTGAGAGGGACATGGAAGACACTTTCATTCCCGACGCCCCAAACGCCTGATTCTCCAGGCTCACTCCATCCGGCGGCAAGATAGCTCAGCCCATCTCCATTTGAATGAACGGTAAGTTTCTGGCCAAGGAAAGTGCCTTGATCAGCGGGCAGCTCAGTGCCGAGATCTGCAATAAGTGTGGTTTGTGAAGAGCAGGCATAAGCTGGTCCGACATCGCGACAGGTCAAATTCTCCTCTTGCGACGCAGCTAAAGTAAGGGCGCTGCTGAAATCGCGCTTGAGCACAAAGATGAGAGGGGTCGTTCCTGTCGCAAGCCCTTTAAGATTCTTGATCGACGCCACCTTTTCGGCGGCGCAGTCGATATCGGAACGATTGATAATCGCTGAGTTGGTTGGAATGCCCAGGCTGGATGCTAGAACGCCAAGTGCGTAAGCACTCTTACGGCCTTCTGGATTCATGCATAGGAACTGCGGAAGCACAAGAATTTCATCATGTGCCTTGGCAATCGACTGCCATATGTTGCGATCAAATTCTGTCCCTTTTTCTATTGCCCGCTCTCTTACAGAGCCGATAAGAGGTTGAATATCGGCGGCTTGTACAGCGAGAGCTAGAGCTGCGATGCCAGCGAACTTTCTCGTTCCCAATCGGGTATACAGCGCATACAAGCCAATAATGAGGAGAATGTAACTCATCGGCCAGAAGAAGCGTCCGCTCGACCGGAATACTCCCGCGAGCTTGGACATAGGGACAAAATCGTATAGCGGAACTTCAACTAGAAGTACGTTGCCCGCATAAATACGGTTCGAAAGGGCATAAATGCTCATAAGCCCCGCGGCAATTATGAGAGCGGGGGAACGCTTTACGAATTCCCATACCGAGCGCCAAGCGATAATAATAGCGGCAACTATGATGCTAAGTGTGCCGAGTCCAAGATAGTTATAGCCCTCATATTGGCCCGGCACTCCCTGAATGATTAAATTCTCGTGTCCTGGCCATGAACTCAACTGAGGCACGATCGGCGACAAGAGGTTCATCGAGTACATGCCGAAGCCGCCAGCGCTGCTGGGCTTATCAAACTGAACGAAACCAAACATTAGCGCAGCACCGATAACGCTCAGGGCTAGGCCGGAGCAGACAGCTCCAGCCTCAACGGGGGTGATTTTTCCTCTGAGAGTGCTGTCAAAAAGCGCGGCGCAATAAATGGCGATTGTCATCATCAGCAGATATGGATTGATCAGGATAACAGAAAGCGTGAAGGCGGCGCCTCCAATTAGCACTTTTCGCCTGCCATTGCGGGTAATGCTAAAATAAAAAAGTAGGGCGACAAGTATGATCCAATGGCTAAGAAGGGGGAAATGTCCATATCTGAAGATAAATGTTGGAACCAGAAGAAATGCAAGCGAGCCGATAAAGGCAGAGAACTTGCTCAGCGAGAGCTTTCTAAGAATTAAGTAAGCAGCAGTTGGCTGTAGGGCGTATGCAATAAGCAACCATGGGCCAAAGTAATTTGGCAGGCGGCCAGTTAATTTGAAGATAATTTTTCCAAGTAAAGCTAGTCCGGGAATTGGGTCTGCAAAAAGTATATTGACCCCTTCGGGCGGCGCCAAGAGCTTCGTCGTAAAGAGAGGCCAATGCCAAGCATCCCTTGCAAATGCCTCGTAACCAATCCAATTGGCAGCATTATCGCCCGACACCTTGTCCCAATACTCTGGGAGACCAAAGAGTAGGTCAATCGGGAATATCCAAATGGCTAAAGCTATTCCCATGGCGAAGGCAACTGCTGGGTACATGTGTTCTAATATCCGTTTCGCTCTGCCTCCTACTAGTGAGGTGCCTTGTGAGTGTCAATTAGTGCTAATAAGCGCATGCCTTTGGAGTTAAGAAAGCTGCACTATAAGCATCTGTGCCATGTAGCGAATTAATCTTGGCGAACTACTGTATGATGAATGTATAATGCGGTTGATTGCTAAGTTGTCTGTTATCGTTCTGCTTGCTTGTGAAATTATTCATCTTCTTGGCACACATTCTTTATCACTACAGTTGCACCTGCTGCTCATGGCTCTAAATCGTTTGCTCCGACAAAGAAAGGAGCAAAAAACTATGTGAGGGCGGCGGCAAGGATTTAGCTGCCGTTAAGCAATGAACAGCTAGGCGGTCCCAAACATTTGGAGGGGCTTCAATATTTCATCAGTATTCAGCAACTTATCGTCTGCTTCCCAGCGAGCCATGTTCCCATAAAAACTTCTTACTGCATCAAGGGTTGGCTTCGCAATTGCGGCTTGATTTACTGCATTTGCAAGTTCTTTTGCATAATTCTCGACCGTGAAGGTCGTTGACGCCCAACGCTGCCCCTCTTCACCAATCGCCTGTCTCCGCTCGCGGTCGGTGAATAACAGTTCCAAGGCGGACTGGATGTCCTCAAGCTCATTGGTCGGACGCACCTTCAACACGCATGATGAAGGAATATCCGCATAGAAACCTGTATCGGTTACAATGGTTGACCTTCCTGATAGCAGCGCTTCAATCAATGACGCAGATGCCGCTTCGAGGCTTGGCCACCTAAGGCATGTAATGACATCGCTTCTTTGAATCGCACGCGTTAAAATCTGGTCCGATACTTCGCCATGTATGACGATATCTACTCCATGGGAACGAGCTAAATTTGAAAGCTCAAGTACAGTATTGGGCTGAATTGATCCAGCTAACTGATAAACAGAGTTCTCTCTAAGCAATGGGCTGTTCCCAATTGCTTTGATGATGCTCTCAGCTCGCTTGTTTTGGTTAATGTGCCCGAAGGTGGTTATCGTGAACCTAGAAGCTTTAGTTGGCTTGAATGTCGAGGCGCTGAGATAGGAATTCAATTCTTTGGGCGGCGTTAAAGGGATAACGCGAACAGGACCAGCGCATGACTTGAGGACGCGGTCACAGCCCCAGCTGCTATGGGTTATGACAGCGGTTGCCATGGAGCATACCCATTCTGTCATTGGGGCCGTATCTATCGTTCTATCAATGAAGTTCGTGGAGCCCGGATTCGTGAAATAAGTGCCGGCGACCTTCTCGCCGTACCATGCCTCCAAAACCGATTTTGCTTTTACCAGATCGGCTTGTGCCCAGCTCCAAAAAAGGTGGCCCAGAAAGAAGTCATGCAAGATCACAATGCCAGAGAGCTTCTCAAGCCAGAACAAGGCCCCTTTGTGAAAATCGAAGCTGTTCCCGATCTGATAGATGACTGCGTCTGCGTCTTTAGCGGCCTTAGTTATGGCATCTGCCTGAGTCCAAGATAAGACAGGGGTGCCAAAGTTATGCGTTCTGTCCTTGAGCAGTCTCTCGGTTTCTGTGCGAACGACAACGACCTCGTGTCCTTGAGCAATAAGCTCTTTCGTGACGAGAGAACAGCAGCTTCCAATAGCAGATGCTTCCTTTGCAGGAGTGAAAAAAACGAGTTTCATTTTAGAAGTGCTTCCACTGTCCGAGGCCAATTTATCCCAAAACCCTCCCATAGCTCTTTGGCTGCGACGCCATAGCTTTGGGTGCGGAGCGTACTCTCGAAGGCTGAGTTCATGGCTTCCGCTAAAGCCTCTTTACGAGGTTCGGCTACCCAGCCAGTTTCCTGGTGCTTAACCAGTCCAAGTATCCCGCCGCTATCATTTGTAGTGATCAATGCCTTTGCCGCAGTCGCTGCTTCCATCGCGACATAGCCTAGGGAGTCTTCGTCAAAAGGAAGGTAGGCTACGGCGATCGATTGATTGATATAATCGGCATACGTCTGGCGCGGGAGGAAGCGTAAATCCAGCTTGACGCGATCCTCGAGCCCCAACCTCTCAACGGTCTGTTTCAGCGCATCGGCATCCGCCGGCGTGTCCGGAGGGCCTGCTATAACGAGTTTCACAGGCGCCTTGGTATACGATAGCGCTTCTAAAAGAAGATGCTGGCGCTTCAGGGCATTGATCCGCCCCCCAGCGAAGATATAGCCGTCCGCCTCTCCTCCATGGAAGAGTTCAGGGTCGTTGACAGGGGGGAGAAGAACCTCTGCGTCAAACCCGTTGTATTTTTGCAGACGCTGCCTTGTCACTTCAGAGTTCGTATAAATACGCTTGCTCTCTCTGAAGGCCTGATGATCTGCGCCCTTTATGGCATTTCGCAGATCCAGTCCTGTCTGACCTGGCGGTAAATTCGTCTTGCCCGCGTCGTAGAGATCATAAGCCTGCCGGTATTGATGCAGCAGCCAGAGCGTCTTCTTCGGATGCCGTACCAAGTATGCGGGAAACTTTAGGGCTATCACATGATCCGCACGGCGAATTTCGAGGGCCCTGACCATCAGCATTTGCGACGTGATGCGGGTTGCGGGTTCCCATTGAAAGGGAATGCGCAAGACCTCGGCTTCATGCCCTGCTAAAATAAGATTCCTCTCAAGGTGCGCGGCGAGCTCTTCAGCTCCTCCCCACACAAAGGGGGCCATATTGTTTACGACCAAGACTTTCATGCGAGTAGCTTCTGTAAAACATATGGCCAAGAGATGTTCAGCGTGCCCAGCATCTCGCGGGCATTCTGCCCCAGTTGCTTTGTTTTCTCTCGATCCAGATAAAGCCGATCCATCGCATCGGCTAAGGCTTTGGGTGAAGCTTCGCTGACATAGCCATTGACCCCATCCTGGACCAGCTCAAGAACGCCTCCTGAATCGTTCGTCGTCAGGATAGGCTTGGAGGCATGGCTTGCTTCAAGGCTAGGATAGCCGTAGGAGTCCTCGTCGAACGGCAAATAGGCCGCTGCCAAACAATTTGCGAGTTGTACAACCTTTTCCTCCTCGCTGATCCATCGATTTTCAAGGATGACGCGGTCGGAAAGGTTCAGCTCGGCAGTGCGCTGAAGAAGGTTTGCTGAATAATCGACCCCACCGCTGAGGCCGGAGAGCCTCAGCCGAACGGGAGTTCGGGTATGACGCATGGCTTCCACAAGCAAGTGCTGGCGCTTGTGATGTTCTACTCGGCAGATATAAACAATCTCGTCGCTAAACTCTGCGCAATAGAACCGTTCCGGTTGAAAGAGGGGAGGGTACAAGACCTCACTGCCCAATCCATTATACCGCGTCAAGCGGTCCGAAACGACCTTTGAGTTCGTGAATATCGCCTTAGCTTCCCGCAATCCGGCATTATCGACAGCGTGTAGAGCGTCGCGGAAGCCTCGATGTTTGGCGTCATCCGGCACGCCTCGATATGGGCTTTCCCACAAATCATAGAAAGCCCTGAGGTGGTGGATGAACCAAACGATCTTGTGCGGATGCGGAATGATGTGCGCTTGCGGCCGGAAGCAGATGATGCGGTCAGCAGCCTCCAAATCAACCCAACGATACGCCATCATTTGTTGAAATAGAGAGCCGACAGCGTCTGCTTCAGGCAAGTACACTTTTTCCACTTGATGGCCCGCTTGCTGCAACTCAAGCGCAAGCCAATCAACTATGTTCCTGTACCCGCCGCGAACAAAGGGTACGGATGAAGAGCACAATGCGATTTTCATGATTGTGCTAGGATAGTGCGAAGACTCTCGGCGATGCGTTTTACATCAGCTCTCGTTAGGCCCTGATGCGTGGGTAGATTGATACCGCGTTGAGACCATAGATCTGCAATGGGGTAAGAGGTCTCTTCCTTGTACGGCGGGAGCACATGCATAGGATAGAAGACCGGACGGGTTTCAATCCCCGTCTTATCCATTTCCTGCATGACTCGGTCGCGCTTGTGCTCATCACCTTCGCGCAGGAAGACAGTGTACATCCAGAATACATGCTTGGCCCAGTTGGCATGCGTAGGCAGGACGAGTTTGTCTTGCAGATCGGCCAACTCTTCATTGTACCATCCTGCGAGGGTTCTCCGGTCGGCTAGAGCTTTTTCGACGCCTTCAAGTTGAGCCAAGCCGATTGCCGCTTGAATGTTCGTCATGCGGTAGTTGTACCCTACAACAGGGAACCAGTAGCGACGGTTCGGATCCATGCCTTGGCCGCGATACAAACGCAACTTCTCGGCGAGGGCATCGTCGTTGGTCGTTATCATTCCTCCCTCGCCGGTCGTAATGATCTTGTTGCCGAAGAAGCTGAAAGTGGCGCACGTTCCGAGGCCGCCCACTTTCTTTCCAAGCACTTCAGCTCCATGGGCTTCTGCCGCATCTTCGACCACCCACAAGCCATGCTTCTGGGCAATTTCATTCACGGCGGTCATATCTGCAGGATGACCATACAGATGGACCGGAATGATGCCTCGGGTCCGTGGTGTAATCTTGGATTCGATGCTGCTGGGATCGATGTTCATCGTGTCCGCGCATACATCAACCAAAACAGGCGTTGCGCCGCAGTAGCGCACTGCATTCGCGGTAGCGATATAGGTCACGGTCGGAATGATTACTTCATCGCCAGGCTTGAGGTCGAGAGCGACCAATGCAAGATGAAGCGCGGTCGTGCCATTGTTGGCAGCGATAGCATGCTTTACGTCGCAGAATTTTGCGAACTCGTCTTCAAAGCTTCTAATGTACTTTCCAACGGACGAAATCCAATTGGTGTCCAAACAATCGAGGACGTACTTTTTTTCATTACCAGCCATTTGGGGCTGAGCAACGGAGATCCTGTCCATATTTTCCCCCTGAGATTATTCGCGAGTAGCCTTAGCAGGCACTCCGACTGCTTTTGATCCAGATTCGATGTGGGAAACGACCACAGCGCCGGCGCCAGTAATTACTTGCTGCCCGATCTGTGTCTCTGGAATGACCTTGGTGCCGATACCAAGGAAACTGTAGTCACCCACGATTACGTTTCCTGCCAACGCGCATTGCGGTGCAATGTGAACCGCCTTGCCGATGCGGCAATCGTGATCGATCGTCGCGCCTGTGTTGATGATGGAAAAATCTCCAATCGAAACATCTGCATTGATGACAGCGCCTGCCATCACCGCAATGCCGATCCCCAATTTGGCAGATGGTGATATAATAGCATGAGGGCTGACGGCATTCACCAGTTGATACCCGTGATCGGCCGCAATTGTGCCCAGTCGCGCTCGAAGGCTGTTAGATCCTACGGCGACGAAGGCGCGGAAATGCCCCTGCTTGCGTAAGTGAGTGAGATTATCGTCGCCCTTTAAAACCGGAATGCCTAAGCATAGGTCAGGGCTATCTGAGCCATTACCCACGCAGAACGCGACTTTCTCGCCCATTGCATGGAGTAGCTCAATGCAAACCTTTGCATGGCCCCCTGCGCCGATGACTATGACTTCGGAATTCATGTGCCCAATCGACCCCATGCCTTAGAGCCTTCGCGTGCAAGGAAAAGATTGACTGATTCAACCCCCTCCAATTGCTCGCGTGACCACATTTCAAGTGTTCCGGAATAAGGGTTGATTACTCGGTAAGTCAATCCGAGCCTATCGAAGGTTGCAAGCCATTGATCTAGTTGATGATTTGTGCGGTCGAGGTGTGAAGTTCCAAACTCCATGATGAGTGTAATGTCCTCATTGTTTGCAATGAGTGACGATCCACCTTCCAAGACCTCCAATTCAGCTCCTTCTGCATCGATCTTCAGGAGATCAACTTTCTGATCGGAGGGGATAATGCTGTCCAGCCGAACGAGGGGAACTTCTACCGATGACAGGGGAGAGGGTGCAGAATTCTCCAATTCATAAAGCGAATGGTGGCCGCTCGTGGCGCCGAGATAAAGGCGTTGAGTGCCCTCGACATTAAAAGCTGCAGCCTGATGGATCTCGGTGATGTCTGAAAACCCATTCATCCACACCGTCTTCTCAAGCATACGCTGGGTCGGCTCAAACGGTTCAAACGCAAAGATTTTCCCCTGGCCCTGCATAGTCCTGGCCGCAGCCAGAACATGCATGCCTATATTGGCACCAACATCTACATAGGTGTCGCCGGGATTAAGCAGCTTCTGGATAAGCAATCTTGTGCCGGGCTCCAGTTCTCCACTTTCCAGTAGAGTTGCGATCAAGGCATGATCTGTCGCCGAGCAAATGGCAAAGCCTACCGCGGTCCGGATTAATATTTCCCCAGGTGCGCAATTAACCGCAATTCTTCTTGCCGTCGCGTAACTATAATCCTCTATTCGATCCAAGCGCTCCACATGTGCAAGAAGTCTCTCCGTCTCCTGCCTTAGTGCCTCTCTGGTTGCTTGGGCCTCCTGAACGCCTGTCGCGGACGCAATTTGGCTCTCCCTCTTCAGCGCCTCTAATAGTTCACGCCGCAAGGCATCAATAGTTACTTTTAGTTCTTTTGTGGTAGCTGATGATGAGGCTTTAATTTCATGTACGATTTCTTGGCGAAGGCCGTCCGTAAAATACGCTCTTAGCCTAAATAAAATAGGGCGAATAATTGGTTTCGCTGCGCGATAAACAGCACGAGCGAGTGGCCGGGCGGCTTTTTTTACAATTCTTTTCGCAGAAGGCCTGGTCGCTGGATCGGTGCTGACTTCTGCGGAGATAGGCGCATCGTTGGGAATCGTGGAGCCATCTTTATGAGATGCCTCTACTCGGGCATTCGCATTTTTGAGGTGCTTTGATGCAACTACGAAGGCGAGGTCAACATCCACACCTTCACGATGTATTTTATGCATTTTTTAGAACGTTCCTCAAAAGTGCGCGGTGGCGGCAGATGGCCTGAACCACCCCTATAAACTCTTTCATGCTCAAGCTGAATGCTGCAAGATTGAGTTTGTAACAATATCTGTTTGCAGCCTTCTGTTCTAGAGCATTCCGAACCACAACAAAAGCAATGCGGCGTGGTGGCCTATGACGCCTAGCCTGCATTCTAGGAGTGCTGATTGTCTCCGGAGGCAGGGAACTGTTGCATGGACAGATCATAGGTTTTCCGTGCCCTAGTAATTGCTTGGTTTTCGCCGAACCCTGTAAGTTGGCGTTGTTCCTGTCCAAGTATTGAAGGGGCGACAATACAAATCAGGAGCAATGGATGACTCGCTAGGAGCTTTGCGCATCGTCCTTCAAGCATGAATTTGAGCCGCGTTCTGGCAGGGGGCGATAAGTAAGTCTCTTCCTTCGCACTCGACAGAATCTTTAGGAGGCTAGCGGCGACAAGCCTATCAGATGGGTGATGGGAGGAGTTTCAAGGCTCTTCCATGAAGTCAGGCATTGCTAGGCGTCGATGATTGCCTGGATGTCTTGGGTGCATTTCTGGCCAGCACCTATCACCTCCTCTTCCGGTTCTCTAAGGGAGGGGGTGTGTCTAAGCGTTTTTACTTTTGATGGGTGGAAATATCGGCTGAATAAATGGTCGGAGTGATAGGATTCGAACCTACGACCCCCTCGTCCCGAACGAGGTGCGCTACCAGACTGCGCTACACTCCGACACCGATATTCCATCGGGAAGGCCGGTCTTATAGCGGTGGGTTGCCTAAGCCGCAAGAGGAGATTTGCGCCTCCTGGCAGATATCTTTTCAAACGGCTCCGCTTGTAAAATCGGGTTGCCAGGGACGGTTCGGCCAATTATGTACACGCCCAGCATTGGGGCGTCGCCAAGTGGTAAGGCAGCGGTTTTTGGTACCGCCATTCCCAGGTTCGAATCCTGGCGCCCCAGCCATCACTTCCAAAATTGATCATTGAGCCTCCAGGCTGTTCCTTTAAGTGGAGCTGGGCTTAGCCGACCTTTCTGAATGCCACCGTTCCAATGGGCAATGAAGGAATGGTGCAATCTTTTTCCGGATACATTATAGCTTAGGGCTAAGGCAGGACTTCTGCTTGTTGCTCAAACCTATCGGCACGCGCCTGCCGAGATTTTGAAATTGCTCATGTCTGGATTGCCTCGGCCCGAAACTTCCCCCGCCAAACGCTTCCTTGTCACCGGAGGAGCCGGGTTTATCGGCTCGGCGGTCGCCCGTCATCTCATCGGCCGGACGCCCCATCAGGTTCTGGTGGTGGACAAGCTGACCTATGCGGGCAATCTCGATTCCCTGGCTCCCATCGCCGGCGACCCACGTTATGCCTTCGAACGGGCCGATGTCGCGGATGCGGGCCGGATGCGGGAGATCATTGCGCGCTTCGCGCCGGATGTGATCATGCACTTGGCCGCCGAGAGCCATGTGGATCGCTCCATCGACGGGCCGGGGGCATTCGTGCAGACCAATGTCGTCGGCACCTTCGCCCTGCTGCAGGAGAGCCTGCGTTACTGGCGGGAGTTGAGTGGAGAGCAGCGCGACAACTTCCGCTTTCACCACATCTCCACCGATGAGGTCTTTGGGGCGCTGGGGGAAGAGGGGTTCTTCCACGAAAGTTATCCGTATCAACCGACCTCGCCTTATTCGGCATCGAAGGCGGCATCGGATCATTTTGTCCGGGCCTGGCACCATACCTATGGCCTGCCCGTCATCGTCACGAATTGCTCCAACAATTACGGGCCTTACCATTTTCCCGAGAAGCTGATTCCGCTGATGATCCTCAATGCCCTGGAGGGCAAGCCGCTGCCGGTCTACGGCAGAGGGGAGAACGTGCGCGACTGGCTCTATGTGGATGATCATGCGGAGGCGCTGATCCTGGCGGCCGAGAAGGGTGAGGTTGGGGAGAGCTACAATATCGGCGGTTGGAACGAGCGCCGGAACATCGATGTAGTGAGGGCCATCTGCGCGCTCGTCGACGAGCTCGCGCCCGATGCTGCCATCGGCCCGCGCGAACGGCTCATCACCTATGTGGCCGACCGGCCGGGGCACGATTGGCGCTACGCCATCGACGCGTCGAAGATCAAGCGCGACCTCGGTTGGAGCCCGGCGGAGACCTTCGAGAGCGGCTTGCGCAAGACGGTGGCATGGTACCTCGAGAATCGCCCCTGGTGGGAGCGGGTGCGTTCAGGCATCTATCGGGGCGAGCGGCTCGGCGTCATCGCCTGAGCTCTTGGGAGATTGCCATGCTGGAGATCGAGACAACCGCCATTCCGGACGTGAAGATCCTGACGCCGAAGCGTTTCGACGACGGGCGCGGTTTCTTCTCCGAGGTCTACAACCGCAGGCGCTTCGAAGAAGCCGGGCTGAAGCTGGATTTCGTTCAGGACAATCATTCTCTGTCCAGGAATGCAGGCATCATCCGCGGCCTACATTTTCAGGCTTCTCCCTTCGCGCAGGCAAAGCTCGTGCGCGTAGTGCGTGGGCGCATTCTCGACGTTGCGGTGGATCTGCGCCGCTCTTCGCCCACATACGGACAGCATGTCGCTGTGGAGCTCTCGGCTGCAAACGGGTGTCAGCTCCTCGTGCCGGTGGGTTTCGCCCATGGCTTCTGCACGCTCGAGCCTGATACGGAAGTTCTCTACAAGGTGACTGCCCATTACTCGGCGGAGCAGGACAAAGGGCTTGCCTTCGACGATCCGGCGCTCGGCATCGAATGGCCCGTTTCCAGGCAAGAGGCGATTCTGTCGGATAAGGATCGCAAGCAGCCGCGGCTCTCGGAGCTGCCTTCATATTTCGATTGAGCGCGGGGCTGCTCCCGTCCGAGTGAAAGGAACACGTGTTGAAAGGCATCATTCTGGCAGGCGGAAGCGGGACGAGGCTGCATCCGATGACCTTCGTGACCTCGAAGCAGCTTCTGCCGATCTACGACAAGCCGATGATCTATTACCCGCTCACCACGCTCATGCTGGCAGGTGTGAAGGAGATTCTCATCATCTCGACTCCGGAAGACATGCCGCGTTTCCGGCAGCTTCTGGGCACAGGTGAGCAATGGGGCATCAGCCTGTCCTATGCGGAGCAGCCCAAGCCTGAGGGACTCGCGCAGGCCTATGTGATCGGCGCCGAGTTCGTAAACGGCGAGGCCTCATGCCTGATCCTGGGAGACAACGTCTTTTATGGCCACGGCCTGCCTGAATTGATGCGTTCGGCCTCAAGCCGCTCCGAAGGGGCAACCATCTTCGCCTATCATGTAAGCGATCCCGGGCGTTACGGCGTAGTGGATTTCGACAGGGAGGGAAGGGCGGTCTCCATCGTGGAGAAGCCCTCCAACCCGCAATCGAGCTGGGCCGTCACCGGTCTTTATTTCTACGATGCCCAGGTAGTGGAGATTGCATCCCGCCTCAAACCCTCGGCGAGGGGAGAACTGGAGATCACCGACGTGAATCGCGTCTATCTCGAGATGGGTCGACTCCATGTGGAAAAAATGGGGCGTGGCTTTGCATGGCTTGATACCGGCACGCCGGATGCCCTGCTTGAAGCGGCGAGCTATGTGCGGGCGCTGGAGCAGCGCCAAGGCTTTCGCATTGCGTGTCCCGAGGAGATCGCCTTCAACCTCGGCTGGATCAGCCGCGAACACCTCATGGACCTTGGGCGAAGCCTCGCAAAGAGCAGCTATGGGCAGTATCTCCTGTCCATTGCCCAAGGGCAGCACTAGAGCCGTCAGGGGACGCTCGCCTTTCTTGTGAGGGAGGCAGATGAACTCTGTTGGTGTATTGACTTGCCTCACCCCTCTCTCGACTATCCTGCCAACCTGACGCATAGGCGTCCAACGCCCGAACAATACGGAAATACAGGCAAAGAAATGAACACGGTTCCTGGAACGGCATCCTCTTTGAAGTTCGGCACCAGCGGATTGCGCGGCCTTGTGGTGGAACTCAACGGCGTGCCGGCCTTTGCTTATACGCGTGCCTTCGCCGAGATGCTGAAGGAGGACGGCTCCGCCGCCGCATCGAAGAACGTCGTGCTCGTCGGCCGCGATCTGCGCGAGAGCAGCCCCAGCATCGCACAGCTCTGCTGCGCGGCCTTGAAGGAGTCTGGTCTCGTTCCGCTCGATTGCGGCGCGCTTCCCACGCCGGCGCTGGCCTATCACGGCATGCGCTTCGGCCTGCCAGCGATCATGGTGACGGGAAGCCACATTCCGGAGGATCGCAACGGCCTGAAATTCTACCGGGCTCAAGGTGAAATCGACAAGAAGGACGAATCCGCCATTCTCGGCTGGCATGAGAAGCTGAACATCACAGCCGTGCCCGCAAGCGCGCGCGATCTTCAGGCTGCCAAGCCCGAATCCGATCTCATCGCGGCCTATTATCAACGCTATCTGGATTTCTTCGGGGCAGGCTCTCTCTCGGGCCTGACGATCGGCGTTTATCAGCATTCGTCCGTCGCGCGCGACGTGATCGTGAAGATGCTCGAGATGCTCGGCGCGCGCGCCGTGCCGCTCGGCCGCGCAACGAGCTTCATCCCCGTCGATACGGAAGCGCTGCGCAAAGAGGATGAGGTTCTCGCCAAGCAATGGGCCGGTGAGCAGAGGCTCGATGCCATCGTGTCCACGGATGGTGATGCGGATCGTCCGCTGATTTCCGATGCGGCAGGCGACTTTCTGCGTGGCGATCTCGCCGGTGCGGTCACCGCGAAATATCTCGGTGCGGACGCCATCGTGACGCCCGTCACATCCAACTCGGCGCTGGAGGCCTCCGGCGCTTTCGCGAATGTCGTCCGCACCAGAGTCGGCTCGCCTTACGTGATCGAGGGTATGGATGAAGCCGCTCGCTCGGGGGCTCGCGCGGTCGTAGGTTTCGAGGCGAACGGGGGCGTTCTTCTCGGTTCCGACATCGAGCGTAACGGGCGCAGGCTTGCAGCCCTTCCGACACGCGATGCCATGTTGCCGATCCTCTGTGCGCTTGGATCCGTGATGGAGCGGAAAAAGCCCTTGTCGGAGGTGGGCGCGGACTTTGCCTTCAAGGCTGCGGCCAGCAACCGGCTCCAGAATATCCCAGGGACGAAGAGCAGCGCCTTCATGCTGAGGCTGCAGGAGGACAAGGCTTATCTCGATAGCCTTTTCAGTGATCTGGGCGGGGCTGAAGGCTTCGATGCGCGTGACGGTTTGCGCATCACTGCCAAGAACAGCGAAGTCGTTCATTTCCGCGCCTCGGGCAATGCCCCGGAGCTGCGTGTCTATGTGGAGGCGGGAACCCCCGAACGTGCGGAGAGCCTGCTCGCCTGGGGGCTCGATCTTGCCGAGCGGCAGGTGGCCTGAGCCTTACCGATTCAGCAGAGGACATGAGGGATGACCTGGAAAGTGGAGCGATCCCGCATCGTCTTCCGGGACCGATGGGTTTCGCTACGCGCAGACGATTGCATCACGAGAACGGGAGTCGAGGTGGCTCCCTTCTATGTGCTCGAATATTCGGACTGGGTGCATGTGGTCGCCATCGATGCGGATGAGCATATCGTACTGGTCCGCCAGTACCGGCATGGCTTGGGTACGTTCAGCTTGGAACTGCCGGGCGGCGCCATGGATGCCCGTGACGAGGGGCCAGTGGCCGCCGCGGCCCGCGAGTTGGCCGAGGAAACCGGGTACACGGCTGGCTCTTTCCGCTTGGTTTCCAGCCTCTCGCCCAATCCGGCGACCCATAATAACCGCGTGCATGTCATTCTTGCGGAGGGGGCGGCTTTCACTCAGCCCCCAGAGCCCGAGGCGGATGAGGACATTACCGTCCTGCGCGTGCCGGTCGAGGAGGCGGTCCGCTTGGCTCTCGCAGGGGAAATGGTTCAGGCTGCCCATGTAGGGCTCTTGATGATCGGTCTGCGGGCCGCAGGCCTCCTAGAGAAGGCGCTCGGGCGGACAGGAGCTGAAGTTCCCGGAGCTGATTCATAAGTTATTGAAAAGTAATGTAATTATCGTCTTTTGTCTTCTTTTCCCAGTGGTGGGGACAGGATGTAACAATGGACTATCGATATTGACGCCTGGGCAAGCTGCATTGTATCTGCATCGTTCAAAATCAGGCGTTTTAGCTTTCTTAGAACGGTGAAGCTCCGTTTTAGAGGCCAAAGCTGCCGCGAGTGCTGCCAAGGGCGGCGGCGCGGTTGTCCAATTCTCTGAGTTCCGTGCTTGCGGTGTGCTCTTATGCTAGAAGTGGAATATTGAACTATGGGTACGAAAAGGGCGCTCATCACCGGAGTGACGGGCCAAGACGGGGCCTATCTCTCGAAGTTGCTGCTCGATAAGGGCTATGAAGTTCATGGACTTCTCCGCCGTAGCGCTTCCGCGGATGTGATCGACGCCCGCCTGAAGTGGATTGGCATTGCCGACAAGATCAAGTTGCACGATGGCAACATTACGGATCTGTCCGGCCTGATCCGTGTCGTTCAGGAGGTGCGCCCGCACGAGGTTTACAACCTTGCCGCGCAGTCCTTCGTGAAGTCTTCCTGGCAGCAGCCCCTCCTGACGGGCAACGTTACGGGCATGGGCGCTGCCAACGTCTTGGAGGCTGTGCGCATTGCTGCCCCCGAGGCGCGCTTCTACCAGGCTTCATCCTCCGAGATGTACGGCCTGATCCAGGAACCGATTCAATCCGAGACGACGCCGTTCTACCCGCGTTCGCCTTACGCGGCGGCCAAGCTCTATGCGCATTGGATGACGGTCAACTACCGCGAGAGCTTCGGTCTTCATGCTTCCAGCGGCATTCTCTTCAATCACGAGTCCCCCCTGCGCGGGATCGAATTCGTGACCCGCAAGATCACGGACGGCGTGGCGCGCATCAAGCTCGGCATGCAGGACAAGCTCGCTCTCGGCAATCTCGATGCCAAGCGCGACTGGGGCCATGCCCGTGATTACGTGAAAGCCATGTGGCTCATGCTTCAGCAGGACAATCCGGACGACTACGTCGTCGCTACCGGTCGCACCACTCCCGTACGTGAGTTCTGCGAACTCGCTTTTGCCCATGTCGGCCTCAAGATGGAGGACCATGTGGTGGTGGACGAGCGTTATCTTCGCCCCGCTGAGGTCGATGTGCTGCACGGCAACCCCGCCAAGGCCAAGCAGAAGCTGGGTTGGGAACCCGAGGTGACTCTTGAGCAACTGGTTGCGGAGATGGTGGAAGCGGACCTCGTCCGCCTGAAGCGCCACGAGCCTCTCTGATGTATTCAGGAGGAGAGGGGATACGGGTTCTGATTACTGGTGCGCAGGGATTTGTCGGTCCCTACGTCATCAGCTCCCTGCGCCGTATCTGCGGCCCCGATATCGTCCTCTTCCCGACTGCCAAGGATGCTGCAAACGATCCGGCGACCGGTTCCGACCTGTCTCTGGATATTACGGATCGGGCATCCGTCGAGGATGCCCTTCTTCGTTGCAACCCAACGCATGTCATTCATCTTGCGGGTATCGCAGCGCCAGCCGCCGCGAGCGCCAATCCAGATGCCGCGTGGCAGGTGAACGTGCTGGGCACGCTCAATCTGGCTCGCGCGATTCTCGACAAGGCGCCTCATTGCTGGCTGCTTAATATCGGCTCCGGCCTGATCTATGGCGAAAGCGCCAAATCGGGACAGCCTCTGGATGAGAACGCGCTCGTCGCTCCTCTCGACGACTATGCCGTGACGAAGGCTTCAGCGGATCTCGCATTGGGAGCTTTGGTGCGCCGAGGCTTGAAATGCATTCGTTTTCGCCCCTTCAATCATTCGGGTGCAGGCCAGACCGATGCGTTCGTTCTCCCTGCTTTTGCAAAGCAGATCGCATGGATCGAGCATGGGCATACCGAGCCGGTGATCAGGGTCGGCAATCTTGACGCAGAGCGGGATTTCCTGGATGTGCGCGACGTTGCCGACGCCTATGCGCTTGCTGTGAAGAACTGCGAGGCTTTGGCGGCGGGCAGCATCATCAATATCGCGTCCGGGAAGCCGAGGCGGATTGGAGACCTGCTGCAGCAATTGCTCGCTTTGAGCAGCGTTCATATCACCGCAGAGCCCGATCCGGCCCAGTATCGTCCCATTGATCTTCCCCGGGTCGTCGGTAATGCGGATCGTGCGCACAAACTCCTCGGCTGGACCCCCCATTATCCTATCGAGGAGACTCTTGCCGCCGTGCTGGACGATTATCGGGCGCGCCTGACACGTCAGCAGCGGTGAAAGGGATTGCCCAGGATTGCATAGAAATGATCGGGTGGCCTTTTCCGCCAGACGATGCAAGCTGAAGAATTTTCATCCGATGACCGAGCCGATGGATTGTAGGCTATTTGGCTTCATCTCGGGCTTTCCTTGCTGGTTAGGCCGCCTCACGGCCCGCAGGCAAGGCACAGGAGTTTCGTATGCTACTTAAACCCGGCTCCAGGCTGCGTGGCATAATCCGCTCGACCCTCGCCTCCATCGTTTATCGAATTGAGGAATACCCAGCCTTTGCTTCGCTGGTGAAGCGATTGGTCCTGCGGGTGCCGGTTATAGGATCGCGTTTGCGCGCCGCCATGATGCATCAGCGTGCGCTTCGCTTTCTGCCGCCTCCAAGCTTCTCTGAGGATGGGCCTGCCGACCTGTCCATGGCTTCCCACTCCACGCGTCTCTATTACCGGCGCCTGATGCGGGCTCGCCATAATATCGAGAACGGTTCTTCGCCAACAGTGGGGGAGGGCGATCGGCCCAGTCTCGCCTATGTATCGCCGCTGCCGCCGGAACAGAGCGGCATTGCGGATTACAGCGCAGAGCTTCTGCCGGAACTAGCCAAGCACTACGATATCGATGTCATCGTTGTTCAGGATGAAGTCTCCGATCCTTGGATCAACGAGCATTGCAATGTGCGCGATGTGGGTTGGTTCGAGCAGCATGCGCATGCTTACGACCGTATCGTTTATCACATCGGCAATTCCCTCTTTCATCTTCATATGTTGCGCCTGTTAAGCAGGTATCCGGGTGTCGTAGTCCTGCATGATTTTTATCAAAGTGGGCTGCTCGCCCATTTGGAGGTTCAGAATATATGGAATGGGGTTTGGTCGCGTGAACTCTATCATGCGCACGGCTACAGCGCTTTGTGCGATCGCTTCGGCCGGAAAACGATAGCCGAAACAGTTCATGCATATCCTGTGAATCTCTCGATTCTACAGAATGCTCAAGGTATCATCACCCACAGCAAATACTCCGAGCAGATGGCTCAGAGATTTTATGGGGCGAATTTCTCCGACGGCTGGGATGTCGTCCCGTTGCCGCGGCTTCTTCCGCAGACCTTGGAGCGTGAAAAGCATCGAAAGGCTCTCGGCTTTAGCGAAGATGATTTCATCCTCTGCTCCTTTGGAAACCTTGTCGAAACCAAGTTGAATGACCGGCTGTTGGAAGCTTGGCTCGCGTCTCCACTAGCCCGGGATGGCCATTGCCATCTGGTCTTCGTGGGGCAGGAAGATCAGAGTGATTATTGTGCCAAGTTGCGCAAGGATATTCATGCGTCTCCTGGGCGAGAGCGCATCCATATCACCGGCTTTGTTCCGATCGAGCTATATAAAAGCTATCTTCAGGCAGCAGATGCAGCAGTGCAGTTGCGGGGGTTCTCCCGCGGTGAAACGTCCGCTGCTGTTCTAGACTGCATGGCATATGCGTTGCCCACAATCATCAATGCGAATGGATCGATGGCTGAAACGCCAGAGAACGCTGTTCGCATGTTGCCAGATGAATTTTCCAATGATGATTTGGCGGATGCGATCACTGTGCTTCGCGAGAACGCGCATCGCCGGGAAGAGTTGGGCGAAATCGCTCGATCCGTCATAGCAAAGCAACATTCTCCGGAGTTTGCCGCTACATTGTACTCCAAGGCTATCGAGGAGTTCGCTCGAACAGCGCTGCCATCGCATGACGTTGGGGCTCTTGCCGAGAAGGCTGCCTCACTCATGCCAGCGGAAGCCAGCGATCCCGTATGGATGAGGGTCGCTCACGAATTTGCACAAGCTAATCCCGTCAAGCATGGCGGTCACCAATTGCTGGTCGATGTTTCGGTCCTGGCCCAGGACGATTACCGTACAGGCATTCAGCGTGTGGTCCGTGCGCAGGTTATGGAGCTGCTGAACAATCCTCCCGCCGGTTTCAGGGTCGAGCCAGTGCGGCTCAATTTTGCTCATGATCGCTGGCATTACCGGTATGCCAGGGAGTTCACCGCATCCATGCTCGGCCTTCCTGACGGCATCTTGGAGGATGAGCCTGTCGAAGTCTCCCGAGGCGATATCTTCTACATGCCGGACTATTGGAGCGAGGGGGTAACAAAGGCTACACAGGCCGGTGTCTATGCGGATTGGCGTGCTCGTGGGATCGAGACCACGTTTCTGATCCACGATATCTTGCCGCTTACCATGCCGCAGCATTTTCCCGAGTGGAGCTTCGAGGAACAAACCCTTTGGCTCGGCAGCCTTGCCGATAGCGCCGACCGATTGATCTGCATCTCTCAGGACGTGGCGGACGAGGCGCGCAGCTGGATCGAGCAGCACAGGCCGGATGCTTTGAAGCGCCTGAAGTTCGCCGTACTCCATCATGGCGCTGACATTGACGCTTCGGCGCCTTCGAAGGGTATGCCGCGAGATGCGGATGCCGTTTTTCAGGCCCTTCGATCTCGCCCGAGCTATTTGATGGTGGGAACGATCGAGCCCAGGAAAGGCTATCTTCAGACGCTGGATGCTTTCGAGCTGCTATGGAAACAGGGCTTCGACGCCAATCTTGTGATCGTCGGTGCTGAGGGATGGAAAAACCTTAATCTCGATATGCGTCGGACCATTCCGCAGATCGTCAAGCGGCTGCGCCGGCATCCTGAGGCAGGCAAGCGCCTGTTCTGGCTCGAAGGTATCAGTGACGAGTATCTGGAGAAGGTTTACGCGGCTTGTTCATGCCTGATTGCCGCTTCGGAGGGTGAGGGGTTCGGATTGCCCCTGATCGAGGCCGGTCGTCATGGCATTCCGATCCTTGCACGCGATATCCCCGTTTTCCGTGAGGTGGCCGGGGAATATGCCAGCTACTTCAGTGGCAAGACGCCTGAGGAGCTCGCGCTGGATCTGGCCAAGTGGCAGATGCTCTTTGAACAAGGGCAGGCCCCGAAGTCCCAAGGCATGCCATGGATGACCTGGGCCGAGAATGTCGAGCAACTCAAGAAGATCCTGCTCTCCTCCGCCGAGGCGAGCGAAAGGGACGTTGAAGCGTAGGGGCCTCTAATCTCAGGCGGGCCCTGGGCAGCGGTGTTTAGATGTTCTGTGGCCTGGGTGGTTGTCTTCGCGTGTTCCGCCAAGATCGAGCTTACATTGTGGCTGGTATTTTCATGCGATAATAGGTAAATATGCCTATGGATTTTGCCTTTCTTGAGGTTTGATCTGCTCAAGAGTCAAAGTCGGTTTCTGCTGTCGCGGAACGGCTCAAAGGCTTAGGGAAGTATGTTTCCAATAAGGAAAATCCAAGCAGATCGGGCTATGTAACAAGTTGCATCGGCTCCTCTCCTCTATTAAGGATGCGGGCTCCGCCCTAGGGTTTGCTGGGGGCGCAATCAACCTGTCATAAAGCAATCCACGGCTGTTGCACTTCACGCGCTGTAAGAAATTTCTAGGGTCACGGGGTTCATGGGAAATCGTGTTCACATCAAGATTGCGGATCGTGGGTGGATCCTTGAGAAGTGTGCAAGCGAGATTGCCAAGCGTTCGAAGAACATTACCTACGGTATAGCCGAAGATCCGACAGCTGACGTTCAGTACTACAACAACTATTCTTGCTATAAGCAGCGTGTCAGCGCTGTCGAAGTAGGTTATTTTACCCACTCGGAAATCGATAAGGTTGCCCGGGACAAGTTTTTCGCTGTTGCCCGTCAGGTTGAGCACTGTGTCTCCCATGCCGAGCGCTACTCCAAAGAGTTGCGTGAGGCCGGCATTCAGAACGTCACCACGATCCCGCCTGGCGTCGATCTGGAGGTCTTCAAACCCAAGATCCGGATCGGCGTCATTGGCCGGACGTATCACACGGGCCGCAAGGGTGAGGCGCTCGTCGCCCAGGTCATGGATATTCCAGAGATCGAGTGGAGATTCACGGGAGAGGGCTGGCCTGCGCCGTCGACCCATGTCGCCGATGCGGACATGCCGAATTTCTACAACGGCCTTGATTATGTTCTCGTGCCCTCTCTCTATGAGGGGGGGCCGATGAGCGTTGCCGAGAGCCTCGCCTGCGGTGTCCCTGTCATCGGCTCGGATGTGGGGTGGGTCAACGAGTTCCCTCACATTCCTTTCGAGAACGGCAATGTGAAATCCCTTCGGAAGGTTCTCGAGGGACTTGTCGAGCAGCGTAATCAACTCCGCGAAAGCGTGCTTCACGTGACTTGGGACAACTGGGCGCTCAAGCATATCGAGCTGTTCGACGAACTGGCGCGCAAGTACGACCTTGCCTCGGGCCCAGCCGCCCGGAAGAGAGACGCCGAAACTGCCAAGGCCAAGCGCTTCACCATTGTCTCTCACGGCAACGAGAAAGAGCTGCGTGGAGGGCCGACCTCTCGGATCGCCAACATCGTGCAGTCAGCGGCAAGCGTCGGTGTCGACATTGATGTCGTATCGTCGCTGAACGCCGCTTCCATCCAGCCGGATGCGCTGGTCCATGTCTTCAATTCCTGGCCCCTTTCCTCCGCGATCGAGGAATTGAGCACGGCGTCGCAGAGCAAAGCGAAGGTCGTCTACTCACCCATCGCCCTCAACCTCAGCTACCATCCGTATTGGACAAGGGCGCTGCGCGAGATCATGAAGGGCGTCGATTACGCGGCGCAGCTCGAAGCCGGTGTGGAGGTCGTTCGAAAGCTTACTCCGGCTTTCGCTCCTGCGGCCGGCAGCCCGCCGTCCGAAGGCGTCGATGGACATTTCCGGGCGCTGCGTGAGAGCGTGAGCTTCGCGGATCACGTCGTATGCCTGAGTGAGTATGAACGCGGCTTCCTGCATTCGATCGGTGCCATTCCCCGTTCATCCTCGGTCATTCGCAATGGTGTCGATGCGAAGACCATGGCTGAGGGCGATGCCGCTGCGTTCAAGAACCAGTATGGACTGTCGGACTTCGTCCTGATGGTTGGACGCATCGAGACCCGTAAGAACCAGGCTCTCGCTGCCTATGCGCTCAAAGACCTTCAGGTGCCCGTCGTCTGTATCGGTCACATAGGCGATGCGGATTATTTCGAGGCTTTGAAGAGATGGGCCGGCCCCAACTTCGTTCACATCGACCGGATCGAGAACCGGCAGATGCTGGCGAGCGCCTTCAAAGCTGCTTCCTGCTTCGTCCTGAACAGCTGGTCTGAAGGTGCGCCCCTTGCAGCCCTGGAAGCCGCTGCAGCAGGGACACCGCTTATCCTTTCGAACATGGCCGCTGAGGAAGAGTATTTCGGCTCTTATGCCAAATACGTCCATCCTTGCGACCTGGAGGGTTTGCGCAAAGCAGTTCGGGATGCTGTCGAAAACCCGGAAACCGAGGACGAGCGTCGTCGGCGCTCCGAGATGGCCGTCGAGAATTTCGATATCTCCCGCCATACGCAGGAGACACTCGCGCTCTATGAGCAAATGACACATGCCTCGCCTGGAACTGCTGCTCCCAAAGCCAAGGCAGAGACAAATAATCTCATTGCTCTCGATAACACGCATTTGGCGCATCAGGTTGCCCGAGGTTCGATCCTGACCGGTGTGCCGGGCGTTGAATTCAATATTTCCAAAGCTGTGATCAAGGCGGTCCCCGATATGCGCTCGTTCACATGGAACGGGGCGCACCGCAGGTTCGTCAAAACAACGTTGCAAGAAGTGGTGGACCCTGCCGGGGCTCAACGCGTGACGACACGCGGAGCCATTCAGGGCGGTCAGGATTTCGTCCGCCTTGCCGACGTTCAGGTGGCCCTTCCTCCGAAGCTGGGAGAATTTGGCTGGAAACGGGTGCTCGTCTCGGTTTTCAAGCAGACAGTCACCAGTTTGCCGCGGCCGCTGAGCGTGAGCGCGACTACTTTCCTCAAGAAGCTTCGCCCGGGTTTTGAGACGGACGTGCTTCCGATGCACGCTGTCTTCGCGCCAAAGAAGGCTGTCTCAGGCCGGGGCGTGTATGTCAGTCCCGTCTTCGAGACGACCTACGGTTATGAAGGAGAGGGGCTTTCCTACGGCGAGCGCTTCGTGATGCTCGGGCAGCCCTGGATCTCCAATGACAGGATGCTGAACGATCTCTGCGATCTGGTTCGCTCGGCGCATTTGAAGCTGTGGGCCTTTGTCCACGATATCCTGTACGTCCTGGATTCCGATTCATTCCCTGCCGAAACGAGAACGCTCTTCAGGGAAAGGCTCATCAAGCTCCTGTCGGTGACGGATACGGTCCTCATCAGCTCCGAGCAGGGCATGGCGGACATGAAGAAGTTCCTCTCCGTGAACCGCCTGAATGCCCGTATCAAGCGGATCACTCTCGGCGTCAGCGACGAGATAAAGTCCGTCGAGCCCAAGCGGCCCAATCATCAGCTTCCTGAGCGCTTCATCATGTATGTCTCATCGATGAACAACAGGAAGCGGCATGATTTCATCCGCGAGGTGTGGAATGACCTGCGCAGGGACAAGTCAAAGAAATTGTCCGATGTCGGCCTGATCTTCGTTGGCAGCGCCCAGCCCGGTTATGAGCAATACGAGGAGGCTGAGTTCCGGGCTGAGCTGGCTCAAGAGAACATTTTTGTCTACGACAATATCTCGACCGCCGAACTTGCCTGGATGTATCAGAACTGTCTCTTCACGATCTATCCGCCGCGTGTGGAAGGCTGGGGGCTGCCGCCGATCGAGAGCCTTTATTTCGGCAAGCCCTGCGTGATCACCAGCACGCTTCCGAGCGCGGTCGAAACCCATTGCCCGGCTCTCGTGAAGATTGCCCCGAACGACTATTTCGGATGGCTTGAGGCAATGAAGACCTTGCTGACGAATGAAGGAATGCGCCAAGCTCTTGGTGAACAGGCGCGTGCCTATACTCCGCCCAGCTGGGATGATGTCGCAAAGGTCCTGCTGTCACCCGATGAATAAAGGGCAGCAATGCTCTCAGCATGAAGCATCCATGCGAACTTGAAAAAAGGCGGATCGCGTCCCTTAGAGCGCGATCCGCCTTTTAGCTTTTCAGAGATATAGCGATCGAGGATCCGGCGTTAGCAAGAGCGCAGGTGTTCAAGCGTCTTGCAACAACTCGTCCACTTCGCCGAAAGCCGCAATGCGCCCGTGCTCCAGATGCAGCACCTTCGTGCAGACCGACTTGAGCAGCGCATAATTATGAGAAGCGATCACCATCGTGCTGGCGCTGTTCACCAGTGATGTCATGCGCTCCTGCGCCTTGTGCTGGAAGTCAACGTCGCCGGCGCCGATCCATTCGTCCAACAGCAGGATGTCGGGTGAAACCGCGGTTGCGATGGAGAAGGCCAAGCGGGCAGCCATGCCCTGCGAGTAGCTCTTGAACGGCATGTCGATGAACTGACCGAGTTCGCTGAACTCGATGATGGAGTCCATCTTCTCCTCGATCAATTCAGGGCTCCAGCCGCTGATCAGCCCGCGAAGAACGATGTTCCTACGACCTGTCGCTTCCGGGCGGAACCCGAGCGAAATGTTGAAAAGGGCGTCGATACGTCCGTTGACCTCGACGGAGCCGCGCGTCGGCGGATAGATGCCAGCAAGTACCATGAGAAGAGTGGACTTGCCGGCGCCGTTGGTGCCGATCAAACCAAGGCGGTCGCCGCTCTTAAGCGTAAAGCTCACGTCGTCGAGCGAGCGAACCACTTGATCGTTGCGGCTCAGGATGAAGTCGCCGCCGACTTTGCTCTCCAGCGGCTTGAGCGCGCCTTTCCGGCGGAAACCGGGAATGAGGCGGCGCTTTGCTGTGGCGCGGTACTCGAGCGTCAGGTTGCGAACGGATATCGTGGGCTGCTCTGTCATGTCAGATCCAGAAAACGATCTTCCGGCGCGTGTAGGCAAATACCACGAGTGCGGCAACCCAGAAGACACTCGTCATGAGAATGCACGCCAGCCACGCATTCCAAGGAATGAAGCCGTCAACAATGGGGATTCGGAAAATTTCGATGTAGTAAGTGAATGGGTTGAGCTTTGCGATGGCATGTCGGTGCGAGCCAGGGACAGCAACCCACATGATCGGGGTCAGGAAGAACAAAGCCCGCATCACATTGTCGATGATCTGCTGCACATCGCGCGTGAAAGCGCCAAGCGAGCCCAGGATCAATTGGACGGGGATCGCCGTGAGAACGCACCAGACGATTGCAGGGACTGCCCCTAGTGCAGCCCAGCTGTGAGGATAGCCGTGCCATACGAGCACGATGAGAGCCGCAAAGGCTGAAAACGCGGAAAGGATGATCGCTCGGGCGGTCACCTGAAAGCAGAAGATCGATAAGGGCAGCTTGCTGCCTTTGATGAAGCGCTCGTTCATGCTGAAGATGGTCGGCGCTTGGCTGATGATCATGGTGATGAAGTTCCAGATCAGCAGACCTGTGACCAGAAAAACGACATAGGTATCGGTCGGTCCCTGCCCATCGAGGCCGAACACTAGGATGATGGCCAGGGCATAGAGCAGGAATGAGAAGGCGTTCCAGAGAATGCCGATGCTCGTATGACGATAGACGTCCAGAATGTCTTCAATCGCGAAAGCGAGCCACAAGTGGTACCGGCGTGCGCCATCCCAGATGTCCTCGACGGCATCCTTCAGCAGGCCGGGGAAGCCGGCGGGTTTTGAAACGTCCATGGCAATACTGGCAGGCATGTCTTTCGGCCTTGAGGCCCTAATTGTTCGAGGGCTATAGGAGATTTGCCGTCCAGGGACAACCTTCGAATGGATAAGGTTGTCGTCCCCAGAGGCTTTGTCCCGTGAAACTATGGGGGGGGTGAGGCAGGAGAGGCGGAGCCGTTCACCAGCTCAAACCAGCCGCGATCCCTTTGGCGTTCGAGCAGAAGTTCCGCTGTCCGAAGGGACATATCCTTCAGTCGATCCGGCTGATCCAGCACCAACTCGAGGCTGCGGCGAAAAGCATCGGCGCTTGCATCCTCCGCAACGAAACCGGCGGCCCCGAAGCCAATCTGCTCGGGTAAGGCCCCCATCGGCATGACGATGCTGGGCAGTGCCCAGGATAGGGCTTCGGAGATCACGCCGGACTGGCTGGCTTCCGTGTAGGGGCAAAGCAGAAGATGGTGCCCCGCATAGAGTTCATCCGAGCGTTCGTCGCTGATCCAGCCGAGTTCTAGGGTGACCTGTGGCCAGTCTGCGAACAGCTCCTTTATTTTCCCCTCCAGGGGGCCCGCGCCTGCGATCGTCAGGCGCCAGTCGGGCCGATTCCTGAGCGGGAGGAGAGCCTCCGCCAGACGGTCCAAACCCTTGTAGAAGATCAGGCGCCCGAAGAAGAGGAGCTTGATCGGCTCGCCGGAGGCTGGCCCCGTCATGCTCGTGCGCTTGGTCGGATAAATGACCTCCAGGGGCACGACCGAGACCTTTCCGGAGGCGGAAGGAATCCGTTCGGCTACGCGCTTGGCGACGCTTCTCGAAAGGGCAACGACCCGGTCAGCCCCCTTGACGAGCAGATCCTGGGTAATCCGCTGCCAAGTGGCCGCGTAATCACCCGGATGGGGGGCGGCGTCGTGAGCCGTGTAGATCACCTTTAGGCCTCGCCTTTGCACCATGCTCATGAAGGGCCAGGCGAAGGGTGAATTCATGGTCATGATGACCGCATCCGGCCGCAGCGAGGCCAAATGGTCTGCGTGCTCCCGGAGCAAGCGAGGGAGGGACCAGGCTTTCTGAAGCAGATCGGACAGGTGAGGGCGGTCGATGAATATGATCGGCAGCCCCGTCGCCTTGAAGGCCTCCAGGTCGTGATTGCCGCGAAACAGCGAGAAAACGACGTCGCATGGCTGCTGACCGGCGCCCAAATGCTGTGCCAGGAGCAAGGTGGCGAGCGAACCGCCGCCCCGCCGTCCCCAGTAATGAAGGACAACCCGGGGGCGATGGGAGGCCATGGCGCTGTTATTCTGCATGCTGCTTGAGGTCCGCCGGCGAAGAACCGAGGCCCGCCTGCAATTGTTCGAGCGAGAAGATGCGCTTGGCCGCTTCCACGGAGGCCACGCCGCGGCGGGAAACTCCCTCGTGATTTCGCGCTGCGTCCCTCATGGCTTCGATAGCCGCCGCCAGATCGGGCTCGGCCCATTGCGCCCCCTCGAGCTCATAACGGCCCGTGGAGTCGACCACCGGAACCAGAGTGGCCGGGATGGGCCAGCCGGTTTCAGGGGAGATGAACTCAGCGGTCGCCGACCAATCCGTCGAGATGACCGGAATGCCGCGCAGCATGGCCTCGGCGGGCAGGAGCCCAAAGCCTTCGGACCTGTGAAGCGAGACGAACACATCGAGGCCGCGCCACCATTCCTCCATGCGCTCTGGCGGAAAGTCTCCGCTCAGGATTTCCACCGGTGGGCCATCCGTGGCGGCCAGGGCCTGCAATTCCGCGAACATGCCGGGATCGGCACCCACATCCCTGAGCTTGATCGAGAGCTTGACGGCATCGCCTTGCCCGAAGGCTTGTCGGAAAGCCTGCAGGACCGCGAGCGGGTTCTTGCGGGCGGAGGTGGATCCCAGGTCCATGGCTGCACCGAAGCGCAACGTACCAGTTACGCCTCTAGGTGCCTGGGGAGCCTGCGTGATGCCGATGGGATAGCGCAGGAGCCTGACAGGAAGGTTCATGTGCCGCTCGAAGGTCTCGGTGCAGAAGCGGCTCGGAGCTGCCAGGGCGTGAACCAGCCGGGACTGTTCGATCCAGCTCTCGGGCAGAACCTCCAGATCCCACACCCAGCAGCCGATCCTGAGCTTGTCGGCCAGCATCGTGCGGCCGATCAGCGTGAGCGCATGCCCCACGTTGGGGGGCTGCACCGCCAGGAGGAGGGTGCCGCGCCCAGTCGGGGGGGACGGCAGGTCGGGCAGGGGGATCATGCTCTTCTGGGCGAGATCCTTCGACAGGTCTATGGCGCTTACCCGATAGCCTCCCGCGATGAGGCCGAAGAGGATCTGCCGGGCAGCTTCGCCGAGGCCCGTCGGGGCGCTCAGGGCCCCTGCGACAATAAATGGCTCAGCCGGCTCTCGCGGCGTTTCATTCGTCCAAGACGCCTTTGGACTCACCGCATTCGTAGCCTTTTCGTATAGCCGCCTGCGTGCCGACGCCGGAAGAAGGCGCCAAATGCGGTGAAATGTTGGGAGCAGGCTGATCATGATATATACTGGCAGGATTCCGGCGGAGCTATGTTGACGGCGAAGAGGCTGGTGTTTACGACGCGCCAGAAGGAAAGAGAAGGGCAGAAAATGAGCGATGGCAGCACCAAGATCCTACCTGTCGTCATGTGTGGAGGTTCCGGCACGCGTCTATGGCCGGCATCGCGCGACAGCATGCCGAAGCAGTTCATCGATCTTCTCGGCGAGCACTCGACTTTCCAGACGGCGGTTCAGCGGGTCACCGCGCCGCATATTTTCCTGCGCCCCACCATCGTTTCCAGCAACGACGTACGCTTCATCGTAGCCGAGCAGCTGGCGCAGATCGGAGCCGAGGCTGACATCATCCTCGAACCCATCCAGCGCGATTCCGCCGCCGCGATTGCCGTCGCCGCCTGCCATGCCGCCCGCCACGATCCCGAGACGATCGTGCTCGTTATCGCCGCCGATCACGTGATCGACGATCCGGCCGCTTTCGTTGCGTCATGTGAGAGCGCCATCGAGCCGGCACGCCAAGGCCATATCATGACCCTGGGCGTGGTGCCGCAATATCCCGCGACGAGCTATGGCTATATCCAGTCCGGCAAGGCGATCAAGAATACCGATGCGTTCCGCGTCGAGCGCTTCGTCGAGAAGCCCAGTGCGGAAACGGCGCAGAGCTATATTGATCAGGGCTTCCTTTGGAACAGCGGCAATTTCCTGTTCCGCGCCGATGCCATGATCGAGGAGCTGGAGCGCTTCCAGCCCGAGATTCTGGCCGCTGCGCGGGATGCCCTCGAAAACGCCGCCATCGATCTCGACTTCATCCGCCTCGATGCGGAGGCCTTCAAGAAGGCTCCAAAGACTTCCATCGACTATGCCGTCATGGAGCGCACCGAGCGTGCTGGCGTGCTGCCCGTGTCGTTCCACTGGTCCGATATCGGCTCCTGGGGCGCCCTGTGGGATGCCTCGCCGCGCGATGAGGACGGCAACTCCCTTCGCGGCAACGTGGAGGTGGTGGAGGCCCGCAACAGCCTCATCCACAGCGACGAGATCCTCACCACCGTCGTCGGCCTCGACGACATCGTCGTGGTGGCCAAGCCCGACGCCGTGCTGGTAACCTCGCGCAGCCGCTCGGAGCTGGTGAAGGACCTCGTGGTCGCCATGCGCGCCAAGCAGCGTCCCGAGGCCAGCGAGCATCATCGCATGTATCGTCCCTGGGGATGGTACCAGCGCATCGACCACGGCACCCGCTTCCAGGTGAAGCGCATCATGGTGAAGCCGGGCGGACGCCTCTCGCTGCAGAAGCATCATCACCGCGCCGAGCACTGGGTTGTGGTGAAGGGCACCGCCGAGGTGACCGTGAACGAGAACGTGAGCCTCATCCACGAGAACGAGTCGATCTATATCCCGATCGGCTCCATGCATCGTCTCGTCAACCCGGGCCGCATTCCGCTTGAGGTGATCGAGGTTCAGGTGGGCAGCTACACGGGCGAGGACGACATCATCCGCGTGGAAGACATTTACGGCCGCTGAAACCGCGGCTCCTCAAGAACAGAGCCGGGCAAGGCCCGGCTCTCCTCGGCCTAGGCTGCTACCTGGCCGGATCGACCGTTATCTGCATGGCGAAGCTGCGCGTCTCTCCCGGTGGGATCGAGACCATGCCAGGCTTCTCGGCAAACCCTCCTTCGAAATCCACAGGCGTGGCGTAGCCCTGCCAGGGTTCGATGCAGACGAAGCCTGCGCCGGGCTTCGTCCAGATGCCGAGATGCGGCAGGCCCGGGAACGTGACCGTGATCGAGCGCTCGCCCGGCACTCCGTATCGCACCTTTCGGCTCGCGGGCCGGTCGAAGACCAAGGCGCCGTCGCGAAATAGGTCGTCGTGAAGCCTCAAGCGTTTCCCTTCGACGGGCGAGGGTCGCTCCCCAATACCGATCAGGCCATCCGATAAGGTCCTGAGCGGCGCCGGCTCCTCGTGCTCGAAGTGGATCTCGTGCTCCTCGCGCGAGCTCCCATAGGGCAGGGGCCAGCGCAGGGCCGGGTGAAAGCCGAAGGAGGCCGGCATGGCCTTGTCTCCGGCATTGCAGATCGTGGCCTCGATCGTCAGCGTTGCGCCGTCGATGCTGTAGCCAACGTCCAGCTTGAACGGGAAGGGGTAGAGCTTGAGCGTTTCCTCATTGGCGCTCAGCCGAAAACGGCAGCTCCTCTCGGTCGCATCGACAACCTCGAACAGGGATGCGCGGGCAAAACCGTGCTGCTTGAGCTCATAAGGGGTCCCGTCGATCTCATAACGGTCGTCGGGCAGCTTGCCGACGATGGGGAAGAGCAGGGGGGACCGCCCCGTCCAGAAGGCCGGATCGCCGTCCGACAGCAGATCCCGTCCGGCTTCGTCCTTAAGCTCCACGAGTTCGGCGCCCAGGGAGGAGATGCGGGCTTCCAGGGATGCGTTGGACAGTTTGATCGGCATGAGGGTCCTCTGTGAAAGCGGGTTAATGTGACCGTCCGGGTCACGATGTTCAAGCGACGGCTCGCCGGTCATACGCCTCAACTCGATGTTACCTATAGGAATAACGCTTGCCCCAATGAGCCGACTTGCCTAAAGGATATGTTATAAAGTTTGAAATGGAATTTCAGAGGTATCTTATGGCATCCTCGATCGCCAAGTATCTGTCTTTTGAGATCGGCAGCCCGGATGACGAGCTTTTTCTCGTGACCCTGACGGGCGGCGACGGCAACGACGTCTTCAATGAAGCAACCGATGAGGCGGATGTCTGGGATGGCGGCAAGGGGGATGACCAAGCCTCAGGCAAGGGTGGGAACGACACCCTCTATGGCGGCGAGGGGAACGACAATCTCGGCGGCGATGCCGGCGACGACTGGCTCGATGGCGGTGAGGGTAACGACCAGCTCCACGGCGGAATCGGCAACGACACCCTGATCGGCGGCGCGGGGGGCGACTTTCTCGATGCCGGGGATGGGCACGATTTCCTGAGCGGCGGCGAGGGCAACGACCTCCTCAATGGCGGAAGAGGCAACGATACGCTCGATGGCGGGCCGGGCAAGGACAACCTGATCGGCGGCTCGGGAGACGACGTCTATCATATCCGCGATATCCGGGCCAACATCCTCGAAGATCCCGGTCTGGCGGCGGGCTATGACAGGGCCATCGTCTTTATTGCGACCTATAAGCTCACGGATCATGCCGGCGTCGAGGTGATCCAGGCCGCGGACGGCCTGGGGTTCGGCCAGACATTGACCGGCAACAGTCTCGACAACATCGTCATCGGCGGCATCCATGACGATGTTCTCGACGGATCGTCGGGGAACGACGATGTCCGCGGTGGCACCGGCAATGACAGGCTGATGGGCTCCGCGGGCAGTGACACCCTGGATGGCGGCATCGGAAGCGATACCCTCGAAGGGGGCTCCGGCAATGACCACGTTTATGGCGGCACCGGCGACGATGTCCTGAACGGCGGCACGGGGAGCGACTATCTCGAAGGCGGGGATGGGAACGACACCTATCACGTGGATGCCGCCGGGGACGTGATCGTGGACTCCTCGGGCATCGACACGGTCGTGACGACGAGGAGCTATGCTCTCGGCGCGGGCCTGGAGATCCTGACCGCAGCGGGCAATCTGGGCGTGTCCCTGAGCGGCAATGGGCTGGCCAACACGATCACCGGCAACGATGCCAGCAACCTGATCGATGGCGGTTCGGGAAAGGATACTCTCCACGGGGCGGGCGGAAACGATACCCTCAAGGGCGGCGCGAGCAACGACAAGCTCTACGGCGGCGCGGGCAACGACTTCCTCTATGGCGGCGCGGGCAACGATGCCCTCACCGGCGGCGCGGGCAATGATTTCTTCGTCTTCAACACGAAGCTGAACAAGAAGACCAATGTCGACAAGATCGCGGATTTCAATGTGAAGAACGATACGATCATGCTCGAGAACGCCATCTTCAAGGCGCTCGGAAAGAAGGGCTCGCTGAAAAAGCCCTACTACCTCGCGAAGGGGGCCTTCGTGAAGGCAAGCGCGGCCATGGATGAGAATGACCGGATCATCTACAACAAGAAAAACGGAGCCTTGTACTACGATCCGGACGGAACGGGGCCGAAGGCGGCGATCAAGTTCGCGACGTTGAAGAAGAACTTGAAGCTGACCTACAAGGATTTCTACATCATTTAAGATGTGAAATGTAATTCTCTGCTGAAAGGGCCGCGCGAGCGGCCCTTTTTGTTGATTGCAGAAGATGGGATCTGGGGCTTGAGGTTGCGGGTGATGTCTGATCCAGCTCGCCGCTGCGGAGGTCGAGGCAGGTGCCCGGCCCGGGCGTTGCTGCGCTGACAGGGTTTCGCCTTAGGTTTCGGGTATTGTTGCGTAATTGTGATAATTAATAGCAAAAAAAAATAGATTTTTTGAATTTATGTAAAATAAAAAAGCCTCATTAACCAATCAATATTCATGACTTGATTTGAATTTTGCTTTTTTGGTCGATGCAATCTTATTTTTTATGATTTGAGCCATGACTCTTGGTCTGCTGATTATAAAGAAATTCTTCAGCGTTATGCCGCGATCCCCCGCCTGTGGAAGCTTTGAAGATCGGCGTGAGAAAGTGCCTTCCGCGTCGGAAGGGGCTCTTGATGCAACGATATATCCATGTCATGATATGAGATAACGTGTAATCCATCTGTGCTATCAAGGGGCAGGACCATGGCAGACGAAATCAAGCGGAGCTGGGACGCAGAGATCACCGGTGAGCGCGAGAGCAAAGGATCCGCCGTCTCTCCCTTGGCGGGCCCCCGCGTGCCGAGTACGCCCGTGCATTGGGCGCAGGATTGGCTTGTCAGCAGCGGGAACCCTAACAAACAAAGCTTTGCGATTACTCCTCTCAAGGACGGTCGCTTTCTTGCGGTCTGGACATTATATACTAAGTTACAATTTCAGTATTTGAATGGTGATGGTACCCCCGCGTCGGAGGTTATTGAGAGCAATATACAGGGGCATGCAAAAACGGACCTCGTTCAGCTGGTGAACGGGGATATAGTTGTTCTTGCCTATGGTGCCGACGGTATTGGCAGGCAATTCACTCATCTGGACAAAAATCTTGTAAAGATTAAAGACTTTGCAGTTGTTGGGGCTCCCGCGGGCCTTGCGACTGGGAGAAATGACTACCTCGATTACAAGCTGAGGGCTTTGGACGAGGGTGGCTTTGCCTATAGCGCATTGCAGCGACTTTATTTTACTAGCCCGGCATCGGTCCGATATTCCAATTTCTCCACGGCCTATGGCGCTGACCTCGACCCTACTAAAGCTCAGGTCACGACTAGTTCTTACGCGGGGTCGGATGGGCACGCCGTAGCGGATCTGGCTGGCGGCAAATATGTGTCCGTGGGTGTCGATACCAGCGCGGAAGGCGTCACGATCAGGGCATTCCTTCGGACAAAAGGCTCGGAAGAGCAGCCGTATATCACCATTAACTATAATTGGGATTATGGTCAAATTCAGGCTCACAATGGCCTCGCTGCGTTAGGGCTGGGGGGCGATACCTGGGCGCTGGCCACTGTTACCAAATGGGTAGGCTTTGAAACAAATAACCTGATTATAGTTTCGTACTACAATAACCTTACAACTCATGGTTCCATTGGAATTGTGAATCGCGATGCGCAGTACGACATTACGCAGGTCGCTCTCGCAAAGTCGTCGCAGTCGGATGGCTCTATCGCCGTGGCCTGGATCAGCCGTGGGCAGGTTTATGTCACGACGGCATGGCCTCCGATGGATGTCCCAGAACAAACCTCTGCTCACATCCTGATCGGCTCGGGCGCCGCCGGCAATCTGCGGATCGAGATGATGCCGGACGGGCGCCATTCCGTCACCTGGGACGATAGTTCTGGTACCAAGCACATGGCCATCGTTGACAATCGCGTGGCCGATGGCGCCACTGTCGGCCTGAACAAGTCCATCGACATGAATGGTGAGATCGACACGCATTTCGGCGGAACGTATCTCGGCGACACGCTCGATGGCGGCTTCGGCAACGACAAGATCTGGGGCGCGAGCGGCAATGACTCGCTGACGGGCGGGAGCGGCGATGACGTTCTCTATGGCGACGCGCAAGACGATACCTTGGATGCCGGCTCCGGCAATGACCGCATCTGGGGTGGCGCCGGCAACGACTTCCTGTATGCCGGTGACGGCCAGGACATCTTTGACGGCGGCACGGGAGGGGACGTGGTCTCCTACCGGAAGCAGAATCCTCTCGCAGGCGGGCGCGGCATCCTCATCGATGTGAGGAACACGTCCAGGAGCGAGGGCTTCGCGAAGGGTGACGCCTATTACGATCCCGATGGCGTGATCGCCATCGAGGGCTCCAGTTACGCCGATACGATCGAGGGCAAGGACGGCGAGGATCAGTTCTACGGCTTCCTCGGCAATGACGTTCTGCGTGGCTATGGCGGAGACGACGGGCTCTACGGCCAGGATGGCGACGACACCATCGAAGGCGGCGCCGGAAAAGACAATATGGGGGGCGGTGCAGGGATCGATACGCTCACCTACAAGAGCTCCGATGCCGCCGTCGAGGTCGATATCGACCCGCGCAGCTATATGACGAAGGGTGGCCACGCCGAAGGCGATACCTTCTACGAAGGCGTGCCGGGCGAGAGCTTCGAGGTCCTCGTCGGCTCCGGGCACAACGATACGTTGCGGGGATCGGCCATCGACAACACCATCGATGGCGGTTCGGGCGCCGACCACATGGAGGGTCGCGAAGGCAACGACACCTACATCATCGACAATACCGGCGACACCATTGTCGACGCGGCAGACGAGTATAACCGCATTCTGACCGCCGTGAATGCGACGGACGGAACGAGGGTCGCCGCGGGCCTGCTCTTCAACATGAAGACCAACGCCGCCGGCATCAAGGACATCCAGGCGCAGGGCAACGCCTCCAATGCCGGCTATCACTTCATCGGCAACGACCTCGGCAACGAGATGATCGGCCATGCCGGCAACGACACGCTCGAGGGCGGGATCGGCGACGACATCCTCTGGGGCTTGGACGGCAAGGATACGCTCAGGGGCGGCTCCGGTAACGACATTCTTTTCGGCGAAGACGATAACGAAGACTTCCTCGATGGCGGCATCGGGGACGATACCTATTATGTGAAGGGCATCGGCGGCGTTCAGGACAAGATCACCGAGGTCGACGCCGCCGGCAGCTACGATACGATCTATGTGCGGGGCAGCTATGCTCTCGAGGACAGGACCGACCTCTCCATCGAGGAGCTGCGCTCGACCGAGGATTCAGAGCCGGTTTCGCTGACGGGCAACCGCTATGCCCAGCTCATTGTCGGCTCCAAGTCCCAGATGAACACCCTCTCGAGCGGCGCCAAGAACTACAGCGATGTGGGCGATACGCTCGAGGGCGGCGTGGAAGGCGACGTCTACCACATCTATAACATCAAGGACGAGCTCAAGGATTCCGGCGGCCACGATACCGTCTATGTCTACACCAGCAGCTACAAGCTCGCAGAGACATGGCGTGATGAATACGGCAACGAGCATGCTCTCGAAATCGAGAGGCTGGTGGGCAAGCTGGCGGAAGCCCGGGATGACAAGGGCAAAGGCCAACAGCTGATCGGCAACTCCCAGCAGAATGAAATCGTCGGCTCTGATTTCAACGATACCATCGATGGCGGCGGCGCCGGCGCGGATGCCGGCGACTGGGACATCCTGAAGGGTGGCAAGGGCAACGACACCTACATCATCCACAGCAACACCGCGGTCATTCTCGACGAGGAGGGCGACAACGTCGTCAAGACGAGCGTCGACTACACCCTCACCGAAGGCACCAAAGTCGTTCGGATCGAGGCGGTCGTCGTCGATGAAGAGCGGGACTTCGTCCTTACCGGCAACAAGGACTACGCCCAGACCCTCATCGGCGCCAACGGCAAGGACACCCTCGACGGCGGCTTCGACGGTCTCGTCGGACTGGACCCGGGCGTGACGGCCGACGTCATGTACGGCGGCTATGGCGACGACACCTATCACATCCGCAGCAAGGACGACCGTGTCTACGAGTATGACGGCAAGGGTCAGGGTGTCGACACCGCCATCATCTATTTCTCCGACTACGACATCACCACGCTCGATAGCGTCGAGAACATCGTCTACAAGCTGACCGGAACCAAGGGCGACGATTATAGGTACGGTGGTGAAGGCAACGACACCATCGAGGGCCTTGGCGGAAACGACTTCCTCTATGGCCGCGGCGGCGACGACCTTCTCGACGGCGGCGACGACAACGACTTCCTCGACGGCGGCACCGGCCACGACACGCTGCTCGGCGGCAAGGGCGAAGACGAACTCCTCGGTGAGGACGGCGACGACAGCCTTGTCGGCGGCGACGGCAATGACCGTCTCAATGGCGGCCGTGGCAACGACACCCTTCGCGGCGGCGCCGACAATGACCTGCTGCTCGGCGGCGAGCACAACGACATCCTTGACGGCGGCGAGGGCGACGACACGCTGACGGGCGGCACCGGCAACGATGAGCTCGACGGCGGCGCCGGCCGCAATACTCTCGAGGGCGGCGAGGGCGATGACATCTATCATGTCCACAGCGACAAGGACCGGATCATCGAAAGCCTCAGCGCCGGCGGCGGCAAGGACAAGGCCTATATCTATTACGGCAATTACAAGCTGGGCGAGGATGTCGGCGTCGAAACCCTGCAGGCGGGCAAGGGCGTCGATGGAATCCATCTGACCGGCAATCATGAGGCCAACACCATCATCGGCTCCAAGGGCAACGATAGGCTCGACGGCAATGGCGGTCTGGACAAGCTGATCGGCGGAGCGGGCAACGATACCTATATCGTCAAGGAAGCTCACGTCGTCATCGATGAATCGAAGGGCGCTTTCGAGGGCAATTACGAGACCGACCTCGATGCCGGCGGCACCGATACGGTCCTTATCCAAGGCGACTTGGCGAGCTATACGCTCTCCAAGTGGGTCGAGAATGCCGTGGCGGATGTGGGCACCGGCTCCATGACGATCATCGGCAACGAGAGCGACAACCACCTCAGGGGCAATACCTTCAGAAATACCTTGGTGGGCGGCAAGGGCAACGATACCCTTGAAGCCGGCGGCGATCTCGCCAGCCTGCTCGACGGCGGCGAAGGCAACGATCTCTTCATCGTTCGCCACGAGAACGACGAGGTCGTCGATACGGCCGGCACGAACGATATCGTCGAGGTCCATTCCAAGTACTACAAGCTGGAACGCGGCATGGGCATCGAGGTGCTCAAGGCCTACACGTCTACTCCTCACGACAGGGCCGATCCCACGGGCTATCACCTGATCGGCAACAACCACGCTCAGTCCATCATCGGCAGCGAGTTCGACGACACCATCGACGCGGGTAGCGCGGAGGCGGCCCATACCATGATGGGCGGCGCCGGTAACGACATCTATCACATCAAGAACAAGGACGACCTGATCCTCGGCGAGCACCTCGGCGAAGGCGACGACGGCACGAGAAACGGCATCGACAAGGCGATCATCTACAAGGACGTCTTCACCGATGCCAAGGAGCTCGAGGACTACGTCGAGATGCTCAGGAAGGCCGGCATCGAGGAGATCGAATATTCACCGATCCGGCCCGGCGAAGACGGCGGACGTCTCGACGACCTCATGGTGGGCAGCGAAGACAGCGACACCTTCGACGGCGGCGCGGGCAACGATACGCTGATCGGCAACGGCGGCGACGACCTCCTCATCGGCGGCAACGACAACGACACCCTCGACGGCGGCACCGGCAACGACGTGATGAAGGGCGGTGCCGGCAACGACACCTACTACATCGACAGTGAATACGACGTCATCGCCGATGAGCATCTGAACCCGGTGCTGGGTGGCTACGACAAGGCCATCATCACCGCGGCCAAGTACCAGCTCAGCGAGGATGCGGGCGTCGAGACGCTGGAAGCCGGCGACGATGCCACGCACCACATCATCGGCAATGCGCAGGCCAACACCATCATCGGCGGCGGCGGCGCGGATACCCTCGACGGTAACGGCGGCGCGGACCAGCTGATCGGCGGCGCGGGCAACGACACCTACGTCCTGCACGACTCGTCCGTAACCATCGTCGAAGACGCGGAGCGGGCCAAGGGCGGCACCGATAAGGTGAAGCTGAGCAACAAGTTCAAGGAAGATTTCTACTCCCTCGGCGCGGGCCTGGAAGACCTGGACGCCAGCGACGTCGCGGACGATGAAGTCCTGACCCTGAACGGCAACGGCGCCGATAACTGGATCAAGGGCATCAAGGCGGGCAGCCTCCTCGTCGGCGGTGGCGGCAACGACACCCTGGAAAGCGCCGGAGGAAAGGCGAGCACGCTCCTCGGCAATGACGGCGACGATGTCTACATCGTTCGCCACGAGGAAGATGTCATCATCGACGACTCGGGCAAGGACACCGTCCAGGTGCTCACGAGCTCCTATACGCTGAGCTCCGTGTCCCAGGTCGAAGCGCTGGTGGTCCACAAGGACAACACCTTCGACGGCGTCGAACTGGTCGGCAATGCATACTCCACCTCCATCACCGGCGGCGCGGGGAACGACACTATCCACGGCGGCACGGGCAAGGATCTGCGGCACGTTCTGAGCGGCGGTGTGGGTAACGACGTCTATTACCTCGTCAACGCAGAGGACACGATCGTCGGTGAGAAGTCCTATGCCGATGCAGCGGCTGCGGCCGCGGCCAGGGACTACGACATCGCCTATATCTATTCCGGCAATTTCGGCGATGAGCTCACGCGCATCGAAACCGAAAAAGAACGCCTCTATGGAATGGGCATCGACGAGGTCATCGTTATCGATGGCCTGCCCCCGGACGATCCGACCGTCGGTGACGACGGTAATAATCACTGGATCGGCACGGCTGATGCCGACACATATGACGGCCGCGGCGGTAACGACACCCTGGAAGGCCGTGAAGGCAACGACATCCTCCTCGGCGGCTCCGGCAATGACCATATCTATGGCGAAGAGGGCGACGATAACCTGAGCGGCGGTCTCGGCTTCGATTATATCGATGGCGGCGATGACAACGACATCCTCAACGGTAACGAGAATGCCGATACTCTGGTCGGCGGCTCGGGCAACGATACGCTGAATGGCGGCACCGGCAACGATCTGCTGCAAGGCGGCGACGACAACGATCTGCTGAAGGGCGAAGCCGGCAATGACACCCTGGAAGGTGAGGCGGGCGACGACTCGCTGTTCGGCGCTGAGGGCAACGACACCCTCGATGGCGGCGAAGGCCACGACACCCTCGATGGCGGTGTCGGCACCAACCTCCTGAAGGGCGGCTCCGGCAACGACGTGTATTACGTCGGTGCCAACGACACTGTCGAGGAAACGACCCTGGAGGGCGGCGGCAAGGACCGAGCCATTCTTCTCGTCGACAATTACGTGCTCGGTAACGATGTCGGCATCGAAACCCTCGAAGCCGGCCTTTCGACGGGCATGACCATCACGGGCAACAGCCACGCGAACACCATCATCGGTTCCGCCGGTGACGACGTGCTCAACGGCAATGGCGGCGCTGACAAGCTCAGCGGTAAAGGCGGCAACGATACCTATATCGTCACGAACGAAGGTGTGACCATCGTTGAAGACGTCGATGGCGGCACGGACACCGTGCGCGTGGAGGGCAAGGCCTTCGACGCAGCAGGCAAGTCCTATACCCTTGCGGCTGGCGTCGAGAACCTTGTGGCTGGCGCCGGCACGGGCACCGTTCACCTCATCGGTAACGATGGTGACAACCGCATCACGGGCAACGCCACGACGAACACCCTCGAAGGCGGCAAGGGCAACGACACCCTGGACGGCAATGGAGGCGTCGACACCCTCAAGGGCGGTCAAGGCAACGACCTGTACATCGTGCGCTCGGCGGGCGATCGGGTGATCGAGGCCGAAGGCGAAGGCGATGACATCGTCGAGGTTCATACGTCCAAGTATGAACTTGAAGTCTATGCCGAGGTCGAGACACTCAAGGGGGCTGACACGCTGGACGAAGGCGTCTGGCTCATCGGCAACGAGCATTCCAAGAATATCCTTGGAACCAAGTACAACGACACGATCAACGGCGGTAACGGCGCCCATATCGCGCATGTTCTCAACGGCGGTGAGGGCAACGATGTCTACTACATCGTCAACAGCGGCGATGTGATCGAGGGCGAAGTTGTCGACGAAGGCGGCATTCCGAACCACACCATCAACGGCAGCTGGGACGTCGCCTACATCTATACGGGCCTCTACGGCTACGATGACGAGCGCCTCAAGGCTGAGGAAGAACGCCTCAAAGCCATGGGCATCGAAGAGGTTATCCGCATCGACGGCGTTCCCACCGTCTCTGGCGGTGGAAAAGACGACCGGATCATCGGCACGTCGGACGACAACTTCTTCATTGGCGGTAGCGGCAACGATATCCTCGAAGGGCGCGAAGCGAACGATACCCTCGATGGCGGCGCAGGCGATGACGTCCTGGATGGCGGCACGGGCATCGATATGATGAAGGGCGGTGCCGGCAACGACACCTACTACATCGACGATGAGGCCGACGTCATCGAGGGCGAGGACCTCGTGGAAACGATCGGCGGCTCCGACAAGGCCATCATCACGGCGGCCAAGTATCAGCTCAGCGAGGATGCAGGCGTCGAGACGCTGGAAGCCGGCGACGACGCCGCGCACCACATCATCGGCAATGCTCAGGCTAACACCATCATCGGCGGCGGCGGCGAGGATATCCTCGACGGTAACGGCGGCGCGGACCAGCTGATCGGTGGCGCGGGCAACGATACCTACATCGTGCACGACTCGTCCGTGACCATCGTCGAAGAGGCGGACCGGGCCAAGGGCGGCACCGATCAGGTGAAGCTGAGCAGCAAGTTCGGTGCTGCAGACGGCGAGGGAGAATTCACCCTTGGCCTTGGCCTTGAGACGTTGGATGCCAGCGAGGTTGAGGATCATGTTGTCCTGACCCTGAGCGGCAACAGCGACAATAACTGGATCAAGGGCAACAAAGCAGGCAATACCCTCGTCGGCGGCCTCGGCAACGACACCCTGGAAAGCGGCGGAGAGGTTGCGAGCACGCTCATCGGCAATGATGGCGACGACGTCTATATCGTCCGCCACAAGGACGATCTGATCAGCGACGACGACGGCCAGGACACTGTCCAGGTGCTGACCAGCGAGTACGTGGTCCGCGACGGTGTGACCATCGAGAAGCTGATGGTTCACGAGGACAACATCTTCGATGGCGTCCACCTGGTCGGCAACGGCTACACCACACATCTTGTCGGCGCCGGCGGCGAGGATACCCTTGATGGCAGCCGTGGCGCCGGTACCGCGCACACCCTGCAGGGCGGCGCGGGCAACGACACCTACATCATCGCCAATCTCGATGACGTGATCGTGGGCGAGACCTTCTACGCCGACACGGAAGCGCCGGAGGCGGCCTATAACGTCGATACGGTGAAGTACTATCGCGGCCTGTTCGTGAAGAAGTACGGCGCCGACGGGGCCGATGATGCGATCGAGAACTTCAAGGTGCAGATGCGCCTGGCAGGCATCGAGAAGTTCGAGGAGATGGAGGACGATCTCCCGCCGGAAGATACCAG
>JAEXGT010000008.1 GCA_023450615.1 Pseudomonadota bacterium | reverse complement strand
CGGGATCGTTGCGCCAGTCCGGCAGGAGGGCATCGAGGCCGATCGGATCGATCACCGCGCCGGAGAGAATGTGAGCGCCGACCTCGGAGCCCTTCTCCACCACCACGACGGAGATCTCGGCCCCCTTCTCGGCCGCCTGCTGCTTGAGGCGGATCGCCGTTGCCAGACCCGCAGGGCCGGCGCCGACGATGACGACGTCGAACTCCATGGATTCACGGGCGGGCAGATCGGACATCCTCACAACTCCTCAATCAGCGACGGCTGTCTCGCCTGTCAGACTTTCGCACGCGCATCGGCCTTGATGAGATCGGCACCCTTTTCGGCGACCATCAGAACAGCCGCTTGCGTGTTGGCGGACACCATGGTGGGCATGATCGACGCATCGACCACGCGGAGCCCTTCGAGCCCATAGATCTTCAAGCGCTCATCCACGACTGCCTGCGGCCCCTTGCCCATGCTGCAGGTGCCGATGGCGTGATAGATGGTCTGGCCATTGCGCCGGGCGAAGTCGAGCCATTCGTCATCCGTGTTGACTTGGGGACCAGGATTCATCTCGTAGGCGCGGTACTTGTCCATGGCCGGCTGGTCGACGATCTGTCGAGCGATCCGCATGCCACCGATAAGAGATTCCTGGTCGGTTCGCGCGGAGAGGAAATTCGGCCGGATCGCAGGTGCAACGGTGGGATCCGGCGACTTGATGTGAATCGAGCCCCGAGATTCCGGACGCAACTGCGTCACGCCGATGGTCATGCCGGGCTCCCGGTCGAGCTTGCGCTCGCCCGCATTGGCGTAGCTCGCATGCATGAAGAAATACTGCACATCCGGCGTTTCGAGTTCCGGCCGCGTTTTGACGAAGCCGTGAGCAAGGCCTGTGCCGAATGTCAGGATGCCCTTGCGGGTCAGGTAGTACTGCACGACCGCCGCGCCCAAGCGCCAGCCTCGGGTCATCTCGTTGAGCGTGACGGGGAGTTTCACCCGCCAGTTCATGCGAGTGGCGAAGTGATCGATATAATTGTTGCCCACGCCGGGGAGTTCATGTGCGACAGGGATCCCCGCAGCCGCGAGGGACTTCGGGTCGCCCACGCCTGACAGCTCCAGCAGGTGCGGCGTCTGCACGGAACCGGCCGTGAGGATCACTTCCGCCCGCGCCCTCACCTGCTTCTCTTCGTTGCCAGCGCGATATGTCACGCCGATGGCGCGTTTTCCCTCGAAGTCGATGCGCAGGACATGCGCATGGGTGCGGACATCGAGATTCGGCCGCGACATAGCAGGACGCAGATAGGCATCCGCCGCACTCCAGCGGCGCCCTTTGCGTTGGTTGACCTGATAATATCCGAAGCCTTCCTGATCGGCTCCGTTGTAATCGGGATTCTTGGGATGGCCCGCCTGCTGCGCCGCCTCGATGAACGCCTCCGAAATCTCCGGTCGCTCGGCGACGCGCACGACGCTAAGCGGTCCGCTTCCGCCGCGCAGCTCGTTCTCTCCGTCCTCGAAGGACTCAAGCTTCTTGAAATAGGGAAGGACGTCCTGAAAGCTCCAGCCGGTCGCACCACGCTGGGCCCAGGTATCGTAATCCTGAGGTTGACCGCGAACGAAGATCATACCGTTGATGAGCGTCGAGCCGCCCAGTCCCTTCCCGCGCGGCACCACGATGGTGCGATTGTAGACGTTCTCCTCCGGCTCGGTCTGAAAGCGCCAGTTATACTTCGCGTTCGTCAGAAGCTTGCTGAATCCGGCTGGGATCGAGATCCAGAATCCGTTGTCCGGGCCGCCGGCCTCGAGCACCAGCACCTTGTATTGAGAGTTTTCGGTGAGACGGTTCGCCAGCACGCAGCCGGCCGTGCCGCCACCGACGATGATATAATCAAAATATTCCATGCGGTACGCTTTCAGGAATTCGGGCCCGCGAGATGCGGGCGCAATCAGGCAGAGAGCACTTTGCCCGGGTTGAGGAGCCCTTCCGGATCCAGCGCCCGCTTGAGCTTGCGGGCGATGTCCATCTCGACCGGAGAGCGATACCTCGCTAGCTCTCCGACGCGATATTGTCCGATGCCATGCTCCGCCGAGATGCTGCCGCCGTAAGCGGCGACCACGTCGTGCACGATGCGGTTGATGACGTTCGCATCGTGGCCGGCATCCACGAGCACGTTGTAATGGATGTTCCCGTCACCCAGGTGGCCGAAGGCATTCACTCTGATGCCCGGCGCACCGGCGGCCAGCGCCTCGCCGGCCTCCACAAGGAAACGGGGAACGGAGGTGAGCGGCACGGACACGTCGTGCTTGACGCTCTTGCCTTCCCGCGCCTCGGATTCCGTGACGTGCTCGCGCAAGGCCCAAAGCTGCGCCGCCTGCGCACCCGACTCGGCAATCACGCCATCGAGCGCGATCTCGTTCTCGAAAGCAGAGCCGAGCATCGTCTCGGCAGCCTCGCGCAGGCCCGTAAGGCTGGAAGCCGCCTCGATGAGCACGAACCACTCGCCCTCGGCAATCGGAGGCTTCAGGCCTGCATGCCTTGCGACGAGTCCCAGGGAGGTGCGTGAAATCAGCTCGAAAGCCGTGACCTGATCGCCAAGCTCGTCCTGGGCAAGTTCCAGCAGCCGCAATGCGGCATCCGGATCGGGAACGGACAGGAGTGCCGTGACAGAGTGCTTCGGCCGTGGGAGCAGTCGCAGGACAGCCGCGGTGACAATCCCGAGGGTGCCCTCGCTTCCGATGAAGAGCTGCTTCCAGTCGTATCCAGCATTGTCCTTGCGCAGCCTGCGCAAACCGTTGACGATGATGCCGTCGGGGAGGACCACTTCGAGGCCCAGGACGAGGTTGCGGGTCATGCCATAGCGCAGGACGTTCACCCCACCCGCATTGGCGGCGACGACACCGCCGATGGTGGCGGAGCCTTCGGCCGCGAGGCTGATGGGCAGCAGACGCCCGGCAGAGGAAGCCGCATCCTGAGCAACCTTCAGGATGCATCCGGCCTCGGCCTCGATAGTCATGCCGATGGGATCGATGTTACGGATCGCCACCATGCGATTGAGGGACAAGAGAACCTGCGTGCCGGAATTGTCCGGGACGGCACCGCCTGCCAGTCCGGTGTTGCCGCCCTGGGGCACGACTGCAACGCCGGCCTCATAGCAGATCTGCACGATCTGCGCCACCTGCTCGGTCGAAGACGGGCGGACGACGCAGGCGGGCTTACCGGGAAAGAGCTTGCGCCAATCCACTGCATAGGGCTCCTGGTCGGCCCAGTCAGTCATGACTCCAGCGGATCCGAGAATGCCCTTCAAGCGCTCCGTAACATCGGACGATGTGCTCATCTGACTGCCTCGTTGAGAATTGCACTGTCAACAGGCATGCCTTTGGCCGCCATGGCAAGGGCGAGGCCCTCGGCGACCTCACGGGCTCCCGCATAGGCCGCGCGCTCCAGAATCTTGGAAATGGTAGGCGACGCCTCCCGGCCGTGCACGCGCTGAACGGGTTGATCTAGCCAGTCCAAGAAGCGGCGCTGGATCTCGTCGGACAGCATGGCGCCATACGAGGTTCCGACGGAGCCCTGCTCCACGATGACCACGTTGTTGGTCCGTCGGATGCTGTCCCCGATGGTCTCCCAGTCGAGGGAGGCGCGGTCGAGGCTCCGCAGATCGATGACTTCAGCATCAACCCCGAGTCGCTCGACCGCTTCGAGGCTGCGCGTCACCATGGCCGAATAGGTCAACACCGTTAGGTCGCGGCCAGGCCTCACGACGCGGGCGCGGCCCAAAGGAATGACGTAATCGAGGTCATCCGCCGGCAGAGTGCCCATGGTCTGGTAAAGATCAACGTGTTCGATGACGAGGATCGGGTCGCGGGATTGCAGGGCGGCGTTCATGAGGCCCACATAATCGTGCGGCGTCGACGGAGCGACAATGCGCCATCCGGGCGAGGTGGCGAAGACGCCGGCCGGATCGAGGGAATGCTGCGAGCCATACCCCGTACCCATGGCGATCTTCGTGCGCAGCACGAGCGGCATGTCAGCATCGCCGCCGAACATGTGGCGCGCCTTGCCGATCTGGTTGAACACCTGATCTGCCGCCACCCACATGAAATCGGGATACATGAACTCGATGATCGGGCGGTAGCGACCGTCCATGGCGAGTCCGCCCGCAAGCCCCGTGAAAGCCGCCTCGCTGATCGGCGTTCCGAGAACGCGGCCCGGGAATGCATCCGCGAGCCCTCGGGTCGCGCCGTTGGTGCCACCCTTCAGGCGGTGAATGTCCTCGCCCATGATCACGAGGGAGGGATCGGTCTCGAAGCGCCGGTGCAGCACATCCGCGATGGCGTCGACGAATCTCCGTTCACGAACGGGACCGTCATAGGATACGCCTTCGACGATCCGGGCATTGCGCCAATCCGGCAGCTCGCCCCGAATGCCTACATCGACGAATGCCGTGTCGGGCCACATGTCCGGGCGGATGCGCCGCGTATTGCCGAAGGGCTCGACAAGGCTCTCGGCCAAGCGAGCCATCACGGTCTTGCACCGGTCGCGCAGATCGGAAACATCCGCATCGGCGATGAGACCGCGCCTCACCATTTCCCCGGCCGCGCGGGTGAGCGGATCGCGGGCGCGCCAGGACGCCTCCTCGTCCTTGCTTCGGTAGCCGAAGGCCGAGCCCGGCAAGGGTCCGTTCTGGTGGAAGAAGCGGTAAACCTCCGCCTCGATCAGCGCCGGCCCTTTGCCGTCGCGCAGCAGCGCCAGCGCTTCCTGGGTGGCGAGATGGACGGCGAGCGGGTCCATGCCGTCGACGCGCCAGGAGGGAATTCCGAAGCCGCATCCACGTCCTGACAACCGGCCTTCGCGCGTGGCCTCATCGACACGGGTGGCGACCGCGTAAAGATTGTTCTCGACAAAGAACAGCATCGGCAGCGACCAGGCCGCTGCGAGATTCATGGTCTCCAGCGCGGCGCCGATATTGATCGCGCCATCTCCGAAATACGTGATGGCAACGTCACCGGTCGCCGCCATCTTGTGGGCCATGGCGGCACCGGCTGCAAGCGGCACGCCACCGCCCACGATGGCGTTGGTGCCAAGCGCACCGGCTTCCGCCCAACGCAGATGCATGGAGCCGCCGCGCCCATGACCGAAGCCGGGCTCGAGTCCCAGGATTTCCGCCAGGGTCCTGTGCAGCACCTGCTCGACCTCCGGTGAGAGTTCCGCCTTCGGATCGAGACGGGGCGCCACATAGGCCAATGCCTTCGCAAGGAACTGATGATGGCCACGGTGCGAGCCGTTGACCTGATCGGTCACGCGCAGGCCGACGACCGACCCGACGGCGCCACCCTCCTGCCCGATGGACGAATGGGCAGGACCATGCACGAGCCCTTCGCCGGCGAGATCGAGAACCGTCTCCTCGAAGGTCCTGATGAGATGCAGCTGCGTGAGCATTTCGCCGAGCAGCACAGGATCGGCCGCATCCCAGTCCTCGCGGGTCGTACGCAGTTCGATCCAGGGAACCGCTGTTTCCAGCCTTGTCCGCACGGGCATGGCAGTTCTCCTAAACGTAGCCGTATGCCGTCCAGCCACCGTCCACGCCGACGACTTGGCCCGTCATGGGACCCGATGCATCGGAGGCCAGGAACGCGGCGACCTCGGCCACTTCGTGAGTTTCGATGAGACGTCCGATGGGTGTGCGCTTCTCGAGCGCCCCGATATCGAGTCGTCCGCGCGCCTGCAGATCCTCGACGAAGGGCGTGCGGACGTACCCCGGCGCGATGGCGTTCACCCGAATGCCGTGCTGTGCCCATTCCACGGCGAGCGCCTTCGTCATCGCGGAGACGCCGCTCTTGGAGACCACATAGCCCAGCCTCTCGGGAGCCGCGACCACACCATAAATAGAGGACGTGAGAATAATGCGCCCCTGCCCTCGCGGGATCATTCGGCGGCCTGCTTCCTGAATGGTCAGGAACACGCCGTCGAGGTTCACGCTCATCACGCGCCGCCAACCCTCGAGATCGAGGTCGAGAGTCGGGCAGTTCTGCGAGATGCCCGCATTGGCAAACACCACGTCCACGGGACCGAAGGATGATTCCGCCAAGTCGAAGGCAGCCTTCACGTCTGCGGGCTCGGTC
>JAEXGT010000006.1 GCA_023450615.1 Pseudomonadota bacterium | reverse complement strand
CGGGATCGTTGCGCCAGTCCGGCAGGAGGGCATCGAGGCCGATCGGATCGATCACCGCGCCGGAGAGAATGTGAGCGCCGACCTCGGAGCCCTTCTCCACCACCACGACGGAGATCTCGGCCCCCTTTTCGGCCGCCTGCTGCTTGAGGCGGATCGCCGTTGCCAGACCCGCAGGGCCGGCGCCGACGATGACGACGTCGAACTCCATGGATTCACGGGCGGGCAGATCGGACATGAGTGCTCTCTCCTGTACGCGACTTGAAGACCAGATTGTTTACATATGAACAATGTGGCGCAGTTCTCAAGTGCAGCCTTCTTTGGAATTGTCCTAGCTTTATTGAACTCAACCGGAAAGTTCCCTTTCAGCATAAGGTTATGCCGAACGGCGATTACCGTGGATTTCGGCCGCCGGAGCGGGTTTCCAGGAAAAGCGGTCTGGCATTGTCCCTCACCTGCGGGAGGCTTAAAGTAGCCGGATGCAGGATAACCCCTCCGACCGCGAGGCGTTCTACACGCTCTTCGACACGCCCATCGGCATCTGCGGCCTTGCATGGAACGGGCGCGGAATCGTCGGCGCGCAGTTGCCGGAGGAGGATGCCGCCACGGCGCGCAGCCGCTTTGCGAAGCGGTTTCCGGGAATATCCGACGCCCCTCCTCCGCCTTCCATTCAGGCCGTCATCGCGGATGTCTCCGCCCTCCTGAACGGCGAGCCGCGCGATCTGTCCCATGTCCCACTCGATATGGAAGGAGTGCCAGAGCTTCACAGCCGGGTCTATGACGTTGCCCGCACCATCCCGCCCGGCAAGCTCATGACCTATGGCGAGGTCGGCTCCCGGATCGGGGAGCGGAATGCCCGGCTGATCGGCCAGGCGCTTGGCAGGAACCCGTTTCCCATCATCGTCCCCTGCCACCGGGTCATCGCAGCAGGAGGCAAGCTCGGCGGGTTTTCGGCCAATGGCGGCGGCCGGACCAAGCTCCGGCTGCTTGCCATCGAAGACGCCCGGCGCGATGCGGGCCCGACGCTGTTCGACCTGATTTCGTGAGAGCTTACTCAACCAAGCCCTCATCCTGAGGAGGCCGTTAGGCCGTCTCGAAGGACAAGGGCGTCTCCAGAGGGCACTGGATCCTCCTTCGAGACGCCTGCTCTGCAGGCTCCTCAGGATGAGGTTGGAGGTTTATAAGCAAGTCTCTCAAAGCAAGATTTGCCTTATCCTTTACTGCCTTGAGTTGTTCATCGCCCTCGGAATGCTTACATAGATCCCATGCAGGACCTCCCCACCGACCGCGACGCTTTGCAGGCGCTCCTCGACTTCCATGTCGAGGCGGGGGTGGATATTGCCCTGGACGAGGCCCCGCATGACCGCTTCGCGGAGCCCAAGGCCGAACCGGCCGGGGCCCCTGCCCCGCAGGGGCAACCTTCTCGCGGCCCGTCGTCTCCCGCCTCGGCTCCGTCGCCCCGCGCCTTGCCGAAGGTGGCCGCCAGCGCGCCGGATGAGGTCGCGAGCATGGCCCGCGAACAGGCCCGCCATGCGCAATCGCTGGAGGAGCTGGAGACCATCCTTGCAGGCTTCGAGGGCTGCGCCCTGAAGTTCTCCGCCAAGAATCTCGCCTTTTCCGACGGCAACCCAGAAGGCCGCGTGATGCTGGTGGGCGAAGCTCCCGGCGCGGACGAGGACCGGATCGGCAAGCCTTTCATGGGACGCTCCGGCCAGCTTCTCGACCGGATGCTCGCCACCATCGGGCTCGACCGGTCCCAGGTTTACGTTGCCAACGTCGTCCCCTGGCGGCCGCCGGGCAACCGCACGCCGACCCCGCAGGAAATCGCGATCTGCAAGCCTTTCATTGAGCGCCAGATCGAATTGGCGAAACCCGAATTCCTTCTCTGCCTCGGCGGCCCCGCCGCCCAAAACCTTCTCGGCCTGAAGGAGGGGATTCTGCGCACCCGCGGGCGCTGGTTCACCTACAAGACCGAGGACGGGCGCGAGATCCGCGCCTTGCCGACCCTGCATCCGGCCTATCTGCTGCGTCAGCCCCTGCAGAAGCGCCTCGGCTGGCGCGATTTCATGGCGTTGCGCCGGGCGCTCGACGCGAAGGAGTGAGCCTCCTTCTACCTGGGCCGGAACCCAGCTATATACTCACGCCTTAAGCTCCTGCGGTGTTCATTGCCGCAGCAGGTAGGTGAAATATGCGCTGGGACGATTTCCGAACCTCATCCAACGTGGAAGACCGCCGTGGCATGGGCATGGCCGGCGGTGGGGGCCTAGGGATCGGCGCGATCGTCGTTCTCGGCCTTGTCGGCTGGGCGCTCGGCATCGATCCGCGCCTGCTGATCGGCGGCGCGGAAATGATTGCAGGCGGCGGCCCGGGCTACCAGCAGCAGCAAGGCAGGCAGGGCACGCCGCAGGACGAGATGGGGCGCTTTGCCGCCGCGGTTCTCGGCAACACCGAAGACGTATGGAAAACGGTTCTGCCGCAGCAGGCTAACCGCGAGTATCGCGAGCCGAAGCTCGTGCTCTTCTCCGGCGCGACCCGCTCCGGCTGCGGCGGCGCGCAATCGGCCATGGGTCCGTTCTACTGCCCGCTCGACCAGACCGTTTACATCGACCTCTCCTTCTTCCAGGAAATGCAGCAGCGCTTCCGTGCGGGCGGCGACTTCGCCTATGCCTATGTGCTCGCGCACGAGGTCGGCCACCATGTAGAGAACGTGCTCGGCATCCTGCCCCGCGTGCAGCAGCGCCAGCAGGAGGTGAGCCGGTCTGAGGCGAACCAGCTTTCCGTGCGCGTCGAGCTGATGGCGGATTGCCTGGCAGGCGTATGGGCGCACCATTCCAACCAGCGCTGGCAATCGCTCGAGCCCGGCGACATCGAGGAAGCGATCCGCGCGGCGGAAGCCATCGGCGACGACCGCCTGCAGAAACAATCCCAAGGCCGCGTGGTGCCGGACAGCTTCACGCACGGCTCGTCGGAACAGCGCATGCGCTGGCTCACGACAGGCCTGAAGAGTGGCACGGTTCAGTCCTGCGATACGTTCAGGGCGAGCAGGCTTTGATATCAGATATTCTCTGCGCCTGAATCTGCGCTATATAGGATCCGATAGAACATATCGTATCGGAAATATGGCATGGCAGATACCGGCCCGTTCATTCTTGCTGTCGTGAAGAACACGCCTTTGTGGGTTTGGGCTTTGTTCGCCTACCTCATCTTTCAAGGCGTCCGCGCTTTGAAAGGCGGCTCTACATCTTTTGTCCGCCTGTCCATCATGCCCATCGCGTTCGCGATCTGGGGCTTATGGGGTGTGTTCGAGAAATTTCATGGAAGCAGCTTCAGCATCCTCACATGGCTAATGAGCGTAGGCATCGGGTTCGCTTTCGGAATGCTGCGGATGGCCTCTCTGAATATCGGCATCGACAGAAAAGCAGGGACGTTTGAGCTTCCGGGAAGCTCGATACCCCTCATCGCGAGCCTTCTGGTCTTCGGGATCAAGTACATTCTGTCCGTTCTCACCGCCATTCGACCGGAGACACTGTCGGCACCGTGGTTCCTGATCGTCGATGTCGGAATGACAGGGTTCTTTGCCGGATTGTTTGCAGGACGATTGTTCGGTCTTTGGCGGAAATACAAATCCGCCGCATCGACGGACGCGGTCGTCGTCTGAAGCCAGATGTAAAAGCGCCATCCCAGGGCCACAAAGCGGAACCTGGGATCGCTGGACGAGAAAGGCGCTCTATCCTGAATACGATCCCGGATCTTCGCTGCGCTCTGTCCGAGATGACGCTTGTGGCCCTGTGAGTCAGTCTGCGCTACAAAGTCATTGATCACGCGAGACCTCTCTCATGCCCGGTATCGACGAAACGCTCACCTTCGTTCCCCTCAACATCGCCGTGCTCACCGTGTCCGACACGCGCTCGCTCGATGACGACAAGTCGGGCACGACGCTTGCCGAACGCATCGCGAAAGCCGGCCACGTTCTCGGGGATCGCGCCATCGTGCAGGATGATATCGACGCGATCCGCGCGAGGGTGAAAAGCTGGATTGAGAATCCCGCCATCGACGTGATCCTCACCACGGGCGG
>JAEXGT010000054.1 GCA_023450615.1 Pseudomonadota bacterium | reverse complement strand
GTAATCGTAGAGCCAGAGCGTGCCCTCCAAGTCGAGATAGTTCGTCGGCTCGTCGAGGAGGAGCAGATCCGGCTCGGTGAAGAGCACGGCGGCGAGCGCCACGCGCATGCGCCAGCCGCCCGAGAAGTCGGAGCAGGGGCGCTGTTGCGCCTCCGCGTCGAAGCCGAGGCCGTGGAGGATCGCGGCGGCGCGGGCCGGCGCGGAATGCGCGCCGATATCGGTGAGCCGCATCTCGATCTCGGCCCGGCGGATACCATCCGCATGCTCGGCCTCGGCCAGGAGGGCATTGCGCTCCTTGTCGGCCGCCAGAACCACGTCGATGAGGCGCTCCGGGCCGCCGGGAGCCTCCTGTGCCACCGCGCCGATGCGCATGCCGCGGGGCAGGGTGATGCCGCCGCTCTCCGTGGCGAGCTCTCCCTGGATGATCTTGAACAGGGTGGTCTTGCCCGCGCCGTTGCGCCCGACGAGCCCCACCTTCGCGCCATCGGGCAGATTGAAGGAGGCGTGGTCGAGGATCAGGCGGTCGCCGATGCGGTAGGTCAGGTCGTTGACGTGGAGCATGCCGCCTTTTGGCCTGTGAAAAGGGCTCTGGCAAGGTGCTGACGCAAGGTAAGCGAGCTTGGGCTTTTCCCTAAGGTGCCTTAGGTAAGGATTTGTGACGTAACGGAATACCCGAGGGCCCTTCGATGCCAGCCGACCACGCAACTTATGACAGCCATGCCATGGGCGTCGCTCAGATCCTGGAGCGCTTCAAGGCGCGGCAGGCGACCATCGGCATCATCGGCATGGGGTATGTGGGGCTGCCGCTGGCGCTTACCGCCGCCAAGGCGGGTTTCAATGTGCTGGGCTTTGATATCAACGCCAATTACGTGGAGCGGCTCAACCGGGGCGAGAGCTACATCAAGCATGTCCCCTCGAGCCTCGTCGCGGCGGCGGTGAAGGAAGAGCGCCTCGCGGCGACGAGCGATTTCAGCCGCTTGTCGGAGGCCGACGCCATTCTGATCTGCGTTCCCACGCCGCTCACCAAGCACCGCGAACCCGATCTCTCCTATGTCGAGAAGACGGCCCTTTCGATCGCCGAGCGGTTGCGCGCGGGGCAGCTGATCGTTCTCGAATCCACCACTTATCCCGGCACCACGGACGAGGTGCTCAAGCCCATTCTGGAGGCGACGGGCCTGAAGAGCGGCAAGGACTTCTTCCTCGCGTTCTCGCCGGAGCGGGAGGATCCCGGCAATCCCGATTTCGGCACCTCCACGATCCCGAAGGTGGTGGGAGGCGACGGGCCGGAGGCGTTGGCGCTGGCCGATACGCTCTATAGCCAGCTCGTGGTGAAGACCGTGCCGGTTTCCTCCGCCGCCACGGCAGAGGCCGTGAAGCTCACGGAAAACATCTTCCGGGCCGTGAACATCGCTCTCGTGAACGAGCTGAAGGTGGTCTACGCCGCCATGGGCATCGACGTGTGGGAGGTGATCGACGCCGCCAAGACGAAGCCCTTCGGCTTCATGCCGTTCTATCCGGGGCCGGGATTGGGCGGGCACTGCATCCCCATCGACCCTTTCTATCTCACCTGGAAAGCGCGCGAGTTCGACATCACGACCCGCTTCATCGAATTGGCGGGGCAGGTGAATACGCACATGCCCTATTACGTGGTCGAGCGTCTGGCGGAGGCCGTGGACCGCAGCGGCAAGCCCTTCAGCGCCTCGCGCATTCTGATGCTCGGCGCCGCCTACAAGAAGAACGTGGACGACATGCGCGAAAGCCCTTCCCTGAAGCTCATCGAACTGATCGAGGCCCGGGGCGCGAGCGTGGACTACCATGATCCCCACATTCCCGAACTGCCGCCGACCCGCAGGCATGCCCCCCTGGCCGGACGCCGCTCCGTGCCGCTGACGGCGGAAACGATAGCCGCCTACGATGCCGTCCTGATCGCCACCGATCATGACAACGTGGATTATCGCCTGATTGCGGACCACGCCCGGCTCGTGATCGATACGCGTAATAGCCTGGCCAAGGCGGGGCTCGCGAATGACCGGATCGTAAAAGCCTGATAAGGTAGGAAGCCTGGACGAATTCGGAACGTGATATAGTTGTACTGAGGTCAGCAGACGCGGGTGAGGTTAAAGACATGGCACGGCTTGCCAATGTTCACTTGTTCAAGGGCCTGGAGATCGATCTCGCGCCGTTCGAGGCGAGAGCCAATTGGCGCCGTTTCGATCCTGACGAAGTGCTGGTCGATTTCGATGAACTCTCCACCGACGTCTATTTCCTTTTGTCCGGCGAGGTGCGCGTCCTCATGCGCACAGCCTCGGGCAAGGAGGTCATCCTCAACGAGATGAGGCCAGGAGAAGTGTTCGGCGAGCTCGCTGCCCTCGACGGCATCAAACGCTCCGCCAACGTGACGGCGCTCACAAGAGGCGAAGCCTGCGTGATGCCGGCAGCCGTGTTCAAGGAATTGCTCTTCTCCAACCGGGGCGTGGCCGAGCGTCTCTTCTGCCTCATGGCCTCGCGCCTGCGCGAATTGAACGCCAAGTTCATGGAGCAGACGGTGCTCGATCTCCGGCACCGGCTTTATTCAGAGCTTCTGCGCCTCTCCGTGCCGCGCGGCGAGAAGGGCATCGAACGCGTCATCACCCCGCCGCCCTTCCACCACATCGTCGCCGCCCGCATCGGCTGCCGCCGCGAGCAGATCACCCGCGAGTTCACGATGCTGACCCAGGAAGGGTTGATCGAGCGCACGCGTGGCGCATTGATCCTGCGTCAGCCGAATGTGCTGAAGGAGCGTGTCGCCGAGGCGATGCGGGCGGATCACTGAATCGCTCAGAAAATCTCCGGCGCCATTCGGCTTGATTGAAGCTGGCTGATATCGACGCAGCGGGCCTCCATCGCGGGTTGCGACGGAGGCTTATTTATTTGCGCAAAGCCGCGCCGAGTAGAAATAAAAAGATCATAAGCGGCCTTGAAATAACATAATGTAATTTTAATTAAATTTGCCGTCTAGAATGTATTGATAAGCACAGGTTTTGGCATGGAGTGGTTTACGTTCTTCAAGAGATATAGACTGAACGGTCTAGACCTGCGACTAGCAGTATATTTCTTACTATTGGTAAGGCAATCTTGTGCTAGAAACTTGGAAAAATTTAATTGGTTTATATATGAACCCTATCTAATCAGAGAGTAGTCAGTCTTTCCCACAGTCGAGAACACTCCCGGCGTACCGTGCCATCAATGGGCTGGAGCAGCTCCATCGGCACTCAATACATCCGGGCAAAAGACCCGACTGGGAGGATGGACATGAGAGACGACGATTGGGATGGCCATATCGTTCAGTATGTTGACGGTATCGCGGCAGCGATCGCGGGCATTCACTACGGCGGTGGAACAGTCCTGTCGCGCCTTGAGCAAGCGATGAATGACTTCTTCGACGGCTCAGGAGGGCACATAAGTTATGGCGGGGCTCAACAGGGCAACGAAGTAAAAGTCGGGCAGGTCACCGTCAAAGGCACGAACGGCGCTACCGTTACTAATAATCCCGACGGCTCAACGACACTTACAAAAATCGATAGTTCTAATAATACAAAGTCAGTCGCTACGTTTGATGCAAATGGCAATATGGTCTTGATGAAATTCGTCAAGATCGAAGTCACTCAAGAAGGGCGTATTGTTCAGCACTATGTTGACTCAAATGGAAATTCTAGCGCCACGGAATTGTTTAGTGAAAATGAGGCTGGTGAGTTTCCTCAGATATACATAGACCCGACTACTGGACACACTCACTTGTCTAGAGTGGAGTCTTATGAGAACAAATATAAGACTGTAATTATACATGATGAGAATGGTAAAGTTGTTGATAAATTAACTTATAAATATGAGGTGCTCAGTAATGGACAGGTTGTCGAGAAGTCAACCAGTTTTGAGACGGGTATTTCACAAGAAAGAGTTATCATACCTGAATTAAGCAATCATCTTAATACAAAAATTGAGATGGGTAGTTCTTCGATCTCTGCTGTTTCAGTGCGCGAAGATGGCTCGAAAGTTCTGGCGTTTGTCTGGTATGACGGCGCCCTTGAGGGGTACAACATTACATTCGAGACGCGAGCTAATGGGCAAGTTATTCAGAAGAACGTTTCTTACACTGGGGAAGTTGAAGAAAGAGAGCTTATCTCCGAGGCGGGAGGAGCTGGCGTAGCCAGTTCGACTGTGGATGAAGACGGGTCTATCACTTTCATTCAGTCGAGAGCTGATGGATCCAAAACCATTGTCCATGTCAATGAATGGGGGCTATCCAATAAAGGGGTCCTTTCTTATGACGTGGGACCGAATGGCAAATGTATCGCAAAGTATGTTGATAGCCTAACCGGGTTCGAACACACGAGAACTCTTGTGGAAGAGACGGAGGGGTCCGGAATTCCCTTGGTCGTAAAGGGCGCTAAGGGCGAAGTTTATATTCTCGTCTATGAAGAAGGTGGAGCTGTACTTAAGCTTACGATGGGCGAGACTGGGCTGACTGTTCAGGAAAAGACGCGAACGACTTTCGAATACGTCACCGATGCCCTCGGCAATGGCCGGTATATCGAGCGCACGGAGAAACTCATTGGGGGCTCCAATGAGATTACGACTCTCGAAACAACGGGTGGGTGGATCGATGAGGAAGGAACCAGGCCACCTGAAACTGGTACCCCGTCCACTTCCACCGAAGTTGGCTCCGATCGCTGGGAGGCCGTTCATGGTGATGGCGGTTTATGGGATACCTGGAGGCGTATGCTCGATTGGAGCCTGAAGGGAGCTCCAAACCTCGAGAACACCCCCCAAACCATTGGCGATTCCAAGTGGGAAGGCTGGAAGGAGAACGGCGGCACGATCGATCGTGAGGCGCTCGACTTCACCGGCGTCGTCCAACAGAACAGCATGCAGAAGACCTTCCGCGCCAAGGCCAGCGGGGCTGACCATGACCTGATCCAGGGCACGGACGGCATCGATCTGTTCTATGGCGGCGCGGGCAACGACACGATCAGCGGCGGCGGCGACAGCGATGTGCTCTCCGGTGAGGACGGCAACGACGTGCTCGACGGCGGCAACGGCCATGACGCGCTGCATGGCGGCCATGGTGACGACACGATCTATGGCGGCGCAGGCGACGATCTTCTCGACGACGGCCTCGCCGGCACGAAGGATGGCCTCAACGTCACCGGCAACGATTACATGGACGGCGGCGCCGGCAATGACCGGATCGAGGGCCGTCTCGGCAACGACACGCTGCTTGGCGGCGCCGGCAACGACAGCCTCATTGGCGGTGACGGCAATGACAGCCTCGACGGCGGCGAGGGCAAGGACTTCCTGTCCGGCGGCAATGGCGACGACAGGATGTTCGGCGGCTCCGGCAACGACGCGCTTCATGGCAACCATGGCGACGATCTGATCGAGGGCGGCGAGGGCAATGATGCGATCGATGGCGGCACCGGCGACGATCAGGTCTTCGGCGGCACCGGCGACGACGTGCTGCTCGGCAACACCGGCAGCGACCTGCTCGACGGCGGCGCGGGCGACGATCTGCTGCACGGCGGTTCGTTCAACGATGCCGAGGCGGATACGCTGATCGGCGGCGCAGGCACCGATACGGTCGATTACTCGAACAGCTGGAGCCGTGTGCATGTCAACCTCTCTGGCGGCTACGGCGATGCCGGCGCGGCGCTGGGCGACCGGCTGAAGGACATCGAGAACGTGCTCGGCTCGGCCTATGATGACACGATCATCGTCGGCACTGCCGAGAGCATGAACTTCAACATCGACGACTACTTGGCCAAGAACGCGGACGTGGCGGCGACCATCGCGGCCAACGGCTTCGACCGCTCCTGGGCCTATCATCACTGGGTGAGCTCGGGCCGCTTCGAGGGCCGGGCCGGTGGCTGGGCCGGTGGCTCGCAGCTCGGCGCGGATTGGGGTGCGGCCTTCGACGTGGCGGGCTATCTCGCCGCCAACCCGGATGTGGCCGCGGTCAAGAAGGCCAACGGCTACGACGATGCCTGGGTGCAGCAGCACTGGCTCGAGGTCGGCGCGCATGGGGGCCGCTCCGGCGCCTTCAAGGTCTCCGGCTCGGTGATCGATGCCGGCGCCGGCAACGACACGGTCTACGGCGGCGTCTATTCCGACTACCTCATCGGCGGCGCCGGCAACGACTCGCTGCTCGGCTACCAGGGGCACGACGTGATCGTGGCGGGCGAGGGCAACGACAGCCTGCGCGGCGGCGCTGGCAACGACCAGCTCTACGGCGGCAAGGGCCACGATTACTTCGACGCCGGCGAGGGCGACGACACGCTCTATGGCGGAGAGGGCGACGACACGCTCTATGGCGGCTCCGGCTCCGACTGGTTCCAGGGCGGCACCGGCCACGACATCATCATCGGCGATGACGGCGTGGACGCGCTCATGGGCGGGGACGGCGACGACAGCCTCAACGGCGGCGCCGGCCAGGACTGGCTCCAGGGCGATGACGGCAACGACGTGATCTCGGGCGGAGCCGACGGCGACAAGCTCTACGGCATGGAGGGCCACGACCTGCTCATCGGCGATGACGGCTACGACTATCTCTGGGGCGGCGCGGGCAGCGATACGCTGCACGGCGGCGAGGGCCATGACTGGCTCTACGGCGAGGGCGGCGACGACTTCCTCTACGGCGGGGAAGGCGTGGACGGTCTCGTGGGCGGCACCGGCCGGGACTACCTGTATGGCGGCGCCGAATACGACTGGCTGCAGGGCGACGAGGGCAACGACACCCTGTGGGGCGGCACCGGCGACGACGTGCTCCACGGTGGCAGCGACCACGATCTGCTCTACGGTCAGGAGGGCCACGACGCCCTCAACGGCGATGACGGCTACGACACGCTGTTCGGCGGCGAGGGCAATGACGAGCTGTCGGGCGGCGATCAGGGCGACTGGCTGTATGGCGGCACCGGCTCGGACACGATGCGGGGCGGTCAAGGCGACGACACCCTGTATGGCGAGGAGGGCGACGATGCCCTGCAGGGCAACGCGGGCAACGATACCCTGTGCGGTGGGGCCGGCAACGACAAGTTCGTGTTCCATGCCAACAGCGGCTTCGACGTGATCAAGGACTTCGGCTATGGCGACGTGATCCGGCTGATGGGGGTGTCGAGCTCGACCAGCGATTTCTGGGGCAACACCAACAACAAGCCGAAGAACGTGTCGGAGTGGTTTGTACACAAGGGTGTTGAGATCACGGTCAACGATGGCCGCAAGATCCTGATCGAGGGCATCAAGGCCGAGCAGCTCAAGGGCGGCATGGTCGACGGAGCCTGGCAGTGGTGGCTGTAAGCCTCCCTCACCTCGTCTTCTCCTGACAAGCAAGGCCCGCCGTGCGCAACACGGCGGGCTTTTCTTTGAGCATCCTGAATGAGCAGGCCTGCGTGGCGGCCATGCCGTCAGGGCGAGATGATGGGCTAAAGCAGGGGACGTGAAATCGACCTCACGTCCCCTGCTTTAAGCTTCTGTTTTGGCGCATCTTGTCACGCAAAACCGGTCCCACTTTTGCGTTCGATGCTCTAAGCCTTCGGTCCGTAAGCCGCGAAGAAAACATTGATGGCGTTCTGCACGTTGCGCTTGATCTCCTCTGCCCCCGGGGGCTCGCCGACGGAGAAGAGCAGGCGGCGCAGGGTTCCGGACTGGCAGAGATCAAGGAAGTGCTGGGCCGCGACAGCCGTGTCAGGAATGGCGAGGCGGCCAGCCTCGTTCTGGCGGTCGAGATAGGCGGCGAGCCGGGCGATGCCCTGGCAGGGACCAGCCTCGTAGAAGGCTTGGCCCAGGCGCGGGAACTTCTCGGCGACGCCGATCACCATGCGGATCGAGGAGATGTGCGCCGGATTGCTGAAATGGCCGAGATAGGTCTGGCCGAGCTTGGTCAGAACGGCGCGAACGTCCGGATCGTCTGCGTCCAGTTTGAACAGAACTTCCGCCAAGCCCCGCTTCTCTTCGATGGTCAACGCTTCGAACAGGCTCTCCTTGCTGTCGAAATAGACATAGAGCGTACCTTTCGAAACCCCAGCAACCTTGGCGATCTCGCCCATGCTTGCGCCGTCGAAGCCGCTCGCCAGGAAGACCTGACGGGCACCATCCATGATCTGGCGGCGCTTGGCGTTTTCCGCGCTGTCCTCGGGCGAGGGGGGCGCTGCGGGCACGGCGTCAGCGCGAGCGATATCTTCCAGGTCGCTCATGTGCGTTTTATCACCTCTCGGCTATTGACCGAACGGTTCGGTCAACTCATATCTGGGTACTTAGTCATTATAGTCCAGTGCCGCAAGAACGGCTCCAGTCTTTCGGATCCGAGGCGCCTGAGCTGTTGAAAGAGGGTTCCATGGCTTATCGGGAAGAGTTCGCCCAAGGCGTCAAAGGCACATCCGAGGCCGTCGTGGACAGGCGACCTGCCGAGGCGCCGGAAGCGGAGCAACCCTCAACGGAAGCGGGGGCAGGAGAGGCGGCACGAAGCGAGGCCGCACCCGAAAAGCCGAAATCGCGCAGGAAGTTCATCCTCATGGCGCTTGCCGCGGCGGCCTTACTGTTCGGCGGCTATGAAGGTTTCCACTGGTGGACCGAGGGCCGCTTCATGGTCTCAACCGAGGACGCCTATGTGCAGGCCGACATCACCATCCTCTCGGCCAAGGTGTCAGGCTATGTGTCCTCCGTGGCGGTCACGAACAACCAGAGCGTCAGGGCGGGCGACCTGATCGCCAAGATCGATGACGGCGATTACCGTTTCGCCCTGCAATCCGCCAAGGACAAGCTCGCGACCCAGGAAAGCTCCATCGAGCGCATCGGCCGCCAGATCGAGGCGGCGCGCGCCTCAGTGGCGCAGGCCGAGGCGCAGGTGACGTCGGCGGAGGCCGCTTCCGAACGCGCCGAGAGCGATTACGGCCGTCAGCAGCAGCTGGCCCGCTCGGATTACACGAGCCGGGCATCGCTCGAGAGCGCCAAGGCTGCCCGTGACCAGGCCACAGCCGGGGTGAAGAGCGCAGAGGCGGCTCTTGCCGCCGCCAAAGCGAATGTCGACGTGCTGGCTGCCCAGCAGAACGAGGCGCGCCGCGTGTCGGCCGAACTCCAGACCTCGGTCGAGAAGGCGGAGCGCGATCTCTCCTTCACGGAAATCCGCGCGCCCGCCGATGGCGTGATCGGCAACAAGGCCGTCGAGATCGGCACCTTCGTGCAGCCGGGCGCGCGCCTGGCCGCTCTCGTGCCGCTCAACAGCGTGCATGTGGACGCCAACTTCAAGGAGACGCAGCTTGCGTCCCTGAAGGTCGGACAGATGGTCAAGATCGAGGTCGATGCCTTCCCGGATGCTGACATCGTCGGCACGGTGGAAAGCGTCTCGCCTGCCTCGGGCGCGGTGTTCAGCCTGCTGCCGCCCGAGAACGCCACCGGCAACTTCACAAAGATCGTGCAGCGCGTGCCCGTGCGCGTGGCCGTGAATCCCGAGATCGCCCGTCAGGGCCTGCTGCGTCCGGGGCTGTCGGTCGTCGTCGATGTCGACACGCGCGGCTCTGCCGAGCCGCAGAAGACGGCCAGCGCCAAGCAGTAACGAAAGAGAACAGCCCCCATGGCCGCTTCCGCTGCCATATCGAACCCGGCGGCCGTGCCGGCCGCGAAGCCTGCGCAGGTGAGCCGGCGCAGGACATTCGCGTTTTTCTGCATGGTCTTCGGCATGTTCATGGCGATCCTGGACATCCAGATTGTCTCGGCTTCGCTTGCCGAGATTCAGGCGGGCCTGTCAGCCTCGTCCGATGAAATCTCCTGGGTGCAGACGAGCTACCTGATCGCGGAAGTGATCATGATCCCGTTGTCAGGCACGCTCTCTCGCGTGCTCTCGACACGCTGGATGTTCGTGATCTCCGCAGGCGGCTTCACCTTCATGAGCTTCATGTGCGCGACGGCGACCAACATTGATCAGATGATCGTCTATCGTGCGCTGCAGGGGTTCATCGGCGGCGGCATGATCCCCACCGTGTTCGCCTCCGCCTTCACGATCTTCCCGCCGGAGAAGCGGCCCGTGATCTCGCCGCTCATCGGCCTCGTGGCGACGCTCGCGCCGACCATCGGCCCGACGCTCGGTGGCTATCTGACCGACATTTTCTCCTGGCACTGGCTGTTCCTCGTGAACATCGTGCCCGGCATTTTCGTGACCGTCTCGACCTATCTGCTGGTCGATTTCGACGAGCCGAATTTCGAGCTGTTCAAGTCCTTCGATTGGGCGGGCCTCGGCTTCATGGCGGCGTTCCTGGGCAGCCTTGAATACGTGCTCGAAGAGGGGCCGCTGAACGAGTGGTTCCAGGATGAGGCGGTGCTGATCCTCACCATCGTCTGCACTGTGGGCGCCATCGGCTTCTTCTATCGCGCGTTCACGGCCAAGCAGCCGATCGTGGACCTGCGGGCATTCTCCGACCGCAACTTCCTCGCGGGCTCGTCCTTCAGCTTCGTCATGGGCATTGGTCTTTACGGCCTGACTTATCTCTATCCGGTCTATCTGGGCCGCGTACGTGGATATTCGTCGCTGCAGATCGGCGAGACCATGTTCGTGTCGGGCGCGGTCATGTTCCTGATGGCGCCTGTCGCGGGCGTCCTCTCACGCAAGATGGACCCGCGCGTGATGATGGGCATCGGCTTCACGGCCTTCGCCTTCGGCACGTTTCTCATGAGCGGACTTACGAAGGATTGGGATTTTTGGGAGTTGTTCATCCCTCAGATCTTCCGCGGCGTCGGCCTCATGATCTGCATGGTGCCGATCAACAATATCGCGCTCGGCACGCTTCCGCCCGAGCGCATCAAGAATGCGTCCGGCCTCTACAACCTCACCCGCAATCTGGGCGGTGCGGTGGGGCTGGCGCTCATCAACACGATTCTCAACAACCGTCTGGATCTTCATCTCCAGCGGCTGCGCGAGAACGTGAACTGGGGCCGCTCCACGGCGGTCGAGACCTTGAACTCCATGACCATGAAGTTCCATTCTCTCGGCCCGGATGCGAGCGCGGCGGCGATCAAGACCATGTCCAACATGGTTCGGCGCGAGGCTATGGTCATGTCCTTCGCGGATGTGTTCCTGCTGCTGACCGTGCTGTTCCTGGCCCTGCTCCTCGCCTTGCCCTTCATCAAGAAACCGCGCGCGGCACCCGCCGGTGCTGGCGGCGGCCATTGACGACCTCCCGAGACTAACCTCCAAAGACCTTCAGCCCGGCTTTCGATGCCGGGCTTTTTTTGTTGTGGCAGGCATGAATGTGAGACCGCGCAGCAGGTGTCCCGGGGCTCCCGGCGTCGGGGGGGCGATCTGGCGGTCGCCTCCGGTAGTTGTCATCGAGAAAATGCTACTTCAGCTCGCGGCTTCGATATTCCGGGCCATGGCATGGAGAACGCGGATCGCAGCCTTCAGGTCGTCTTCGCTGGCATCCTTCAGGGTGCTGCTGCGGAACTCCTTGACGAGGCCGTTCACATGGGAGGCCTGCTCCTGGCCCGTTGCCGTCAGGGCAACCTGCTTGGCGCGCCGGTCTCCATCAATGGGTTGGCGCTCGATCAGGCCCTGTTTCTCAAGGGCGTCCGCAAGCTCCGTCTGTTTCATGCAATTCTTCTTGCCGAGAAGGATCGGCGCCCGGGCTCGGGGAGGGGCAGGCCTTCGGCGTGCACCCGGGCGTCGAAGAGGGGCCGCATCTTGCGGCTGACCTTCCACAGCTCTTCGGAAAACGTCGTTTTCGCGGTCATGGCCGCACTTGTATTAGAGGGCATATTGATAGGGAGGCTAATATTATATGCCTTTCTCCTCCCTGTTCAGGGGCTGCGCCCGAGCCCTGCCTGGGGCTGCGACATGAGTGCTTTGCCGAGGTGGTGGAAATCCGGTTTTTAAGTTGTTGTTCTTGGAGCCCGGACGTCATAGCTTGCGCGGCAGTTTCTCTTGCTTAGGTGAAGTTCAAACATCTTGCCTCCTCCAGTACGCCAATCCGCTTCCGTCGGCGCCGTGCGCCGGACCTTCGCTCCCTGGGCCGATCCCAATGCCAAGCCGTTGATCCGCGTCGAAAACGTGACGAAGCGCTTCGGCGAGGCGGTCGCTGTGGATCACCTGACGCTGGATATCTTCGAGGGTGAGTTCTTTTGCCTGCTAGGCCCCTCGGGCTGCGGCAAGACAACCCTCATGCGCATGCTGGCGGGTTTCGAATACCCGACGGAAGGGCACATCACCCTGGCGGGCCAAAGCCTGGAGGGCGTTCCGCCCTATCGGCGTCCCGTGAACATGATGTTCCAGTCCTACGCACTTTTCCCCCATATGAGCGTGGAAAAGAACATCGCTTTCGGATTGAAGCAGGACGGCTTGCCGAAAACCGAGATCGCCGACCGCGTCGGCGAGATGCTGCGCCTCGTGCAGCTGGAAAAGCTCGCCAAGCGCTATCCGAGCCAGCTCTCCGGCGGCCAGCGCCAGCGCGTCGCGCTTGCCCGCGCCCTCGCCAAGCGGCCGAAGGTGCTCCTGCTCGACGAGCCGCTCGGCGCCCTCGACAAGAAGCTGCGCGAGGAAACCCAGTTCGAGCTGATGGACATCCAGCACGAGCTCGGCATGACCTTCATCGTGGTCACCCACGATCAGGAGGAGGCGATGACCATGGCCGACCGCATCGCGGTCATGGACCATGGCCGAATCGTGCAGGTTGCCGATCCCGGCGAAATCTACGAGCAGCCCAAGACCCGGTTCATCGCGGAGTTCGTGGGCGACGTGAACATTCTCGAAGGCCATGTGATGGGCCAGGAGAACGGCCTCTGGCGCGTGAAGACCGCTTCCGCCGAAGTCCCGCTCACCATCGACGATCCGGACGAAGTGCTGCATTCCGGCCAAGCCGTCGCCATCGCGGTGCGGCCTGAGAAGATGACGATCCAGCGTGAGAAGCCCGGTCCCGAGGCGGTGAACGTGCTTACCGGCGAGGTGTGGGACATCGGCTATCTCGGCGACTGGACGGTTTACAGGGTCATGCTGGCAACGGGCGAGATCCTGAGAGTGACGCGCGCCAACGTGTCCCGCTTCGTGGACAACCCGATCGATTGGGACGAACAGGTCTACATCACCTTCGCGCCGGGTGCGGCGGTGATTTTGGCAGAATAGCCATGAACGAGCGTCCCTTCATGAAGAGGCTGACCGCAGGGCTAGTGCCCGCCGTGCCGTATCTCTGGCTCGGTGTGTTCTTCCTCGTGCCGTTCTTGATCGTTCTCAAGATCAGCCTGTCCGATCCGGCTGTCGCGCAGCCGCCTTACAGGCCTGTCTTCGAGTGGAGTGACATTGCGGG
>JAEXGT010000045.1 GCA_023450615.1 Pseudomonadota bacterium | reverse complement strand
CATTAGTCTTCTTGCACTGGCGCGATATCTCGAATGGAACAAACAAAAACTGCCTGCCCGTCGAAAAGAGCAGGCCAAGGGGCTCGAATTGTCGCCGTCACCTGGGCAGTTCTCTTCCTAAGCTTGGCTTTATTCGGCATGCCGGCCATGGCATCTTCGGACAACATGGCCTGTGCGACGAAGCGCAAGGTTTTCACGGTTCATGACACTGCGCCTTCCCTGACCCGTAAGATCGCGCGCCATGAGCCCATCCGCATTCTCGCCATCGGATCGTCATCCACGGAGGGCGCCGGCGCCTCCTCGCCCGATTACACCTATCCGGCCCAGCTCGAAGATGAGTTGAGCGAGAGCTGGAAAGATGGCGTCACCGTCGTCAATGCAGGCAAAGGCGGCGAGACCGTTATCCAGACCATCGAGCGGCTGGAAGCGGTCCTCAAGGGTCAGAATTTCGATCTCGTGATCTGGCAGGTGGGCACGAACGACGCCATCAAGGGCGTCGATGAAGAGGCCTTCCGCGCGCTTCTGGAGCGGGGCATCTCTGCCGTGAAATCGGCAGGATCGAGCCTGATCCTTCTGGACCAGCAGTATTTCCCGACCATCAAGGACATGAACCGTTACGAACGCTTCGTCCAGGCGGTGAACAATCTCGGGCAGGAGCGGAAGGTTTCCGTCTTCTCGCGCTATGCGCTCATGCAGGATTGGAACAGCCGCTCCGCCGAGGAGCTGCGCTCCATGCTTTCGTCCGACGGCTTTCATATGAGCGACAAGGGCTATGATTGCCTGGCCGACCATGTGGCCGACGCCATAGAGACCTTGGCGCAGCAGCCCGTGGCCCAGACACCGGGAACCGGCGCAACGCAGCTTGCAACGGCGCGTTAACAGCTCTGCAAGGGCTCAGGTGCCAGCTTCAAGCGCGGTCCTAGTGGGCTGATCCTGAATCATCAATCGAGCCTGACATGGTCCAAGCCAAACGCCGCCTAACCCTTCGCGATGTCCTGACCGACGGGCGCATTGCGCTCATGCTGCCTCTGGGGTTTTCCTCGGGCCTGCCCTTCCTGCTCGTGTTCAGCACGCTCTCCACATGGCTCAGGGAGGCCGGCATCTCGCTCACGCTCATCGGCCTGATGAGCTGGGTCGGCCTTGCTTACTCATTCAAGTTTCTCTGGGCTCCCATCGTCGACCGTTATGACGTGCCGGTTCTCGCGCGTCTTCTCGGGCGCCGTCGCGGCTGGATGGCTCTTGCGCAACTCGGCGTCGTGGCGGGCCTCACAGGCATGGCCGTCACCGGCCCGCAGGTCAGCCTGCCCCTCACCATCGTCTCCGCCGTGCTGATCGCCTTCTTCTCGGCCACGCAGGACGTGGTGATCGATGGCTGGCGTATCGATGCGGCGCCGACCGAGCGTCAGGGCATGATGGCGGCGAGCCTCCAGCTCGGCTATCGCCTCGCTCTTCTCTGCGCGGGCGCGGGCGCGCTCTACATTGCCGAACTCGCAAGCTGGCCTTCCGCCTATCTGTCCATGGCGGCTCTCATGGGGGTGGGGCTTGTCGGCACCCTGCTCGCCCCCCGCATCGACGAGCTCCAGGCTCGCAAGAACCTCCCTTTCGCTCAGGCCATCATCGCGCCGCTTGCCGATCTGTTTCAGCGCAAGCGGATGATGCTGATCCCGATCCTGACGCTCATTGCCTGCTATCGCCTGCCGGATTTCATGGCGGGCATCATGGCGAACCCGCTTTATATCGACCTCGGTTTTTCCAAGGCCGATATCGCCAATATCTCGAAGCTCTACGGCGTCTGGATCGGCATCGTGGGGGCTTTCTGCGGCGGTCTCGCGCTCACCCGCATCGGGCTCTGGTGGACGCTTCTGATCGGCGCCAGCCTCGCCGCCGGATCGAACGTGATGTTCTCCTGGCTCGCCGCAGGCAATGCCACGCTCACAGGACTGACGCTCACCATCAGCATCGACAATTTCGCGCAGGGCTTCGCAGGCGCGGCGCTGATCGCCTATATGTCGGGCCTGACCTCCCCCGGCTTCGCCGCCACGCAATACGCGCTTCTCAGCTCGCTCTATGCATTGCCCGGCAAGCTCATCGGCGGCGCGTCCGGCGCAGTTGCGGAGGCTTACGGCTATTCGCTGCTTTTCACCGGCACAGCGGCGCTCGGCATCCCGCTCGCGATCCTCTGCCTGATCGTGCGGCGGGATACGCTGGAAACGGTGCGTCAAAAAGAAGAAGTGGAAGCGCAAGAGGCTTCCGCTCCAGTTGTTGCAGGGTCTAGGGCTTAAAACAAAACATCATCCCGGACGAAGCGAAGCGTAGATCCGGGATCGTTCTCAGGATAAAGCGCCATTCTCGTCTTGCGATCCCGGGTTCTGCTAACGCAGCCCCGGGATGACGGCATTCTTTAGCTCGCCCCCGGCCCCGGGGTCGCACCGGGCGGGCATTTGCCGAGGATGATCATGCCGAGCACTTCGTCCTGCGTGACGTCCTGCACGTTGGCGGAGCCCACGAGCTTGCCGTTCTTCATCACGCTCACCCGGTCGGCAAGGCCGAACACATCGTGGATGTCGTGGCTGATGAGAAAGATGCCGATACCTTCCTTCTTCAGCTGCAGCACGAGATCGGCCACCTGCTGCGTCTCGGCAGGACCGAGCGCCGCCGTGGGCTCGTCCATGATCAGTACGCGCGCGTTGAAATAAATCGCGCGCGCAATCGCTACCGACTGGCGCTGACCGCCGGAGAGCGCCTTCACCGGTTCCTTGAAGCGACGGAAATGCGGATTGAGCCGCGCCATCACCTTGCGCGTTTCCGATTCCATCGTCGCATCGTCGAGGGTGCCATAGGGCGTGAGCACCTCGCGGCCGAGAAAGATGTTGCCCGCAGCATCGATGTTATCGGCGAGCGCCAATGTTTGATAGATCGTCTCGATGCCGAACCTCTTGGCGTCGCGCGGCGTGGAGATGTCCGCGTGCTCGCCGTTGACATAGATCTCGCCCGCATCCGGCTTGTAGGCGCCGGAGAGAATCTTGATCAGCGTCGACTTGCCCGCGCCATTGTGACCGAGCAGACCCACCACCTCGCCAGGGCGAAGGTCGATGGACACATCGTCCACAGCCTTGATGCCTCCGAAGGCGATGGAGATGTTGCGCATTTCGACGAGAGGCGTCGTTCCATTCTGTTGCATGATCCAGCCCTCTCTTACTTGATGCGGCGGCGGTAGAGCCCATCGACCCATACCGCCAGCACAAGCACCGCGCCGACGACGATGTTCTGGAGCGGCGTGTCGACGCCAAGCAGCACCATGCCCGATTGCAGCGACTGCATGACGAGCGCGCCGAGCATTGCGCCCGCGATGGTGCCAATGCCGCCTGCAAGCGACGTGCCGCCAATGACGGCGGAGGCGATCACGTAAAGCTCGTCGAGGGTGCCCGCCGCATTCGTCGCGGCGTTCAAGCGCGCGGTAGAGATGCATGCGGAGATGCCGCAGAGCAGGCCCATGAGGCCGAACACCTTCATCAGCGTCCAGCGGGTATTGATGCCGGACAACTCCGCCGCCTCCGGATTGCCGCCGATGGCAAACACATAGCGGCCGAAGCGGCGGCGCGTGGCGATGAATGTCATGACGAGACCGACGATCACGGCGATCATGACCGGCAGAGCCACCCCTTGCGGGATGAACAGGCCGCCCTCGGGCCAGGTAATGCCGCGAGCCTCCGCCCAGGCGCGGGCCGTGCCCATGGGCATCGGGTAGGAATTGGCGATGGTCGCAGCCGCCAGCACCGCACCGCAGGCAACGAGAGCAATCACCGCATCCGCCCAGCCGGGACGCACGGGGAAGCCGAAGCTCAATCGGCGGCGGCGGGAAAGCCCGAGCCCGACAATGATGAGGCCGCAGGCGAATGCTGCTATCACCCATGTGGCGGTCGCACCGAGCGCGCCTTCGACGCCGCCGCCGAACGCCTTGAAGCGTGTATCCATCGGCGCGATGGTCTGGCCGGTCGTGACCCACCAGGCCGCGCCGCGCCACACGAGCAGGCCGCCGAGGGTGACGATGAAGGAGGGGATGCCGAGATAGGCGATGAGCCAGCCCTGGAAGAGACCGATAGTGCCGCCGACGATAAGAGCGAGCAGCACTGCAAGCGGTGCGGTGAGCCAATGCTCAAGGCCGAGATAGGCGGGCAGCCATTGCACCTGCGCGACGCCGATGATCATGCCGGTGACGCCGAGGATCGCGCCGACCGACAGGTCGATGTTGCGCGTGACGATGACGAGCACCATGCCCGTCGCCATGATCGCCACGGAGGCGGTCTGCACAGACAGGTTCCAGAGATTGCGCGGCGTGAGAAAGACACCGCCGGAGAGAAGATCGAAACCGATCCAGATCACGGCGAGAGCCGCCAGCATGCCGAGCATGCGCACATCGATCTCGAGCTTCGACAGAAACGATCCGGATGTGGTGCTGGGAGGCGGCGCGGTTGTAGCAACAGGTGCGTTCATGGCGTCACGCAAGATAAAGGTTCAATGACAAACACCCCTCCCGGCAGTGATGCCGGGAGGGGCTGATTGCAGATTGATCGGGCCTTAGTTGCAGGCTTTCACCGTGCCGGCCTTCACGCCCTGGCAGACCACGTCCTTGGACGCCCAGCCCGCATTGATGACCACATCGAGATTGTCCTTCGTGATCGCGACCGGCGTGAGGAAGAGAGCCGTCATGTTCTGCTTCTTCGGGCCGAGGTTCCACGGCTTCGCACCCTGGATCTCGGTGAGCTTCTTGCCGCCGGCGAGCTGGATTGCGATTTCCGCAGCGTTGCGGCCGAGTTCGCGGGCATCCTTGAACACGGTCACGGTCTGCGTGCCGAGCGCAACGCGATTCAACGCCGCCTTGTCAGCGTCCTGTCCAGAAACCGGCACCGTGCCTGCGAGACCCTGCGCGCTGAGCGCTGCAATCGCGCCGCCTGCGGTGCCGTCATTGGCGGCGATCACGGCGTCGATCTTATTGTTATTCTTGGTAAGGAACTGCTCCATGTTCCGCTGCGCGTTGGCGGGGAGCCAGCCATCCGTATAAGCCTCGCCGACATTCTTAATCTTGCCGGCATCCATGGCAGGCTTCAGCACTTCCATCGACCCCTGGAACAGGAAGTTGGCGTTCGGATCCGAGCCCGAGCCCTTGATGAAGGCATAGTTGCCCTCGGGCTTCATCTTGAACACTTCGCGGGCCTGGAGACGGCCCACCTCGACATTGTCGAAGGTGAGATAGAAAGCCTGCGGAATTTCGATGAGGCGGTCATAGCCCACCACCGCGATGCCTTCGGCTACGGCCTTCTCGACGGCCGGGCGAACGGCGTCCGCGTCCTGCGCCAGGACGATCAGCGCCTTGGCGCCACGGGAGATCAGGCTTTCGATATCGGTGAGTTGCTTGGCGGGCGAGGATTGCGCGTCGGCGGACACATAGGTGCCGCCTGCCTTCTCGACGGCGGCCTTGATGGCGGCTTCGTCGGTCTTCCAGCGTTCTTCCTGGAAGTTCGACCAGCTGACGCCGACGACAGGGCCCTTGCCCTGAGCAAGCGCGGCGGATGTCGAAATGGCCAAGGCGGCAAGGCTGATGAGAGCGTGCTTCTTGAACGACATTGATTTCCTCCTGGGCCCTGAATTCCCTGCAAAGGCCCTGTGCTCATGGCAGGCTGTCTCTCCTTGGCGGATCGACGAACGTTGGCTCACGCTGCCATGCTTTATATTTCGAGCGGGGAAATAATTATTCCTCTCACCTTAGCCTTCAAGCACGTGCCGTCTTATTATTTGGTCGGATATCCTTTTTACCCCACCGTGATTTATTCACCTCTCGAATAAATAAGCGCCATGAACATGCTTTCTCTCTCCCCCCGTGAAACCGCTCGGCGGCGTCTTCTCGATACCTTGCGCCGGGAAGGCCCTATGGCGCGGGTGGAAATCGGCCAGCATATCGGGATGAGCCCCGCCAGCGTGTCGGAGCTGACGGCGGGACTTCTGGATGAGGGTATCCTTGTGGCGGAAGAGGCGGATCAGGGTGTCGGCCTGATCCGAGGCCGCCCCAAGGTTCGCCTGTTCTTCGCCGATTCGCTGGGCTCCGTGATCGGCGTCTGGACCGGCTTCAACCGCATCGAGCTTCGTCTCGTGGACAGTGCAGGCCGCAACCGGGCAAGCCGCCACATCGAGCGCCCTCTGCGCAATCTCGAGGCGGAGGAGTTGATGGATGTCTTGGCGCAGACCATCACCAGCTTCGCCAAGGAAACCGGCGCGACGGACGTGAAGGCCATCGGCCTTGCCTGCCAGGGCTATGTGGATACGCGCGACGGGGTCGTGGCCTGGAGCCCGGTGCTCGGCACCCGCGACCTGCCCCTTGCCGCAGGCGTGAGCGAGCGCCTCGGCATGCCGGTCCTGATCGAGAACGACGCCAGCGCCATGGCTTTCGCCATAGCCCAGCGCAATCCCGACCTCCGCTCAGGCCGCACCGCCTGCCTCATGGTGGGCGATGGCGTCGGCATGGGTTTTCTCATCCAGGGCGAGCTCTATCGCGGGGCGCGCTTCGGCGGCAGCGAGTTCGGCCATGTGCGCCTGCGCCGGAGCGGGCCGCAATGCCGCTGCGGCGGTCGCGGCTGCATCGAGGCCTATCTTGCCGATTACGCCCTGCACCGGGACGCGCAGCTCATCGACCACCGCCCCGCCCCGACCCTGCTGCTGCCCGGCGAGGAGGCCATGAACGGGATTGTCGAGCAGGCCCGGGCGGGCAATCCCGCCCTCCTCAACCTCTTCCAGGAAGCCGGCGAGGTGCTGGGCGATGCTGTGGCGATCCTGATCCAGACCCTGGAACCCGACCATATCGTGATCTGCGGGCCCGGCACCCGGGCCATGGACCTGCTGCGCCCCTCCTTCGAGGCTGCCCTCGAATCGCAGACCATCCCGGAACTCAGGGCGCTTGCAGCCATTCATGTGGTGGAATCCTCCCTCGATTTGCTCACCGAGGGCGTGGTGATGCAGGCGTTGAGGGAGCTCGATCTCGGCCTCGCGCGCCTCAAGGCTGCATAAACGGGCTCCGGCCATAGCCATCGGCCCCTAAAAACACTATCTCTTGCGGGTCGATTTTCCTCCACGAACGAGACCCATGGCTTCCTCCCGTCCCGTCCAAGCCGGCGACCACATCTTTCTCGTCGACGGCTCCTCCTTCATCTTCCGGGCCTACTTCCAGTCCATGAACCAGGACCAGAAGTACAATTCCCGCAGCTCGGACGGCATGCCGACGGGGGCCGTGCGCCTGTTCGTCTCCAAGCTCCTGCAATTCATGCGCGACGGCGCGGCGGGCCTGAAGCCCACCCATCTCGCCATTGTGCTCGACAAGTCCGAGGGCTCGTTCCGCAAAGAGCTCTATGAGGATTACAAGGGCCACCGCCCCGATGCGCCGGAGGACCTGAAGGTGCAAATGCCGATCATGCGCGAGGCGATCCGCGCTTTCGGCCTGGAGCCCGTGGAGTTGCAGCGCTACGAGGCGGACGACCTCATCGCCACCTATACGCAGCAGGCGAAAGCCCGCGGCGCGGACGTGCTCATCATTTCCTCCGACAAGGACCTGATGCAGCTCGTAGGGCCGAAGGTGTGCTTCTACGATTTCGAATCCGGTTCCAAGGGCAAGCCGGGCTACCGCCCCGAGCGCAACCTGGACGAAGCCGCCGTCATCGAGAAGTGGGAGGGCATTCCGCCTGAGAAGATCGGCGATGTTCTCGCGCTCATGGGCGATACTTCCGACAACGTGCCCGGCGTGCCGGGCATCGGCCTCAAGACCGCAGCGCAGCTCATCAAGGAATACGGCGATCTCGAAACGCTTTTGGAGCGCGCGAGCGAGATCAAACAGCCCAAGCGCCGCGAAACGCTGATCAACAACGCGGAGGCCGCGCGCCTCTCCAAGAAGCTCGTGACCCTCGATTGCGAAGCGCCGGTACCCGTGCCGCTCGACGACCTGCGCATGCCCGAGCCCGATCCGAAGACGCTCGTCGGCTTTTTGAAGGCAATGGAGTTCAGCACCCTCACGCGCCGCGTGGCGGAACTCTACGATGCCGATCCCGCCGCCATCGAGCCGGACCCGCGCCTGATGCCGGGCGGTGAAGCGATCAAGTGGGTGCGCAACGACGGCTTTGCCGGATCGAATGCCGAGCCCCCGCTCTTCGAAAAGGGGGAAAGCATTTCGGGCGATGTCGATCCTTTCGCGGGCATGGACCTGCCGGAAACGGGCGCTGTCCGCAAACCCGTCGAAGGAATCGGCACGCCCTCGCAGCTTGCGGGCAAGCGCGCGACGGAAGCCTCATCCATCCCCATCGACACGTCGTCCTACGAGACGGTCACCGACCTCGCGCGCCTCAAGGAGTGGGTCGCGCAGGCGGTTGCGCAGGGCTATGTCGCCGTCGATACGGAGACGAGCGACCTCGATGCCAACCGCGCCGATATTGTCGGCTTCTCGCTGGCGCTGGAGCCCGGCAAGGCCTGTTACGTGCCGCTGCAGCATCGCGATGAATCCGATCTCTTCGGCGGCGGCCTCGTGAAAGGCCAGATTCCGGTGACCGATGCGCTCGATGCGATCCGGCCGATGCTGGAAGATGCGTCCGTGCTCAAGATCGGGCAGAACCTGAAATACGATTGGATCGTGTTCAAGCGCCACAACATCGATCTGCGCCCCATCGACGACACGATGCTGATTTCCTACGTGCTCGACGCCGGAAAAGGCTCGCACGGCATGGATGAACTCTCCCGCCGTCATCTGGGACATGCGCCAATCAGCTTCTCGGACGTCGCCGGCACGGGCCGGAACAAGGTGACTTTCGACAAGGTGGAGATTTCCAAGGCGACCGCTTATGCGGCGGAAGACGCCGATGTCACCTTGCGCCTCTGGCAGGTTCTCAAACCCCGCCTTGTCTCCGAGCGCCGCGCCACCGTCTACGAGACGCTGGAGCGCCCGCTCGTGGATGTGATCGCCCGCATGGAGATGCGCGGCATTCTCGTGGACCGGCAGATTCTGAGCCGCCTCTCCGGCGATTTCGCGCAGACGCTTGCGCGTCTCGAAGACGAGATTCACGAGATGGCGGGCGAGAAATTCGCCCTCGGCTCGCCAAAGCAGATCGGCGACATTCTCTTCGGCAAGATGGGCCTGCCCGGCGCGAAGAAGACGCCCTCCGGCCAATGGGCGACGCCCGCGACCTTGCTCGACGAGCTTGCGCAGGCAGGCCATGAACTGCCCGCGAAGATTCTCGAATGGCGTCAGCTTGCGAAGCTGAAATCCACCTACACGGATACGCTGCAGGATCACATGCATCCCGAGACGAAGCGGGTGCACACCTCGTTCTCCCTCGCTGCCACCACGACGGGACGCCTCTCTTCCTCCGATCCGAACCTGCAGAACATTCCGATCCGCACGGAAGCGGGCCGCAAGATCCGCAAGGCCTTCGTTGCGCCGGAAGGGCACAAGATCATCTCGGCGGATTACAGCCAGATCGAGTTGCGCATCCTGGCGCATATCGCCGACATTCCCCAGTTGCAGGAGGCGTTCGCGAACGGCATCGACATTCACGCGGCGACGGCCTCCGCTATGTTCGGCGTGCCCCTCGACCAGATGACGTCCGATCTGCGCCGTCAGGCGAAGACCATCAATTTCGGCATCATCTACGGCATCTCCGCCTTCGGCCTCGCCACGCGCCTCGGCATTGCGAATGCGGAAGCCTCCGCTTTCATCAAGCAGTATTTCGAGCGCTTCCCCGGCATCCGCACCTATATCGACGAGACGAAGCGGATTTGTAAGGAGAAGGGCTTCGTCACCACGCTCTTCGGGCGCGTGTGCCATTACCCGCAGATCCGCTCAAGCAACCCGTCCGAGCGCGCGGGCGTCGAGCGTCAGGCGATCAACGCGCCGATCCAAGGCACCGCCGCCGACATCATCCGCCGCGCCATGACCCGCATGGAAGATGCGCTCAAGGCCGAGCGCCTCTCCGCGCGCATGCTGCTGCAGGTGCACGACGAACTGGTGTTTGAGGCCCCCGACGACGAGATCGAGGCAACGCTCCCCGTCATCTCCCGCGTGATGACGGAAGCGCCCTTCCCGGCCGTGACGCTGAAAGTTCCGCTCGCCGTGGAAGCCCGCGCCGCGCAGAACTGGGACGAGGCGCATTGAGCAAGGATGAGGCGATTGAGCCAGTTCGGTGTATCATTCAGCCAGAATATCTTTGCCGCTAAACAACAGCACCCGTTAGAGGCTCAGCTTTGGCATAACTTGTCTTTGAGCACAGGTCACATCCTGCCTAGAAGCCATCTCATCGCTCAAGTTCAGAACCTTGGCGATTTAGACTGTCTGCTTAGAGCAATGGAACCCGAAGTATTAGACTTCATCAATTCACAGCGTGAGGCTTGCAGCCTTACCCCCGAGGCATTGGCTTTAACTCATATACTGCTGCTTTCACGTTTATGGATTTACGACGCATATGAGATCGTGCGAACTATTAATGAGGCTAATAACTATACCCCACAGTCCTCATGGTATGAGCCTTATTGCTTACTAACATTAGTTCGAGTTCCACTTGCTAAGCACCAACTTCCACATGAGGGAAAAATCTCCGCTCCTGTAGAGATGACAACCTTTCAAACAGAATTAGATAAGACTCTTCCGTTGGAAAATTTTGTTCATACTCTTACGTATGATCCAAAAGATAAGCTCAGGTCCCATATCCCTGTTACAGCCGCATGCACCCAAACTGGGTCTCTTCAGTGGCTTTGCATTGATTTCAAGGAGCGCAGACAGCTCTGGGTATCTCGAAGGCAAATCGCTGACTTGATACTAAACATCAAGGGGTCGAACTCTAATATTTGAAGCGGTGCCATATGTCATACGAACTCTACTACTGGCCCACCATCCAGGGACGCGGCGAGTTCGTGCGGCTGGCGCTCGAAGAGGCGGGAGCCGAGTATATCGACGTGGCCCGCCAGCCGCGCGGCATGGATACGCTGATGAAGCTCATGGACAAGGCGCAGCATCCGCCCTTCGCACCGCCTTTCCTGAAGGATGGCGAGACGATCATCGGCCAGACGGCGGCGATCCTTCTCTATCTCGGAGCGCGGCATAACCTGGCGCCGAAGGACCCGGCGGGCGGTCTCTGGACGCACCAGATTCAGCTCACTCTCGCCGACTTCGTGGCGGAAGCTCACGACACGCATCATCCCATCGGCGTCGATCTTTATTATGAGGATCAGAAGGAGGAGGCGCTCAAGCGCTCCGCCGAGTTCCGCAAAAGCCGCATTCCCAAATTTCTCGATTGGTTCGAGACGATCATCGCCCGCAATGAATCGGGCGGCGGGCACCTCGTCGGCAGTTCGCTCACCTATGTGGACCTGTCCCTGTTCCAGGTGGTGGAAGGCCTGCTCTATGCCTTTCCGAAAGCCACGAAGCGGGCGCTGAAGCAGGCGCCCAAGGTTTCGGCTCTCCATGTGGCCGTCGCCCGGCGGCCCCGGATCAAGGCTTATCTCGAAAGCCCCCGCCGCTTCCCCTTCAACGAAGATGGAATCTTCCGGAGCTATCCGGAACTGGACGGTTAACCTTATCCGGCAACACTCCCTTAAACAGCTCTGAGCGATGGAAAGCTTCATTGCAGAATAGCGCAAGGAACCGACGATGCTGGACAGAACCGACACCGTAGCAAACCGCCTCTGGCGCGACCGGGTTCAGCTGCGGGAGCAGGAGCGCAACGAGGCGCAGGCCCGCCTGAGGATCGCTGAGGAAAAGGTGGCGATTCTCATGGCCGAGAACGACCGCCTCGCGGCGGAGAATGCCCGCCTGCGTGCGCTACTCAACTCGGATGCGGACAGCCCTCAGGCCCAGGCGGAGACGGAGCTGCAGATGAAAGCGCTCAAAGACGCGCTTTTGCCGCTTCTCACGGGCGGCAACAGCTCCGTGAACTGACCTGATTTCTTAGGCTCAGGCCTCTTGCTGGAGAAAGACCGTCCAGGTCCCTCTTTTCTTCAAATACACGAGGCTGGCCTTGATTTTTCAAGAAACTGTATAACATATTGACCCTGGGTCAGTTTCCATAGGTTCGGAGCCGCCGGTTTCGAACGAGGGCTCACAGAAGGTCCTTTCAGGAAGCAGGGTCACGGATGAGACGCAGAACGGCGACAATCCTGGCCAGCGACGTCGTGAGCTTCTCGCGGCTGATCGCTGAAGACGAGGAGGACACGCTCCGGAGGCTGACAGCTTATCACCGGGCCTGCGAAACCTTTATTGCCCGGCATGGCGGGAAGATCTTCAACACGGCCGGCGACTCGATCATGTGCGAGTTCGAAACGCCTCTGAAGGCCGTGCGCGCCGCCATCGACATCCAGGAAGCGATCAGGGCGCGCAACCTGTCCCACCCGCCCCATCGCTGGCTTCAGCTTCGCATCGGCATTTCCATGGGCGAGGTCACTGAGCGCAACGGCGACCTTCTCGGCATGGCTGTCAATCTCGCCGCCCGCCTCGAAAAGCTGGCAAAGCCCGGCGGTGTTTGCGTCTCTCAGGCCGTGCATAAGGTGGTTACGGGCGAGGTGTCCGTGCCCTTCGTCGACCTCGGCGAAAGGCTGGTGAAGAACATTCCCGCCCCGATCCACACCTTCGCCATCGCATGGCCAGGAACGGAGATCGACGCGAAACCGGCGCATCCGGCAGCCTTCATGAACCGAAAGGCGGCCCTTTGGCTCGGCAGCTGCCTTGCCGCGATCCTGCTCGCCGGAGCAGGCCTGTTCGGCAGACATCTTGCCCTGCCTGCCGAGCAGACAATCGCCTCAGTGGCCAATCCCTCTCCCGCTCAACAGGTCGCGCAGGGCCTCGTGCTGTCGACCAATCCCGCCGAAACCTTCTCCCGGATCTCGCAGAAGGGCGGATTGGTCGAGGATTCGAAATCCGCGCCGGGCCTCTACTACAAGGCCCTGCTCTTCGAGGCGAAGGGCGAAATTTCAGGGGCTCATCGCGCCTATTACAATCTCGCCCGCATGGGGCTGGAATTCATCGATCCTCATCTGCGCTATGCCGCCCTCGTCCGTGAGCACGAGGGCCCCGCCATGGCGCGTCAGGTCTATGCCGAGCTGCATGAGGATGCGCCCACGCGCGCCACCGCCTTGTTGCATGCGCTGCAATTCGATGCCGTGGAACGGGAGGCGAAGCTGAAAGCCCTTGTGAAAGAACATCCCGATTTTGCGCCGGCCCACTACTTCTTTGCCGAAGAGCATTCCGAAGAACGGCGTGGCGTCTGGTATTCGCAGAAAGATCGTCGGATCGAGCTTGCTTCTCTCGCCGAGTTCCTGAAGGCGCATCAGGAAGGAAGGCTCGACGATTTCTTCCTCGATCACACCGTAGCGATGGTGTGGGTCGACCGAGCCCGCAAGAGGCGCGAGCAGCTGGAAGGTCAACACAAGAGCGCATTGGCCGAGCCTCTTGCGCTCTTCGAGCGCTAAGCTCGATCAGGCGGCGAGCTGCGCCATCGCCTCGTTGAGGCAATGCACGGCGACCGGCTGGCCGATGCGAGCCACGAGGCTGCAACCCTTCGGCACCTCGCGCCAGCCGCGGGTCTTGTCGTCGATGGGCTCGGACACCACGAGCAGATTGCCATGCTCCTCGCGGAAATAGAGCGTCGGGGGCTTGGCATCGCAGGCCCAGCGATAGGCCCAGAGGCTCTCGCCATCGGTGAAGGAGGCCGTAAAGCGCAGGGCCTCCTCGATGCCCGCCTCTTCCATGAGGCCGCGAATCTGCTTGAGGGTGCGCGCCATGGCGGTCACGGGTTCCTCGGCGAGACCATTGGCAAGCGCCACGAGGAAGATCGCCTCCGAATCCGTCGTTCCCTGGCGGCGGTCATAGAGCTCGTCCGGAATCAGGGCTTCGATCTTGCGCTTGATGCGATGGTAGCCGCCGATCTGGCCGTTATGCATGAAGAGATGGCGGCCATGGGAGAACGGATGGCAGTTGGCCCGGGTGGTGGAGGTGCCGGTGGAGGCTCGCACATGGGCGAAGAACAGGCCGGAGCGCACCTGCTCGCAGAGGCTCCTCAGGTTCTCGTCGGACCAGGCCGGGCGCACCTCGCGGTAGATGCCGGGCTCGTTGCGCTCGCCGTACCAGCCGATGCCGAAACCGTCGCCGTTGGTCTCCGTTTTGGCCTCCACCGCATGGAGCGACTGGTGGACCAGCGAATGGGCCGGGGCACAAACGAGTTCATCAAGGAAGATCGGCTCTCCCCGGTAGGCAAGAAAGCGGCACATCGGCTCCACAACCCCAGGCGCGACTTTACGTGTAACGATGTTGTACCTTCTTTCACTTATGCTGAATAGCCGGTTAACGCTTCCGCCGTTGCAGGGACGAATGCCTTCCCCTAAACCGTGTCCATAACGTCGCAACAAGCCGGATACCGGTGAGGGGAACCCAATCATGCTTCGCGTCTCAAGCGCGGCGCTCGCCGCCGCCCTGATCATGCTGCCGCAAGCCGCCTTCGCGGCGGAACTCGACGGTGCGAGCTTAAGCGTCCTTTGGGCCCTGCCCTTTGCGGGCATCCTGCTCTCAATCGCCCTCTTCCCCCTTCTGGCTTCCCATTTCTGGGAACACCATCAGGGCAAGATCGCAGCCTTCTGGGGCCTGCTCGTGCTTGCGCCCATGGCCGCCCTCCTGGGACCGGGCACGGCGGTCCAGGCCCTCGCCCATACGGCTCTTCTCGAATACATCCCCTTCATTCTGCTGCTGCTCGCCCTGTTCACGGTCGCCGGCGGCATCCTGGTGCGTGGCAACCTCCATGGCTCGCCCGGCACGAACACGATGCTGCTTGCCATCGGCACGGTGCTCGCGAGCTTCATCGGAACCACGGGCGCATCCATGGTGATGATCCGCCCCGTGCTGCGCGCCAATGACGACCGCATCCACAATGTGCATGTGATCGTGTTCTTCATCTTCCTGGTGTCGAATATCGGCGGCTCGCTGACGCCGCTGGGCGATCCGCCGCTCTTCCTCGGCTTCCTGCGCGGCGTGGAGTTCTTCTGGACCACCACGCACCTCCTGCCCGAGACCCTGTTCGTGAGCGGCGTTCTGCTCGCGCTCTTCTTCGTGATCGACACGGTGATCTACAGGAAGGAAGGCCGTGTCAGGCCCGACCCGACGCCCGACAACCCGGTGCGGGTGACGGGCGGCATCAATTTCCTGCTCATCTTCATCATCATCGCGGCGATCCTCATGAGCGCCACCACGGATCTCGGCCGCGTGACCGTGCTGGGCTCGGAGATCGAGCTCGCCAACGCGCTGCGCGATCTCATCATGATCGCGGTGACGATCATTTCCCTGAAGCTCACGCCGAAGGCGAACCGCGTGGAGAACGGCTTTTCCTGGGGCCCCATCAACGAGGTGGCGAAGCTCTTCGCGGGCATCTTCATCACCATCATCCCCGTGCTCGCCATGCTGAAGGCAGGCGCGGACGGCGCTTTCGCGCCCCTCGTCGCCCTCGTGACGAACCCGGACGGCAGCGCCAACAACGCCGCCTATTTCTGGCTCACGGGCGTCCTGTCATCGTTCCTCGACAATGCGCCGACCTATCTCGTGTTCTTCGAGCTTGCGGGCGGCAATCCGCAGGTGCTCATGACCACGGGCGCGATGACGCTCACCGCCATCTCGGCCGGTGCCGTGTTCATGGGGGCGAACTCCTATATCGGCAACGCGCCCAACTTCATGGTCTATGCAATCGCCCGCGAAGGCGGCGTGAAGATGCCGAGCTTCTTCGGCTATCTCCTGTGGTCGGGCGGCATCCTTGTGCCGGTGTTCCTGATCACGACGCTGCTGTTCTTCAGAGCATAACCACAAATGTCATCCCGGGGCTGCGGAGCAGAACCCGGGATCGTGCGACGAGAATAGCACCCAATTCTGATAACGATCCCGGATCGGCTCACGCCGTCCGGGATGACGCTGTTCTTCAGGCCTGCAACCGTGCCGCCACATCCTCGGCAATCGACAGGCATGACGTCAGCCCCGGGCTCTCGATCCCAAAGAGATGCACGAGGCCGGAAAGTCCATGCTCCTCAGGCCCGTCGATCATGAAATCCGCCGCCTTCTCGCCGGGCCCTGAGAGCTTCGGACGGATACCCGCATAATCCGGCACCAAAGCGCCATCCGGCAATCCAGGCCAGTAGCGGCGGATGGAGGCGTAGAAGCTCTCTGCACGGGCAGGCTCGACCTCGTAGATCTCGCGCTCGACCCATTCCACATCGGGACCGAACCGCATGCGCCCTGCAAGATCGAGGGTCACATGCGTGCCGAGACCGCCATCGACGGGCGCGGGATAGATCAGGCGTGAGAAGGCGGGCCTGCCGAGGCAGCCGAAGTAATTGCCTTTGGCGAGCACGAGCGGCGGCACGCGCTCCGGCGCGTATCCTTCCGTCGCACGCGCGATGCCCTGCGCACCTAAACCCGCCGCATTGACCACCGCGTCGACGGCGACTTCCGCAGGCTCCGCGCCGCCCACATGCGCGTTCCATTTCATTCCATTTCGCACGATCCACCCGACCGGCGCATGAAACGCGATCATACCGCCCGCAGATTCGAGGTCGCCCTGGAGCGCGAGCATGAGCGCATGAGAGTCGACGATACCTGTTTCGGCGGAGAGAACCGCTCCGGTGCAAGAAAGGTTCGGCTCCAGCGCCATCGCCTCCTGCCCGTTCAGAAAGGACAGGCCCTCGACGCCGTTGGCGATGCCTTGCTGGTAGATGCCCTCGATCTTCACCTGTTCGAGCTCATTCGTCGCCACGATGAGCTTGCCGCACCGTTTATGCGGTACGCCATGGCCTTCGCAGAATTCGTAGAGCATGCGCCGCCCGTTGACGCAGTGGCGCGCGCGCAGTGAATCCGTCGGGTAATACATCCCCGCATGGATCACCTCGCTGTTGCGCGAGGACACGCCGTTGCCGATGCCACCGGTTTTCTCGGCCACGATCACGCCATGACCGCGCAAGGACAACGCGCGGGCTAACGCCAAGCCGACGACACCGGCACCGATGACGAGAATGTCCATTCGCCCCCCTTGAAGCAAAAACGGCGGCCCGAGAGCCGCCGTTTCCATATCGTCCCCGATCGAAGCTTTTAAGCCGCGATCGACATCTGCGGCCCGGCAGAGCGCACGTCGGAATCGACGTGGTTCTCGAAACGCTTGAAGTTCTCGTTGAACATGTCGATGAGGCGCTTGGCCGTCTCGGCGAACTCCGCTTTGTTCTGCCAGGTTTTCACCGGATACAGAATGTGCGGCTCGACGCCGGGCACCGAGGTCGGCACCGCGAAGCCGAAATAGGGATCGCGGCGGAAATCGGCGCGGTTCAGCGAACCGTCGAGCGCGGCGGTGAGCAGGCGGCGCGTGACGCGGATCGGCATGCGGCGGCCCACGCCATACTTGCCGCCGGTCCAGCCCGTGTTGACGAGCCAGCAATCCACATGGTGCTTGGCGATGAGATCGCGCAGCAGATTGCCGTATTCCGACGGATGACGCGGCATGAACGGCGCGCCGAAGCAGGTGGAGAACGTGGCCTCCGGATCCTTCACGCCCTTTTCCGTGCCCGCCACCTTGGCGGTATATCCGGAGAGGAAGTGATACATGGCCTCCGCCGGCGTAAGCTTGGCGATGGGAGGCAGGACGCCGAAGGCATCGCAGGTGAGCATCACGATGTTCTTCGGAATACCCGCACGGCCCGTGGCGCTTGCGTTGGGAATGAAATCGAGCGGATAGGCGCAGCGCGTATTTTCCGTCTTCGACGCATCGTCGAAGTTCGGAACGCGAGTAACGGGATCGATCACCACGTTCTCCAGAACCGTGCCGAAACGCTCGGTGGTGGAGAAGATTTCCGGCTCCGCTTCACGCGAGAGGCGGATGGTCTTGGCGTAGCAGCCGCCCTCGAAGTTAAAGACCCCGTTCGGTCCCCAGCCATGCTCATCGTCGCCGAGCAGGATGCGGTTCGGATCGGCGGAGAGCGTGGTCTTACCGGTGCCGGAAAGGCCGAAGAACACGGCGACATCGCCGTCATGGCCCACATTGGCGGAGCAATGCATGGGCATGACTTTTTGCGCGGGCAGGACGTAGTTGAGGTAGGTAAAGACCGACTTCTTCATCTCGCCGGCATAGGAGGTACCGCCGATGAGCACGATCTTGCGGGTGAAGTCGCAGGCGATCACCGTCTCCGAGCGGCAGCCGTGCCGGGCCGGATCGGCCTTGAAGGATGGCAGGTCGATGATGGTGAGACCGGGCACGTAATCCTTCAGCTCACCCATTTCAGGACGGATCAGCAGGTTGCGGATGAAGAGCGAATGCCAGGCGAATTCCGTGAACACGCGCGCCTTGACCCGGTAGGCCGGGTCCGCGCCGCCATAGAGATCCTGAGCGAACAGCTCCTTGCCTTCGGCATGGGCTAGGAAGTCCTGCAACAGGGTGTCGAAATGGCCGGGGCTGATGGAGCCGTTATTGTCCCACCAGACGGTGCTCTCGGTCGCCTCGTCCCGGACCACGAACTTGTCCTTGGGCGAGCGGCCCGTATGCACGCCGGTCTCGGCCAGGAGAGCGCCGCCCTTCACGAGCTTCGTCTCATTCCGTTGCAGGGACTGCTCGTAGAGTGCGGGAGCCTCGAAATTCCAGTAGACTTTCTTGAGCTTGCGGAAGCCGATAGCCTCCGCGCCTTGAGCGCTGTTGAAGACGCCGATGTTATCCACGGAAGACTTCTCCTGGTCGCCGATCGCCGGGCGGCAGGATGCGCCGCTCCCCGATGGCCTTCTGTGATCACCTTCAGGCGCCGCCGGTCGTAGTCCCGCAAAAACGCCTGAACTAAGCATGTTTAGGTCAACAGCCTTTGCCGTCAACCAAGGCATTCCATGGCATTCTATTTTTTGCGGCGCTAGACCCGGCTCAGCCCACCGGAGCAGATTTTGCTTCGTTTGACGCCATTCTTTGGGAGGATTGACGGATCCCCACCCTCCAGTGCAATGCTCTCAGGCTTCAGGCATATCCCCTGATTGAGGCAAAAACGGCTCCCGGCCATTCATCCCCGGTTGAACCTGACCCTCCTAAACACCACTATCGGGAGTGTCCCGCCCTAGCGAGGGCCGGGGACAACCATATTTATGCCATCAGTAAGGCGCAGTTGGGCACGATTTAAGGCCATCTGCGTTATCATATGTCACGCGGCCATCGTCCGTGTAAGCCAGGGAAGAGTTCATGCCCACGATCGCCCTTGTTGATGATGATCGCAATATCCTGACTTCCGTCTCGATTGCGCTCGAGGCGGAGGGATACCGCATCCAGACCTATACCGATGGCGCTTCCGCCCTCGACGGCCTGAAGCATGCGCCACCGGATCTCGCCATCTTCGATATCAAGATGCCTCGCATGGACGGCATGGAGCTTCTGCGGCGGCTTCGCCAGAAATCCGACCTGCCGGTGATCTTCCTGACCTCGAAGGATGAGGAGATCGACGAGCTGTTCGGCCTGAAGATGGGCGCCGACGACTTCATCCGGAAACCTTTCTCCCAGCGTCTTCTGGTCGAGCGCGTGAAGGCGGTGCTGCGCCGCTTCGCGCCCAAGGATCAGAGTGCCCCCAAGGAGGCCGATCCCAAGGCTCTGGAGCGCGGCCAGCTGAAGATGGATCCTGAGCGTCACGCCTGCACATGGAAGGGCGAGCCGGTCACGCTCACCGTCACCGAGTTCCTGATCCTGCAGGCGCTCGCCACCCGTCCCGGCGTGGTCAAAAGCCGCAATGCGCTCATGGATGCGGCCTATGACGACCAGGTCTATGTGGACGACCGCACCATCGACAGCCACATCAAGCGCCTGCGCAAGAAGTTCAAATCCGTTGACCAGAGTTTCGAAATGATCGAGACCCTTTACGGCGTCGGCTACCGCTTCAAGGAAGCCTGATACCGTGAGCGCCTGCCCTATAAGGCGATGGACAAACAGGAAAGACGTCACGGTCCGGAAGCGTTTCCGGACCGTGCCTGAATGAGCGGCATGAAGGCTGATTTCATCCACGCAGAGGCAACCGACGATCCGCCCGAGCCTCGCGGCTTCCTGGCCCGGCTGAAGAATTTCAGCCGCATGCTCTCCCAGCGCGCCTCGTCGAGCCTGACGCGGCGGATCGTCCTGCTCAACCTGGCGGGCCTCATGGCCCTGCTCGTGGGCTTCCTCTATCTCAACCAGTTCCGCGAAGGCCTCATCGAAGCGCGGGTGCAGAGCCTTCTGACGCAGGGCGAGATCATCGCGGGCGCCATCGCCAGCTCGGCGACGGTCGAAACCAACACCATCACCCTCGATCCCGACCAGCTCCTCCAGATGCAGGCGGGCGAGACCGAGCGCCTCAACGACGAGAGCCTCAGCGCCCTCGAATTCTCCATCAATCCCGAGCGCGTGGCGCCACTGCTGCGCCGCCTCGTGACGCCGACCCAGACCCGGGCCCGCATCTTCGACCGGGACGGCCTGCTCCTGCTCGACTCGCGCAACTTCTATTCGCGCGGAGACATTCTGCGCATGGATCTGCCGCCGGTGGCCGACGTGGAGGACACCGCCACGTTCATCGAGCGGATCTGGAATTCGGTCCGCAAGATGTTCCGGCGCACGAAGCGCCCGGTTCTCGAGGACCCCGGCCCGGCCAACGGCCGGTCCCTCGCGGAAGTGCAGCGAGCCTTCTCGGGCCAGCAATCGAGCGTGGTGCGCGTGAACTCGCGCGGCGAGACCATCGTATCCGTGGCGGTGCCGATCCAGCGCTTCCGTACGGTGCAGGGCGTACTGCTGCTCTCCACCCAGGAGGGCGATATCGACGCGATCATCGCCTCGGAACGCTTCGCGCTGCTGCAGGTGTTCCTCATCGCGGCTCTCGTCATGATCGTGCTGTCGCTGTTTCTGGCAGGCGCGATCGCAGGTCCCGTGCGGCGTCTCGCGGAAGCGGCAGAGCGCGTGCGCTGGGGCACCAAGTCGCGTCAGGAAATTCCGGACTTCACCAACCGCTCCGACGAGATCGGCCACCTGTCCGGCGCGCTGCGCGACATGACGCGGGCGCTCTACAACCGCATCGACGCCATCGAGAGCTTCGCGGCGGATGTGGCGCATGAATTGAAGAACCCGCTCACATCCCTGCGCAGCGCCGTAGAGACGCTGCCGCTCGCCCGCAGCGACGATTCCCGTCAGCGGCTCATGTCGATCATCCAGCACGACGTAAGACGTCTCGACCGTCTTATCAGCGACATCTCCGACGCCTCGCGTCTCGATGCGGAGCTTGCCCGCGCGGATGCGGAACCGGTGGACATGGCGCGCCTGCTCGACGCGGTGGTGTCCGTCGCCAACGAGCGCCGGCAGGAGCACGATCCGCATATCGAGCTCACCATCGAGAAGCATGCGCGCGGCCGCGACGCCTTCCTGGTGCTTGGCCACGACAGCCGGCTGGGTCAGGTGTTCAACAATCTCATCGATAATGCCCGCTCCTTCTCGCCGCCGGACAAGCCGGTGCGCGTGACGCTGCGGCGACGCAAGGCCGATGTGGAGGTTCTGGTGGAGGACAGCGGCCCCGGCATCGAGCCGGATGCCCTCGACCGGATCTTCGAGCGCTTCTACACCGACCGGCCCGAACAGGGCTTCGGCCAGAATTCCGGCCTCGGCCTGTCGATCTCGCGCCAGATCATCGAAGCCCATCGCGGCACGATCCGCGCCGAGAACCGTCCCGGTCCTCCGGACGAAAACGGCGAGCCGACCCGTCTGGGCGCCCGCTTCGTCATCCGCCTGCCGACTCCCGAGAGCCACAGGGGCAAGAAGGAGCAGGCGAAGAAGGCTCAAGGGGAAAAGACCTCTTGAGCAAGCGCGAGACCATCCACGCCTCCTGCGTCGTCATCGGCGAGGCGGGTGTCCTGATCCGGGGGCGCTCCGGCTCCGGCAAGTCGACACTGGCGCGCGAAATGGTGCTCCACACGCTCCAGGCGGGCCGATTCGGCTGTCTCGTCAGCGACGACAGGACGAGCCTTCGGGCCGAACATGGACGCCTGCTCGCAAGTCCCATCGAACCTCTTGCAGGGCACCTCGAAATTCACGGCTTGGGGATCATCCGTCAGCCTTATGAACCTTCCGCCGTCATCCGCCTCGCAATCGACCTCTCCGAGGACCCGCCCCGCTTCCCGGATACGGAAGACGGCAACGTTGTTCTATGCGGAGTCACGATTCCTCGCATCCGCATGCGCGCAGGGGCAAGTTTCGCCAGCATTGCCCTGGGACGTTTGAGTGGTGTTTGCGACACGGTCATGACACTGTGATGAACTTTCCCTCTCAACGCACTTGCGCTAGGCTTCGCGGTGCACAAAATAGCGGCTCCGCTCCTGGAGCGTTCGGATCTGGAACATTATGATTGGAATGGTGCTCGTCACCCACGGGCAGCTCGCGACGGAATTCAAGGCCGCGCTAGAGCATGTCGTGGGCCCTCAAGAGCAGCTTGAGACGATCACGATCGGCCCTGACGACGACATGGAAACACGGCGTAAGGACATCATGGCCGCCGTGTGCCGGGTCAATTCGGGCCATGGAGTCGTGGTTCTGACCGACATGTTCGGGGGCACGCCCTCGAACCTTGCCCTGTCCTGCATGAACGGCGGCTCCGTCGAGGTGGTCGCCGGCATCAACCTGCCCATGCTCATTAAGCTGGCCTCAGTCCGCGACGAGGAGCCTTTGGGCGATGCGGTCTCGCACGCCCAGGAGGCTGGACGGAAATACATCAACATCGCCTCGCGCGTTCTGTCTGGAAAATAAGAATTATGGACCGGCCTCTCGACCAGGATTGTCCTCCCGCTCCTATCCCCGAGGGGGCCGAGGCTCGGGAGCTGCCCATCGTCAACCGCCGGGGCCTGCATGCCCGTGCTTCGGCCAAGTTCGTGCAGACGGTCGAGCGATTCAATTCCGACGTCACCGTTACCCGCTGCGGCGAGACCGTGGGCGGACGCTCGATCATGGGCCTGCTGACGCTCGCTGCCGCCCAAGGCACTACGATCACCGTCACCGCCAAGGGTCAGGACGCCAAGGAATGCCTCCAGGCCATCGACGACCTCCTCGCCAACAGGTTCGGCGAGGACGAGTAAGCTATTCTTTCAAAAGAGAATTTTCATGTGTCGCCACCTGCTTCGTACCGGTGGCGCCGCTCTCTTGCGCATTCCGCCCTCATCCCGAGGACGGAAGGTTTCGGATGAGCGTCAGGATATTCCCCTGAGACGTAGTCCCGAAAGCATATAAAGACATCTTTATATCTTGATTGCTTCTCCGGCCACTCTCTGGTAGAGACAGCGCCAATTCCATCCCAAGGATAGACGGAGGCCAGCATGGCTCAGGATTATATCGTTAAGGACATCGGCCTCGCCGATTTCGGCCGCAAGGAAATCTCGATCGCCGAAACCGAGATGCCGGGCCTCATGGCCGTTCGCGAGGAATACGGCCCGAAGCAGCCCCTGAAGGGCGCCCGGATCGCCGGCTCGCTCCACATGACCATCCAGACCGCGGTGCTGATCGAGACGCTGAAGGCTCTCGGCGCCGACATCCGCTGGGTGTCCTGCAACATCTATTCGACCCAGGACCACGCCGCTGCCGCCATCGCTGCCGCCGGCATTCCGGTTTTCGCCTATAAGGGCGAGACGCTCACCGAGTACTGGGACTACACCGCGAAGCTGTTCGACTGGCATGGCGGCGGTGTTCCGAACATGATCCTCGACGACGGCGGCGACGCCACCATGCTCGTCCACCTGGGCCTGCGCGCCGAGCAGGGCGACGTGGCCTTCCTCGAGAAGCCCGGCGCAGAGGAAGAGGAAGTTCTCTTCGCGCTGATCAAGCGCCTCCTGAAGGAAAAGCCGAAGGGCTGGTTCGCCGAAGTCGCCCAGTCCATCAAGGGCGTGTCGGAAGAGACCACCACGGGCGTTCACCGCCTCTACATCATGGCCAAGGAAGGCAAGCTGCTCTTCCCGGCGATCAACGTGAACGACTCGGTCACCAAGTCGAAGTTCGATAACCTCTATGGCTGCCGCGAGTCGCTGGTCGACGGCATCCGCCGCGGCACGGACGTGATGATGGCCGGCAAGGTCGCCATGGTCGCGGGCTTCGGCGACGTGGGCAAGGGCTCGGCCGCTTCGCTCCGTCAGGCCGGCTGCCGCGTGCTGGTGTCAGAAGTCGATCCGATCTGCGCGCTTCAGGCCGCCATGGAAGGCTATGAGGTCACGACGATGGAAGACGCGGCTCCGCGCGCCGACATCTTCGTCACCGCCACCGGCAACAAGGACGTGATCACCATCGAGCACATGCGTGCGATGAAGGACCGCGCCATCGTCTGCAACATCGGTCACTTCGACAACGAGATTCAGGTTGCTGCTCTCAAGAACCTGAAGTGGGACAACGTGAAGCCGCAGGTGGACGAGATCACCTTCCCCGACGGTCACCGCATCATCCTGCTCTCGGAAGGCCGCCTCGTGAACCTCGGCAATGCCATGGGTCACCCGTCCTTCGTGATGTCGGCCTCGTTCACGAACCAGACGCTCGCTCAGATCGAGCTCTGGAACAACGCCGGCAAGTACGAGAAGAAGGTCTACACCCTGCCGAAGCACCTCGACGAGAAGGTCGCCTCGCTGCACCTGGAGAAGATCGGCGTGAAGCTCACCAAGCTGCGCCCCGATCAGGCCTCCTATATCGGCGTGTCGGAGAAGGGTCCCTTCAAGCCGGACCACTACCGCTACTGATCTCCGCTTCCATTGCGGAAGACTTCAAGAAAGCCCGGCGCCATGCCGGGCTTTTTTCTTGGACTGCCATTTGAGGTCATGCTCGAATCGAACATGCTTCCGCAACGTCATGCCTGTGTCGCAAATGCAATAGCTTTCCACCAATTGCGCACAGCTTCTCCAAAGGAAGATTAAGACGACATTAACCCTCTTCCTGGCGGAGTCAGGCCTAGTCTAGAGTGGACGCGATTCGACCGGCAATACCGTGGTTCCTTTGCAAGCCATGCCGGCAGTTCCGTTCATGCGTAGGCGGTATCTCCTCTGGGGCACCCAAGAAGGTCCTTGAGGCATGAACACACTTGGCCCGTGACTTGGGGCCCGATCGGGAGGACCGCACGGCATGGCCGGGCAGAGAGAGCACAGGAACACAGGCCCGGAAGAGGCAAATACCCTCGCGGGCCTCGTTCGCGTGCCCTTGAGCCTGACGCTGCTCTCCGGAACGTCGCAAGCAGCGCTCGCCGCCGACACGTCCGCCGAACTCCTGGAACAGGCCTCCGAGATCCTCGCCTATCTCTACAGCTTCAACCTTCACAGCGCCGCCGCCTTCGGCCTCTTCATGGGGCTTGTCTCGCTCACCACCATCACCTCTCTGCTGCTGATGGTGGAGCGCCGCCGCTCGGGGCGCGTGGAGCGCGCGCTGCGCAGGGAACTCGCGGCCCTTCGCGGGTCCGACGATCTCGCGGCTCTGCTCATGGGCTCGGAGCGACAATTGCTGGTGAGCTGGCAAAGCCGCAACAGCGAACCGCGTTTCCAGGGCGATCCATCCATCATCGGCGAAGGCGCGCCCGCGCAACGCGCGCTGGCTTTCGGCACGTGGCTGCAGCCAAGCGATGCCGCAGCCGCCGAAGCCTCCCTCGATCAACTGAAGCAACGCGGCGAAGCTTTCCGCATGGTCGCGCAAACGCTCTTCAACCGTTTCATCGATTTGGAAGGCCGCACCATCGGAGGCCGCGCGATCCTGCGTCTGCGCGATGTGACCGGCGACCGCGCGGATCTTCTTAAAGTCCGCGCCGAGCTCGCCACCGCGCGCAGCGACCTGCGCTCCATGACCATGCTGCTCGACGACGTGGCCTATCCGCTCTGGATCCGTGATGCGGAGGCCAAGCTTCTCTGGGCGAACCAGGCTTATCTGCGCGCCGTCGAAGCACAGGATCTCGACGATGCGATTGCACGCTCCCTCGAACTCCTGAGCGAGCGGGCGCGCGAGGATGCGAGCCGCCAGCGCAGGAGCGGTGCGACTTATGCGGCGCGCGTCACGGCGGTCGTGGCGGGCCAGCGCGCCGTGCTCGACGTGATCGAGCGTCCCACCTCCGGCGGCAGCGCGGGCATTGCGGTTGATGTGTCCGAACTCGAAGCGGTGCGCGCCGATCTGCAGCGCCAGATGGACGCGCATGTGCGGACCCTCGATCAATTGCCGACGGCGGTTGCGATCTTCGATGCCGCGCAGAACCTGATCTTCAGCAACGCCGCTTATCAGCAGCTCTGGAATCTGGATGCTGCGTTCCTTGCCACGCGTCCGACGGACAGCGAAGTGCTCGACCGGCTGCGCGCCGCGCGCAAATTGCCGGAGCAGGCGGATTTCCGCGCATGGAAGGCTGATTTCCTCACCGGTTACCGCTCCGTCGAGCAGCAGGAAACCTGGTGGCACCTGCCGGACCGGCGCACCCTGCGCGTAGTGACCAATCCCAACCCGCAAGGTGGCGTCACTTATCTCTTCGACGACGTGAGCGAGCGTTTCGAGCTTGCCTCGCAGGTCAATTCGCTCACGCAGGTTCAGGACGAGACGCTCAACACGCTCAAAGAGGGCGTGGCCGTGTTCGGCTCGGACGGACGTCTCAAGCTGCATAACCGCGCCTTCGCGGATATGTGGAATCTGGCAGGCGAATTCATGGCGCAGCATCCCCATGCGGATGCGATCATCAAGCTCTGCCGCCTGCTCGCACCGCAGGACGAACCCTGGATCGACATTCGCGGCGCGGTGCTGGGGCTTGCCGACATGCGTATGGGCCATTCCTGCCGTATCGAGCGTCCCGATGGATCGGCACTCGATTGCACGGCGCAGCCCCTGCCCGACGGCGCGACGCTTCTGAGCTTCACCGATGTGACCGCGAGCGTGAATGTGGAGCGCGCGCTCACCGAACGCAACGACGCGCTGGAACGCGCCTCGCGCCTGCGCGACGAGTTCGTGCATCACGTCTCCTACGAGCTGCGCTCGCCACTCACCAACATCATCGGCTTCACGCAGCTGCTCGGCGACGAGACCGTGGGTGCGCTCAATCCACGCCAGCGCGATTACGCGGAGCACATCATGCGCTCATCCGCGGCGCTGCTCGCGATTCTCAACGACATTCTGGATCTCGCCTCCATCGACACCGGCTCGCTGGAGCTGACGCCGGAGATCGTGGATATCCGCTCCACCATCGAGGCCGCCATGCGCGGGCTGGAGGACAGGCTCGCGGAATCCTCGCTCCATCTCGTCATCGACACGCCGGACGACATCGGCACCTTCGTGGCGGATGGCAAGCGCGTGCGGCAGATCCTGTTCAACCTGCTTTCCAACGCGGTGGGCTTCTCCTCGCCCGGCCAGACCATCACGGTGGCGGCCCGCAAGCGCGGCGGCGAGGTGATCTTCGACGTGAAGGACCAGGGCCGCGGCATCCCGCCGGAGATCAAGGCGCGCATCTTCGAGCGGTTCGAAAGCCACACATTGGGCACCCGGCACCGGGGCGTGGGCTTGGGCCTCTCCATCGTTCGCTCCTTCGTGGAGCTTCATGGCGGGCGCATCGAGCTCAACTCCCTGCCAGGCAAAGGCACGACGGTGACCTGCATCTTCCCCAATGACCGGCAGGAATCTCCCTCCGATGGCCGTTCCGGCTCATCTGCGCTAACTCCTATAGCTGCCGAGTAGGATTGCCGATGGTGAATGGATTGGCCCTCATGTCCGAGCAGGATGTTTCCCAAGCCGCATGGATCGTGTCGCTTCCCGACCACGAGGCCACGGAGGATTTCGCGCGAAAGCTCGCGGAAGAGCTGAAGGCCGGCGACCTCGTGACCCTCTCAGGCGGCCTGGGCGCAGGAAAGACCACCTTTGCCCGCGCCCTCGTGCGCACGCTGGCGAACGAACCAGAGCTTGAGGTTCCGAGCCCGACCTTCACGCTGATGCAGGTTTATGACGGCCCGCTCTGCCCCATCGTCCACGCCGATTTCTACCGGCTCTCCGGCGGTTACGAGCTGGTGGAACTGGGCTGGGAGGAGATGACGGAAAGCGCCATCGCGCTGGTGGAATGGCCCGAGCGCGCCGAGGATGCGCTGAACCCCGACCATCTCGATATCCGCCTCGATTTCGCGCCCGGAGGCCAAGGGCGCGTCGCCATGCTCACCGGAACGGGGACCTTCGCCTCACGCCTGCAGCGCATCAAGGCCTTCCGCAATCTGGTGGACCGGTGCGGCTGGTCGGATGCCGTGCGCCTGCCGATGCCGGGCGATGCTTCCGTCATCCGCTCCTACGAGCGGCTGATCAAGATGACCGGCGAAACCGCGCTGCTCATGGTCTCGCCGCCCCGCCCCGCCGGCCCGCCCGTCCGGCGCGGCAAGCCCTACACGACCATCGCGAAGCTCGCGGAAACCGTTCATGCGTTTGTCGCCATGGACAAGGGCCTGCGCGCCTTGGGATTCAGCGCGCCCTACATCTACGGCGAGGATCTCGATGCGGGCCTTCTGCTCATAGAGGATCTCGGTGCAGATCCCGTGGTCGACGAGAACGGCCCGATTCCGGAACGCTATGCGGAAGCCACGCGCCTTCTCGTGAAGCTGCACAGCACCGAACTGCCGCAGGTGCTGCCGGTCGCCGACGAAATCGAGCACGCCATTCCGCCCTACGATCTCGAAGCCATGCTCATCGAGGTGGAGCTGCTCGCCGACTGGTATGTGCCGCACATCATCGGTACGCAGCTTTCCGGCTCCGCGCGCGCTGAATTCGTCAATCTCTGGACGGAAGCGCTCGGCGAAATTCTCGCAGGCCCGGTGACATGGACCTTGCGCGATTATCATTCGCCCAACCTGATCTGGATGGGCGAACGCGATGGCCTTCAGCGCGTGGGCCTCATCGATTTCCAGGACGCGGTTCTCGGCTCGCCGGCATACGACGTCGCCTCCCTCCTGCAGGATGCGCGCGTGACCGTGCCCGCCGAACTCGAATTGAAGCTGATCGGCCTCTACGCGCGCGACCGCAAGGCTCTCGATCCCGCTTTCGACGTGTCGGCCTTTGCCCGCGCCTATGCGATCATGGCGGCGCAACGCGCCACCAAGATCATGGGCATCTTCGCGCGTCTCGACCGGCGTGACGGCAAGCCGCATTACCTGAAGCACCTGCCGCGCATCGAGACCTATCTCACCCGCAATCTCGCGCATCCCGCCTTGGCGAAACTCAAGGTTTGGTACGAGAATTATTTGCCGCGTCTCATCCCGCTCGAGGATGACGCGCCGCCTTCCGCTTGAGTCATTTCAGTGTCCCAGTCTTTTCAGCGCAAGCCTCACACCGCCATCATCCTCGCAGCGGGCCTCGGCAAGCGCATGCTGCCCCTGACGGCCACCATGCCCAAACCCCTCGTGAAGGTGGCCGGGCAAAGCCTCATCGATTTCGCCCTCGACAAGCTGCATGAGGCGGGCATCGGCAAAGTGGTGGTGAATGTGCACCATTTCGCGGACATGCTGGAGGCGCATTTGCGCACCCGCACATTTCCGCGGATCGTGGTGTCCGACGAGCGCGCGGAGCTGCTCGAAACCGGCGGCGGCGTGAAGAAGGCCCTGCCCCTGTTAGGACAGGATCCCTTCATCACCTTCAACTCCGATTCCATGTGGATCGAGGGCGAGAACCCGAATCTCAAGAGCCTCGTGGCGGCCTGGGATGCGGAGCGGATGGATATCCTGATGCTGGTCGCCCCGTTATCCACAAGTGTCGGATATGAAGGAAAAGGCGATTTTCACCGTGATGCGGATGGCCGCCTGCGCCGCCGCGGCGAGGATCCCAGCGCCGATTTCGTCTATGCGGGCGTGGCGATCGTGAAGCCGGAACTCGTGGTTGGAACGCCCGATGGCGCCTTCTCGGCCAATGCTTTCTACGACCGCGCCATCGCCAATGGCCGCCTCTTCGGCTTGCCTCTGGAAGGCCAATGGCTGCATGTTGGAGAGCCTCACACGATCGGTGAGGCAGAAAAGTGCCTTGCCGCCAGCAAGCGATGAGGTTTTGTTGTGTCGAGCGAGCCGCGTGTCTTTTCCATCCCTCCGGGTTGCGCCTTCCTGCCGACCCTGGTGGACGCGCTGCTTGACGGACGCCTCGTCGGCCCTCTCGCCGACGATCCCGCCGCACTGGCCGATGTCACCATCTACGTTCCGACCCGCCGCGCGACCCGCGCGCTGATCGCGCTTCTGGCCGAACGCGGGACAGGCCGCGCGCAGCTCCTGCCGCGCATCGTGCCGCTGGGCGAGACGGACGAGGCCGAGTTCGAGCTGACGGGCCTGGAAGGCACGCCCTTCGCGGAAGCCGCGAGCCTCAAGCCGCCCATTCCGCCGCTGGAGCGCCGCCTCATCCTCACGCGTCTCGTGCAGCGCTGGTCGGCGGAGGTGGATCGCGCGCTTTTGCAGCTCGGCCCGGACGTGCCCTTCATGGTGCCTGCTTCGCCTGCCGACGCGGTCAATCTTGCAGGCGATCTCGAAACGCTGATGGATGCCTTCACGACGGAGGGCATCGACTGGCACGCGCTCGAACTGGCCGTGGATGCGGATTACTCGAAATATTTCGAGATCACGCGACACTTCGTGCAGATCGCCAGCGAGAACTGGCCGCAGATCCTGGCCGAGCGTCAGGCAAGTGATCCGGCGCAGCGGCGCACGGCCTTGATCGAGGCGGAAGCGCGCCGCCTCACCCGCGAGCGCCCCGGCAATCCTATCATCGTTGCGGGTTCCACCGGCTCCGTGCCTGCCACCGCTCATCTCATGGCGACCATCGCGCGCCTGCCGCGCGGCGCCATCGTGCTGCCCGGCCTCGACACGGATCTCGATGAGGAGAGCTGGTCCACCATCGGCGCTACGGGCGATGACGATACCGATCCGGTGCACAGCCACCCGCAGGCTTCGCTGCGCCGCCTAATCGACAGGCATCTGCGCATTCCGCGCTCCGAGGTCACGATTCTCGGCGAGCCGCCGGAGCAGGCGCGTGCGCGCAATCATCTGCTCTCCGAAACGCTTCGTCCGGCAGACACGACGGACCGATGGGCCTTGATCACGCAGGACGAGCGGCTCGCCATGAGCCGCAGCGGCTGCGATGGCCTTGCCATCATCGAGGCCATCGACGAGCGCGAGGAAGCGTTTTCCATTGCCATCGCCTTGCGCGAAACGCTTCAGCATCCCGAAAAGACCGCAGCCCTCGTCACGCCGGATCGCGCGCTTGCCGCGCGCGTGACGGCGGAACTCGGACGTTGGGGATTGAGCGTCGAGGACTCGGCGGGCGTTCCGCTTGCCGATACGCCCGCAGGCCGCCTGGCTCGCCTGGCCGCGGAGGCTGCGGCCGACGATCTGAGCCCTGTGCGCCTGTTGTCGCTTCTCGCGCATCCCCTCGTCCGTCTGGGCTTGCCGCGTGCGACGGTCGAACATGCGGCGAGCGTGCTCGAAATCGGCGTGCTGCGCGGCCCCGCGCCTGCTCCCGGCATCGACGGCATGCGCGCGGCTCTTGCCGCCCGGCGCGCGGAGAAGGACCACCGCACCCCACGTCCCCGTGCGCGCCTGACGGATGCGGATTGGGACATTGCCGACACATTGCTGCAACGGCTTGGTGTCGCGTTCCAGACCTTCACGCCTGCCGTTCACGGCGAGGAGCGCATCGACCTGATGGCGTTGGTGGAGCACCATCGTCGCGCCTTCGAGTGGCTGTGCGACATGCCCGAGGATGAAGAGACGGAGACCGAACCCACGCTCGAACCGCTCGCGGCCCTGTTCGATGATCTTGAGAATTCCGACATCCGCGAGGAGGAAGGCCATCCGCTTCTCGGCCGCTTCGTGGATTATCCCGCCTTCTTCACTGCGCTCGCCAAGCAGCGCAGCTTGAGCCCCTCGCCGCGCTCCACCCATCGCCGCCTCAAAATTCTCGGCCTTCTCGAAGCGCGCCTTCTCTCCGTCGATCGCGTCGTGCTCGGCGGATTGGACGAAGGAATATGGCCGCCGCGCACGGTGACGGACGCCTTCCTCAACCGGCCCATGCGCGCCCGCGTCGGGCTGATGCCGCCGGAGCGGCGCATCGGCCAGACGGCTCACGATTTCGTACAGGCGCTCGGCACGCATGACGTGGTGATCACCCGCGCGCACAAGCGCGACGGCTCGCCCATGGTGCCTTCGCGTTTCCTCCAGCGCCTCAAGGCTTTCACCGGCAAGGATGTTTGGGAGCGCATGGTTCGTTCGGGCGAGTATTACCGGCGCCTCGCGAGCACCCTCGATACTCCGGAGCCTGCGCCGCCGCTGCCGCGTCCGCGTCCGAAACCGGACCCCGCGCTCTTTCCGCGCTCGCTCAGCGTCACGGAAGTGGAGACGCTGGTGCGCGACCCCTATTCCATCTTCGCGCGCCATGTCCTGAAGCTCGATGCGCTGGAGGCGATTGCGGTCGCGCCGAGCGCCGCCAATCGCGGCACGATCATTCACGACGTAGTCGGGCAATTCGCAGAGCGCTTCCCGAAAGTTCTGCCCGCTCATGCGGACGAGATCCTGCTGGGGCTCGGCGAGGAGGCCTTCGCCGAAATCCGCGAGGCCTATCCCGAGCTCTATGCCGAATGGTGGCCCCGTTTCGAGCGGCTTGCCATCGCCTTCCTCGATTGGGAGAACGAGCGTCGTCCGAATCTCGCGGAAGTCTATGCCGAACGTTCGGGCAAACTCACGATCCCACTTCCCGACGGCTCGATCTTCAGCCTGCGCGCCCGCGCGGATCGCATCGAGCATCGCCGCGACGGCGGCTTCGCCATCATCGACTTCAAGACCGGCCAGCCTCCCGGCGTGCGCGAGGTCTATGCCGGTTTCTCGCCGCAGCTCACCCTCGAAGCGGTGATGCTGATGAAGGGCGCGTTCAAGGGCCTGCCCATGGCGAAGGAAACGCCGGACCTGATCTATGTTCACACCACCGGCGGACGCGAGCCGATCAAGCCGCGCACCATCGAGCCGGGACGCAACGAGGAGCGTTCGGTGCCGGAGATCGTGGAGGAGCACCGCCGCCGCTTCGAGGGCATGATCGCGCGTTTCGTGAAGGGCGAGGCGGCGTATGTATCGCGCCCCTTCCCGAAATATGCGCGGCGCTTCTCCGAATACGACCATCTGGCGCGCGTGAAGGAATGGTCGCTGGCAAGCGCCGGCGGGGCTGAGGGCGGCGAATGAGCAACGATCTCGTCATTCCCGATTACACCAAGGAAGCGCAGCGCCGCGCCGCGAATCCCCGCGCTTCGGCATGGGTGTCCGCCAATGCGGGCGCAGGCAAGACCAAGGTGCTCACCGACCGCGTTGTGCGCCTGCTGCTGGCGGGCTCGCTGCCGGGCCGCATTCTCTGCCTCACCTTCACCAAGGCCGCCGCCGCGAACATGGCGATCCGCGTGTTCGAGCGGCTGGGCCGCTGGGTAACGATGGACGATGACAGTCTCGTTGCGGAACTGACCGAGCTCGAAGGCCACAAGCCCACGCGCCAACAGGTGAAGCTCGCGCGCACGCTTTTCGCGCGCGCCGTGGAAACGCCGGGCGGCTTGAAGATCGACACCATTCACGCCTTCTGCGAGCGCCTGCTGCATCTCGTGCCCTTCGAGGCCAATGTGCCCGCGCGCTTTGCGGTGCTGGACGAGAGCCAGACCGACGAGATGCTGGCGCAAGCCGTGAAGAACGTGCTGGCCGATGCCTCCAACGGCAACTTCCCGCATCTGAAGGATGCGCTCGACATCATCAGCGTCGAGGCGGTGGGCGATGCGTTGATGAGCGCCTTGAACGCCGCCCTGCGGTGCAAGGATGCACTGCACGATCCGGCCGGCATCGCGCGCCTGCGTCAGGAGCTGGGGCTGAAACCCGACGAGACGCTTGCAAGCATCGAATTGGCGATGCTGGAAGGCGGCCTCAAGCCTGAAAATTGGCCTGCCGTCGCGCAGGACCTTCTGAGAGGCAAGGCCACCGATCAGAAGCGCGCCGCGTCCTTGATTGCAGCGGCTGAAGCGAGCGAGCCTTCCGCCAAGCTCGAACATTACCTGTCAGTCTTCCTCACGGACACTGGAACGCCCCGCAAGGGCTCCGCTTTCCTGACGAAGGATATCGACGAAGGGCTCAAGGAGCGTCTGCTCGACGAACAGAGCCGCATCTGGAACCTCATCGACAAGCAAAAGGCCGCCCGCGCCGTGGAGCGCACGCAGGCGCTGTTCCTGCTGGCCGCCGAAATTCACGACCGCGTCGAGAACCAGAAGATGCGCCTCGGCGCGCTCGACTTCCAGGACCTCATCGACAAGACGCTGACGCTGCTCTCGCGCGGCGATACGGCCTGGGTGCTTTACAAGCTCGACCGCGGCATCGACCATGTGCTGATCGACGAGGCGCAGGATACCAACCCGCAGCAATGGGACATCCTGCGCAAGATCACCGAGGATTTCACGGCGGGCGAAGGCGCTGGCGGCAAGCGCGTCCGCACGCTCTTTGCCGTGGGCGATCCCAAGCAGTCGATCTACGGCTTCCAGGGCGCGGCTCCGCAGGAATTCGAAACCACCCGCCGCGACTGGTCGAAGAAGGTGCGCGAGGCGGAGCTTCCCTTCGAGGACGTGTCGCTTACCATGTCGTTCCGCTCGGGCCGCGCGGTGCTCTCGGCGGTGGATGCGACCTTCGCGGTGGAGCGGAACTTCAAGGGCCTCTCCTTCGAGGACAAGGCCATCGGCACCGTGCACGAGAGCGCGCGCCCGCATGCGCCCGGCCTTGTCGAATTGTGGCCGACCGAAACGCCCGCGGCGGAAGAGGAGCCCGAGGCCTGGGTTCTTCCCGTCGACGAGCCCGAGCAGCAATCGCCTCCCGTCGTCGTCGCGCGCCGGATCGCGCAGGCGGTGAAATGCTGGACGACCAAAGGCGATGAGCACGGGCGCAAATGGTCGGCGGGCGATGTGCTGGTGCTCGTGCGCAAGCGCGGCGCGGCCTTCGAGGCGGTGATCCGCGCCCTGAAGGAAGCGGGCGTGCCGGTGGCGGGCGCGGACCGGCTCAATATCGGCGAGCATATCGCCGTGCTCGACCTCGTGGCGGCAGGCCGCGCGGCGCTGCTGCCGGACGACGATTTGACGCTTGCGACAGCGCTGAAATCGCCCCTCGTCGGCCTCACCGACGATGACCTCATTCGCATCGCCGCCGGTCGCGCGGACGACGAGTCGCTGCATGCGGCGCTGGCGCGCCATGCCGAGACTGGCGATGCAAAGGCGCAACGCGGCTGCGAGGCCTTGCAGGCGTGGCGGGAACTCGCCGCTTCGCACGGCCCCTTCGGCTTCTTCACCACCCTGCTCGGCCCGCGCGGCGGACGTTCGCAGCTTGTGGCGCGTCTCGGCAGCGAAGCGGGCGACGCCATCGATGCCTTCCTGTGCTTCGCCCATCAATCGGAGATGACGGAGACGCCCTCGCTCACCGTCTTCCTCAACCGCTTCGAATCCGCGTCGCATACCATCAAGCGCGATCTCGACTCGGTGAACGACGAAGTGCGCGTAATGACCGTGCACGGGGCGAAAGGCCTGGAGGCGCCCATCGTCATTCTCATCGACGGCTGCGAGGTCCTCGGCCGCGATCCGCCGCTGCTGCAGATCAGGACGAAGACGGGCCACACGATCCCCGTCTGGTCGCCGGGCAAGAATTCCGATTGCGGGATCATGGAAGAGGCGCGCGATCTCTTGCACGCGAAAGGCTATGAGGAGCATAACCGCCTGCTCTACGTGGCGATGACCCGCGCCAAGGACCGGCTGGTGATCGCGCCCTATCGGACGAGCGGCAAGGAATCTCCGCAGGAGGCCTGGTGCGAGATGATCCGCCACGGCCTCGTCGAGAAGGCGGGCGGCCTGGAGCGTTCGGAAGCGCCCTACGGCCCCATCGAGCTCTGGCGCGAGGGTTCGCCGCTGGCGCGCACGCTCGTGGCCGAAGCCGATATCGCCCCGCTCGAATCCTTCGAGGTTCCGGACTGGCTCACCCTGCCCATCCGGCCCGAGCCCGAGCCCCTGCCCCCGATCCGCCCATCGAGCGCCCTGGGCGCCGCCGAGCGCATGACCCGTCCCGGCGATGGCCCCTATGCGCCCGAGGCGCGGCTTCGCGGCACCCTGGTCCATGCCCTGCTGGAGCGCCTGCCTGCCTTGAGTGGGGAGCACCGGGAGAGCATGGCCCGCGCCTATGTGCGGGCACGGGCGCCGCGCCTCCCCGCAGAGATCCGCGAATCGGTGATCGCGAACGCCCTCGACGTTCTTAAGCATGACGCCCTCGCGGCCCTGTTCGGCCCCGGATCGAGGCCTGAGGCTCCGATCGCGGGCAAGGTCCTGACGAATCAGGGAGAACTCATGGTCTCCGGCCAGATCGACCGTCTGGCCGTGCTCGACACCGAGGTTCTGGTCGCGGATTTCAAGACCACCGCCCGCGCGCCCCGGCCCGGGCAGCCGCCGCCCCGTTCCTATGTGGCCCAGCTCGCGCTCTACCGGATGCTTCTGTCCGAGATCTACCCGGACAAGCGCATCCGCACTTTCCTGGTCTGGACGGCGGGGCCGGTCATCCATGAGCTCATGGAACCGGAGCTGGAGCAGGCTCTTACCCTCATCAAAGCGGCGTGAGGGAAAATTGCCCTTGCTTGATTCCTTGTTTCGCCGTTCTTACCTTGACCCTATCGTCGAGCGGCTCATTTTGAGTCGCTGTATCAAAAGTTCAAAGGTGATGTGATGGCGACCGTTAAGGTGACCGACGCAAGCTTCGCGCAGGATGTCCTGCAATCTTCCGAGCCCGTCGTGGTCGATTTCTGGGCCGAATGGTGCGGCCCCTGCCGCATGATCGGCCCGGCCCTGGAAGAGATTTCCAACGAGATGGACGGCAAGGTGAAGATCGCGAAGGTCAATGTGGACGAGAATCCGCAGATCGCCTCGCAGTTCGGCATCCGCTCGATCCCGGCGCTCATGATGTTCAAGGGCGGCCAGGTGGTGGCCCAGAAGATCGGCGCCGCCCCCAAGGGCGACCTGACCAAGTGGATCCAGGCCTCGGCATAAGCCCGAGTTTGCCTTGGACCAATGAAAAGGGGCCGTCAGGCCCCTTTTTGCTGTTCTCATCGCTCGATCCTACTCGGCCGTCGTAGGATCGATGACCGTGCGGACCCGCGAAATACGATCCGCTGGAAGTCCGGCCTGTTGAGCATGCTGGCGGATCATGTCCTCGCTCGGTGCGCGGTAGAGACAGTAGATCTTGTCGTCCGTGACGTAGCTATGAACCCACTGGATCTCCGGCCCGAGATTCCGCAGGACATCGCACGAGCCCTGCGACGCTCCCTTCAGATCTTCAGCGGACGAGTTGCCAACGCCGGGCATGTTTCGCTCGATGACGAATTGCGGCATGATCTTTACGCCGGGTGTGCCGGCGCCTCCCTGATGGGGCCGGATCGACTCCTGACAGGGAAAGGGTCTGCCTCCGCCATCCGGATGGCAAATGCGCAAATGGGTTATCGCGACTGGAATACGGTTCTCAGCGAACCGCGTCGGGAGTCATGTAGATGATCTCCCACACATGCCCGTCGAGATCGCGGAAGCTGCGCCCGAACATGAAGCCGTGATCCTCCGGCTCCCGCATTTCATGACCGCCCTGCGCCAAGGCCCTGTCGACCAGCTGGTTCACGCGCGCCCGGCTCGCGACGGAGAGGGAAATCACCCCGGTCATCGGGCTGTTATCCGCATGCGTCCTGCGCGTGGCTTCCCGGAACTTCGCCTCCGTCAGCAGCATGACGAAGATCTCCTCCGAGACGGCCATGCAGGCGGTGCTCTCATCGGTGAAGTCAGGATTGAGGGCAAAGCCCATCGACCGGAAGAAGCGCACCGACCGCTGAAGATCCTTCACCGGCAAGTTGACGAAAATTTTGGTGGCCATGGCCGCTGTCCTTATTCAGGCAGCGTTCCATTGGCTGCCAGCACCTCACCTGCCAGATAGAGCGATCCGCAGATCAGGACACGGGGCGGGCGGTCCCAAAGATAGTTATGAAGCGAGGCGAGCGCGGATTCAACACTCGCCGCGGTGGAGGTGGTAAGGCCCACGCTTCCCGCAATCGCCGCGACCTCTTCCGCCGGGCGAGCGGCGATCTGGCCCGCGATCGGCACCGCGATCACCTCGCGCGCAAGGCCGGAAAAGTTCTTGAAGAAAGCCTGCGCATCCTTGGTGCCGAGCATGCCGGCGATCAGCACGAGGGGCGTGTCGCTGCGCTCGCTCTGGTCGGCCATGGCGGCGGCGAGCACGCGGCCGCCATCGGCATTATGTCCGCCGTCAAGCCACAGCTCACAGCCGGGAGGAGCAATCTCCGGCAGGCGCCCCTTCGACAGGCGTTGCAACCGCCCGGGCCACTCGGCGCGGGTGATGCCTGCCTCGAAAGCCGAGGTCTCGAACTGCTCGAAGCCCGCGGCGCGCAGGGCCGCAATCGCGGTGCCTGCATTGGTGAATTGATGCCGCCCGATGAGCTTCGGGCGCGGCAGGTCGAGCAGGCCCTTCTCGTCCTGATAGACGAGGCGGCCGCCTTCCTCATGCACGGAGAAATCCTGCTGGCCGACATATATGGGCGACGCGCCGATGCGCTCCGCCTCGGCGACGAGCGTCTGATCGGCTTCCACGTAATCCTGCGGCGCGATGACCGCCGGGCAGCCGCGTTTGAAGATGCCCGCCTTCTCCTTCGCGATCGCAGGCAGCGTCGTGCCGAGATATTCCGCGTGATCGTGGCCGATGGGCGTGACGATTGCGGCGGCGGGCTTGTCGATGACGTTCGTCGCGTCGAAGCGGCCGCCGAGGCCCACTTCCAGCAGAAGCACGTCGGCGGGCTCCTCGGAGAAGGTGAGAAGAGCGGCGGCGGTGGTGATCTCGAACACGGTGATCGGTTCGCCCGCATTCACCGCCTCGCAGCGTCTGAGGGCTTCGACGAGACGATCCTCGGTCACATAGCGCCCGCCGCCGAAATAACCGAGACGGATGCGCTCATGGAAGCGCACCAGATGCGGCGAGGTGTAGACGTGAACCGCAAGACCCGCGCTTTCCAGGATCGCGCGCATGAACGCGATGGTGGAGCCCTTGCCGTTGGTGCCCGCCACATGGATCACCGGCGGAAGGCGGCGCTCGGGGTTCCCCAGTTGGTTCAGCAGGCGCTGGATGCGCCCGAGCGACAGGTCGATGGTCTTCGGGTGCAGGGCGAGAAAGCGCGCAATCAGCGCATCGGAGGAATCCATTGCCCTGCTCCAAGCATGATCCGAAAAAGTGCGATCCGGTTTTTCGACACGATCACGCGAAATGAAATTTATTCGGCGGCAGCCGCAACAGGCGTCATGGCCGTGCTCGCGGTCGGAGCAGCGGAAGGCGCCTTCATGAAAAGACGCGACAGGCGGGCGACGGTCGATTTCAGTTCATGACGATGCACCACCATGTCCACCATGCCGTGCTCCTTCAGATATTCGGAGCGCTGGAAGCCATCGGGCAGCTTCTCGCGGATGGTCTGCTCGATCACGCGCGGACCGGCGAAGCCGATGAGCGCGCCCGGCTCGGCGAGATGCACGTCGCCCAGCATCGCATAGGATGCGGTGACGCCGCCGGTGGTGGGGTTGGTGAGCACGACGATATAGGGCAGCTTCGCATCGCGCAGACGGCGGATCGCCACCGTGGTGCGCGGCATCTGCATGAGCGAGAGAATGCCCTCCTGCATGCGCGCGCCGCCGGAACCGGCGAAGAGCACATAGGGCGTCTTCTTGTCGAGAGCCGTCTCGGCGCCCTTCACGAAAGCCTCGCCCGCCGCCATGCCGAGCGAGCCGCCCATGAAGCCGAAATCCTGCACGGCGATCGTCATCGGGCATTCTTCGACGCGGCCGAAGCCGACCTTGAAGGCATCCTGCTGGCCGGTCTTGGCGCGGGCGTCCTTCAGGCGGTCGATGTACTTCTTCTCGTCGCGGAACTTCAGCGGGTCGATGGCCACTTCCGGCAGGGCCACATCGAGCCAGGTGCCGCCGTCGAACATCAGCTGAAGACGCTGCGTGGCCGAGATGCGCATGTGGTGGTTGGAGCCGGGGATCACCCACTGGTTCGCCTCCACATCCTTGTGGAACACGACCTGTCCCGTATCCGGGCACTTGATCCAGAGATTGTCCGGCGTCTCGCGCTTGAAGAGCGTCTTGATCTTCGGACGGACGACTTCGGAAATCCAGTTCATCGTTTTTACCTTCTCTGTCAGAAGCGCCTCGAAGCCCTCATCCTGAGGAGGCCGTCAGGCCGTCTCGAAGGACGAGGGCATTTCCAGCGCCCTCTGGAACCGCACCCTGATCCTTCGAGACGCTGCTGTCGCAGCTCCTCAGGATGAGGATGCTTTTGTTGTCTTACGCAGCCGCGCGCTTCGATACCGAGCGCACGCCTTCGCTCAATTCCTTCACCAATGTAGTGACCGCCTCGACCGAGCGCGAGGTGGCGCGGCCTTCCGCATCGAGCGTGCCTTTCAGCACGTCGATGAGGGCCGAGCCCACCACCACGCCGTCGGCGCCCTGGGCCACCGCCGCCGCATGAGCGCCGCTCTTCACGCCGAAGCCCACTACGACAGGCAGAGGCGTGTGATGCTTGATGCGCTCCACTGCCGAGGCGACCTTGCCGAAATCGGGGGTCGCCGCGCCGGTGATGCCGGTGATTGAAACGTAATAAACGAACCCGGCCGTATTGGCGAGCACCGCCGGGAGGCGGGCATCGTCCGTGGTCGGGGTCGCAAGCCGAATGAAGGCGAGGCCCGCCTTCAAAGCCGGAAGGCACAGCTCGTCGTCTTCCTCCGGCGGCAGATCCACCACGATCAGGCCGTCGACACCGGCTTCCTTAGCGTCAGCGAGGAACCGGTCCACGCCGTAGACGAAGATCGGGTTGAAATAGCCCATGAGGATCACGGGCGTGTCCTGGTCCTCCGCGCGGAAGCGGCGGATGAGATCGAGCGTCTTGACCGTATCCTGGCCGACCTTCAACGCCCTTAAGCCTGCCGCCTGGATCGCCGGGCCATCGGCCATGGGATCGGTGAAGGGCAGGCCGAACTCGACGATATCCGCGCCGGCCTTGGGCAGGCTCTTGAGGATGGCGAGCGAGGTTTCCGGGTCCGGGTCTCCCGCCATCACATAGGTGACGAGAGCGGCGCGGCCTTCCGCACGGCATTGTTCAAAACGGGCTTCGATGCGCTTGGTCATGGGCGGGGTGTTTAGCACGTGAGAGAGGCGGGGTGAAATCGATTTAGCACCGCCGTCATGCCCGCGCTTGTCGCGGGTACCCACGTCTTCTGGCGTTGAGACTCCCAAGACGTGGATGGCCGGGACGAGCCCGGCCATGACGAATGGAGCTTAAGCGATCTTATTCCCCAGATGCTCAGCGATCTGGAACAGGTCCTTGTCGCCGCGGCCTGAGATGTTGACCACCATCAGGTGATCCTTCGGCTTCTTGGGCGCGAGTTCGATGACCTTGGCGAGGGCGTGGCTGGGCTCGAGCGCGGGCAGGATGCCCTCGAGGCGCGAGCAGAGCTGGAAGGCTTCCAGCGCCTCGTCATCGGTGGCGGAGATGTAAGTTACGCGACCCATCTCGTGCAGCCACGCATGCTCCGGACCGATACCGGGATAATCGAGACCGGCGGAGATCGAGTGCGCGTCCGCGATCTGCCCGTCCTCGTTCATGAGCAGGTAGGTGCGATTGCCGTGCAGCACGCCGGGGCGTCCGCCCGTCAGCGATGCGGCATGGAGCTTGTCGAGGCCGTGGCCCGCAGCCTCCACGCCGTAGATCTCCACGTCCTTGTCGTCGAGGAACGGATGGAACAGGCCGATGGCATTGGAGCCGCCGCCGATGCAGGCGACGAGCGAATCCGGCAGGCGGCCTTCGGCCTCCATCATCTGCTTGCGGGTCTCCTCGCCGATCACGCATTGGAAATCGCGTACCATGGCGGGATAGGGATGCGGGCCCGCGACCGTGCCGATGCAATAGAAGGTATCGGCGACATTCGTCACCCAGTCGCGCAGGGCCTCGTTCATGGCGTCTTTCAGCGTCTTCGTGCCGGATTGCACCGGCACCACCTTCGCGCCCAGCATGTTCATGCGGAACACGTTCGGCTTCTGACGCTCCACGTCCACCGCGCCCATATAGACGATGCATTCAAGGCCGAAGCGCGCGCAGAGCGTTGCGGTGGCGACGCCGTGCTGACCGGCGCCGGTTTCGGCGATGATGCGCTTCTTGCCCATGCGGCGGGCGAGAAGGATCTGGCCCAGCACGTTGTTCACCTTGTGCGCGCCGGTATGGTTCAGCTCTTCGCGCTTGAAGTAGATCTTCGCGCCGCCGAGATGGTCGGTCATGCGCTCCGCAAAATAGAGCGGGCTCGGACGGCCGATGTAATGCGTCGAGAAATACGCCATGTCGGCGTGGAAGGCCGGATCGTTCTTGGCCTCTTCATAGGCCTTCTCCAGCTCCAGAATGTTCGGCATCAGCGTCTCGGCGACGAAGCGGCCGCCGAACTGGCCGAAATGCCCGCGTTCGTCGGGACCGATGCGGAAGGAGTTGGGTTGAGCTTGAGCTGACACGGCCTGTCCTGACTTCTTGAGCATTTCCCGGAAAAGCGGTTGCCGCCCTTCCGAAAGGGAAATGCATATTCCTCTAGTGCTGCGCGGCGAATGCTGTCCGGGCCGCCTGGATGAAGGCTTTGATCCGGGCCGGGTCCTTCAGACCCGGTCCGCTTTCAACGCCCGACGACACATCGACGGCCTTCGGGTGTGTAACCCTGATGGCCTCCGCCACGTTGTCGGGATTGAGCCCACCTGACAACATGATGGGAAGAGCCGGGTCAAGCCCGGTGAGAAGCTTCCAGTCGAAGGTCAAGCCGTTGCCGCCCGGCAGCGCATCCGCATTCCGGGGCGGTTTGGCATCGAGCAGGATGTGCTCGGACGCCTTCACATAGGGCGTAAGCGCCTCCAGATCGCTCTTCTCGGCGATGCCGACGGCCTTCATGACGGGAAGGCGGACCATGGAGCGGATCTCGGCGACCCGCTCCGGACTCTCATGCCCGTGCAGCTGAATCAGGTCAGGGTTGATAGCCTCGACGGCCTGGGCGATATCCTCGTCGCCGGGATCGACCAGCAGCACGACACGCTTCGCGCGGCCCTTCGCCTGCAGCGACAGGCGGTGGCCGAGATCGAGGGTCACATGGCGAGGGCTCTTGGGAAAACGCACGAATCCGACCATGTCCGCGCCGGCATCCAACGCGGCAGCCAGAGTTTCGGGGCTCGATAGCCCGCAGATCTTGATCAGGTTGTCCATTGTTTCATTTTACGACGGATTGGCCAGCAAATGCCATACCAGCATTGCCGCAGCCAGATCCTCCAGCGCCGTGCCGACCGATTTGAAGACGGTCACGGCCTTCTCGTTCCGCTGCGGCGGGGCGCGGCAGAGGTCGAACAGGGTGCCGCGCACATGGCTCTGCGGGATCCCGCCCGCCTGGATGGAGACGGCCACGTCGCCGCCCTCGGACCTGGCAGCGTCCGTATCCACATAGACCTGCCCGCGCCGCAGGGCCTCGTCGTCGGCCTCGCGCATGTTCATGTTGAACGCGCCGACAAGGTCGAGATGCGCGCCCTCCTTCAGCCAGGCGCCCTTCACGATGGGCGCGGTGGAGAGCGTCGCGCAGGAGACGAGATCCGCCTCGGTCACAGCAGCCTCCAGATCCGTCACGGCGGTGACGGGCAGGCCCTCGGCGCAAAGCTGGGCCGCCATGGCCTCGGCCTTCTCGGGCCGGTGATTCCAGAGAGACACCTCACGGATGGGACGCTGGCTCATATGGGCGCGGATGAGGAACGGCGCGAGCGCGCCCGATCCCACCATCACCATGCGGCTGGCATCGGGCCGGGCGAGGTGCCGCGCGGCCAGTGCGGATGCGGCAGCGGTGCGCCACACGGTCAGGCGCGTGCCGTCGAGCACGGCGACGGGCTGGCCCGTCTCGCCATTCATGAGCAGGTATGAGCCCATGACGCTGGGAAGATCCCGCTTCCCGTTCTCCGGGAACACGGAGACCACCTTCACGCCCACGAAACCGCCCTGCGCCGCAGGCCCGGTCCAGGACGGCATCAGCAGGAGCGTGCCGTGAGAGCCCTCCCGCTCGATTTCATGGTGATGCCGGACTGGCGTGACCATGTCGCTGCGAAAAGCCTCGGCCAGGGCATCGACCAGAGCAGGAAAGGTGAGAGCCCGATCGATCTCGGCGGAGGAAATGACGCGCATGGAAATATGGGGTTTGAGGAGCCTTAGAAGCTCGACGATTGCGGGGACGGCAGGGTTGCCGGCAGAGTGGCGGAGTTCTGGCTGCGCAGGCGCTCGGTTTCGTGGCGAAGCTGGTCGGCCTCCCGGCGGTAGCGGCGGCGGGCCTTGCGTGTCTTGCCCTGAGCGAGCCAGCTCGCCGTGCCGCCGATGATCACGCCCAGCGCAACGGCTGCGAAGATCACCGCGAAGAGCGGGATCTGCATCGCGAATTCCGGCGCTTCCTGCGAGAACGGATCCAGCGACAGGGTAACGGGGGCACGGTTCGCCACGGCCAGCAGAACCACCAGAACCGCGACCGGCAGAAGAATGAGCGCCTTCAGGAAGCGAATCACGAGCACCTCTCGAACGTTATTGAGCGGCAGCCGCTTTCAGCACCTTGGAGGCCGGCGCATTGAGCCGCTGACGCATTTCCTTGCCCGTCTTGAACACGGGCACGACCTTTTCGGAAATCGAAACGGATTCACCCGTGCGCGGGTTGCGGCCCGTGCGGGCATCGCGCTTCTTCACGGAGAACGCTCCGAAGCCGCGCAGCTCCACCCGGTCACCCCGGGCCAGCGCGTCGGCGATGGTGTCGAGGATCGCGTTCACGATCTTCTCCACGTCGCGCTGATACAAATGCGGGTTCTGCTCAGAGATTTTGAGCACCAGTTCTGACTTGATCATGGAAAAGCTATATCTTTGATGCTGCTTTATTTTTCGGAAGGTTGCCAGACGGCCAGCAGACCGTCAAGCCGTGCTGCCTCTGCGTGAGCATCGGTTCTCCGCAGGACGTCCGCCACACGCTCGAACCCCATCAGGTCGACGGCGGTCGCCGCCATGGCGAAAATGGAGAAATCGCGCTCGGAGCGCGGCTTCCAATCGCGAATCGGCAGGTCCTTGGCCACGCCCTTCTCGGCTTCGAGCCACGCGACGGCGTCGCGCTCGCCGCCGAGCTTGTCGACGAGCTTCAGGGGCACGCCCTGGCGGCCGCTGAAGACCTGGCCGGTCGAGGCCTCGTTAAGCTCGCTCTCGTTCAGGCGGCGGCGCTCGCGCACGAGAGCCTTGAACCAGTCGAAGGTGTCGTTGACCACCAGCTGCGTCGCGGCGCGGGCCTCCGGCGAGGTGGGCGTGAACGGGTTCGGCTCCGCCTTGAGGGGTCCGGATTTGATCGCCTCGACCTTCACGCCGACATTCCCGAGGAGGCCGGAGAGATCGGGATATTGAAACAGCACGCCGATGGAGCCGACGAGCGAGGTCTCGCGGGCGACGATGTAGTCGGAGGCGATGGCCGTGATGTAGCCGCCCGACGCCGCCGTGCCGTCCACGAAGGTGACGACCGGCTTCTTCTCCGCGAGGCGGCGGATGTTGCGATAGAGCTCCTCCGACCCCGTGGTGGTGCCGCCGGGGCTGTTGATGGAGATCACGACCCCCGAAACGAGGCTGGAATCGCCCACCCGCTGCATGAGGTCCGCCATGCGCTGGTTGCCGGTGATCACGCCGTCGATGGAGATGCGGGCGATCTGCTGCTGCACGCCGCCATAGCCCATGCGGTCGGCGCTCGCATAGCCGATGGCGGCAATGGCGGCGATCAGTCCTGAGAAACCGGCGATGCGCCAGAAGGACAGCTTGCGGCGCAACCGGCGGCGGTCGGCGATGGCTTCGGCATCGATAGGCATCGGTTCGTCTCTTAAACTCGGTTCACTGATATGGGGGCAGCACCCTATTGCGAACGCAGATAGGGCGGCAACCCGTGCAACCAATAAAAAAAGCCCGTAATTCAACCCGCATACGCCACAAGACGGGTTATTCAAAGAGAGGGGCTCAGACAGCGGCGTCCAGGGCGGGAGAAGTCTTCTTGCCATGGATCACGACCGATGCTTCTTCTTCAGCGTCTTGGGGTTGACCCCAGAACTCGGCGACGCTTGGCCCTTTCCGCAAAAGCGGATCGCGTAGAAAGCCTGCAACCTCATGGAACCACACCCGCCGGCCCATTCGCGTATACCATTGCATAGCGTGACGCAGCCCTTTGTCCGGCTGCAGAAGAATTCTGTAGAGCGCCTTGGGGCGCATCTGGACCACGAGCTCGGTGAACTTGAACCACAGGAACACCCGCCAGGGCGACATGTAGCGTGTCGCCAGCACCTGATGCTTGTAGTCCCACTTACGGCGATCGGCCTGAATGACTCTGCGCTCAGTGGCCAACCGGAAGAACGGCGTCCAACGATGCGGCGTGACGTAAAGCATCTGGATTTGATCCGGATCGTAGGAGAGAAGTTGGCGCAGGCCTCGCCAATGATCCCGGTCCGTTTCCTCCTCGAACCCGACGACCCAGGTCGCCATCGAGAGAATGCCGTGCTTGCGCAGCAGGTGGATGGCCTCGCGATCCGTGGACGTTGCACCACCCTTGCGGATCATCTCCAGCGTCTTCTCATCCGTGTTTTCGAGGCCCAGAAGAAAACGTTGCCACCCGGCTTTCTTGTAAAGATGCAGAATATCGGCATCGCGCACGATGTCGTCTGCCCGCGTCGAGCCGACCAGGATCAAATCCACGTTTTCAGCGATGAGCGCTTCCAGAAAAGTCGTCCACGCCTTCTTGGAAACGGTAGGATTCTCATCGGCGAAGTTGATCACCTTCACCCCATGCTCGCGATGTAGGCGGGCAAGTTCCTGTGCGAATTTCACCGGGTCTCGGTGACGCCAGCGGGTCCAGAAGCCGCGCTGGCCGCAATAATTGCATAGATGTGGACAGCCCCGCGAGAACTGCACCACAACGGCCCGCAGGCCGCCCCAATAGCTGTAGCGCGTGTGGTCGATCAGCTCCCACCCCACGCGATAGGCATCGAGGTCCCGGATCACGGGCGCAGGTACCGTTGCCTTGGGGCCATCCTTCATTCTGTACGCAATACCGGGGATTTCAGAGAGGCATCCTCTATTCTGCAATGCTGCAGCAACCCGGCGCGTCGTTTCCTCTCCCTCCCCGCGCACGACCACATCGACGTAAGCCTCCTCCTGCAGAATTTCACGCCAGTGATAGGTGGGAAAAACGCCTCCATAGACGATCCGAACCTGCGGCAGCGCCTCTGCAACGCCGCGTGCTGCGGCACTGATCACAGGATGTCCCGAGGTGGATCCGGAATGGCCGAACATGACGATATCAGGCTCCTGCTCCACCACCTCTCGAACGAGAACGTCGATCGGCATGGGGCCAAACTCTCCATCGACGAGCCGCACGTCATGTCCATCGTCGATCAAAGGACCGCCAACGGACAAGAGGCCCAACGGAGGGAGATGATCGTCAGGAATGCGGCTTCCGATCGCCGGGTGAGGAACGTTGACGAGAACAATCCGCATGAGCGGCCGGACCTTAGGAAGTGGACGGAGCCACAAATATTGCAACTCTATATCAAGACATCAAGCAGCCAACAAAAATTCCGCATGAGCCCTCATGCGGGTTAAGGCAAAAAAAATCCCCGGGCCGAAGCCCGGGGATCCATCAGGTCTGACGTGTCAGAACCCGATTACTTCTTGCCGGCCTTGTTCAGAGCGGCGCCCAGGATGTCGCCGAGCGACGCGCCCGAATCGGTCGAGCCGTACTGAGCCATGGCCTCCTTCTCCTCAGCGACCTCGAGGGCCTTGATGGAGACGGTGACGCGGCGAGCCTTGCGGTCGAACTGCGTGACGCGGGCATCGAGCTTCTCGCCAGCGGCGAAGCGCTCGGGGCGCTGGTCGGCGCGGTCGCGAGCAAGCTCGGAGCGCTTGATGAAGGTGGTGAGGTCGGTGTCGACGATCTTCACCTCCAGGCCGCCGTCCTTCACCTCGAGAACCTCGCAGGTGACGATCTGGCCCTTCTTGAACTCGCCAGCTTCGGCGAAGGGGTCGCCGGCCAGCTGCTTGATGCCGAGCGAGATGCGCTCCTTCTCGACGTCCACGTCGAGAACCTGAGCGCGAACCATGTCGCCCTTCTTGAAGTCGTCGATGACCTGCTCGCCCGGACGGTTCCAGTCGAGGTCCGAGAGGTGGACCATGCCGTCGACGTCGTTCTCGAGGCCGATGAACAGACCGAACTCGGTCTTGTTCTTCACCTCGCCCTCGACTTCGGAGCCGACAGGGTGCTTCTCGGCGAAGGCTTCCCACGGGTTCTGGAGCGTCTGCTTCAGGCCCAGCGAGATGCGGCGCTTCACCTGATCGACCTCGAGGATCACGACCTCAACCTCTTGCGAGGTGGAGATGATCTTGCCGGGGTGAACGTTCTTCTTCGTCCAGGACATCTCGGAGACGTGGATCAGGCCTTCGATGCCCGGCTCCAGCTCAACGAACGCACCGTAATCGGTGATGTTCGTGACGCGGCCCTTCAGCTTGGCCTGAACCGGGTAGCGGGCGGCGATGCCCTCCCACGGATCGGCGAGCAGCTGCTTGATGCCGAGCGAGATGCGGTGCGTGTCGTGGTTGATCTTGATGATCTTCACCTTCACCGTCTGGCCGATGGTTACGACCTCGGACGGATGATTCACGCGGCGCCATGCCATGTCGGTGACGTGCAGCAGGCCGTCGATGCCGCCGAGATCAACGAACGCACCGTACTCGGTGATGTTCTTGACCACGCCGTCGATGACCTGACCCTCTTCGAGGTTGGCCACGAGCTCGGAGCGCTGCTCGGCGCGGCTCTCTTCGAGAACCGTGCGGCGCGACACGACGATGTTGCCGCGGCGGCGGTCCATCTTGAGGATCTGGAACGGCTGAGCCACGCCCATGAGCGGGGTGACGTCGCGAACCGGACGGATATCGACCTGCGAGCGCGGCAGGAACGCCACGGCGCCGTCGAGGTCGACCGTGTAGCCGCCCTTCACCTGGTTGAAGATGGTGCCGTTGACGCGCTCCTGGGCCTCGAAGGCCTTCTCGAGCTTCACCCACGACTCTTCGCGGCGAGCCTTGTCGCGCGAGATGACGGCTTCGCCCAGCGCATTCTCGATGCGCTCGACATAAACTTCGACCTCATCGCCGACCTTGATGGTCTGGTCGCGGTTGGGGCCGGCAAATTCCTTGAGTGCGACGCGACCTTCGGTCTTCGCGCCGATATCGATGACCGCGACATCCTTCTCGATGGCGACCACCTTACCCTTCACTACCGAGCCTTCGCTGATCTCGGACGTGCGGAAGGATTCTTCGAGCAGAGCGGCGAAATCTTCACGGCTCGGCTGCTGGAAAGCTGCAGACATAGGTTCTCCTGAATGGCCCTCGTTTAAAGGGGCAACGCCGGCGGCTCGTGTGAACGGGCCGTTTTCCCCCGCCGCTGCCAGGGACGCCCCTTTAGGGCCATGTCCAAGGCATGCCACTCAGTGAGCGGGCCGGCGCATCACCGGCGGGCGAAAACGTGTTTATCTTCAAGATCTTAGCGGAACGCCTGAAGGGCGCGCATCACGCACCCTCGAACGCAGCACACCGTCAATCTCTGTCGGATGGGCGTTCCTTTATCTCAAATGGCCTTGGACCACAAGGCTTTCAAGGATTTCGGCCGCAGAACCGGCGTTCCCTCATTCCGAGACCTTTGGAAGGGATGAGGTGACGTAGAGTTTTTTCACCGCATAGGAATATTGAACCAAAGAGTTCTTAGGTCTAACAACGTATTGTGCGACTGATATCATGAACTCACGAACGTCCGGAACGATCGCCACAAGCGAGAGACGTCCCCGTTGTGGTTTTCCATAAAAGTTGGCGCTTGAATCAACTGGAAGATCTCTAATTCCGAATTAGAGCTCCGAATAAACTTAGCTTGGGGGCAAGAATGGCCGAAACAGTAATGCTGAAGCATACGCGTACCGGAATCGTCAAAAAGGGATTTTACGGCTTCAGCTGGACAACTCTTTTCTTTGGCGGTTTCCCTGCCCTATTCCGGGGAGACATCCTAATGGGACTGATCGTGATGGTTATTAACTTCTGCACTTTCGGTTTCGCGGGGCTGATATGGGCCTTTTTCTATAATAAAACCTATACGCACAAGCTTCTCGAAAACGGCTATGAGCTTGCCGATTCCGAGGCCAAGAATGCCCTCGCACGCAGCAAGCTCGGCATCCTTGCCACGCCCGCGATCCAGATGAAGGAAGCCGCATAAAGCTGGCGTAAAAGCTGGAATGAGGACCGCAACGATCCGAGAGATCATGCTGCGGTCCTCATGAGACATGGCCGGTAAGCATTACGGCCGATGCGCAGCGTCCATCAAGGATCCCATCTCTGATATTATTGCCAAGTTCGCGGATGGGGGGGTGCTCATCCGCTCCCGGCTTCTAAAGCGGCACTTCCGAGCGCCTGGCCTGGGTCTTGGCCCAATCGAGGGCCTGTTCCAGCCGGTCATTGCCCCAGAACATCTCGCCGTCTTCGGCGAAGAAGGCAGGCGCCCCGAAAACTCCGCGGCCCTGAGCCTTTTCGTTGAGGCGCCGCAAACGGGTTTTGTTGTTCTCGGACTGCGCCTCGGCCATGACGGAGTCCGGATCGAGCCCGAGGCCCGACAGGATTCCGGAGAGCACCTGCCCATCGGACAGGTCGCGGCCTTCGCCGAACTCGGCCATGTAGGCGGCCTTGGTGAAGAGCGGCGTCCAGCCCAGATCGAGACCGACAAGGGCGATGCGGGCGGCCAGAAGCGTGTTCTGCGGGAAGGAGACGGGCCTATAGAGAGGCAGGCCGAAGCGCACCGCCTCGCGCTCCATATCCCGCCACATGTAGCGGCCCTTGTCCGGGTAGAGCGCGAAGGGCGAGGTTTCCCACCCTTGCGCCTTGAAGATGGGCCCGAGGAGAAACGGCCGCCACACGAGTTCGACCTCGGCCTCCTGCGCCAAACGCTCGATGCGCATGGCCGAGAGGTAGGAATAGGGCGAGGCGAACTCGTACCAGAACTCGAAAATCGGGCGACGGACCATGAATGCCTCGTATCGGTGCTCGGCGGCTTCTAGAATTGCAACCGGGGCCTGGAAAGCGACAAGATCCCGTTTTCCGAAACTTCCAATGTCCCGGCAATCACAACAGCGCATGGCTGAACCGCGCTGCCGACAGAGCAGCCGCCTGCGCGATCGTGGCGATCAGCCTCGCTCACGCCTTGCCGCTCGGCGGGGCCTTGTGCGTGAACCGTGGCTCCCATGAGGATGGCAGCCGTCGCGGTTGCGCATTTCACACTCTGCCTCCCACGCGCTCCCTGAAGCCTCGGCAGTCACCTTAGCAGACGAACCCCGAGCGCATCAAAATTACGCTTCGTCAGGCTCAGGCCCGGAAGCAAAAACTTGCGCTCAAAAGCCTTCCCGGCTAAGTCGCGGGCACCCTAATCACTGGAACATCGACCATGGCTGAGAAGCGCGTGAACAAGGTCGTGCTCGCCTATTCCGGCGGTCTCGACACCTCCATCATCCTCAAGTGGCTGCAGACCACCTATGGCTGCGAGGTGGTGACCTTCACCGCCGATCTCGGCCAGGGCGAGGAACTGGAGCCCGCCCGCAAGAAGGCCGAGCTGCTCGGCATCAAGCCGGAGAACATCTTCATCGAGGACCTGCGCGACGAATTCGTGCGCGATTACGTGTTCCCGATGTTCCGCGCCAACGCGCAGTACGAGGGCCTTTACCTGCTCGGCACCTCCATCGCCCGTCCGCTGATCGCCAAGAAGCAGATCGAGATCGCCGAGAAGGTCGGCGCGGACGCCGTCTCCCACGGCGCCACCGGCAAGGGCAACGACCAGGTGCGCTTCGAGCTCGGCTACTACGCCCTGAAGCCCGACGTGACCGTCATCGCTCCCTGGCGCGAATGGGACCTGCGCTCCCGCGAGCAGCTGATCGCGTTTGCCGAGCAGCACCAGATTCCGATCGCCAAGGACAAGCGCGGCGAGGCTCCGTTCTCCGTCGACGCCAACCTCCTGCACGCCTCCTCCGAGGGCAAGGTGCTGGAAGACCCCGCGCTCGACGTGCCGGATTACGTCTATTCGCGCACCAACGATCCCGAGTCCGCTCCCGACAAGCCGACCGTGATCAAGATCGAATTCCTCAAGGGCGATCCCGTCGCCATCGACGGCAAGAAGATGGGCCCCGCCGATCTTCTCGCGAAGCTCAACGAGCTCGGCAAGATCAACGGCATCGGCCGCCTCGATCTCGTCGAGAACCGCTTCGTGGGCATGAAGAGCCGCGGCATGTACGAGACGCCCGGCGGCACGATCCTTCACCTCGCCCATCGCGGCATCGAGTCGATCACGCTCGACCGCGGCGCGGCGCATCTGAAGGACGAGCTGATGCCGAAATACGCCGAGCTCATCTATAACGGCTTCTGGTTCTCGCCGGAGCGCGAGATGCTGCAGGTGATGATCGACAAGTCACAGGAATTCGTCACCGGCGAAGTGACGCTGAAGCTCTACAAGGGCGGCGTCCACCTCATCGGCCGCCAGAGCCCCTACACGCTCTACGACCAGGACCTCGTGACCTTCGAGGAAGGCGCCGTCGCCTACGACCACCGCGACGCAGCCGGCTTCATCAAGCTCAACGCCCTGCGCCTGCGCACCCTCGCCCAGCGCAAGAAGAAGCTGGGGCTGTAAGTCTCGAATAAACGTGATTGCGGAATGGCCGGGCTCGTCCCGGCCATTTTTGTTTTAGTGCTCACCTCAGCCTCAATGCATCAGTGAAACGTTGCAGCGTTTTATGCATATGCGCTACCGTGGGACTTGAGTTCAGCAAAGAGAAGCCCATGCAGCCCATTCTCACAATCGACGGAGAGCCCAGCCATTATTTCCGCACGGCGGAGGGAATCGTTCTTCGTGGAACAGGCGACAAGGAATGGCCTCTCGCCATCCGCGATGTCGAAGCGTTCGAAGCCATCGAGAAGAATGTCGGGCGCGATAGAGAAGCGGTCTACATGTATGACGAGCCCGTCCCGGGCGCCGATCCGGCGAGTTTCAAGTGGATCGGCTATTCGGAAAGCGACGATCCTTGGCTCTGCCCTCGCTATGCCATTGACAAGGCCGCAGTATGGGCGCTGCGCACCAACCTGCGGGCGAAGGCCCGCGAATTGGTAAAGGTCGCGCGGCTCGATCCGAGAACCACGCGCCTTCTCGGCGGAGGTTATGCATGCGATGACAAACGCGTCGTCTTCAACGGCACGCCGCTTCAAGGCGCGGATGTCCAAACCTTCGAGATCGTCATCGGCCCACGCTGCATCGCGAGGGACAGCAACCACGTTTACTACATGGGCATGCCGATTAAGGGCGCGGACCCCGCAACCTGGCGACTGGCGACCGTGCTCGGGCCTGCGGTGCCCATGTCCTACAGCTGCGACAAGCGTGCGGCCTATTTCAACACGACGGAGCTGCACGAATCCGATCCGGCGACATTCGTCGTCTTAAGCGACAATCAATATACCGCAGCCGATGCCTCAGGTCTGTACTGGCAAGCATTGCGGAGCTCGGCCAAGGATCGCGAGAGATTCCTGACCAATTCTCAATACGAGGCCGCACGAAACGTGCTCCGTCGACACGACCCCAATCCCGAACGGTGGTGGAACAAGCCGCATGCGGAGGAAGCCGATCCTCTCCCCGAAGCCGCGCCCGAGATCAAATGGGGGCACGTCATCATCGATGGCCAGCCATTCTGGCGCGAATTCGGCAATGACAGGACGCGCACCTCGGATCGCCCCATCAAGGCCGATCCTGCGAGCTTCGTCGTGCTCAGCCAGATTTACGCACGCGACAAGAGCACCATCTTCTGCCGTGGCACTAAGCTGAACAAGGCCGATCCCGAGACCTTCCGCGTGCTGGACGGCTATCGCGACAGCACTGGTGCCGACAAAGCCGGACTTTGGGCGAGAGACAAGGCGCATATCTATCGGTTCAACGACGTGAAGAAGATGGATGCGGCCACCTTCGAACAACTCGGTATCTGCTATGCGCGCGACAAGGACCGCGTCTATGCTTATGGCACGGTTGTTCGCGGCGCCGATCCAACACAATTCGAAGTGATCGCTGGGCCACTCGGGCGCTGCGGCTCGAAATATTACAGCGAGGGATATGTTATCGACATGGAAGAGTTCGAATGGAAGCTGGCAAGCTGGAAGGAGAACAATCCAGCCTGAACAAGCGAAGCACAAGAAACGAGACTCGTAAGATCATGACCGCATCCGTCATCGCCGTCAGCCGCAGCGCGACGCATTCCTTTTCCAAACCGAACAGAGACAGCATCCGGCTCATTGCCGGGCTCGGTGTCGAGAGCGATGCGCATGCGGGAGAAACGGTGAAGCACCGCTCCCGTGTGAAGGTGGACCCCACACAGCCGAACCTGCGCCAGGTCCATCTCATTCACGCCGAACTCTTCGACGAGCTAGCTGAAAAAGGGTTCTCCGTCTCAACCGGCGAGATGGGCGAGAACATCACCACGCGCGGCATCGATCTTCTCGCGCTTCCCACCGGCACGAAGCTGCAGATCGGCGCGTCCGCCGTGGTGGAAGTGACGGGCCTGCGCAATCCTTGCGTCCAGATCGACCGCTTCCAGAAAGGCCTCATGAAGGCCGTGCTCGGCCGCGACAGCGAAGGTGGGCTTGTCCGCAAGTCAGGTGTGATGGGAATCGTGCTGGAAGGCGGCGAGGTGCGGGCGGGAGATGCGATTGCCGTCACGCTGCCTCCCGAGCCGCATCGGCCGCTTGTGCAGGTGTGAGGCCAAAATGGCGGGCGTTGCCGCAACGATCTGGATATTATAACAATAGGCCGGAATTCCTGATGATCGGATCCTGCCCATGCTTTTCCGCAATCTCTCCCTTCGCCTGACTACGCTTTCGCTCCTTGCCGCATGCATGTCCGGCCCAGCCATGAGCCAGGGCAGCCGAAGCGCGGCTCCTCAACTTCCCGCGAAATTCAGGCAGGAGATCGCTCCGTTTCTCGTTACGGAATACGTCAAGGACGCAGCGGGACCCGCGACCATTTCACAAGTCGAGACGGGAAGCGGGCCTCTCGGAGCCAGTGCATCCGTCCTGATCCGCTATCCGATCAAAGGCCACGGCGTTTTCGGATCGGAGACGACCTATATCCGCTGTATCAAGGCCATGACCGAGCGCAATCTCAGCACGGGCGGGCAGGATAAGTTCACTGTCACGCGCTCGCGGAACGACGGAGAAGGTTGCGGCGGCTACGAGAAGACCACCCCTTATGTCGAACTCGAGCGCATGGCTGCCAGGCTGCGGGCCTGCCAGGCCAAGGGGGAAGAGCGCTGCCTGCTCTCCACCAACATACCGGAAGCAAAAGCGCGAAAGCTCATGAATCAGAAATGATCGGCAAGCCGTAAGCTGCCGGTCCCGGTTCGATGAAACCGAGACCGGAGATTGCGGGAGACGATCAGAGCCGGTCGAGTGCGGGATTTCCTCCGCCGAACCAGTTCTTCGTCATGAGCGCCTTCGCTTCTTCGGAAGCCGCAGCGTCGCCGCTTGCCTCAGAGGCCTGATACAGACCGGCGGCGGCCCAGCCGTTATTGGGCGTGCGCTTGATCGCCTCGCGGAAAGCGGCCTGCGCTTCCTTCGGCTTTCCCTGCTGCAGCAGGGCTGCGCCGAGCGATTGATAGACCGGATAGGTCCAGAAGGGCGGCTCCATATAGGGCAGCCGATCCTGAATTTCTGCGGCCTCCGCGAACAGCGTCGCAGCCTGCGCGTAATCGCGCTTGGACTGCGCGATCCGCGCCTCCACCACCTTCTCGGAGATGGTCAGCACATCCGGTCCCGGCACGCCGAGATCGGGCATGCCGGTGATGGCGGGCGTCTTCGCCAGGGCCTCGATGGCAGCGATTTCGGCACGCGCTTCGTCCTCCCGTCCCAGTCGCGCCAGGGCGATGCCGCGGGCATAGTGCCACCTTGCGAGCACGAAGGGGAATTGCGCATCCGGCTTGGGTAAAGCCAGCACCGTTTCAGGCGCGGAGAAATGCGCATGGGCGGAGTAGCGCGCAGCCGCAATCGGCTGCGTCCAGGGAACCTCCTGCTGCGCCCTGTTCGACACGAGATCGGCGAGCTTGTCGGCCGCCGCAATCGTCGTGCTGCCGTCACCGCCCATGAGCGCCGACACCATGACGAAATGAACGTTGTGGGCGTGGTAGCCCTCCGCATAGAGCAGGCTCGCGCCGCCCTGCTTCATCATCGCCTCGTCGGCGGCAGCCGCCTGCACATTCGCATCCAGGCTCTCGCGCCAGCGGCCGAGGCGATACCAGATATGGCTCGGCATATGCACCAGGTGTCCCGCCCCCGGCATCAATGCCGCAAGCCGTGCGGCATGCGGAGCGGCACGCTCCGGCCTGTCTGACGCCTCGACGGCATGGATGTAGAGATGAACGGCCCCCGGATGATCCGGCATCGCCTTCAAGGGACCGACCTGCCGGTCGCCGAGCACGCCCTCGATGAGTTCGACCATCCGTCCGGATCGGCCTTTCGGAGTCGTCCCGCCATTCTCCCAGTAATCCCAGGGGCTGAGATTCATCAGCGCGTCCGCGGTAAGAAGCGCCACGTGCGGATTGTCGGGGAAGCGGGCCTGCACGGCCTCCATGGCATTCGCATAAGCCTCGTTCAGCGCCGCGCGGTCCGCATTCGGATCAGGCGAGTAACGCTGCGAGAGAGCATCGATCAGAGCGGCTTGCAAAGCGTCGCTGGGCGCGAGCTTCTTCGCCTGTTCGAGCGCCGCGATGGCGCGGGCATTGGCATCGGACAGCATCGGATAGTTGATATGCGGGCCGAGCACCCAGGCTTCTCCCCAGAGGCACATGGCGCAGGCCGGATCGAGATCCTGCGCCGCGCGGAACGCGCGAGCCGCCTCCGCATGGTTGAAGCCCCAGCCGAGACGATAACCCTGATCGAAATAGGCGCGCGCCTCCGGCGCGGCGGGGCCTGCCTCCGTCCAGGAGAGATCGCCCAGATTGGCATAGATCGGCGGGCGCTGATCGCTGCTCGGAGCCGCGGCACCTTTCGGCAAATCGCGGCTATAGGTTCCAAGCTCGTTGCGCGCCGGCGGCAATGGAGACGGCTGATGCTGCGCCATCGTCATTGGCGCAGCATGGGCGTGCGTCATGTCATGCATCATCTTCACGCGCGGGGAGTTGTGATCGCCCAGCGGACAGGCCTCGGCGGAGGCCGCAAGGACAATGAGGGTGGCCGCACTCGTCATGAGGCGGAAATGGCTGAAGGAGCGCGAACGCCTAGTCGGATAAGCTGTCATGGGAAGCCTCTCGCATGCGGCGGATGGGAGAGCAGGCAAAGACGCTCCGAGAGCCTGCCAAGATCCCTCGTTGCCGGGTCACATCGTCTGCCGGATCGCGCGAGGCCTCGGCTGTCCTTCGGGCGTTCGGCTCCACGGGTCATGCGGCATCGAAGCGAAAGGCGACGATGCGTCGAAACAGCATGCCCCGGAGAAGCATGTCTCTGGTCCACACGGATGTTCGCCACGTTCATCACAGGACCTTCCCTGCTGAAGAACAGGATCACCATGCGCCCCTGACGCGCGATGGTCTGTGATCTTTCTCACAGTTGCAGAGTTCAGAAGGTGCCAGCGCGCATTGAGGTCTCCATCGAGACGCATGCGCTCCTCCTTCGAGTCTGGCCCATAAAGCATTCGGATGTTTCCGAGATCGGCTTTTGGTGGCGCAAATCGGGAAGACCCGACTTGTGGTGGGGGAGGGCTAGGGAGGGGGTACGGCGCCAACCGGTTGAGCAGACCACTCGGTCGACCCGTCGCCCCCTATCCAACTCTCCCCACAAGGGGAGAGGGCTTGCGGCACTTCACTCTGATGATGATCCGGCTCAGCTGCGCCGTCCGGGATGACAAGGTGTAGAGAAGAAGGCTTCTCACGACCTGCTACTCGTCACGTCATCACCGGCCTTGTGCCGATGATCCCGCTTCGACCACCCACCGCCCTCATCCTGAGGAGGTCGCGTCAGCGACCGTCTCGAAGGAGGATGCAGTGTTCTCTGGAGGCCTCCTTCGAGACGCAGCTGCGCTGCTCCTCAGGATGAGGACGGAGGGAGACGGATCGGAAGGCCCGGGCCCCGTCCGGCCAGGACGGCCCTGACGGCGAAGATAATATGTTCTCTCTTTGTTCTTGACAATATGCCTAACCTTGGCTATACCCTGTGTTGTCCCGGCTCACCGAGGGGCGCGCTCGCGAGGCGTCGTGATTGTGGAGCCGGGAGCGGTCCTGCGGATGCGGCGAAACGCTAAGCCCGCCGGCAGGAGGCCGCCCGCACATCCTTTGAGGATCGATGCGGTGTCCGCCTAAAAAAGCCGTGCGCGAGGAGCCGTTTGGTTCTTGACACACTCCCACAGCCGAGCCGGACGCCTCCTCGCGCCCCCTCGACCCATCCCCTCGGACCGTACAGGTCGCGAGGATAAGCCCGTATGTCCTTTGACTTGGCCGTATTTCTGAAGACTTGGCCCTTCCTTGCGAAAGCTTTGAGCCATCGCCCTATTGCCGCCGCAGAGTAATCATTATATTGCAGCGCATCAGATTTTTCTGCCCGGTACGAGCCAGGGGCGCGGGGACATCCACCGCGTGCCGGGCTGTTTTGCTTTGAAAGACCCCAATGAAACTACGCAATATCGCCATTATCGCGCACGTCGACCATGGCAAGACCACCCTCGTCGACAAGCTCCTCCAGCAATCGGGCAGCTTCCGCGAGAACCAGCGCGTGGAAGAACGCGCCATGGATTCGAACGACATCGAGAAAGAGCGCGGCATCACCATTCTCGCCAAGGCGACCTCCGTCGTCTGGAAGGATACCCGCATCAACATCGTGGACACCCCCGGCCACGCCGATTTCGGCGGCGAGGTGGAGCGAATTCTCAGCATGGTGGACGGCGCGATCGTCCTCGTGGACGCCGCTGAAGGCCCGATGCCCCAGACCAAGTTCGTGGTGTCCAAGGCCCTCAAGATCGGCCTGCGCCCCATCGTCGCCATCAACAAGATCGACCGTCCCGATGCCCGCCATCAGGAAGTGATCAACGAGGTGTTCGACCTCTTCGCGGCGCTCGACGCCACCGACGAGCAGCTCGATTTCCCGATTCTCTACGGTTCGGGCCGCAACGGCTGGATGGCCAAGTCGCCGGAAGGCCCGAGCGACCAGGGTCTGGCTCCGCTCTTCGACCTCGTGCTGGAGCACGTGCCCCCGGCCAAGACCGAGGAAGGCCCGTTCCGCATGCTCGGCACCCTGCTCGAGGCCAACCCCTTCCTGGGCCGCATCGTCACGGGCCGCATCGCCTCGGGCTCGGTGAGGCCGAATCAGTCGATCAAGGTGCTCGACCGCGAAGGCAACGTGGTCGAGAACGGCCGCGTGTCCAAGATCCTCGCTTTCCGCGGCCTTGAGCGCCAGCCCATCGAGGTCGGTGAGGCCGGCGACATCGTCTCCATCGCGGGCCTCGTGAAGGGCTCGGTGGCCGATACCTTCTGCGCGCCCGAGAACGACATTCCGATCCAGGCCCAGCCCATCGATCCGCCGACCGTGACCATGTCATTCATCGTCAATGACAGCCCGCTCGCGGGCACCGAAGGCGACAAGGTGACGAGCCGCATGATCCGCGACCGCCTGTTCAAGGAAGCGGAAGGCAACGTGACGCTGAAGATCGAAGAAGCCTCCGACAAGGATTCGTTCTTCGTCTCCGGCCGCGGCGAGTTGCAGCTTGCGATCCTCATCGAGACCATGCGCCGCGAGGGCTTCGAGCTCGCCGTGTCGCGTCCCCGCGTCGTCTTCGAGAAGGACGAGGCCGGCAACCTCCTCGAGCCCATCGAGGAAGTGGTGATCGACGTGGACGAGGAGCATTCCGGCGTCGTCGTGCAGAAGATGTCCGAGCGCCGCGCCGAGATGGTCGAGATGAAGCCGTCGGGCGGCAACCGCCAGCGCCTCGTGTTCTACGCTCCGACCCGCGGCCTCATCGGCTACCAGAGCGAGCTTCTCACCGACACGCGCGGCACGGCGATCATGAACCGCCTGTTTCATGCCTATCAGCCCTATAAGGGCGAGATCGCCGGACGCCGCAACGGCGTGCTGATCTCCAACGACGCGGGCGAGGCCGTGGCCTACGCTCTGTGGAACCTGGAAGATCGCGGCCCGATGATGATCGAGCCGGGCTGGAAGGTCTATCAGGGCATGATCGTGGGCGAGCACAACCGCGAGAACGACCTCGAAGTGAACGTGCTGAAGGGCAAGAAGCTCACCAACATCCGCACGACCTCGAAGGACGAAGCCGTGCGCCTGACGCCTCCGATCCGCATGACGCTCGAGCGTTCGCTGGCTTGGATCGAGGACGACGAGCTCGTGGAAGTGACGCCGAAGTCCATCCGCATCCGCAAGGCGATCCTCGACCCGAACGACCGCAAGCGCGCTGAGAAGCAGAAGGAAGCGCTGAGCGCTTAATCGATCAAAAGGCCGCCCCATGGGGCGGCCTTTTTCGTATTCCGCGTCTGTCATCGCAGGCGTTGGAGAACAGCTATCCTTCGGCCTTGCTGGCTTGTCCCTTCTTCGCACCCTCGCCCATGGGATTGGTGGAATCCTCGCCCGAGGCATCCGGGTTCTCACGGCCTTGCGGTGTCAGGCGCGGCGCGTCGATATCGGCTTCGGTCGCCTGATTGGGTTTCTTGTCGGTTTCAGCCATCGGTTTCGTGCCTCTCGAATTTACGAACTGGTGGAATCGGTCGCGTCGTGATCGCCCGCTTCCGGCAGGGCGCCCGTGCCGGGCGTCGAATCCGGATTCGTCAGCGACGGCTTGCCATGCGGCCCCGCTGCGGGAGTTCCAGTGTCGGTCTTGTCCCGAGACGATCCTGCCTGATCCGCCTTCGGATCGAGCCGCTTGGAATCGACGTCTTTCTTCGTGTCTTCCGTATGGTTGCCGTAGCCAGCGTTACCCATGCGTTGCTCCTCTCAACCCTTGTCCTTGCCGTTGACTGCAGTCGCGCGCTCGATGGCCTCTGCCGTCGCGTCCTTGTCGTCGGGCGACAGGCTCGCATCGCTCAGATGCTTCGTCGTCTCAGGGGTCTCGGCGGCAGTGAGCTCATCATGGCCGTCCATGCCGGCCTGACTGGTCTGGCCAGTCTGGCCCTGCCGATAATTGTAGGCCTCGCCGCCGGGTTCGCTCCACACGCGGCGTAGGGTGGTGTTGCCCTCGGGTCCGCCGTCGCGATTGGGATCGACGGGGCTGTCGATGCCGCCGCGCTGCTCGTTGCGGATCTGATCCGCATCTTGGTCTTTCAATGAATGTGGGGCTTTGCGCTCCGCCATGAGGAACTCCTTGAAACACAAACAGATGTCGTTGCTTGCAAGGAGAACCCGAGCCTGTCGGGGAAGTTCTGGCCAAGCTTGATCGCGCACAAACAAAAAGGGCGGCTCGAACGCCGCCCTTGCAGGATCGTGAAGAAGGGCCTCAGAGCCCTTCGAAGAGAGCCGTCGAGAGATAGCGCTCGGCAAACGAGGGCGCGACGGTGACGATGCGCTTGCCCTTGAACTCGGGACGCGACGCAAGTTCGAGCGCAGCCGCCACGTTCGCGCCGGTGGAGATGCCGCCCGGAATACCTTCAAGACGGGCAAGCTGACGCGACATGTCGAAAGCCGTCTGGTTGCCGATGGTGATGACGCCGTCGATGAGCGAGCGGTCGAGCACCTCCGGCACGAAGCCAGCGCCGATGCCCTGGATCTTGTGCGGGCCGGGCTGGCCGCCGGAGAGAACCGGCGAATCCTCCGGCTCCACGGCGAAAACCTTCATGTCCGGCAGGCGCGGCTTGATGACCTGAGCCACACCCGTGATCGTGCCGCCGGTGCCGACGCCCGCCACGAAGGCATCGAGTTGTCCGTCGGTGTCGTTCCAGATTTCCTCCGCCGTGGTCTTGCGGTGGATCTCGGGGTTCGCCGGATTCTGGAATTGCTGCGGAATGACCGAATTCGGGATTTCCTTCAAAAGCTCCTCGGCGCGCGCAATCGCGCCCTTCATGCCTTGCGGGCCGGGAGTGAGTTCAAGCTCCGCGCCCAGGAAGGCCAGCATCTTGCGGCGCTCGATGGACATGGTCTCGGGCATGACGAGGATCAGGCGGTAACCGCGCGCGGCGGCCACGAAGGCGAGCGCGATGCCGGTATTGCCGGAGGTGGGCTCGATCAGCGTGGTGCCGGGCCTGATCCGGCCCGCCGCTTCCATGGCATCGACCATGTTGACGCCGATACGGTCCTTCACGCTGGAAATGGGGTTGAAGAATTCGAGCTTGAGGAGAATCTCCGCATCGACCCCGTGCTCCTTCGGCAGCCGGTTGAGGCGCACCAGGGGGGTATTGCCGATGGTATCCGTGATCGAGCCATAGATGCGGCCGCGGCCGGGCTTGGCATTCGAGGCCTTGAGGGTGTCAGCCATGAGTTCCTCCATAAGAATGGAGAGGACCGTAATCCTTTTCGCGTCGGCTGTCGATAATTGACCTATTTCACAAATTTAAATGATAAAATCGACGGGATTGCTTGGCTCGACAACCGCTTCCGCCTGAGCCTGGTTGCAAAGATCCTCTACCGTCACCTTGTCGAGCTCGCTCAGGAAAGCCTCGGTTCCCTTCGCGACGAGAGGCGCCACCACCACGTCGGCCAGGCGCGATTCCGGGAGGGGCGAAGTGCTCTCCTCATCCTGCGCCGACATGGCGATGCGCACGATGTCGCCAGCCGTGATGCGCCGGCGCTCGCGGGCGAGCTCATAGCCGCCGCGCGGCCCGCGCACGCCTTTCAAGACGCCCTGCCGCACCAGCGCCTGCAGCACCGGCTCGAGATAGCGCGGCGGCAGGTTGTGCCGGGCGGCAAGCGCCTTGGCCGAAACCGGCATGGGGCGCGCATAGAGCGCGATATCCGTAACGGCGGCGATGGCGAGAAGCGAACGGCGAGAAAGAAAGTTCATCGCGTGCCCTTCAGCTCAACCCGGTCGACCCGAACCCGCCCGCCGCACGTGACGTATCATTGACGGCATCCACTTCGATCAGCTCGACCGTCGTCACAGGCGCGACGATCATCTGCGCGATGCGCATGCCGCGAGTGACGGTGAAGGGCTCCGCGCTCAGGTTGACCAGCAGCACCTGAACCTCGCCGCGATAATCCGCATCGATGGTGCCGGGTGCGTTGAGAACCGTGACGCCGTGTTTGAAGGCGAGGCCGGAACGCGGCCGTATCTGAGCCTCGAAACCCTGCGCCAACTGGATGATGAGGCCGGTGGGAATGAGCTTGCGTTCCATCGGCGCCAATACAACCGGGGCATCCGCCGGACTGGCTGCGATCAGATCCATGCCTGCCGCACCTGCCGTCTCATAACGGGGCAGCGGCAGATCCGCGCCATGGGGAAGGCGCTGAACGTGCAGCACGTGGCTCATGATTTCACGCCTCCGATCAGAGCGCCAACATGCGCGATCAGCTTTTCGGCCACTTCCGATTTCGAAAGCGTCGGCCAGGTCTCGATACCGGATGGCGTCACGAGATGCACTGTGTTGCTGTCGCCGCCCATCACGCCGGTTTGCGGCGAAACGTCGTTGGCGACGATGAGATCGCAGCCCTTCTTCACGAGCTTCTGCTTCGCGTGCTCGATCACGTTCTCGGTCTCGGCGGCAAAGCCGACCATGAGCGCGGGGCGGTTCGTCGTCAGATGCGAGATCGTGGCGAGGATGTCGGGATTTTCCGTCAGCGACAGATTCGGCAATGCGCCATCCTTCTTCTTGATCTTCTGCTCGCCCGCATTGGCCACGCGCCAATCGGCGACGGCGGCGGCGAAGATGCCGATATCGGCGGGCAAGGCGCCCTGCACCGCCTCCAGCATCTCTCGCGCGCTTTCAACGCGCACAACCGTGACGCCTTTGGGATCGGGCAGATCGACGGGACCGGAAACAAGCGTCACGCGAGCGCCTGCGGCGGCGGCGGCTTTCGCGATAGCGTGACCCTGCTTGCCGGAGGAACGGTTGGCGATGTAGCGCACCGGATCGATCGGCTCGTGCGTCGGGCCCGAGGTCACGATCACATGCTTGCCGGCCAAAACACCGGACGGCGCGAGCAAACGTTCGACTTCGGCTGCGATCTCCAAGGGCTCCGCCATGCGTCCGGGGCCGAACTCGGCCTCCGCCATCGCACCCTCATTCGGTCCAATGGTGTGAACGCCGTCGGCCTGAAGCATCTTCAGATTGCGCTGAGTTGCCGGATGCAGCCACATGCGCACATTCATGGCGGGCGCGATCAGGATGGGGAGCGTGGTGGCCAGCAATACCGTAGAGGCGAGGTCATCCGCGTGGCCGCCCGCCATCTTCGCCATGAGATTGGCGGTGGCGGGCGCTACGACGATGAGGTCCGCATCGCGGGCGAGTTTGATATGGCCGATATCGGCCTCATCCTCACGGTCGAAGAGATCGGTATGGCTGCGCTGGCCGGTGAGAGCGGATGCCGCCAGGGGCGTGATGAATTGCTGCGCGCCGTTGGTGAGAATGCAGCGCACCGAAGCGCCGCGCTCGCGCAGGCGCCGGATCAGGTCGAGGGATTTATAGGCCGCGATCCCGCCGCCGATAACGAGGAGGATGCGTTTGCCGGAAAGCGCCGTCATGCAAAACCTCTAAACAGCATGATCATCAGCGAGACGGCGATAATCCACAAGGCCACCACGCCCCAGCGGTTGCCCCGCGCTTCGGCGCGGCCGATGGCGGCAACGCTCTCCTGGTTGAGGGAAACGCCTCGGGCAGTCACGTCTTCCATCTGGTTGAGGACGCGCTCGGCGCGCAGCGCCAGCTCCGGCAGGTCGCTGATGACGCCCGCGAGCGTCCACAGCCCACGACCCGCCTGCTCGGCGCGGCCGAGCGGACCCAGATTGCGCTCGATCCATTCGCGCACCACCGGCTCCGACGTCGTCCACATATCGAGCTTCGGATCGAGATTGCGCGCCACGCCCTCGACCACGACCATGGTCTTCTGCAACATCACGAGCTCGGTGCGCGTCGCCATGTCGAAGAGAGAGGTGATTTCGAAGAGAAGCGTGAGCAGCTTCGCCATCGAAATCTCGTCGGCACGGCGATCATGGATCGGCTCGCCGATGGCGCGGATGGCCTGCGCGAAATCTTCCACCGAATGATGCGGCGGCACATAGCCTGCCTCGAAATGCACCTGCGCCACGCGCAGATAATCGCGGCGGATGAAGCCGAGAAGGATCTCGGCAAGGAAACGACGCTCCTTCATGCCCAGGCGGCCCATGATGCCGAAATCGACGGCGACGAGACGGCCTTCCGCATCGATGAAGAGATTGCCGGGATGCATGTCCGCGTGGAAATAGCCGTCGCGGATCGCATGACGCAGGAAGGACTGGATCACCGTGCGCCCAAGCGCCGCCCGGTCGAAGCCTGCGCGCTCGATGGCCTCGATATCGTTGAGACGGATGCCGTCGATCCAGGTGGTGGTGAGAATGTCGCGGGCGGTGAGATCCCATTCGGGCTTCGGCACGCGAAAATCGGGATCGGCCTTGGTGTTCTCGGCAAGCTCCGATACCGCCGCCGCCTCCAGGCGAAGATCCATCTCGACCGCGACGGAACGCGCCAGCGTTTCCACCACTTCCATGGGTTTGAGGCGGCGCGCGTCGGGCACCATGCGCTCGAACAGGCGGGCCGCCGCGCGCATGGCCTGAAGGTCGCGGGCAAAGCCCTCGCGCACGCCGGGACGCACCACCTTGACGGCGACCGTTTCCTCGCCTTCGGGCGTGCGGATGCGCGCCTTGTGCACCTGCGCGATGGAAGCGGCGGCCAACGGCTCGCTGAACTCGATGAAGAGATCGTCGATGGGACGGCCCAAAGCCGCCTCGATGGTTGCAACGGCCTGAGCGCGCGGGAACGGCGTCATCCGGTCCTGCAGCCGCTCCAGATCGCGCGCCGCCGCAACGCCGACGATGTCGGGGCGGGTAGCGAGAAACTGGCCGAACTTGACGTAGGAAGGCCCGAGCCGCATGAGCGCCTTGGAGAGGCGCGCAGCGCCATCCTCACTCTGCCGCCGCTCGATGAGGCGCGCCATGCGCAGGGCAAGACGCGCCGAGGGCGGCAGGGCACTCGGATCGAACAGGCCGAGCGCGCCTTCGCGGGCGAGGATGAAACCGGCGCGCAGGTTCCGCGCGAGATGGACGATGCTGCCGATCACGGGTCAGATCTTCCAGCCGGAATGAATGGCGACGACGCCTGCGGAGAGCGGACGATGGGTGACGCGCTTGAAGCCCGCCTCCTCGATCATGCGGGCGAAAGCGGCGGGCGGCGGGAACTTGCGGATCGACTCCACGAGATACTGATAGGACTCGGCGTCGCCCGTCACCATCTGCCCCATGCGCGGGATGACGTTGAAGGAATAGGCGTCGTAAATCTTGTCGAGAAGCGGCACGTCCACCTTCGAGAATTCGAGGCAGAGGAAACGTCCGCCGGGCTTCAGCACCCGATGGGCCTCGCGCAAGGCCGCATCGATGCGCGGCACGTTCCGGATGCCGAAGGCGATGGTGTAGGCGTCATAGGTGCTGGATTCGAGCGGCAGCTCCTCCGCATTGGCCTCGACGAAGTCGATGCGGTCGCCATAGCGGTCGCCTGCGCGCTCGGCGCCGACCTTGAGCATCTCGCCGTTGATGTCGAGCACGGTCACGCGGGTTTGGGGCCCGCCCGCTTCGAGAATGCGGAAGGCGATGTCGCCCGTGCCGCCGGCCACGTCCAGATGGCGGAAGGGCCGGTCCTTGGGCGGGCGCAGGGTCGAAACGAAATCACCCTTCCAGAGCCGGTGGAGGCCTGCGGACATGAGGTCGTTCATGAGGTCGTAGCGGCTCGCCACGGAGCGGAAGACCTCGTTCACACGATCCTGCTTCTCGCCCAGGGGCACGGACTGAAACCCGAAATGGGTGTTCTCGTCGGTCATGATCCTCGATAACCTTCTCTCACATCAATCGCCCGCTCCGCTCACACGGAACCGCGCTCATCCTTGCTTTGCCGCGTTTTAAAGCGGCGAACCGGGCCCACTTCGCCGGAAAACGCTTTGCAGCGATCCATAGCGGAAGCGGGGCCCGATGGCTATGTAAGGAAGCCCAAGAACCAAAGAGATGGTTGATGCCTGAACTGCCTGAAGTCGAAACCGTACGCCGGGGCCTGGAACCCGCCATGGTGGGAGCCCGCTTCACCAAGGTGATGCAGCGCCGCCCCGACCTGCGCTTTCCGTTCCCCGAAAGGTTCGCGGAGCGCCTGGAAGGCCAGGAGGTTAGGGCTCTGGGCCGCCGGGCCAAGTATCTGCTGGCCGATCTCTCCTCCGACGAGGTGCTGATCATGCATCTGGGCATGTCCGGACGCTTCCTGGTGACGAAAGGAGGCGAGACCCGGATGCCGGGGGAATTTCACCACGAGCACGGGGGCCTGGGCGCCCACGACCATGTGGTGTTCGGGCTCTCCAATGGGGCAAGCATTACCTATAACGACGCCCGCCGCTTCGGCTTCATGGACCTTGTGCCCCGCTCGGAGATCGAGACCTGCAGGCACTTTGCGGGCATGGGCATCGAACCCCTGGGCAACGAGCTGTCCGGCGAGGTGATCGCCACCCTGTTCGCAGGCAGACGCACGCCCCTGAAGGCAGCCCTCCTCGACCAGCGGCTCATCGCGGGCCTCGGCAACATCTATGTCTGCGAGGCCCTGTTCCGCACCGGCCTTCACCCGGAGGCCCCTGCGGGATCCCTCGCCACCAAGGCCGGCAAGCCCACGGAGAAGGCGCATCAGCTCGCGGAGGTCATCCGGGACGTTCTGTCGGAGGCCGTGACGGCCGGGGGCTCCACCTTGCGCGACCATGCGCAGGTCGACGGCTCGCTCGGCTATTTCCAGCACTCCTTCCGCGTCTACGACCGCGAGGGAGAGGCCTGCGTGACGCCTCAATGCACGGGGACGGTCTCACGGCTCGTGCAGTCCGGCCGCTCCACCTTCTATTGTCCCGTCTGCCAGAAGCGGGCGCGCTCGATAAAGTGATGCGCCTATTTTCTTGAGCCTCCTCGAAAAAACCTGAAAGGGCGACAAGTCTTCAGTGATGCAGGTTGCGACCTTCCCGTCGGCATCCTCTCGCATGACAGGCCGCGACCGCTTGAACTCGAGGTTCAGGAGGGACCGCCATGGCCAGGCTCAATGCAGTTTCCCATCTCCAAAGAGACCCGGTGTCGGAGCACCTCGTCATCCGCCGGATCGGCATGCACGATCTCATGGACGCCCTGAAACAGGGCACGGCGGATTTCTGGGCCGCTCCGACGCATATCTTCTTCATCTGCCTGATGTACCCGGTCCTCGGGGTGTTCTTCGCGGGCCTCGCCTTCGGCAACAACATGTTGCCGCTGCTCTTCCCCCTCATGTCGGGCTTCGCCCTGATCGGGCCGCTCGCGGCCGTGGGCCTTTATGAGATCAGCCGCGAGCGCGAACGCGGGCAGGAGGTCTCCGTCGGCAGCGTCTCCAACGTCTTCCGCTCGCGCTCCTTGGGCTCCATCGCGGCCCTGGGCGTTCTGCTGATGGTGATCTTCATCGCCTGGCTGCTCACCGCTCAGACCCTGTATCAATCCCTTTTCGGCTGGCGCGCGCCCGAATCCTTAAGCGCCTTCCTCGGCGAGGTGTTCACCACGCGGCACGGCTGGACCCTCATCATCGTCGGCAACGTCCTGGGCTTCGTGTTCAGCGCCGTGGTGTTCGCCTTGAGCGTGATCTCCTTTCCGCTCCTGGTCGACCGGGACGTGGGCGCGATCCCTGCGATCCTCACGTCGTTCCGGGCGGTCGCCGCCAATCCGGGCCCGATGATCGTATGGGCCTTCATCGTCGCCGGTCTGCTCGTCGTCGGCTTCATCCCGCTCTTCATCGGTCTTGCGGTCGTTCTGCCGATCCTGGGACACGCCACCTGGCATCTCTATCGCAAGGTGGTGGAGTGACCCTTTCAAAGCCGTCATCCCGGGTCCGCCGACATCATCCGGGATGACGATTAAGCACAAGCACTTTGGCCTTGCCGAGCCCCGTCGCCTCCCGTACCCAAGGGCAAGAACAGCGGAGGTGGCGCCATGGCCTATGAAACGATTATCATTGAGACCCGCGGCAAGGTGGGGCTCATCACCCTCAACCGGCCCCAGGCCCTCAACGCCCTCAATTCTCAGCTCCTGAACGAGGTCAATCAGGCGCTCGACACCTTCGAGGCCGACCCGAAGATCGGCTGCATCGTGGTCACCGGCTCCGAGAAGGCTTTCGCCGCCGGCGCCGACATCAAGGAAATGGCCTCGCTCGCCTATCCGCAGATCTACCTCGACAACCAGTTTTCCGGCTGGGAGAAGGTGGCGGGACGGCGCAAGCCCATGATCGCAGCGGTGGCGGGCTTTGCGCTCGGCGGCGGTTGCGAATTCGCCATGATGTGCGATTTCATCATCGCCGCCGACAACGCCAAATTCGGCCAGCCCGAGATCAAGCTCGGCGTCATGCCCGGCATGGGCGGCACGCAGCGCCTCACCCGTCTCATCGGCAGGGCCAAGGCCATGGAGATGTGCCTCACGGGTCGTATGATGGGTGCCGAGGAGGCCGAGCGCTCCGGCCTCGTGGCCCGCGTGGTGCCGCTCGCCGACCTCATGACGGAAGCCATGAAGACGGCGGAGACCATCGCCTCCATGTCGCTGCCCATCACCATGATGACCAAGGAAACGATCAACCGCGCCGACGAGCTGTCCCTGTCCGAGGGCATCCGCTTCGAGCGGCGCGTGTTCCACGCTATGTTCGCCACCGCCGACCAGAAGGAGGGCATGGCCGCCTTCGTGGAGAAGCGCGCAGCCGAGTTCAAAGACCAGTAAACGTGCTCGATATCGGTTTCGACATGATCGCGGCCCTGGCCGCGATCTCGTTTTTTGCAGGGTTCGTGGATTCCATCGCAGGCGGCGGCGGATTGCTGACAGTGCCCGCCCTGCTGCTTGCGGGCCTGGGGCCTGCGGAAGCGATTGCCACCAATAAGGTGCAGGGCGTTTTCGCGGCGGCTTCCGCCACCTACACCTTCGGGCGCCGGGAGCTGATCGAGTGGCGCAAGGCCTGGGGCTTCGCGGCCATCGCCTTCGCCAGCGGGATCGCAGGCGCGCTCTGCGTGCGCTTCCTGCCCGCTCCCGTGCTCCAGACCCTGATCCCGGTGCTGCTGATCGCCATCGCCCTCTATTTCGCCCTGTCGCGGAAGCTCAAGGACGAGGATGCCCATGCCCGCATGACCACCGTGACCTTCGGGCTCACCGCGCCTGTGGCCGTGGGGTTCTATGACGGCATCTTCGGCCCGGGCGCCGGCTCCTTCTATATGCTCGCCTTCGTCAGCCTGCTCGGCTACGGGGTGCTGCGGGCCACCGCCCATACCAAGCTCCTGAACCTGGCAAGCAACCTTGGAAGCCTCTTCCTTTATTCTGCCACCGGCGCCGTCGTCTGGCCCATAGGGCTCGTGATGGCGGGAGCCTCGTTTCTCGGCGCCCAGGTGGGATCGCGCCTCGCCATGCGTTTGGGGGTACGGCTGATCCGTCCGCTCCTGGTCGCGGTCTCGGCGGCCATGGCGCTCAGATTGCTCCTCGACCCCGCCAATCCCTGGCGCCGGATGCTCGCGGAAGGGGCTAAAAAGGGCCTTGAGGCGCTTTTTTGACGCGCAAAGGCCGACTCTCGTTGACGTTCCCGAGGATCACGTCTATAAGCCGCCTTACACGAGCCCGCGCGTCCCGCGGGCTCTTCGGTTTCCATTCATCATCCGATTGCTGACAGGGCCCAAGCCGCTTCGTCGCGTCGGGATTTAAAAGAACGAGGCTTTGGCCATGGCCAATACCGTTTCCGCCAAGAAGATGACCCGCAAGATTGCGAAGCGCACCGCGGTCAACAAGTCGCGTCGCAGCCGCATGCGGACCTTCGTGCGCAAGGTTGAGGAGGCAATCGCCTCCGGCAACCAGAACGAGGCTCTTGCCGCTCTCCGCGCCGCCGAGCCCGAGATGATGCGCGCTGCCCAGAAGGGCATCGTTCACAAGAACACCGCCTCCCGCAAGGTTTCGCGCCTCACCAGCCGCATCAAGGCTTTGAGCGCTTAATAGCCTTAGGGCACGGCAGATCATCGAACCCGGCTTCGCGGCCGGGTTTTTTGTTGCCTGAAGCCCTGCTCATCGCCTTGGAGAGCAAAGCCGGAAGCTGCGGATATCTATCTAAAAAGCGGCCCCTATAGGTTCTGGCCATACCCTTTCTCGATGCCTTTTCCCTCATTGGCGGAGCAGATGCGGGGGCCCGTCCTTCGAGGGATGGACAGCAGGTAAGAGAGCCTCCCCCGACACAGGGGCTGGTCATGACGCAGAGGTGCCTCCCGGCAGATGAGAAGGGGATGCATCCGCTCCTTAGGAGTGGCCCTCTACAGCATCAACGGCCCCCTCTTTTTCCATCACGGACCTCTCCGCCAAGGGCCGCTTTCAGCCTCGAGAAAACTTCCAGATTCCAGGCCTTTTATCCGGCCTCTTTTTATCCACACGACAGCTTGACTTTAAGGCCGAAAACCCGGGTGACGAAGGCAGCAACACAGATTCAAACTGCACATAAAATGCTAAACTCTTTCAATTGTTTAGCAGGCAAAGGTTCGCAAGGCATCGGAATCACCCTCGAATTCGACCCGAATCGATCCTGAATCAAGGTTGCGGGAAAAGCTTTTTTCACTCGCTCGGATCGGGCGAAGCGACACTGTGAATCAGTTGAAGAGTCAGGACTTTATCGTCGCGCTCCAAAACCTGTGGACGGGTCTGTGGAGCCTTTTTGGGATACGGGGACGGATCCTGTTGACTCGACCATGTTGCGCGCCCTCCCCCAGCCTGTATATGGTCAACCTACTTCAACGGTTTGTCGTTAAGTCATCCACTCAAGTCCCAAGCTATAGAACACAACCAAGAGGTCAGGGCTTTGTTTCAGTCTAACAAGAAGCAAACGAAAGCACGTCCCTTACCTAGGGGTAGACTTGGTAGAGCTTGATAGGATGCAAAAAGAGACGAGGTCTTCATATCGTCTCACCTTAAAAACGGTTTGATAATCTTCAGTACAATTGGGGGCGCCAAGTTCTGAACAACCTGTGAGCAGGTCTGCTTTTCTTGTTCAGAACGGGTCATGCGTGGGGGTTTCGGCCAAATTCGGCGGAACCTCGTGGAGGGAATTTGATGTATCGCAGCGAGGACCATCGCACCTTTGCCGCAGCCAGCGAGAGCGGCATGGAAGCTTCAGGCGAACAAACGGCAGCGGATGTGTGGGCGCGAGTAAAACGCCGCCTGCGCGCCGAGTTGGGCGAGGACATTTTCGCCAGCTGGTTCGGCCGTCTGGAGCTGGATTCGGTGGTGGAGGGCTGTGCCTATCTGTCAGTACCGACCCGCTTCCTGAAAAGCTGGATCGAGTCCCATTACGCCGACCGGGTTCTGTCCGTTTACCGTTCCGAGACGGTCGATGTGGAGCGCGTGTCGATCGGCGTGCGCAGCAGCCTCGGCCGCGAAGCCGCTCCTCAGCGCCGCCCCAACGAAGCGCCCCGCCCGAATGCGGCAGCCCCCATGCCTGCAACGGCCCAGGCCAGCGAGCCGAAGATGCCGTCGATGGCGCTTCCGCAGGAAGAGCGCGGCGAGAATTCCGATCTCGGCGGCGCGCCCCTCGATCCGCGCCTCACCTTCGAGAGCTTCATCGTCGGCCGCTCCAACGCGCTGGCGCATGCCGCAGCCGATCGCGTGGCCCATGCGCCGAACGGCCAGGTAATCTACAACCCGCTTTATCTCCATGCGGGCGTGGGTCTCGGCAAAACCCATCTTCTTCACGCCATCGGCCATGAGATGCGCGCGCAAGGCCGCCGCGTCATCTATCTCACCGCCGATCGGTTCATGTACGGCTTTGTCGCCTCCCTCAAAGCGCAGACCTCGCTCGCCTTCAAGGAGCGCCTGCGCGGCATTGACCTGCTCATCATCGACGATGTGCAGTTCATTCAGGGCAAGCAGATCCAACAAGAATTCGGCCACACGCTCAACGCCCTCATCGATGCGGGCCGTCAGATCGTGATCGCCGCCGACCGTCCGCCCGCGGATCTCGAGAACCTGGATGAGCGCGTGCGCTCGCGCCTGGCCGGTGGCCTCGTGGTCGAGGTGACGGCCTTGGACGAGGCCCTCCGCACCTCGATCCTCACGACCCGCATCGAAGGTTTGAAGACCATTCATCCCACCTTCGAGGTGGGACCGAACGTGATCTCCTATGTGGCCCGCTCGATCACGGCGAATGGCCGCGACCTCGAAGGCGCGGTGAACCGTCTGCTGGCCCATGCCACGCTCACGGGTTCCGCCATCACGCTCGAGACCGCCGAAACAGCGATCCGCGACCTCGTCCGCAACCGCGAGCCGAAGCGCGTGAAGATCGAGGACATCCAGAAGCTCGTGGCCTCGCGCTACAACGTCTCCCGCTCGGACATCCTCTCGGAGCGCCGCACCGCCGCCGTGGTGCGTCCGCGCCAGATCGCCATGTACCTGTCGAAGGTGCTCACCCTTCGCTCCCTGCCGGAGATCGGCCGCCGTTTCGGTGGGCGCGATCACACCACCGTGCTCCATGCGGTGCGCAAGATCGAGAAAGCCTTAGGGGAAGATCATGCGCTCTCCGATGAGGTCGAGCTCCTCAAACGGATGCTGCAGGAATAATCCCCTTATCCGGGCGGCGGAGCGGCGTGTTCGGGGCAAGCCAGCACATGGCTTGCTTTCTCCGGCAACAAACGCCAATCTTGCCGCCTCGCTTGTCGCTTCACGCGGCAGGCCAAAGGTTTCCGTAAGAACAAGAATTTCACCGACAATAGGTGTCGCGTTATGAGAGTTACTGTTGAGCGCGCCGCTCTTCTGAAGGCGCTGGGTCACGTGCACCGCGTCGTCGAGCGCCGCAACACCATTCCGATCCTGTCGAACGTGCTCCTGCGGGCCGAGGACGGCGCCCTGCGCCTGCGGGCCACCGACCTCGATATCGAGGTGACGGAGACGATCCCCGCCGAGATCACGGAAGCCGGCTCCACGACGGTGCCCGCCTACATGATCTACGACATCGTGCGCAAGCTGCCCGACGGCGCGCAGGTATCCCTGGAAATGACGGCCGATATGGGCCAGATGCAGATCCGCTCGGGCCGCTCGCGCTTCATGCTGCAGGCTCTTCCTGAAAGCGACTTCCCGGATCTCGCCGCCGGCGACCTGCCGCACAGCTTCAGCCTCGCGGCGGCCGACCTCAAGAAGCTCATCGAGAAGACCCAGTTCGCGATTTCGACGGAAGAGACCCGTTATTATCTCAACGGCATCTATCTCCACACCATCGATGCCGGCGGATCGCTGGTCATGCGCGCCGTCGCCACCGACGGCCACCGCCTCGCCCGCGTGGAGCTGCCCGCTCCCACCGGCTCGGAAGGCATGCCCGGCGTGATCATTCCGCGCAAGGCCGTGGCCGAGATCGTCAAGCTCGTCGAGGACGGCTCGGAGAATATCCATGTCGAGCTCTCGCCGGCCAAGGTGCGCCTGACTTTTGACGGCGTGGTGCTGACCTCCAAGCTCATCGACGGCACCTTCCCGGATTACCAGCGCGTCATTCCCGCCGGCAACGACAAGGTTCTCGTGGTCGAGCGCGGCGATTTCGCCAAAGCCGTGGACCGCGTCTCCACGATCTCCTCGGAGCGTGGCCGCGCGGTGAAGCTGGCGCTCGCCGATGGCCGTCTGACGCTCACCGTGAACAACCCGGATTCGGGCAGCGCGACGGAAGAGATCGAGGTCGATTACGACAACGCTCCCATCGATATCGGCTTCAACGCCCGCTATCTCCTCGACATCACGGCCCAGCTCGACGGCGATACGGCCCTGTTCAAGCTTGCCGATCCCGGCTCGCCTACGGTCATCCAGGATCGCGAAGGCGCAGCCGCGCTCTACGTGCTGATGCCGATGCGCGTGTAAGCATCGCTGATACAAGCGTCATCCCGGGGCTGCGCAGCAGAACCCGGGATCGTTTTCAGGATGAATCTCCTCGTCATCACCGGCCTTGTGCCGGTGATTTTCGTTTGAGGCCCATAAACCTCATCCTGAGGAGCAGCGCAGCTGCGTCTCGAAGGAGGCCTCCAGAGGGCACTGGATCCTCCTTCAAGATGGCACTTCGTGCCTCCTCAGGATGAGGTGAGAGGCAATGGAGCCGGCGTTGAACCCACCTCGCGACGATCGAAACCACGCTTTGTCCGCGCCAACGCTTGATCTTTCGCGCCCGCTCCTGAAAGAAGGGGGCGCATGTCCTCCGCTCCCGTTTCCGCTTCCCGAATCGCCCGTCTGATCCTTCAGGATTTTCGCACCTATGCGAGCCTGGATCTCCCCATCTCGCGCCAGCTGGTCGCGCTGGTGGGCGAGAACGGCGCGGGCAAGACGAATGTGCTGGAGGCGATCTCCCTTTTCATGCCGGGACGCGGCCTGCGCCGCGCGGAACTGGGCGACATGGCCCGCCAGGGCGGCCCGGGCTCATTCGCCGTCTCGCTCACCCTCGACGCGCCCTTCGGCGAGCATCGCCTCGGCACGGGCCTGGAACCGGCTGCCGAGAATTCCCGCGCCTCACGCGTCTGCCGCATCGACGGATCGACGGCTTCATCGCCGACGGCCTTTGCCGAGTATCTGCGCGTAGTCTGGCTGACCCCCGATCTCGACGCGCTGTTTCGCGGTCCCGCAGGCGACCGCCGCCGTTTTCTCGACCGCCTTGTCCTCGCCGTCGATGCGGAGCATGGGACACGGGTGAACGCGCTGGAACGCGCGCTGCGCTCCCGCAACCGCGTGCTGGAGGAAAACCCAGACGACCGCTTGTGGCTCGATGCATTGGAGCGCGAAGTGGCTGAGCTCGCCATCGCCGTTGCCGCGGCGCGGCGCGAGACCGTGGAACGGCTGGCGTCGCTCATCCTCGAAACCCGCGCGGAAGACTCACCCTTTCCCTTCGCGACGATGGGGTTAGAAGGCGAGATCGACAGCCTCGTCGCCACGCTCCCCGCCGTGGATGCGGAAGACCGCTATCGCGCGATCCTTCGCGACAACCGCCCGCGCGACCGCGCCGCCGGACGCACCCTCGTTGGTCCGCAGGCCTCCGACCTTCTCGTGCGCCACGGGCCGAAGGATATTCCCGCCAACACCGCCTCCACCGGCGAACAGAAGGCGCTCCTCATCGGCCTCGTTCTCGCCCATGCGCAGCTCGTCGCCAGCATGAGCGGCATCGCGCCTTTCGTGCTCCTCGACGAGGTCGCCGCCCATCTAGATCCCCGCCGCCGCGCAGGCCTCTTCTCGGCTTTGGAAGCGCTGGGCGGTCAAGTCTGGATGACGGGGGCAGATCCGAGCCTATTTGCTGAACTCGAAGGCCGTGCGGACGTGCTGCAGGTTTCACCCGGTCTGATCGAACCGCTCTCCTGAACACCTCTTCATTCGTGGAGTTTGCCTGCTGCGCGATCCCGACAAGGATGCGGCCCGTTTCAATGGGGCCGATTCCTTGCGCATTACCCTTGCCATCCTGATCGCTTTCGCCGCATTCGGTGTATCGCTTGCCTGTGCATTCATCCTGGGTGGAACTTTCGAGGGCGTCGAGATCGATTTCTCGATCCTGGCAACCGGTCTTCTACTCATCCTCGCGATCCCTTTCATCCTGCTCGCGGGAGGTGTGGTCGCGGCACCGAAAGTCGGTCTTCGCAGCTATATCCTCGACAAGGCACGCGGACATGCTCAACCGATCGCGGGACAGTGGGTAAGCACTGTTTTCATCGGCCTTGTCGTCTGTCTCCTGGCCGTGCTCGCCTCAGGCGCCATTCAGGCTCTGTCGCCCCAATCCTTTTCAACCGAGAAGCATTGGCACGACACAACCGTGGCAGACGGCATCCAGCTGGCTGCGGAGCTTCTTGCCACCGCCCTTCTCTGCTGGATTGGATTGCTGAACATCCTTGCCTGGATTTGCCTTAAGGTCTTCGGAGAGGCGCGGCGAACCTTCGCTTTAGCCGCCGCGATCTTTGTCATCGAAGGTCTCGGCCTGGGATTGATCGCTCTTCTGTCCCCCTATCTCGACTATCCGTTCGATCTTGCCGTGGCAGCCGATATCCTGGCCTGGAGCGTGGCAACGATCGTATGCGCGTGGCTTTATGTGACACGCACCCTGGAGCATGGCCTTCTGGCCCTCATGTGGTTTCCCGCTCTGATCGTCGCCTTGCGCCCGCTCTGGGATTATCTCGGTGTTTAGCAGGCCATTTTTCGCGCTCCTCGGCCTCGGTCTTCTGGAAGCGATTCCGCTCTTTCTGTTCCCGAGCAATCATCCCGAGGCTTTGTCGCCGTTAAGCACAGGGGTTGTGCTGAGCGCAGTCCTTTCCGGAATGGTCGCGGTCGGCGTCGCGCTTGCGGAGAGAGTGGGCATCGTTTCCCTGATCCTGCGCCGGGTGCGGAATGAACCGGCTCCCTCCGAGCCACAACATTGGCTGCGCACCGTCGATCTCGCCTGCATCGTCGGCGTATGTCTTATCGAGATCTCCCTGCTGACATGGTGGCTTTCTCCCGAAACATATTGGGAGATTGCGAGATACGCAGATCGTCTGGATCCATCCCGAACCTTCTGGTCCGATACCGTGCTCGGCATCACCTTTTATGCGATCACCTGCGAGCTGATCCTGCGGTTTGGGCTGGTGACATTGATTTTGTGGCTGGGCGGCTCCACGGCAGGCAACCCTCGCCCCGCTTCGTTGACGTGGGCAGCTCTTCTGATCCCGCCTCTGTTGACGGCCCTCGTATCGTTGAGCATGGGCAGCCCGATCTCATGGCCGATCCTTTTTTATGAAGGGATCGGTGTTGCCGTGGGCCTCTTCTATGGCTGGCTCTATGTGTCCAAGGCACTGGAGCACGCAATCCTGGCCAGCATGGTCACGAATACGGTCTATGCCGGACTCCTGCTCCTCCTGGCGCTTCTTTCTTAGCCATAGAGAGCAGGGCCAATGTGCTGCAGGTTTCGCCCGGTGTGATCGAACACATCAAAACTCGTTGATGGTATGGGACGCTGCTCCGGCCTATAAGGAAGGCGCAACACCATTTCTTTCGCCGGTATCGCCATGGAACCCGCAGGCCTCATCCTGTTCTCGTCCGCCCTCTTCATCGCCGCCGCTTCGCCGGGTCCAGGCATCGCCGCCATCGTGGCGCGGGTGCTGGGGCGGGGCCCGAGGGGAGCTATTCCCTTCAGCATCGGGATCGCGTTGGGCGACGTGGTCTGGCTCACCTTCGCGGTGCTTGGTCTGGCGGCTCTGGCGCAGACCTTCCATGGGGTGTTCCTGGTCGTGAAATATGCAGGCGCGGCCTATCTGCTCTACATCGCCTACAAGCTCTGGACGGCTCCTGCGACGGCGCGGGAGATCGCTGCCGAGGAAAAGGCGGAGCATCCGCTGAAGCTGCTGCTCGGCGGGCTGGCTCTGACGCTGGGGAATCCAAAAACCATCGTGTTTTACCTCGCGCTCCTGCCCACCTTCCTCGATCTCACCCGGATCACGGTGCTCGGCTATCTGGAGCTGGCCTTGGCGACCTTGGCCGTGCTGGCGGTAGTGTTCGGCGGCTATATCGTGCTCGCCTCCCGGGCGCGCCGGCTCTTCACCACCCCTGGCGCCATCCGCAGGCTCAACCGGTTCACCGGCACGGTCATGGCAGGCGCGGCGGCGGCTGTGGCGGCCCGCTGAGGGGCACATGACAATCGTAAGGCTCGCTCTCTGGCTTGGCCTGAGCCTTACCTGCGCCTTTGCCTTTCACGAGCGCTATTGGCGCTGGCGGGACTGCTTCAACGAGCTTGGCCGTTGCTACGATAGCGAGGCTGGCGTGATGACCGAGGCAGCAGGTCTGATCTGGGCTGCGTTGGCCCTCGTCTTTGCGGCTCTCGCCGCCCGCGCCCTCTGGCCCCTCCTGAGACAACGGGCCGCCCCTCAGCAGCCCTGATTCGGCACTTTTCCGTGGATTTTTATGCCCCTTTTCACGCGCGCGTAGGCGCGCGGGGGTGAAATTTCAACCAATCGTCACTAAATATCTGATCTGACGAATCAAAACCCTGGCGCACCTTCACTCTTTCCCGCTGCGCCTTGCAAGGATCCCAAATGGCCGAACCTGCTATCAACGTGAATGCCGACGCTTATGGCGCCGACTCGATCAAGGTGCTCAAAGGCCTTGACGCTGTGCGCAAGCGGCCCGGCATGTATATCGGCGATACCGATGACGGCTCGGGCCTCCACCACATGGTCTATGAGGTGGTGGACAACGCCATCGACGAGGCCCTCGCCGGTCACGCTACGGAAGTTACTGTCACGCTCAATGCCGACGGCTCGGTGACCGTCACCGACAACGGACGCGGCATCCCGACCGATATCCACTCTGGAGAGGGCATCTCGGCCGCCGAGGTCATCATGACCCAGCTCCACGCGGGCGGTAAGTTCGACCAGAACTCCTACAAGGTCTCCGGTGGCCTGCACGGCGTGGGCGTATCCGTGGTGAACGCATTGTCCACTTGGCTCAAGCTGCGCATCTTCCGCAACGGCAAGGAGCATTTCATCGAATTCCGGCACGGCGATTCGGTGGCCCCGCTAGCTGTCGTAGGCGATGCCAATGGCCGCCAGGGCACGGAAGTGACCTTCCTGGCCTCCACCGAAACCTTCACCATGGTGGAGTACGATTACGCGACCCTCGAGCACCGCCTGCGCGAGCTGGCATTCCTGAACTCGGGCGTGCGCATCATTCTCACCGACAAGCGCCATGCGGAGCACAAGCGCGAGGAGCTGATGTACGAGGGCGGCGTGGAAGCCTTCGTGCGCTATCTCGACCGCGCCAAGACCCCGCTGATTCAGCAGCCGGTCATGATCCGCTCCGAGAAGGACGGCATCGGCGTGGAAGTGGCGCTCTGGTGGAACGATTCCTACCACGAGAACGTGCTCTGCTTCACCAACAACATCCCGCAGCGCGACGGCGGTACGCACCTTGCAGGCTTCCGCGCGGCGCTCACCCGTCAGGTGAACGGCTATGCGGAATCTTCCGGCCTCACGAAGAAGGAAAAGGTTTCGCTCACCGGCGACGATTGCCGCGAGGGCCTGACCGCTGTCGTCTCCGTGAAGGTGCCGGACCCGAAGTTCTCCTCGCAGACCAAGGACAAGCTCGTCTCGTCCGAGGTTCGCCCCGCGGTCGAGAACGTGGTCAACGAAGCTCTCAACAACTGGCTTGAAGAGCATCCGCAGGAAGCCCGTACCCTCGTCGGCAAGGTGGTGGAAGCCGCCGCAGCGCGCGAGGCCGCCCGCAAGGCGCGCGAACTCACCCGCCGCAAGGGCGCGCTCGACATCGCGTCGCTGCCCGGCAAGCTCGCTGATTGCCAGGAGCGCGATCCGTCGAAATGCGAACTCATCCTCGTGGAGGGCGACTCCGCCGGCGGCTCCGCCAAGCAGGGCCGTGACCGCTCCTTCCAGGCCGTTCTTCCGCTGCGCGGCAAGATCCTGAATGTGGAGCGCGCGCGCTTCGACAAGATGCTGTCCAGCCAGGAAATCGGCACGCTGATCACCGCGCTCGGCACGGGCATCGGCCGTGAGGAGTTCAACCTCGATAAGCTGCGCTACCACCGCATCATCATCATGACGGACGCGGACGTGGACGGCTCGCACATTCGCACGCTGCTGCTCACCTTCTTCTTCCGCCAGATGCCGGAGCTGATCGAGCGCGGGCACCTCTACATCGCGCAGCCGCCGCTCTACAAGGCGACCCGCGGCAAGTCCTCGATCTATCTCAAGGACGAGCGCGCGCTGGAGGATTACCTGATCGATGCAGGCATCGAAGGCGCATCGCTTCGCCTCGAAAGCGGCGTGGAATTCCAGGGCGACCAGCTCAAGGGCCTGATCGACGAAGCCCGCCTTGTGCGTCAGGTGCTGAGCAACCTGCATACGCGCTATAACCGCAAGGCCGTCGAGCAGGCGGCGATTGCCGATGCGCTGCGCCCCGATGTTGTGGACGATGCGGAGCGGGGGCTCAAGGCTGCCGCTTACATCGCCACGCGCCTCGACGCGATCTCGGACGAACTCGAACGCGGCTGGGCCGGTGAGGTTCGTGAAGGCGGCTATGCCTTCTCGCGGACCGTGCGCGGCGTGACGCAGACGACCATTCTCGATCAGGCGCTGATCGCCAGCCAGGAAGCCAAGAAGCTGGATGAGCGCGCCAAGTCGCTTCAGGACGTCTACGCCAAGCCCGCAAAGCTCGTGCGCAAGAACGACGAGATCCAGATCGATGGACCACTCTCGCTGTTCGACGCCGTCATCGCCTCCGGCCGCAAGGGCCTGCAGCTGCAACGCTACAAGGGCCTCGGCGAGATGACCGCGCAGCAGCTCTGGGAGACGACACTCGACCGCGAGATTCGCTCGCTCCTGCAGGTGAAGGTGAAAGACACCACCGATGCCGACGACCTGTTCGTGAAGCTCATGGGAGACGTGGTGGAGCCCCGCCGCGAGTTCATCCAGGAGAACGCGCTCTCGGTGGCGAACCTCGACGTGTAACGCTCTGTGTCTGTGCGCAGACCACCAAATATTGAGAAACGCGCACCAATAAATGAGAAATTTCCAACCAGTGGGTGGGCAGTCACAAGAATGGTGAGAAGAGGCCCATCAAATCCGTTCTGACAAACTGTCAGGCACTGAATAGTAGGCACAGGCCCGGCCATAATATCCTTGTGGCCGGGCCTTCGCACATAAGATCGTCCTTTGGCCGCTGATGAAGAAAGCCAATGTTGCGAATCGTGGCAGCTAATCTGAGGAACTTATCTAACTTGCTAAACATATGATCTTGATCACTCCTCCTCAGCGGTATGCAATCAACGCGTTACCAAGATGAGCTTGGTGCGCCCTGTTACCGACGACAATCAGGGGTCCACCGAAAGGTTTGGGGCGTGCGCCTCTACACCGAGGCGCCAGAAGCTCATGAAGAGTGCTTCCCTCTACGATGTGCCATTCCCATCGACATAAATCCGAAATGCCTCCATTGCCCACTTGGCCTGCTTTGCAGATGGACTCCGCTCCCAATCACCAAGTCCATACTCTCCCATGGTCTTGGCGATTCCAGCCAACTTCCAGTGGATCTGCTTGCTCTTCTTGCCCCACTCCGCGACCTTGAACCAAGTCGTGGCTTCGATCTTCCTGACCTCCGCGATCAAGGCGAGATCCTCGCTGGTGAGACCATCTCGGCGGTCGATCACCGCGCCACTTCGTGTTTCCACGGTAACCGTATGGGTCGACAACTCAGGGGGGAGTTCCCGGGGCATATCGAGCGCAATGTCGCGCATATACTCCCAGCACTTGTCCTTCTTCGCCCATTCGCTCGGCTGCTTCGGTTCGGCGCTTTTTCTTAACTCTCGGTCAACCACGGCGACCCATTCCGAGAGCATTGCTGACAGTGCCTTCGAGATGCCTTGCTGGGCCCAGATCGCCTCAAAATCGATCCGTCCTCCGGTTTTCCAGGCCAAGATGCTAACAGTGTAAGCAGCGATATTCGCTTGGTATGCCGGGAACTTAGCCTTCTTGACGATGGCCAATACAGAGCGGAACAAAATCGCCTTTGCGACAAAAGCACGGAACCAAGCCTGATCAGGTTCGAACCCCGCTGAATAGCGGTCCTTTAGCGCCTGCATGAAGAAAGCGAAGTTCTTCTGATTCCCGAAGCTAACCAGATGCGGGTATCCATCCCATGCATTCAGGTACTTAGCCAAGTCTGTTTTGGCAAAGCGCCGATCCTTCGGCGTCTCTAATGCAAATCTCCGCTCCTGCTCCCTTGAGAAGGAAACCTTCAATTCAGCTGCGGCGTAGCTTCCACGTGCTCGCTCGTAGAACCAGCGGCCCCGGCCATCCGGAAGCCACGTGTTGTTGGCAAGTTCCTCAACCTTGATGTGGAACGGATCATTTGCCGAGAAATCGGCAGGTTGAACAGTGTTCTGCGAATTCGCTGACCGTGACACGGCAGCTACCATGGCATTCAAATCGCCACCGGCCACACGGATGATCTTCGCAGGCACCATGACGTCATCCAGCCGCGCGCTGTCCTTTTTGCGTGCCCGATGCAGGCTGGCGGTCGTCTGACCTCCATTGACAATCTGGAGCCCGCGGAGAGACCGGATTCTTTTGGCACCTGGAACTGCCTCTTCTATGTCGACGTCATCAACAGTCGCGACGATGCCGTTATTGTAGGCCAGGGGCTCCGTTGCAGTAACTTCGATAGGGCACAATGAGCTCATCCGAGGCCTTTATCAGGCGGCGGCAAGCCCGAACAACTGGTTGATAAAACGGACTTCGCCTGTCGCCCCTGGTTCCCGCAGAATGCAATGACCACGTCGGATCATACGCATGACTTCAAAGCCCTTCAGCGTCGCGGAGGCCGTTTTCATCTTCTGGAAGCCACGCGTCGGCCGGATCACGCGCTTGAGTGCGCCATGGTCCGCCTCGATGATGTTGTTCAGGTATTTCGATGTTCGGTGCAGCACATTATGCGCCAAGTGGCCTTCCCTCTGCAGGCGCCGGATGGCCTTCGGGTAAGAGGCCAGTTTGTCAGTCGTGATGGAGGATGGTGGATACTCGCTCATCGTCTTCACGGCTTTGCGCAGAAAGCGATAGGCCGCTCTGGTGTTGCGGCGATCTGACAACATGAAGTCGATCAGCTGCCCGTGCTTGTCGACCGCGCGGAAGAGATACTTCCAGCGCCCGCCAACCCGCACATAGGTCTCATCCACGCGCCATGAGTCAGATCGATGTCCCTGATACCGGCGAACTCTCTTCTCGATGTCCGGAGCATAGCGTTGAACCCAGCGGAAGATGGTGGATGGGTCGACGTTGACGCCCCGCTCCTGCATCATCTCAGCGAGATCACGATAGCTGATCCCGTATTTGCAGTACCAGCGTACGCACAGCAGGATGATCTCGACTGGAAAGCGGCGGCGTTTGAAGATCGACATGCAGGCGGCTCTCTGACTGGCCATTCCGCTTTACACTGCCCCGGTTAATGCAACGCAGCCCTTTGAACAGGCGCACCTCTGAGAGTGCATTGGCTTGGCTCTGTGCGTTAAGCCCCGACGCCTTAAAAACGCCTCATGCGAAGCAGCAACATTGATGAATTCAATGTTGCCCGTCGTGGCAGCCCCGACCCATATGCGTCTGGTGAGCATCGCATGTATGATCCTAAACAGTTTCGGCTGGACGGAGAGGTCGCTTTGATAACGGGGGCTGGGGCTGGCATCGGCCAGGCGATCGCTCAGACCTTCGCCGATGCAGGCGCGTTTGTTGTGGTCAGCGACCGCAATGCTCAATCAGCAGAGACCGTCGCTGCACAGATCGGACAGAGCGGGGGCAAAGCCTTAGCGGTTGGCTGCAACGTGATGCAGGAAGCTGATCTTCAAGCTGCCGTGCAGGCTGCTTTGGATCACTTTGGCGCACTCACTATCCTCGTCAACAACGCCGGCGGTGGCGGCCCCAAGCCCTTCGACATGCCCATTGACGATTTCCGCTGGGCATTCCAGCTCAACTTGTTTTCACTTTTCCGCCTGTCGCAATTGGCCGCGCCGTGCATGGCGGCGAAGGGGCATGGTTCCATCTTGAACATTTCATCCATGGCGGGTGAGAACAAGAACGTTCGAATGGCCTCATACGGGTCGTCCAAGGCGGCAGTGAACCATTTGACTCGAAATATTGCCTTTGATCTCGGGCCACAAGGAATCCGCGTCAATGCCATTGCACCGGGCGCCATCCGGACGGCCGCGTTGGCGACCGTGCTGACTCCTGAGGTCGAGAAGGTGATGCTCCAGCATACCCCGCTCGGCCGCTTGGGGCAGCCCGATGACATCGCCAATGCCGCCCTATTCCTTTGTTCCCCAGCTGCGTCCTGGATCAGTGGTCAGGTCCTTACAGTTTCGGGTGGAGGCACCCAGGAACTGAACTAAAGACCCAAGGGCCATAATCGGCTCTGTTTCATCAACCTCGGCAGGTTATGAGATCGCGGGTCGTTGCCACCGCTTTGTTTCAGGGTGTCAGCCGCTGGGGAGGAAGCCTGAAACAAATTCTTGCGACAGATCCCAGCTGACTAACCTCAGCCGGAAAGCGGTGACGGGCATAGCCGGGATGACAGATCGGTTTCATACCTCGGTTATGCTCAGGTCAGCCGCCGTCGCGTTAATCTGACCGTGCCGTGACACACCCATTCGATGCCCGCATCATGAGCTCCCAGAAACAAAGCTGCGCATGCTGGAAGTTTCTCGCCTGTCATAGCTCGTTTACAACAAGATCAAAGACGTGCGAAAAATCTCCAACTTCCTTTGGCGAAACGTAGAATAGTGATGACCAGACCTGTGAGATGCTTGCTTCGGGATGCAGCCATACCTTTCGCCTGTGTCCTTCTGATAGGCCTGTTCATCACGATCCAGTTCTTTGCTTCGCCGCTCGTCCTTGGGAAGATCGGGTTGCTCTCTCCTGCCGAGACATCCAGCCCCCGATCAACGCTGGAAGGGTTCAGGGCGAATGTCACGCGTGCCTCATCCCTGCTGATGCAGGCATACCGGCAGAACATATCTGAGCCTGGTTTCCTTCCAAGCGCATCCGTCAAGGAGAAGGTTGGAGAGGCGGAGGTTCTGCTGGCGCGGGCTGCCCGCGCACTCGACCTTCGACATGTTCCCCCGATCGAGCTTGAGCATCACCGCCTCGAGTCATCTCTGCTGCTGAAGGAAATCCTGGATCGTCTGCCTCTGCCCGACCCCGCTTCCATTCCGGGGGACGAAGAGGTCGCGAAGGAATCCGTGCCCGGCTGGACCCTGCCCGGCACCGAAATTCGGATAGTCCGTATCTCAGAGGGAGTGCAAGCAGGCGAGTATCTGTTTTCAGGTGAGACAGTTCGGCGGCTCGATGAGTTTTATCGCTTGATCCGAAATCAGCCCGGCACAGACAGTTCCTCGGAAGATATCTATGACTTCTTCAGCCAGTCGCCGGGCTATCTGCTTCCGCCGAAGTGGTACGGCCTTATCGAAGCTCTGCCGGATTGGCTCCGGACCTGGGTTTGGGGGCAGGCCATCTGGCAATGGATTGCGCTCGTTCTTACGCTTGGCGTTGCAATCCTAGGCACCCTCGGCTTTCGGCGCCTGCTCCGGTTCGGGAAGACGACCTCGAACACGACAGTGGCCCTGCTGGCGAGCATGGTCATGCCGGCGACAATCGCCGTAGCGGCTCTCTTCGTGGTGTATATGGCCGATTACCAGATCAATCTAACCGGCTTCGTTAACAATACCATTGAGGAAATCGGGGAGGCGGTCGCATACTTGGCGGCTATGTGGGGAATTCTCAAATTCTCGAATGCCCTTGCCGGAGAGCTGACATTCTCGAGATCGGAGAGTATCGACGCTCACTTGGCGCGGGCTGCCGTGCGAATTGCAGGTATCGCCATTGCTCTCGCTCTTCTCATCTATGGCGCATCCTATCTCGGCATCCCCTTGGCAGGGCTTCTGGCTGGTCTTGGTGTCGGCGGCCTTGCCGTTGCTCTAGCGGCCAAACCAACCCTCGAGAATTTCATCGGCGGCCTGATCCTCTATGCGGATCGGCCTGTCCGTGTAGGTGACCTCTGCCGGGTTGGCGATCTTGAAGGTCGGGTTCAGGAGATCGGGCTCCGCTCCACGAGGATCCGCGGACTGAACCGTTCGCTGATTACTATCCCGAACGCGACCTTCGTGAATATGAACATCGTCAATCTGACCAACCGCGATCGAATGCCATACCACCGGGTTGTCGCTCTCAATTCCTTGGATAGTGCAGCCATCCGCCAGGAGATCCAGAGCCTCGCCAAGCTCTTCGATGGGCATCCGAAGATCGAACAGAACTCACTTCAGATCAGGCTCCGGGAGGGGCACGAGGAGAAGCCCAAGGCTGAAATCAGCGCCTTGATCTTGACTTCGAAATGGGAGGAGTTCCTGCAGATCCAGCAGGACGTCGATCTTATGCTGCGTGATGCCGTCGTGGCTGGCGGCAAGACACATGATGGCCCAGCGGGTCGCGACCCTGTGTTTCATCTGAAAGAGGTGGAAGAGGCCTAAGCCTTGAGGGCATCTCACCTGAGCGGGTGCCTGACAGGCTGACTTGAACAGCTTCATCTGCCGTTCTCGTCGGATCCGTTGCAAACTCTAAAGCAAATTCGGACTCATGAAACGAGTCTATGGCCGCGAGAGACAGCCGTCATACCAACGCAACGCCCTTCACCACCGGCATCTTGCGTAAGTGATCGGCGATGTGAGTGGCTTCATCATGAGAGATGCGCTCGATGGAGACAGTGATTTCGTCCGTATCGGTCTGATCCGTCTGGTACACCACAAATTCGCGGACTGCGTCCGAACGATAGCCGAGAGCCTCGTGCATGGCCTGGATGGTGAAGGCTCCATGCTTCGCGTGAATCTGCATGCGCACAGTCTGGCTTTTCTGCCTGTACCATTCCTCCAGCGGTCTGAGCCCGGCCAAGATTACCAGAATGATTATTGTTGCGGCAGTTGCGGCCAAGTAGAGCCCGCCGCCGACAGCAAGACCGATGCCGGCTACAGTCCAGATGCTTGCGGCCGTGGTCAGTCCGCGAATGACCTCCCCCCGCATCAGAATGGCCCCCGCGCCGAGAAACCCGATGCCGGAGACAACCTGAGCAGCCATTCGAGAGGGATCGAGGTTGACATTGGGTGTTCCGAGAACATCGGAAAAGCCGAAAGCCGACACGACCATGATGAGACAGGCGCCCACGGCCACCAGCATGTGGGTTCGCAATCCCGCCGCCCAGAGCACCCGCTCCCGCTCGAAGCCGATGGTGCTGCCAAGGAAGGCGGCCAGGAGAAAGCGCCCAATCATTTCGAAGTCAGAAACTTGCATGAGATCCTACTCAGTCAACTGTCTCAGTTTTGCGATGGGGGATCTCCGGCTGATAGGAGATCGGGCCAAGAGCATCCTGATCGATACTGGTCTCAAGGCCTGCCGAGAAGATTTCGAGGCTGCATGAAGCTGGCGCTGGCGGACAGCCGGGCAGCGTGAGAACCGCGACCTCCGGCCCCTCACTTGCATCGGTGAGAGGCATCAGGTTTCGGATCTGGTCCAGGCTCTGCGCTAGATAGGACAACCGCACCGACAGAAGACCGTTCGTCACATCGCGCAGGCGCTCGAACAGAAAGGCGCCACCTGGAGGCGTATCGTTTTCCGGGTAGCCGGGCAGTGACCACCGGACACTCATGGCGGCCTGCATGGTCGCGATATTGGTGTCGTGACCGACGAAAAGCACCACCTTTGCCGAAGGCGGCCCGCCGGGTTTTGCCATTGCAGTGCCGTCCCGAAGAGAGAGGGAAACCTGGTTGAGAATCTGGGAGGCGCTGGGCCGTGCGATAGCGGGCACCCGCAAGGTCACGTCGTAATAGGCTTTATGAAGGGCCAGAACGCTTTTCACCTCTTCTGCATCGGCAATCCTGCCCCATGCCACGCGGTCCAAGGGGAAGTCATTCGCATATTCCATGCGTATGACCTCGCCGATGGTGCTCGCCCAGTTCAGCGGCCCCCGCAGGGTGATGGAGCGGCCGTCACTGATAGATGCGAGGGTCCAGGGCAAATCGATGAGAGAACATCCGGCTTGCAACTTCGCCTTTGCGCAAGCGGCTTGCGTCGGCCCATGCAATGTCTTTGCCAGCCGCCCGAATTCTCTCGCATAACGCGCCTTACCGGCATCGATGCTTCCGCCAAGGGCCTTCATGATCCCTTGACGGGCCGCATCCTGATCCACCTTCGCGACGCCGGCCACGACAGGGTGAAACAAGGCGCTGGCAGTCTGCTCGTTAACCCCCGCTTTCAACCCGCATCCGGGATGCAATCCTTCCAAAAGAGCATCCGCTGTGAGACGGGTGCGATCTGCTTTATCCGCCCAGGCGAAAACCTCTCTCGCGGAGGGACACTGTCCTGCATCCAGAAGCCCGGCTTTGCTCAGCCGGGAGCGGTAATACCGCCCCATCAACTCCGCCGCGGCGGCCCCATGAGGTGTCAGATCGCCATCGGGAACGGACCAAGATGGCCAAGGATCGACCGATAAGGGATTCAGAGTCTTCTGGTTCGTTGGCGGGCGAACGCCATGACGGCTCACGATAATGGCTTTATCGACGATGATTTCCGCCCGGGCGGGGACGGCGAAGGCCAGAAGCGCCACGCCCCAAACAGTCGCGGAATTCCATCGGAAATGCATGGTGAGGCCCTTTCGGCGAGGGGCTGAAAACCTGGGCATCCATAACGAGTGAGGGCAGGGTGTTGTCGGGACGATTGTGCCGATAGCAGGCCGATGCGTCAGCCTCGACGGTGCAGGCGCCGTCTCCTGTGGTGGAATTGCCCTTATTCATTGCGGCCCTCCCTTGGAAACGACCGGCATAAATGCCCAGTGAATGGATGGAACAACGCGCAGGAAATGAAATGGTTCTTCGGGCAGCTCTCAGCCTCGAACTATGACGACCAACGGCTCCATGCTGCCTCTGTCCATGGAAGGATGAAGCTCATCGGCAAGCGACTTCATCATGAAGCACGACCGGCATGAGAGATCGCAGTCTCAATGCCGATCGCGCCTGTCAAGCCTTCACAGGCTAGTATTCCCAATACCGCAACTACTGCGCCGAACGGCCTCGGCCTTCCAGATCTCGCCGGCAGGGCGATCCATGCACATGCCAAGCTGGCTAGTTCACCATGAGGATCGGCATGTCGAATGATCGCTCGAATATTCCGCGCGTCGCGCTGCCGAAGATCAGGCGCCGCAGGGCCGAATGGGCATAGGCGCCCATGACGAGCAGATCGACGTCATGCATTCGCGCGGCCCCGAGGAGAGCATCGGCCACATCCTGATCACCACGCTGCACCGGCGCGAACTGCGTCTGGACTCCGTATCGGGACAGGTGATGGCAGAGCTCGATTCCCGAGCGGCCACGCTGCAAGGCCTTGTCGTCGGTAACATGCGCAACGACGACCTCGCGGGCGGCGCTGAGGAAAGGCATGGCCGCCGTGACGGCATGCACGGCGGCGGGCGTCGCATCCCAGGCCACCATCACCTTGCCGCCCCCAAAGGCTGCCGATGCGGTGGGCGGGACGAGCATGACCGGTCGCCCGGTCTCGAAGAGAGCCGTCTCGACCATGAGGCGGGTGTCTCCCTCCAGGGCCCCATCGACACCGATGATCCCGAGAGTACGCACCCGAAGATAGTCTGCGAAGACCTGCCCCTCCTGATGGAGGAAAGTGGGCTCGATCACGACCTCATGCCGGATGCCCGCTGCCTCTGCCACGGTCGCAACGGCATGTGCCTGACCCTGCGCCCTGACCCGCGAGCGTTCGTTGAATTCCTGCCGGAGACGCTCGTCAGCTTCGCTGTTTGCCGACGGCTGGTCGAGACTGGTGAGCCTGACCGCGCTGACGACGGCTGTTACATAGGATCCGTGACGTGCTGCCATGTCAAACGCAAGTTTGACGCCATGATCAGGGCCGTCGCTGTGAAGGGGGACGTGGACGACAAGATCTTGGATGTTCATGGGCCCTCCTGTTGCGGCGCCGTCAGCATGCGAAAGGATCTACCTCTTATGCGCGGCCGTTTCCAGACGCAGGAACGTCAAGAAGCCTTGAAGATCGACCTTGGACAGGCTGGATGGCAGAGTTTGCGAGGGTGAACGTCAGGAGCTTGGCGGCCTGGATTTCAACCGCCACGCGGTTGGGTTGCCCCGGCGAATTGGCTGCCTTCGGGCGAGTGAGATTACTCATAAGGAAACCCCGCTTCTGCGAGCGGGGCTTTTTCTTTGTGTGGACGTAGTCTCAGGCGGCCTTGAGCATATCGCGCTTGGCACGCTCGACGCCCCTGTAGGCGACAACCTCGTCCTTCTGGCGCTCCATAGGGCCGCGGCGCAGGGACACCAGGAACGTACGGACCACATCGGCCAAGTGATCGCCCTGCACGGCAACCTGCTTCGAGGTGTCGAGCACAGAACCCGCGAGATGCTTGGTCTCCGCCGTGTTTCGGCTCACGCTCTGGATGTTGTCCGTCACGCCCTGGGCTCCCGTCGATGTCTGCTCGACGCTGCGCGCGATCTCGGCAGTGGCGGCAGTCTGATCGGAGATGCTGTGCGCGATGCGCGAGGTGGCGTGGTCGATATCCGCCACGAGGGCGGAAATCTCCGACACGGCGGACACCGCCGCATTGGAAGCGGAGCGCAGCTCCGCGATCTCGCCGGTGATCTCCTCCGTCGCCTTGGCGGTCTGGGTTGCGAGCGCCTTGACCTCCTGCGCCACCACGGCAAAGCCGCGTCCGGCCTCTCCTGCGCGCGCTGCTTCGATGGTGGCGTTGAGCGCCAGGAGATTGGTCTGTTCGGCGATGGTAGTGATCAGGCCCACGACGGCGCTGATCCGCTCCACCGCATTGTTGAGACTGTCGACAAGAGTCGCCGTGGATTGCGCCTCCTGCGCCGCCTGACGGGCACGGGTGGCCGAGTGATCGGCCTCGGTGCCGATCTCCTGCGCGGAAGCGGCCAGCTGCGTGACGGCTGCGGCAACGGTCTGCACGTTTGCCGTCATGTCCGACGCCGTCGAGGCGACGAGGTTGGTGCGGTCGTCGGTGAGCACCGCGCCTTCCTGCAGAACCGACGCCATGTTGCTCATCCCTGCGGAGGATTCCGAGAGTGTCTGCACGATGGTATTAATCGCCTGCTCGAACTCCGCCGTCGATTGATTGAAGGCCGTCAGACGTCCCTCGATGACGTGCGACGCCTCATTGATGATGGTTGCGCCCTGGAGCAGCGATCCATGCAGCCCATCCGGCAGGATGCGGCGGAAATACTGGTTGTTGCGGACGGCATTCATCGCTGCCGAGGATTCCCGGATATAGGCGTCGATCCGGTCCGTGGCGTCGTTGATGACGCAGTGCATCTTGCCGAGAGCCCCGCCCTCCCTGCTGCCGATGATCCTGGCCTCGAAATCTCCGTGCCCGACCCGGTCGAGAATATCGGTCGCAATCGCAATCGCGCGATAGGAGCGCAGAAGCATCAGGCCGCCGAAGATGAAGCCTGCATCGGCGACAAGCACAGCGACCGAAGGCATGGACCCGCTCACGAGAGAGGCGACGGCCTGCCACGTCACAGCGAGGGCTGCAATGGCGAAACCGATGCTCGCCTTAGAGAGAGAAGACAAATTCATCATAACTGGCCTTGCTCGCCGTCGCGGTTTTCATGAGGTGTTGATAGGACGCGGCGAGCCCCTCCTTCGCATTGGAATAGGAGGATTCGATGCGGGTGAGCTCGGCGTAGAACGGTGCGATGATCTTTTCCACCACGCCGCGCTTGGGCACGCGGCGGTTGGAGTGAAAACCGCAGATCTGCGTGGCGCTGTCATAGGAGGGCGTCACATGGGCGAAGACCCAGTAATGGTCGCCGTTGCGCGCCATGTTCTTCACATAGGCGAAAACTTCCCGCCCGTCCTGGATCGATTCCCAGAGCAGCTTGAAGACCGCGCGCGGCATGTCCGGATGGCGGATCATGCTGTGCGGCTGGCCCAGCAGCTCCTTTTCGGTATAGCCGGCGATGTCGCAGAAAGCCCTGTTCGTATAGGTCAGCCGCCCTTTCAGGTTCGTCTTCGACACGATGAAGGAATCGGGATCGAAGAAGATCTCGCGCTGAGTGGGAATGATGGCTTGAGGCATCTGACAGCTTTTGTGAGAGTGGTGCAGTCGGCTTCTCGCAAAGCTAGCTTGCGCGAAGCTGGATTGCCTCAGGCTCCCTGCAGCCAGGAGGGGCGCCCGCCGCCCGCCGTACCTGTACATGCCGCCTCAACGCAGGCCGCCAGACTCCCGAAGTGAAACGCTCGGCCTGTGAGGCCGGGGCCGTAATGAGCGTATTTGCCGGAATTGGTCATGATCGTCCTGGCGCCCACCGGGATCACCGGTTCGATGATCATGCACCAGCAGGTATCCATCACGAACCGGACGCCGAAGCCTTCCAGTTCGGAAAGGATGCCGGCCTCGCGCACCTTGTCGTGGGTGGCGCGTCCGCAGGTGACGATCACGGTCACGTCGCCGTGCCTCTTGCGGCCCCGGCACAAGGCGGCAAGCGTCTCGCATTCCTGGAAGGAGAAGTGCGGATTGCCGAGGGAGACCAGATCGACGGCCGGGCTTTCCGCATTGCTGAGCTCGTCCCAACTGCGCGCCAGATCCTCGATCCGGATGTCGATGGCCGGAACATCCTCTCCGCCTGTGGCCTCGTTCACCGTCGCGGCCTCGGGCGTTACGCCGACGATATGGAACATCGGCGCGCTCGATGTGGTGGCGAACGCAGCGCCGAAAGCCTTCAGATCGTCCTGCGAGGGAGAGGCCCCTTCAAGTCCGGCAAGGACGGGGATCCGGTTCGCGGCGAGAAGACCGACATGGTAGCCGAGGAGCGGATAGAATGAATCGTCGAGATCCGTCAGTTCCGGCAGGTTGATGCGCAGCGTGGCCCGCCGGTTGGTGTCGATGTGGCATCCGGCCAGAGGCGCGCGGCCCGTGAGCGCGATGCAGATATCGAGATAATCGGGATATTTCATCGTCCGCGCACCGAGAACGCTGTTGGCGTAAACGACGGCGTTGGATTCCGCCCACACGATCTGCTCGCCCTGGCCGGGGGCGCTGTCGAGGAGATAGGGCGCGCATGTGAAGGTCGGCTTGGCACCCATGTCCACATAGGCATCGCCGAGCTGGCTTGCAGGCTCCCCGAACGCGGGATCGACGCCTTGAGCGCGCCAATGGCCGTGATCGACGGAGATGGAATTGAGCGTGGTGGGAACAGCGACCTTCCCGCCCCAATCCCGCAGCTGCTGCGCGAATGCCAGCGAGCCAGGCCCCGTATAGATGCAGCCGTCGATATGCGCCTGCGTCACATCGATCAGGCGGTCAGCGCCCTGCAGCTCCGCCATGCGCAGGACGATCTTCATCGCCGCCTGTGCGGCCTTGCCGCGCGCGCCCTCCAGGATGGCCCGATCCGCTTGCGTCAGCATCATGCGGGAGGCAATGGCATCCTCGCCGCCAGACAGGCCGGAAAGAGCGCCGGACTGCTCGCCGCAGGCGACATGCCGGCCCCGGACATGCGCGGAGCGCGCCGCCGCCACCCGACGGAAATCTTCGGGATCGAGCATCACGACGGGAATGGATTGTCCGAACACCTCTTCGGCAATCATGACTCCGAGCGTCAGGATGTCATCCGCCCGCTCGATCACCATGGCCGCGGGGCCCTTGCCGTTGAGCAGCAGTTCGAGGATCACGCCGCTGCCCGAGCAGGACCCGCGCCCGCCGGGGATGGCGAGGATCTTGCCGGTCAGAATCTCGCCGCTCAGTGGATGGTGACGGTCGATCACCTCGCCGCTCGCCGGATCGACCCCGCCCCAGAAACTCAGCTCCACATCGCTGGAAATGATCTCGCCAAAGGCCTCCCCGTGAACGAAGGCAGTACCTGAGAAGACGGCTTCGTTCATGAGAATGCCTTTCATCAACGCGGCAGAAGCGCCTGCAGATCGTCGTAGAGAGCCTTGGGGATGCGAACGCCGTTCGCCTTGCTGCGCTCCCGCGCCTCGTAGCGTCGCTGCGAAGGAAGGCGCGCGCCCTGTCCCACGATGGCGTCGAACATCTTTTCGGCGCGGGCCACATGCTGCGTGGCATCCGCGCCGAGAAACACCTTCGGGTCGAAGGCGAGGATCAGCTCGCCATGGCAGGGCGCAGCGCCGACGCCTTCATCGAAGGCCATGGATTCCGCGCTCGTCATGTCGCCGATCAGCGGGCCCGCCATCAGCTCGATCATGGCGGAAAGGGCCGAGCCCTTATGCCCGCCGAAAGTGAGCATCGCCCCGGCGAGCGCCGCCGTTGCATCGTTCGTCGGATTGCCCTCGCTGTCGATGGCCCAGCCGTCGGGAATGGGCTTGCCAGCGCGCCGGTGCAGCTCGATCTCGCCGCGCGCGATTGCGCTCGTGGCGAAGTCGAACACGAAGGGCGGCCCGTCAGGGCGCGGCCACGCGAAGGCTATGGGATTCGTGCCGAAGACCGGTTTCTTGCCGCCGGCCGGCGCGACCCAGCTGTGGCTCGGCGTCATGGCGAGCGCGACGAGTCCCTCCGCAGCGATGGCCTCCACCTCCGGCCAGAGAGCGGAGAAGTGATAGCAATTGTTGATGGCCAAGGCCGCAAGGCCCGTCCTGCGCGCCTTTTCGACAAGCAGCGGTCTGCCGCGCTCGAAAGCGAGCGGAGAAAATCCGTAATGGGCATCGACGCGCACGACGGCGAGCGCATGGTCCACCACATCGGGCACCGCATTCGGATTGACCTTGCCCTCCTTCACCGAGCGCACGGAGCCGAGCAGCCGGTACATGCCGTGGGAATGGCACTCGTCGCGCTGGCCCGCATGAATCACGCCCGCGATGGCCTCCGCATGTTCAGGCGAAAGACCGCCTGCCTTGAGAACATCGACGCTGATCCGCCATACTTCGTCCAGCGTGAGGGTGACTTCTTCACTCATGGTATTCCAATTCCGTTCGCGTTGAATGTCTAAAGCATCGGACGTGAAATCGAACTCACGTCCACTGCTTTAAGTTTTTGTCTTGGCGCATCTTTTCACGCAAAACCGGTGCCCACTTTTGCGTTCGATGCTCTAGAGGAACGCCTGATGCTCTCCTGCCTGCCGTCAGAACCGTTGCGGCGAGAACGGCGCCACATCGATCGATGTCGGCGCACCATGAATCAGCTCGGCAACGAGGCGTGACGTGATCGCGGCCTGCGTCAGACCGTAATGGCCGTGACCGAAGGCATAGACCACGCGCTTGTCGCGTCCGGCCAGCCCAATCACCGGCAGGGAATCCGGAATCGAGGGGCGAAATCCCATCCAGCGCTTCGCCGGTTGGGTTTCATCGAGATGCGGCAGGAAGCGCTTGAGGCGCGTGATCATGGCGGAGGTGCGCTCATGGTTGGGCGGAGCCTGCGTTCCGGCAAACTCCACCGCGCCGCCCACGCGGTCGCCCGTATCGAGGGTGGATGCGACGAAGCCCTCGCCTTCGAACATGACCGGACGATTGAGGCCGAAAGCGCCCTTCGCATAAGTGGCGTTGTAGCCGCGCTCCGTATCGAGCGGGATTTTGTCTCCAAGCTGCCCGGCAAGCGTGCGGGACCAGACACCGGCGGAGATCAGCACGCGATCCGCGGCGACAGACTTCACGGGACCGTCCGTGGAGATGTGAACCGCATCGCTCTGGGATTGAATGGCGAGAGCCTTGCCTGCAACCTGTACGGCGCCCCGCTCCACGGCAAGCCGCAGCAATTCGGAGGCAAGAACTGCGGGATCGGACACATGGCAGGCGTCGGGATAGAGAACCGCCGCTTCTACGCTGCGCAGCGCGGGCTCCAGATCGGCAAGTCCGCGCGGATCGAGGATTTCCACCGAAATGCCGAAAGTCCTCTGCCGGGCGATGATGTCCTCGGCGTGCAGGAAGTGATTGTGGTCGCGCCAGACCGACAGGATTCCCTTCTCCCGCAGGTGGCCTTCAAGGCCCAGGGCCGAGAGGCGTGCCTTCCATGCGGGCAGGGCGTGCTCGTTGATGGCGCGGATGGCGGTAATGCTGGATGCGATGCGTGCAGGCGACGAGGCCAGCACGAAACGCATAAGCCATGGCGCAAGCGTGGGAAGATAGGACGGCCTGATGGTGAGGGGGCCCAAGGGATCCATGAGCCAGCGCGGAAGATTGCGCCATGCCTTGGGTGACGCAAGCGGCATCACGTCCGTATGGGCGATCCAGCCCGCATTGCCATTCGTCGGCCGCTGCTGATTGTTGCCGGGATCGACGAGGGTTACCTCGTGCCCCTTGTCGAGAAGATCGTGGGCGGCGGCAAGGCCGACGATACCTGCACCAACAATCGCAATCCGCATCATGAAACCTGTCGTGAAAGAACTCTCGCAGACAAAGGCGGCCTGCAACGGGCCGCCCTTGAGCAGACTTGTCAGGCTTTAAGCAGTGCGGGCCTGATCGACAACCTGGAATCCGTTGGCGAATGGATCGCGGTCGTCGATGAAGATGGTGTTGAAGCCCGTCACTCGCGCCCAGCCTTCGATGGATGGAATGATCGCATCGCGGTCGCCCACCTTCGCCCGGCCTTCGATGCGCCCGGTGAAGGTCGAACCGATGATGCTCTCATGCACGAAGGCATCGCCCTCCTTCAAGGCGCCGCGTGCGGCAAGATGCGCCATGCGCGCCGAGGTTCCGGTGCCGCAGGGCGAACGGTCGATGGCCTTGTCGCCGTAGAACACCGCATTGCGCGCGGTGCCTTCCGGCGTCTGCGCCTTGCCGGTCCAGAGCACGTGCGTCAGGCGGTTGATGCTCGGGTTCTCAGGGTGAGAGATCTGATAGCGCGCATTGAACGCCTCGCGCAGCTTCGGGCTCCAGCGTAGAACGTCAGAGGGGTTAATGTCGGCGAGATCCGAGTAGTTCTTCTGCGGTTCGACTATGGCGTAGAAATTGCCGCCATAGGCCACATCGACCGTCAGGTGCCCGATGCCTTCGACTTCGACCTCATAGCCAGTGCCATAGAGGAAGGACGGAATGTTGGTGATGCGCACGCGCTCGATGAACGGGCCGTTCTGCTCGTAGCGCGCCTCGACCACGCCCGCGGGCGTATCGAGACGCAGCAGGCCCGGCGTCTTGGGATGAATGAGGCCGTTCTCGAGCGCAATCGTCACCGTGCCGATGGTGCCGTGGCCGCACATGGGCAGGCAGCCCGACGTCTCGATGAAGAGGATGCCCACGTCGCAATCGGGGCGCGTCGGCGGATAGAGAATCGAGCCCGACATCATGTCGTGGCCGCGCGGCTCGAACATGAGGCCCGTGCGGATCCAGTCGTATTCCGCCAGGAAGTGCTGGCGGCGCTCGAACATCGTCTCTCCTTTCAGCTGGGGAATGCTGCCGCCACCCACCACGCGGACCGGATTGCCGCAGGTGTGACCGTCGATGCAGAAGAAAGTATGGCGCGCCATGGCTTCGCTCTTCAAAACGAAATGTCGTGTCAGGAGGTAAACGAGAGAGGCGGAGAAGCGAGCGCCTCTCCGCCATCCTCATCAAACTGCATCAAGCGGCGGGCTTCAATCCCACATCGGGGAGCTTGGGCCGGTTCTTCAAGGCCTTGGCCATGACCTCCTCCACATGCGCGCGGTCCTTGCCCTCGAGCGCGAGACGCGGCGGACGGGTGAGCGCGGAGCCGCGGCCCATGATTTCCTCGCAGAGCTTGATGCATTGCACGAGGTCGGGACGCGCATCGAGGTGCAGCAGCGGCATGAACCAATCGTAGAGCGCCTGCGCTTCCTGATAGCGGCCTGCCTTCGCCAGACGGAACAGGGTCTCGCCCTCCTGCGGGAAGGCGTTCGACATGCCGGAGATCCAACCCGCGGCACCGAGCATCACGCTCTCCACCACCACGTCGTCGAGGCCCGCGAACAGCACGAAGCGGTCGCCCACCATGTTGCGCGTGTCGGTGAAGCGGCGCGTGTCGCCGGACGAATCCTTGAAGCAGACGATGGTCTCGCAATCGGTGAGCGAGGCGAGAATGTCCGGCGTTACGTCGTTCTTGTAGATCGGCGGGTTGTTGTAGACCATCACCGGCAGGTCGGTGGCCTTGGCGACGCCGCGGAAATGCGCCGCCGTCTCGTGCGGCTTCGAGGAATAGACGAGGGCCGGCATCACCATGACGCCGTCGAGGCCGACGCGAGCGGCCTCCTTCGCCACTTCCGAGGCGAACTGAGTGGTGAACTCGGCCACACCGGCGATCACCGGCACGCGGCCCTTGGACACCGCCTTGGCGGTCTCCATCACGGCCACCTTCTCCGAGCGGGAGAGAGAGGTGTTCTCGCCCACCGTGCCGCAGACGATGAGGCCCGAGACGCCGTCGCGGATCAACCCGTCCATCACCTTGGCGGTGGCATCGAGATCAAGCTCGAAGTTCGGTTTGAACTGGGTGGTGACTGCGGGAAAAACGCCTTCCCAGCCGATTTTCTTCGCCATTTGATCCTCGCTTCCGGAACCGATATTGAATGAGCTTATTGTAGATTGTATAAAATCTGCAGAGTCAAGCCATTCTCCCGCAAGCCTGCTATAGGGTTATAAAGTCCACCTGACCTGATGATTCCGACCCCCATGCCGCCCAGCAAACCTGCCCGAAAATCCCTCCAGCATCGGACGATCTCCTCCGCTGTCGCCGAGGAGCTGCGCCGCCGGATCGTGGATGGGGACTTCAAGTCGGGCTTCCAGCTGCGCCAGGACGCGCTCGCCGCCGAGTTCGGGGTGAGTCGCATTCCGGTTCGCGAAGCGCTGATGCAGCTCGAGGCGGAAGGGCTGGTGAAGATCCATCCCCATCGCGGCGCCATCGTCTCGGAACTGTCGACCGAGGAAATCGAGGAGCTATTCGAGCTGCGGGCACTTCTGGAACCGCGCCTGCTCAAGGCCTCGGCCCCTCGCCTCACGGACGACGATTACACGCGCCTGAATGAGATCCTGCAGGAATACAGTTCCGAGCTGAAGGCCATGCATATCGGTCGCTGGGGCGAATTGAACATCGAGTTTCACAGGGTGCTCTATCAGCACGCCAGGCAGCCGCGCTCGCTCGCCATCGTGGCGAACCTGCTCCAGGAAAGCGACCGCCACACGCGCCTCCAGCTCTCCCTGACGCAAGGCATGGAGCGCGCCGCGGCGGAGCACGCGGAGCTTCTCAAGCTGTGCTCGGAAGGAAAGATCGCGGCGGCCTGCGCGCTTCTGAAAGCGCATATCGAGGATGCGGGAGAATCCTTGAGGCGCTATCTTGAGGAGCATCAGAAAGCGAAAGCCGAAGCGCGATGATCGATTTCGTCCGCCCGCTGAAATGCGTTCCAGCGGTCATCGGAGCATTGATTCTCACCTGCACGACCGGTTTCGCGATGACGCCTTTGACGCCCGAAGAGGCAGCCGCCATCCGGCGGGCGGGCCGCAACGCTCCCTTGCATATCCAGGCTGAAATCGTCTCGGCGCGTCGCACAAGTGGAACAGGCAGAGCAGGCTGCGCCAGAATGAGAGTTGTCGTCCGCACCATTTTCAAAGGCGAGGAGCACCTGAAAGCGGGCTCACCCCTCGCCTTTGATCTTAGCTGCGTCTATCCGCTTGAACTTTCCTATCCGGACTTCGCCTCACGATTCGGGCGCGGACGCATGATCGAGACCATTCTGATGTCCGATCCGAACGATGAGCGAAATCTCGTCTCCGTGCCGACATTCTTCATATCGATTCCAAACATCAGCCCGGAGCGGAAATTTCGGCTGGAGGATTAGACGTGGAATCGTTCCGGCTCACGCCGCCGCTTCACCGCGATACGCCTGCTCAAGCGCGGCCAGATCGAGCTTCACCATCGTCATCATCGCTTCCATCACGCGGCGCACTTTCGCGGAATCCTTGTCCTTAATCATGCGGGTCATCGCTTCCGGCACGATCTGCCATGAGATGCCGTAGCGATCCGTGATCCAGCCGCAGGCCATGGGCGTTCCACCGTCCAGCAGCGTGTTCCACAACCGGTCGACTTCCGCCTGATCGGCGCAGGCGACGAAAAAGGAAATGGCGGGCGTGGGCTCGAAGGACGTCCCTCCGTTCAGCGCCAGATAGGGTGAGCCCGCCAGCGTGAATTCCACCAGCATCACGTCGCCCGGTTTTCCGCCGGGCGTCTCGACCGTGTAGGGCAGAACGGAATCGATGCGGGAATCCGGCAGCAGCGAAACGTAGAAGCGCGCCGCTTCCTCCGCCTTACCGTCGAACCACAGGCAGGGTGCGACTGTCGACATGAGGTTTCTCCTCGATGAGGCGTTTTGAGCGGGACGGGTGCTACGCCTCTTCATCCGTATCGATGATCGGCGTGAAGCCGCCCCAGAACATGCGCTTGGTGTCGAACGGCATGTCGGCCATGGTCAGGCGGGAATCTTCCATCACTTTCTTGTTGCCCGCATCACGTGCTTCCTTGGAAGGCCAGACGATCCACGAGAACACGACATTCTCTCCGGCCTCCGCTTTCACCGCTTTCTTGAAGTCGGTGACTTTGCCATCGGGAATATCATCGCCCCAGCATTCCACGATATGCAGCGCACCATGCTCCTTGAAGACGGAAGCTGCTTGCGCGGCGACCTTGCGATAGGCCTCGCGGTTGCCGGAGGGAACGGGGATCACAAATCCATCGACATAGCTCATGGTTACCTCCTGTCCGATAATGTCTCAGGCTGTCTGCGGCGCGAAAAGCTCGGCGAAATCGGCCGCCTCGTAGATCGGGCGGATCTCGATTTCGCTTGGTCCCGGCATCGGGTTCGGGCAGCGCTTCACCCATTCGACTGCCTCCGCCATATCCTTGACCTCCCAGATCCAGAAACCGGCGACCAGCTCGCCGGTCGCGGAAAACGGTCCGTCGATCACGGAGCGGCTCGCGCCGTCAAAGGCCACGCGCTTGCCTTCGGACGACGGCTTCAAGCCATCGCCTGTCTGCATGATGCCGGCCTTCGCCAACTCCTCGTTGAACTTGCCCATGGCCTCGAAAAGCTCGATCGAGGGCATGAGGCCCGCTTCGCTGTCCTTCGTAGCCTTCACCAGAACCATCACACGCATCGCCGTCCCTCCCTCATGCATTCGCCGGTTCGCTCATCGCGGCCTTCGCGGCCTCGACATCCATCCACATGATCTCCCAGATGTGACCGTCCGGATCCTCGAAGCTGCGGCCATACATGAAGCCGTAATCCTGCTTCGGACCGGGATCGGCGCGCCCGCCGGCGCTCGCCGCCTTCGCGACGGTGGCGTCCACCTCCTCGCGGCTACCCGCCGAGAGACAGATCAGCACCTCGGTCGTTTCCCGCGCATCGGCGATCTTTTTGGGCGTGAAGCCGCGGAATTTCTCATGGGTGAGCAGCATCGCGTGGATAGTCTCGGAAAAGACCATGCAGGTCGCGGTGTGGTCGCTGAATTGCGGGTTCTTGACGGCGCCGACGGCCTCGTAGAACGCATTGGCGCGGTCGAGATCCGCGACGGGCAGATTGATGAAAACGAGCTTTTGCATTGATTCCTCCCTGTGATCTTAGCTGTTCGGTTTTGACATTGATTCCAGACAAAGTTATGAATGGCAACTATGAAGTTAGAAAAAATAACTAATAAAAATGAAACCCGGTCCCGGCGCCATTATGACGATGCCTGCGCCGCCGCTCATGCCCTTGACCTCGTGGGCGAGCGCTGGGCGCTCCTGGTCATGCGCGAGCTCATGCTGGGTCCGAAGCGCTTCAGCGACCTGCGCGAGAGCCTGCCCGGCATCAGCGCGAATGTGCTGACCCAGCGCCTTGAGGGGCTTGAGGCCGCCGGCGTTCTCACCCGCCGCAAGCTGCCCCCGCCTGCCGCTGTCCAGGTCTATGAGCTGACGGAGTGGGGCTATGAGAGCGAGCCTATCTTTCAGGCGCTGGGCCGCTGGGCCGCCCGCTCGCCTCACCACGACCCAACCCTGCCGTTCAGCACCGCATCCTTCGTCCTGTCCCTGCGGACCATGTTCGACGCGAAACGGGCCGAGGGCCTCAATGCCCGGATCGGTTTTCGCGTGAATGAGGACGAAACGTTCCTCGCGCATGTGGCCGATGGCCGGATCGCGATTGCGCGCGGCCCCGTGGACGATGCCGATCTGGTCTTCACCGGAGCGCCCCCGGTGATGGCGGGCGCGATCTATGGCGGACAGCCGCTTGAGAAACTGGAAAGCAAGGGCGTTCTCAGGATCGAAGGCGACAGAGCGCTGGCGGAACGTTTCGTCAGCTTTTTCCCGCTGCCGCCGAAAGCATCGCGCTCCGCTTGAAGAGCTTTGCCGGAACCATCGAAACGAGGCGCGCGTTCCCCGCCGTCCCTCGATGATTCCATGAAGCAATCCACACCCGGACAGGGCGTGGCACCAAGGCGGTGGCAATGTCCCCTTCTCCCCTGCCCGCCGGAGATCGGCCTGTCGTGCTGATTCTCGGCGGGGGCAACGCGCTCGGCTCCTATCTCGCCGGCGGCTATGAGCATCTGCGTCAGCGCGGCATCGAGCCCGGCTGGATTCTCGGCGCATCCATCGGGGCGATCACGGGGGCGATCATCGCCGGAAATGCACCGGAAGACCGCGTTCCGCGCCTCAGGGAATTCTGGGAGCAGGCGAAGATTCATTCGGGCTTCGCACTCAATCGCGGCTCCTCGATGCGGCATGCCTATAACGAGGCCCATTCGGCACTGACTCTCCTGATGGGCCGCCCGGGCCTGTTCGGGCATCGCTTTCCAGGCCTGTTCTCGATGCTGCCCTGGATGCCGAGCGATGTGGCGTTCTACGATCACAGGCCCATGCAGCAGACATTGGAGCGCTTGATCGACTTCAAGCGCCTGAACCGGGGCGACATTCGCTTTACCGCCGGATGCGTCGATCTCGAGACGGGCGAAGAGGTCTTCTTCGATACGGCCCGTGAGGAGATCGCGCCGGAGCATCTTCTGGCGACCTCGGCCATCGTTCCGGTCTTTCCGCCGGTCGAGATCGGCGGACGCCTTCTGTGCGATCCGGGCTTCACCAATAACCTGCCGCTGGACGCGGCCCTTGCGACGCCGCCGGAAGAAGACACGCTTTACATTGCGGTCGATCTCATCAGCCTCAAGGCGCCGCGCCCAGCCTCCCTCGATGCCAGTGCGGAGCGTGCCAACGACCTGATCCTCGCCAGCGCCGCCCGGCGCACCATCGAGGCGCTTCAGCGGGAATATGCCTTGCATGAGCGCATCGCGCCGGATGGTGCGTCCGCCACGCTGCTGCATCTTGCCTACCAATCGAGCAGCGATGAGCGCGTCGGCAAGACCTTCGACTTCTCGCCCGCCTCACTGCATGATCGTTGGGCCGCAGGATTGCGGGACATGGAACATGCCCTCGCGCAGCTTCAGACCGCGGAACGTGAGAGGAAGCGGCTCAACGTGATCAGGCTCGATCCCGAATCCGCAGCCGCCTCGGCCGAAACCGGCGCTCGCCTACGGCCTTAAGGTCCGCCAGCCATCGAGCCCACGATGGCCATCGTCAGCTCATCGAGCTTCACGATTTGCTCCTCTACAGGAACCTGTCGCTGCGGGACGAACGTCCGCCCTGAGAAGGCGTTCCCTGCTTAAGATTTGCGCTGCTTCAACGCACAGAACTCCTGCGCATCCATGACACCGCGCTGGTTGTTGCAGGACTGGCATGCGAGCACGAGATTGGCCGCATTCAGCGGGCCACCCTGAGAACGCGGCAGGACATGATCGAGAGTGGCGAGGTTGGGCGAGCGGCTCAGGCCCTTCGCCAAGCGGTGCGTATCCACGCCGCAATAGGCGCATCGTCCGCCATCGCGCGAAAAGATCGTCTCGAACAGCTTGAGCCGCTGGGCTGCTTTCATGGAACGGGAACCTGGGAGAGATCGAAAGGTTGCTCATGACATGAATGACAGGAGCGACACCATGGTAGACACCCGCCGCAGGAATCGAAACCCCTATCAGGACGACAACGGCTACGGCGATGTGCCGAACGGCGCCGTGGGCTTTCGGGGCGAAGGCCGCGAATATCCTGGCGGATACGGCAGCGACGCCAGTGAATTCTTCGGCGGCGTCATCGATGACGGAAGCGGCGGTCCTCCCGACGATGAAGGCTTTGCCCCGGACTATGCTCCCCGCCGCTCGGGTCTTGGCGCGCTCGGTGACCGCGATCCGGACGATCCGGATCTTCGCGGCCGGGAACGCAATGCGTCAGGCCCGCATCGCGGCCGGGGCCCGAAAGGGTACACGCGCTCAGATGAGCGCATTCATGAGGATGTGTGCGAACGCCTGACGGAAGACCGCTTCATCGATGCATCCAATGTGGAAGTCTCAGTGAAGGAAGGTGAGGTGACGCTTTCCGGCACCGTGGCCAGCCGCGGCCTCAAGCGCCGCGCCGAGGATCTCGCCGAACTCGCCTCCGGCGTCCGGCATGTCCAAAAATCTGCGCGTCGAAACCAATGCTTGATGAAGGGATGATCTCCGCCGGTTCGTTCCGGTGGAGATCGCCTTACGACGGCGCGAGGGGCGAAGTCGCGTAATGTCTCAACAGATCCTCGGGATCGCGATAGATCGCGATGCAGCCTGCTTCCCGCAGAGCCTGCTCGGAAAAGCCGCCGCTGAGAACGCCCACGGCCTTGAGGCCGGCATTGCGCGCCGCTTCCGCATCATAGGGCGTGTCTCCAACCACCACGGCGTCGTTGGCATCGAGCGGCGCAAGCTTCTGCAGGGCCGCTTGAAAGATGTCGGGAAATGGCTTGGAGCGCTCGGCATCGTCCGACGAGGTTGCAGAATCGACGAGGTCGGCAATGTCGGCGAGCTTCTTGTAGCCCTCCACCTCATGCTCCTTGCCGGACGAGGCGAGCACCGCGCTCTGGCCTGATGCGCGAACATGCTCGAACAAGGCGCGCACTCCCGGAAAGGCGCGGGCCCTGGGCAAGTATTCGTGCTTGAACAGATCGGCCCGATAGCTCTCGATCTCGTCCTGCTTTTCCTCCAGCATCTCGGGAGGAACCAGCCCTCGAAGGATCTGGTCGCCACCCTTCCCGATCTGCGCGCGCATGTCCTGGAAGGCGATGTCGACGCCGAACTGCTTAAGAGTCTCCACCCATGCCGAAGCGTGGAGGTCGACCGTATCGACGAGAGTGCCGTCCACATCGAAAATGATGGCTTTCGTCATGCCTCACCCATGCTTGAACTTGAACGGAAGAATGGCGCCCGCTGCCTCCTGCACCTGCGGCGCAAAAAGCGGAATCATCCACGACAGACATCGGGCAGCCATTCCTTCGACGAGTGGACTTGAACGCCGGGAGCATCGCGATGTTCCGGGAGATGGGCGGATGTTGAGGTGATCACGGGGGCGGGAAGCTCTTGCCTTCACGTTCCAAACGTCCCATGACCCAGGAACCGGCGCGCGTCGCCTGAGCTCCAGCGGTACTTACATGTTCGGCATTCCTGTTTTCGATCTGGCGTGGCTCGTAGTGGCGCTGCTTGCCGCCGGAGCCCTCACCGGCCTGCTCGCCGGCGTGTTCGGCGTCGGCGGCGGCGCGGTCGCCGTGCCCATCCTCTACGAACTCTTCCGCTTTCTCGGCCTGCCCGACGAAGTGCGCATGCCGCTCTGCGTCGGCACCTCGCTCGCCATCATCGTGCCCACCTCCATCCGCTCCTTCAACGCCCATCGGGCCAAGGGCGCAGTGGACATGTCGATCCTGAAAGTGTGGGCCGTTCCCGTGGTGCTCGGCGTCGCGGTCGGCAGCGTGATCGCCCGCTACGCTCCCGCCGATCTGTTCAAGGGCGTCTTCGTGGTGGTGGCAGGCTTCTCCGCCATTCGCCTGCTGTTCGGCAAGGACACATGGCGGCTCGGCCTCGACATGCCGAAGAGGT
>JAEXGT010000029.1 GCA_023450615.1 Pseudomonadota bacterium | reverse complement strand
GAGAAAAGCGACGGAAGCAGCAGTAGAAGCAATTGCAAAGATGAGCGAGCCGATCAAGGGCAAGGCATCCATCGCAAGAGTTGCAGCTATTTCCGCAGCTGATGACGTAGTAGGCGAGATGGTTGCTGACGCTATGGAGAAGGTTTCCAACAACGGTGTTATCACCATTGAAGAATCCAAGACCATGATGACAGAGCTTGATTTAGTAGAAGGTATGCAGTTTGACAGAGGCTATATCTCTGCTTACATGTGCACCGATATGGAGAAGATGGAAGCTAATTTAGACGATCCATACATCCTTATCACAGATAAAAAGATTTCAAGCATTCAGGAGATTCTTCCTTTATTAGAGCAGGTGGTACAGTCTGGAGCCAGACTTTTAATCATCGCAGAAGACATCGAAGGAGAGGCACTTACCACTCTTATCGTGAACAAATTAAGAGGAACCTTCAATGTAGTAGGTGTGAAAGCACCAGGCTACGGCGACAGAAGAAAAGAGATGTTACAGGATATCGCAGTATTAACTGGCGGAACAGTCATCTCTGACGAATTAGGCTATGAGCTTAAGAATGCAACTCTTGATTTATTAGGACGTGCAAAATCCGTTAAGATCCAGAAAGAAAACACCGTTATCGTTGATGGCTGCGGAGATAAAGATGCAATTGCTGCAAGAATCGGACAGATCAAAGGCCAGATCGAAGAAACAACTTCTGACTTTGACCGTGAGAAATTACAGGAAAGACTTGCTAAATTATCCGGCGGTGTTGCAGTAATCCGTGTAGGTGCTGCCACAGAGACTGAGATGAAGGAAGCAAAACTTCGTATGGAAGATGCTTTATCTGCAGCAAGAGCAGCAGTTGAAGAAGGCGTAATCGCAGGCGGCGGTTCTGCTTATATCCATGCAATCACTGAAATCGAAAACGTAGTAGCTGGATTAGAAGGCGATGAGAAGACAGGCGGAAAGATCATCTTAAAAGCACTGGAATCTCCATTATACCACATTGCTGCTAACGCTGGTCTGGAAGGAAGCGTTATCATTAATAAGGTAAAAGAGTCTAAAGTCGGTGTTGGCTTTGATGCTTATAAAGAAGAGTATGTAGACATGGTGGAAGCTGGCATTTTAGATCCTACCAAGGTTACCAGAAGTGCCCTTCAGAATGCTACCAGCGTAGCATCTACCTTATTGACAACTGAGTCCGTAGTTGCTAATATTAAAGAAAAGACACCTGCAATGCCTGCACCAGGCGGAATGGATATGATGTAAGACATAATCCTACAGAAGAAACACCTTTAAGGTAAGTCTTCATGCCCTGGTAATGTGGGCAGGGAAGAAAGGATCCAGTATCATTATGAATGAAATGTATGCAGAATGGCTTGTGAAGCGCAAAGCTCCGGCCTATACCATGGTGCTTAAGATTTTAATGGGAGTTTTATGCGTCATCGCATTTTTACTATCCATTTCTCCGGCTTTTGGGATTTTCGGAGTAATCATTCTCTTTGCTGTGGGAGGTGCCACCTATCTGGTTTTTAGAAACAGTGAAGTGGAATATGAGTATCTGTTTGTCACCAGCTCATTATCCATTGACCGTATTTACGGCAAAAGCAAGAGAAAGAAAGCCTGGGAAGCTACCATGGAAGAGATACAGATCGTCGCTCCCACCGGCTCCACAGAAGCCAGGGATCATGAGACGAAGGAAATGAAGGTACTGGACTTTTCCTCTAAGACTCCTGGTGCCAACACTTATACACTGATCAGCCAGTCCAGCTCAGAAAGAACAAAGATTATTTTTGAGCCCAATGACAAGCTGCTTAAATGTATGAAGATGACAGCCCCCCGTAAGGTGGTTTCGCAGTTATAAAGGGAAAAAGGCAGGGACAGTTTGAAGCTGTCCCTGTTCTTTTTCTCTTTTTACATTTTGCCAGTTTTGTTGTCCACCCTGGACGGAAATATACAATAAAATGTCCGTTGACAACCCTTACAAAATTTGTTAAACTATGTAACTAAATAAACAAATCGCATGACAGCGTTGTGTATTAAAATCGAAAGAAGGAGAGAATACATTAATGGGTACAATAATTGGCGAAGGCATTACATTTGATGATTTGCTGTTGGTTCCGGCATATTCTCAGGTAATACCAAATCAGGTTGATTTAACGACAAACCTTACAAAGACCATAAAGCTGAACATTCCGCTTATGAGTGCAGGTATGGATACTGTAACCGAGCACCGCATGGCGATTGCCATGGCAAGACAGGGAGGTATCGGCATCATCCATAAAAACATGACCATTGAGCAGCAGGCGGATGAGGTTGATAAGGTAAAGAGATCAGAAAACGGCGTCATTACCGACCCATTTTATCTTTCCCCAGAACATACATTAAAAGATGCGGACGAGCTTATGGGCAAGTTCCGTATATCCGGTGTGCCAGTAACAGAAGGCAAGAAACTGGTGGGTATTATTACAAACCGTGATTTAAAGTTTGAAGAGGATTTCAGCAGAAAGATTAAGGAATGCATGACCTCTGAGAATCTGGTGACAGCCAAAGAAGGAATCACACTGATGGAAGCAAAGAAGATTCTTGCAAAAGCAAGAGTAGAGAAGCTTCCAATCGTTGATGATGATTTCAACTTAAAGGGACTTATCACCATCAAAGATATTGAAAAACAGATCAAGTATCCTTTATCCGCTAAGGATGCCCAGGGAAGACTGTTATGCGGTGCTGGCGTTGGAATCACTGCCAATGTCTTAGATCGTGTGGCTGCCCTGGTGAATGCGAAAGTAGATGTGATCGTTCTTGACTCTGCTCACGGACATTCTGAGAATGTAATCCGCTGCGTAAAGATGATTAAAGAAGCGTATCCGGACCTTCAGGTGGTTGC
>JAEXGT010000007.1 GCA_023450615.1 Pseudomonadota bacterium | reverse complement strand
AAATACTGGTAAATTATTCGCAGTGGCAATATCGACCAGGTTTTTGAATTCAATGCTATCAATCTTAAATGGATTCCAGGCCTGATGCAGTTTTATTCCCTTGGGCTGATGTGTATGGATATTATTTTCCAGATTCTCCATGTACCCAGCCTCTAATGGATTTACCCATAAAAACGGGATAATCAGTTCAGGTAGTTTGTTTTTTAATTCAAATACAAATTGATTGCCGTCGCCGTTATCTTTGAAAAAATGGTTATAAGCCAGCCGATTCATCCGATTCATCTTATAGATGCTGTCGGCTTTCTGTTTAAAAGGCATACTCGGCGGCTCCTGAAGATTTTGGATATTCTTTGGGCTTGTGCATAAAACGATTTTCTCTAAATTATATTTTGCAGCCATGTTTATGATTGAGTCGACTTTGCTATAATCGCCTGCCGCATGGGCATGAATATCAATTAACATAAGAATTCCTCCTTTTAAACAATACTAACCTTGTTAATTATTCTATTAATCCCCAAGCTGGTTCCTTAAAATATCAACAATCCATTCGCTTTCAGGGCAAGGATATTCAGGATTCACGGCAATCTGCTCGGCTACTCCCTGAATCGCACTCCAATATGCCATAGCAAGAGCATAGGGGTTGCCTTTCCGAATCGTCCCATTTTCCTGTCCTTTTATTATAAGCTGGGAGGTGGGTGTATAGATGTCATAGTCCTTAAGCATATTTTTTACACTCTGTGGTGCTGCCTCATTGTATAACGCATGGTTCATAAGAACAAAATATTTTGCACTAATCGGCCTGCTTTTTACGGTATCGAAAATCTGCTTTGCAGCAGCCTCAAAAAAAGCGATGGGATCCATGCCGGAATCGTCCATTATACTCATTGAACCCGCTATGCCGTTTCTTATGAGTTCTTCATATAATGTCTCCTTTGATTCAAAATAATGAAACAAAAGCCCTGTACTCATTCCCACATATTTTGCAATATCATTTATTTTCGTCGAGGAATAGCCTCTGCGTATAAACAGGTCAAGTCCTGCAGCAAGAATTTCATTTCTTCTTGCTTCTTTTTGTTCTTTGCGAACTCCCATTTACCAACTCTCCAATATATTGATTTTTTATTCATTGAATATATATTCAATATTATACTCCAACATTGTATTCTTTTGCAACATCAATTCTCCAAATTTAGGTGTTATTCTAAAAATATGTTTCTGTTTTACTGTTCTTCCGGAATCCCCAACGTTACCGACTCTTTCACAACCTTTGATTTCGTTCCATAAAAAGGGGCTGTTGCAAAATGAATGTAAGGCTGTAAAAGGCTCCATGGCTTTCCTGTAATACACTGCCTGAAAGACATGTTGCCGATTTCGTGTGCTAAAAGCGAACAATTTTTGTACGATTATTGCACACGAAATTGGTAATGTGTCTTGAAGCCGGTGTGTGGAGGAAAGCCATGGGGTCTTTTACAGCAACATTGTTTAAAATGCAACAGCCCCTTATATTATTCTTCCTTACTTTTGCATAATGTGGATGGCAAAGCCGCCAAACTCACCGTCTAAATAGACATTCTTCAGTTTCCCATCCTCCGAATAGGCGGCAGTATCCATATTAAAGGAGAAACCTTTCTCTTTCAGCTCTTCTGTAGCAGCGGTCAAATCAGCAGTACGCATAGCAATATGACCGTTTGCACCCAGGAACGGTGCCTTCATACACTCGAAGTAAGGGCCTCCGAATTCGGACTTTTGTCCGTGACGCGGCTCCAGATTAAACATCATGCTCAGAAGCTTTGCCAATTTTTCAGCTTCCTCAGCATTTGAGGTGTTAAATCCGATATGTTCCAATTCAAATTTATTATTCATAATCATACCTCTTTCCGTCGGAAGATTATCTGTTCCATATATAGTTGATATTTGTTTACGAATTAAACACAATGTTTATTATGTTCAGTATTATTGACTTTTGTCTATTCGTATTGATTTTTCTCAATTGATCGCAATCCTATTAACTTTGTTCATTTCGCTTGTCTTATTACATAAGAGAGATGGTAGATTCCCTTATGTAATAAGAACTTAATGGCTCAAATACCAATTGTTAAGTATTTAGAAGCTTAGCTTACATCGGGAACATCAGCAGTGCTCCGGCAGTCAGAGCGAGCAGGCGGATGAAGTACATCGGAATCGTGAATTTCCAGAACTCGGTTAGTTTATAGTTACCAAGCCCCATTATCATAGCCGGCATGCCGTCGATTGGCAGGAAATGGCCGTTCCAGCCTGAAACTACAATTGCAGCCGCAGCAGCAGTGGGATTTAGCCCCAAACTCAGGCAGGTAGAAATAGCCAAAGGTGCAAATACATATACAGTACCCAAGGTGGAACCTGTAAGGGTTGCAAGTACACTTGTCAGTACACAGAAGGCAAAAACCAGAAGGAAAGGATTGATATTTGTACCAAGCATTTTAGCCACAGTCTCTCCAACTAAAGCGGTCAGGCCTGTACTTCCAAGAGCATCGGCAACGCCAATAACACCGGCAGACATCAAAATAATGGGAGCTCCGATGCTGTTGCGGATTTCAGTGAAATCCAAAACACGGATAGCCAGTATCACAGCTACAGCCAAACCTGGAATTACATAACCTGCATCACCAATTCTGCTTTGAAGGAGCATTCCCGCAACGGCAGCCACAAAAGCTGCATAAGTAGTGTATTCTTTCCATTTTGGCAACTCAGCAACGTTTTCGCCTTGGGATTTCACAGCTTCGGTTGCCTCTGCGGCTGGATGGCTGGGTAATCTTTTGTAAGAAATTAAGCACCATCCCAGGAAGGCTAAAGAAAGCAGCATGTTAACAACAGAGAATTTCACTAAGGAAACTTTACCGACAGTTGCTCCGGCAGCCTGCAGAACAGCAACCACAATGCCATATTGCAGTGCTACGTTTATAGGAATCAGAGGATGGTTGGCAGCAAAGCCGGAAGTCATAATAATCTTGGCACCTGGTAACTTCTCACTGAAAGGTATGGTGGACAGTATCCCCAGAGTAAGAACATAGTAGGCAGTTGAGCCTGTGCCGAACAGGCTGCAGCCTAACATAACCACAAGTATCAGAAGTACATAGGCCCTGAATCCACCTTTACTGGCCATATTGTACATTGCTTTTTTGAAGGAAGTAATAAAGCTGGTCTTTTGCAGCGCAGCAATAATTGCCATAAAGGAGGCGAGCATAACAATTGTAGAGTTGGAAAAGCCTCCGAAAGCAGTCTTGATATCGGTTATGCCAAAAAGAACAAATAACAGACATGCGAGAATTGGAGGTGCACCGAAGGGAAGTTTTTCTGTCATGATTAAAATTATCATGAATACAGTGATAGCAAGGGCAATAATCATTGGAATAGTCATTTGTTTGAATTCCTCTCTTTTATACAAGATTATTTTTTTGCAGTTGGTACATTAATACAACTCAAGCATTCTGCCTGGCGAAATGCCTGAAAACCAACATAAGAGAACATTTACAGCATGAATCACACATTGTTAAGCTTCTCTTCCGGCATGAACCATAAGGATGGCATAATCTATGGCATTGACCAGACTCAGTGCGCTGGAACGGCCGCTGCCTGCAAGGGCGATGCCGGTACCATGGTCTACGCTGGCACGAATGATTGGTAATCCCAAGGTTACGTTAACACCTTCCACGGCCTCCCAGTGCTGTTCCTCCCGGTTATAAACAAAGCCTTTCACCTTTAACGGGATATGTCCCTGGTCATGGTACATGGCCACAACAATGTCATACCATCCGCCCAGTGCCTTAGAGAACACCGTATCAGGTGGGGTAGGCTTCTTTTCAGGAATAAGGATTCCCTCAGCCATGGCAGCCTCGATGGCAGGTTGGATTTCTTTTACTTCCTCCCAGCCGAACATGCCATTCTCACCACAGTGGGGATTCAGCCCTGCAACTCCAATTCTTGGCTCTTTGATTCCCAGTGCTTTGCAGCCTTCATTGGCAATGCGAATACAATCCAGGACACGATCTTTTTTAACACGATCACAAGCTTCCCTTAAAGACACATGAGTGGAAACATGGACTACCCGCAGATCGCCGTGGGCCAGCATCATGGTGTATTTAGGTGTGTTCGTGTAATCAGCATAAATCTCGGTATGCCCCGAATAATGATGACCTGCCATGTTAATGGCTTCTTTGCTCAGAGCATTGGTAACGGTCGCGTCTATCAGTCCCTCCAGGGCCAGTTGAATAACTTTCACAACATACTGAAAAGCAGCTTCGCCGCCCAGAGCACAGGCTCCTACACCAAAAGGCTTTGGTACAGCAAGACCGGAGGTATCCGGGATTTCATCTGCCGGAACCAGTTTCAAATCCAATAAGTCGATGGTTCCATAGGTGTACCTGCCTTCGGCAGGTGTGGAAACCACATTCAGCTCCAGATGAATTCCATGAACTTTCTCTGCCACCTTTAAAGCATAACTTATTGAAGTTTCATCCCCTACTACCAGGGGTTTACAACGCTGGTAGATTTCCTTATCTGCCAGTGCACAAACAGTAATTTCCGGACCATTTCCAAAGGGGTCCCCCATAGTAATTCCTATAATAGGTTTAAATTGTATACTCATATCAGCACATCCCTTTATCGGCGTTTTCCTTCAGAACCTGTTGCAGCGCGTCAATGCCTTCGTCGCATAGGTAGTTGAATGGACGGCGGCAGTCGCCTACTGGATAACCAAGCAGAGAAACAGCCTTTTTAACAACAGTGTTAGGGTTACCATATTTGAATACGGCACGGAAGGAGGCGATGGAGTCCTGGGCTGCTTTAGCCTCTTCCAGCTTACCGGCCTTAAACAGTTCATAAATTGATGCCAGTACATTAGGATATACGTTGGCACAGCCTGCGATGCCGCCTGCACCACCTGCCTCCAGACATGGCAGAATCAGTGCATCGTTTCCGGACAGAACACGGAAGTCCTTGTCCAGGTCCTTTGTAAGATTGATGTAGGCAAGCAGGTTATCCCAGTCACCACTGGAGTCTTTGGCACCCATGATGATGTCTACATCTTTAGCCAGCTTCGCAACGGTTTCAGGAAGCAATTTGTTGCCTGTGCGTGCCGGTATATTGTACAATACGATTGGAATGTCAACGTGTTTTGCAATTTCCACATAGTGGTCGTAAAGCTCCTTTTGTGAAGCAAGGGCAAAGCTGGGAGTGATAATGGATAACACGTCAGCGCCTAGCTCCTGAGCTTTTCTGCTGATACGTATGGTATCCGCGGTGGAAATACAGCCGGTACCTGCGTAAACCGGAACACGGCCTTTTACCTGGTCAATAGTGGCCTCAAGAACCTGAATCTTTTCATTTTCGCTAAGGATGTAACCTTCGCCGTTGGTTCCGAAGGGAAACAGTCCATGAACACCGCCCTCCAGCATGCGTTCAATCTGGTTGCCCAGCTCCGCCATATTAACTGATTCATCAGGATTCATAGGGGTTAAAACAGGTGGGATAATACCTTTTAAATCAACAGCTTTCATAAGTAACTCTCTCCTTTTTATTTCTATTTTAATTTACAGGATTTCTAAGTATAAATTTCTTGCATCTTCAGCAGTTACAAGGCGCATATTATTTACCAGTAAGCGCTGCACCTGCATACCGGCCTCTACCAGGCCCTCTAAATCCTCCTGCGGAACACCGAATTCCTTTAAGCTGGTCGGAATCTCCAAATGACATACGATTCTCTCAAGCTGCTCAATCATCCATTCTGCCTTTTCCTTGGTTGTCTGGCAGATATTTTCGGTGTCATGGCAGCAGCGGTCATAGGCCATAGCCAATCGTTCCTGGCAGACAGGTGCATTGAAGCGCATAACCGGTGCCAGTAGTATTGCATTGGAAACCCCATGGGCAATGTGATACTTTCCCCCCAAAGGATAACTAAGGGCGTGAACGGCTGTGGTACCGGAGGCTGTGATGGCAATTCCAGCATAAAATGCGGCAATCTGCATCTTGTTCTTGGCTTCCATGGCCTCAGGGTCATCACAGGCGGGGATAATATTGTTCAAGATCAGATCAAGGGCTTCCATTGCAAAGGTGTCCGAAAAGGGATTAGCCTTTTTGCTGGTATAACACTCTATCGCATGAGCCAGTGCATCCACACCGGTTGCGGCAGCTATCTGTCTGGGCAGGTTTTTAATCATACGGGCATCTAAAATTACATAATCGGCAATCATATTTTCATTTACTATGCCAACTTTCAGCTCTTTTTCCGGAACTGCGACAATGGCATTTGGAGTTACCTCCGCACCGGTTCCGGCAGTGGTGGGAATCAGAAGAGTAGGAACACATTTTTTGGCACGCCCCGGGTCCTCCAGCAGTTCCTTTACACCGTATTCCTCCGTTACAAGTACGCTGGCAAGCTTGGCAGCATCCAACACACTTCCGCCGCCGCAGGCAATAATCATATCAGCACCGCTTGCTTTGAACCTGTCAACAATAGTCTGCACCGCGGTGTAGGAGGGTTCCGGCGGAATCTCATCCAGCACATAATAATCGGCTCCCGCAGCTTTTACTGCTGCTTCCGGCAAAGCAAACAAGCCAGAGGCAAGTATTCCCTTGTCGGTAAAAATAGCCGCACGCTTCACTTGATTTGTCTTTAAGATGGTAACAATATTGTCTATTGAGTTTTCCCCGCCATAGACAGCATGGGGCATTTTTAAATTGTATATAGTCTGCATCTGTTTTCGCTCCTTCTGGCAATAATCTGGTAAACCTTCCTGGAAAGGTGCTTATTTCGTGCCCTCCCCGGAAGTAGGGTTATATAGGCCGACGTACTCCCGCTTTGCACCGATAACGTCCTCTTCAGTGAAACTGACATATTTGATACACTTACGGGTGTAGGCTGCATAGGTCAGATGCAGTCTGCCATCGGAACTCTGCATCAGGTAAGGGTACTCATACTGTTTGTTGTTTGTTTTGTTCTCCTCCCCCATATATCCCTCACCGCGTTCCATAAAACGAATTAACGGAAAGGTAAGGCCGCCGTCTTCTGATAGTGCCACAGCAACAGGACAACGCAGTCCCGGCCATGCGGCTTTGCCGGGAACGGGAGCCGGCGTGCTTGTGGGGTTATACGCCACAGCAACCAGTCCGTTTTTGGTGCGTATAGCACTGATAGAGGAGTTATTATTCGGCAAAGGGGTAGGTTTCGGCTCTGACCAGGTTTCGCCCCAGTCCAGAGATTCGCTGCGGTAGACATTATCAGCCTCACGGCTGCGCATGAAAGCAACAAGGTGCCCGTTATCCAGCTCCACAACAGTAGGATGGACACGGCCGCGGCTATTGGGCATTTCAACCATACGCCAGGATTTCCCCTGGTCATCCGAAAGCTGGAATACGCTGGGATCACCGGACAGACCTTCTAAAGAATCGGTGCACAGCCAGTTGCCGAAAATCCATCGGCCATTTCTCAAAATCTGAATAGGCTGGCGGCAGAAGCTGCCTTCCCTTGGGAAGACGGTTTCATACTTCCCCCAGGTAAGTCCCCCATCAAAGCTCTTTTGGCATCTGATCTGGGAGGTGAACTGCATATTGTCTTTGCCCGCAACGCGGTCCAATTGTGCGGTGTACATACACCAGACAGTACCATCCGGTCCGTAAAATAAGGATGGATTTTGCTCACTGCGCTTTGGGTCACCGGAAACGGAGACCGGCTCCGTCCACCTGTCAGCCCCCTTTGGAAGGCGTGCACACACGATATGCACATCGGCTTCCCCTTCATAAGTACCTGCAAACCAACAGCACAGCTTGTCACCGTTTGGCAGCTCCAGCATAGCAGGAGAATGGCAGGTAGCGAAAGGACCGGGAGGTATCATGGCCTCCACAGTACCCATTTCTTCGTTACAATAGAGACGACCGTCTAAAGTCAAACCAGGAAGAGCAGGATAATTCATAATTTACCTCCATATTCTGAGATGAGTGCCTGCATTCCTTCTCAGAACACAGACCTCGGTGTGAAAGTGTTTTCTTAACAACAACTCTCAGTTAATATTTTTGCTGGTTTCAGAAATAATTTCTGATATTTTCAGAAACAGATCTTCCTCTCCAAAACCACCGGATTTAGAAATGATATAATATGTCTTTTCTTTGTAAACAAAGTTTGTTAACACAACTCCTGCTGTTATTTCGTAAATTGGAGTCAGCTCTGAAACGTCTACTGCTTGCATTAACGCCATCAGCGTGTCGCCGCCAGTACACAAAAGCGTAGCCTTCAGACCATTATCAAGCATTCTCTTAATCAACGCTGCCAGGTTTTTAGATATTTGCACCCGAAGCTGTTCCATTGTCAAGTTGTGTTCCCGTGCGTAGATATCCGTATCCCCGCACCCCTGGGGGTCATTAACATCCAGTATAAAGCGTTTTTTCCCAGATGCCTCAGCCAGCCACCAGCGGACACATTGGCCCGCCGGCTTACTATCCCCCCAGTTCTGTTCCAGTTTTTGAACCGGGTTCAAATTTACATGTGGAAACCCCTGTTCCTGTGCCCGCTTCATCTGGCGGATAGTTACCGGATTAACACTGCCGCAAGCTATAAACAGTGTCTCCTCAAGCTTTGGTAATTCTGTGGCTGTCTCCTTCAAATTCAGCATATCTGCCAGCACCGCCGCAAAACCTGCACATCCTGCACTGAATCGCAGCTGCTCTGCACCCAGTTCTCTGGCGATGTGTTTCAGATCTGCATCTGTTTCAGCATCAAATACCTGGATGCCGGGATCGGAAATCTTATAACTTTCCTTTCGTGGATGCATCAACACGGGCACCTTCGTTTGCTGCCTGAGGATATCCTCCACAGAGGAGTTAAGAATCGGTTCGAAAGGATCCTGGCCAAAAATACTCTGAGCCACCGGCACACCATCGACATAGTGAACTCCCTCCCTGGTTACCCTGCCAAGTTTGGGAAAGGCAGGGAGAAAAGGAATGGTATCCACACCTGTCCCGTCCATCAGAGCTGTTAATTCACTGCCAATATTTCCACGCAGTGCGGAGTCTGTCTTTTTATAAATGTAAGCGATTCCTGCTTGAAATGCTCTATGCACTGTACTGTACACAATCTCATAGGCCTCCTGTGGCTGCAGATGTCTTGTTTCTGCTACCATTACTAAAACTTCCACCCTTTTTTCAGCTGATCGGAAATCATAGTTCAGGTCTGTGACCACGATGGTTGCAGCCCCCCTGGCTGCAAACTGCACTCCGGTGTCAAGTGCTCCCGTGAAGTCATCAGCAATGATTAGAAGCTTTACCATATATCGATCTCCTGTTGTTTCATTTTGAAACAGTTCCAAAGGACTATACTCATTCTTTTGTACATAATACAAAATACTAATCCTTTTTGGTTTAAGTTTATATTCATTTTATATAAATTTCACCTTTTCCGTCAAGTTTATTTCTTCTTTTTAATGTTCATATTTGAAACATTCAAAAAATTTATTGCTTATTTTTTGTGCATTTGTTATAATATGTTCAAATATGAAACAATACATTGAGGTGTTTAAGATGAATTATCGTGTTTTGGGTATTGCGCCTTATGAGGGAATGAAAATTCAGATGCTGAATCTGGCGAAGGAATTTCCTCAGATTGATTTGACAGTCTATGTGGGGGATATGGAGCAGGGTCTTATCATCGCTCAAAATAACTTTCACGGAGATTACGATGCGGTAATATCCCGTGGTGCTACCGCGCAGATGCTGCGGCAGCAGCTTACCATTCCTGTTATTGAGATTGAAATTTCCATGTATGATATCCTCTGTGCCATCAAACTGGCAGGTGGGCTGAAAAATAAAATTACCATGATTTCCTTCGCCGATATCAGGAACCATGTGCAACCCTTGTGTGAATTGCTGGAATGCGATATTGATATCCATACAGTTAATTCTATTGAGGCGGTTGAGCCGACCCTGCGAAGCCTTCAGGATAAACAGTGCGAGACCATTCTCAGCGATGTTATTGTAAATACCGCAGCCCAGCGTTTGGGAATCAATTCCTTCCTCATAACCTCCGGAACTGACAGTATCCGAAATGCCTTTTATCAGGTATTGCTGCTGTGTAACAGCCAACAATACCTGCGGGATGAAAACTTGTTTTTTCGTGAGCTTATAAGGGGACAGATTGGACAGACTATTGTCTTTGACAGTCAGGGAAATCTTTTCCTGTCCACACTGGAAGATCTTAGACCTGAATTACTGGAATTGCTGCGCCAGGAACTCTCCCAAACCCAGGGGGAGGATCAGCGAATCAGCCGTTCTCTTAAAGGCATGCGCTATTCCATTCGAGTTCGGCATATTGCTAACGGTGCTCTGCGCTATACCGCCTTCTTCTTTGATGAAAGAAAATTACCGGTATCCTCACACCAGATTGGTATCAGTTTCTCCGACCGTGCCGAGGCAGAAGCAGCTTACTATAACAGTATTTTCAGCTTTGTAGGGAATTTACAGGATTTTCAGCAGGAAATTGACCAAATCAGCCAAAGTACCGCCCCTGTTATCTTCACCGGCGAGGATGGTACAGGGAAAGAGTCCATCGTAAGCATGCTTTATATAAAAGGCCAGCTGCGGAACAATCCCTTAGTGTCCATCAACTGCAGTCTGCTGAACGAACGTAGCTGGGCATTTCTTATGGAGCATCACAACTCCCCCTTGGCAGATGAGGGCAGCACCCTGTACTTTGCAAATGTGGATGTCTTATCTCTGGAACGGCAGTATCAGCTAATCGCTGTGCTGACGGAGATGGAGGTGTGCCAGCGAAACAGGGTAATGATTTCCTGTGTATGCCAGAATGACGAATATATCTCTAAAGTAGGTGCTCTTTTCCGGGAAAAGCTTTCCTGTCTTTCCTTGTATCTGCCTCCGTTACGCCAGCTCACTCATCAGATTCCCACTCTGATGAATCTCTGTCTGAGCCATATGAACGTCAATATGCCGAGACAGATTTTAGGTGCCGATCCGGAAGCACTGTCTCTTCTGCAAAGATATAACTGGCCCCATAATTACACCCAGTTCCGCCGGGTTATTGAAGAGCTTGCGGTAATGGGTACCAGCCAAATCATCACCGCCGAAAATGTCCGTCAGGTATTGCGTAAGGAGCGGCATATTGGTGCTTTCTCCTCCCAAAAGGAAAATTCCGCCACACCTCTGGATCTGAACCGTACCCTTGCCGAGATCAGCCAGGACATCGCTGTTCGGGTGGTAGGTGAAACTGAGGGAAATCATAGCGCAGCAGCCAAACGCTTGGGCATCAGCCGGACAACCCTGTGGCGTCTGTTGCAGAAATAATATACAATAAAGATGTTACAGGGTTATTTGACCATTATCGTTATTTTTAAGAAGTAATATATTAACGGAACTTATATAGATTTAGACATATAATGTAATTATATCAATTAGAAATTGAAGAGGCCTTTAAATGGATTATTTGGGAACTCCTTTTCAAGATTTTATACAACCCGGCAGAAATACTATAAGAGTAGAAAATGCTGTAATCGAAGAGGTTAATATTAATACTTGCGAATCCGGTTATATATTGATTTCCTATACTATACCTCGTAGAAATATCAGAAATCAAAACGAGCAAATAAGATTAAATGTAAGTCAATATACCATAATCATAAGTCAATATGGAGAATCCCTAAGCCTTTGCAATTTGGATGTTGGAATGCGTGTAAATGCTGAATTCTCAGCTGCTGTAACAAGTAGTATTCCCCCTCAGTCAAGCGCCTATAGTATAATCGTTTTAAGAGGCGAATCTGACACTATGGTTACAACAGATCGTGTGGTAAGCAACGACGCGGTAAATGGTATTCTTACGACAGGAAACCCCTTTGACCTTTCTGAGCAAATAAGTTTTATCATTTCCGAGGATACAATTATAATTGGAAGAAATGGAAACAGAATTCCACTTGGGCAAGTTAAGCCTGGGCAGATGGTAATTGTGGAACATGCAGCTTTTCAAACCAGGAGTATTCCACCACAAAGTCCTGCATATCGCGTGAAAGTAATATAAATAAGTTAAACATCCCTATGCTGTAATGAATTGCACCTCTGATAATTTGTCATTAAATTATCGGAGGTGCAATTTATATGCCCGGCTGGGATGTTTCGTTAATTCTTATCTTGAAATAGATTATTTAATTTTTCCTTCTTCCGTTTCTACTTTATTTACAAAATCCATATTGTAACGAACAGCACCATGGTCCTTAATTACTGTGGCTCTTGTGATGCGGATAGCCAAAATAATACAGTTTTCATCCTTTTCATTATTTG
>JAEXGT010000004.1 GCA_023450615.1 Pseudomonadota bacterium | reverse complement strand
GATCTGGGAGTTCACCCTGGGAGGATTCGTTGCCATTCTCCTTCCGCACCTGGCTATCCCTGAAAAGGTGCGGCTGATTGCCGGCTGGATCGGTCTGGCGGCAATCGTCAGCTGCGGGTTCATTCTCCCGGCGACAGTGAAGTTTCCCGGTTATGCCGCGCTCCTGCCGACATTGGGAGCCGTTCTGGTTCTTCTCGCCGGGGGAGGCGGGCTGCGGTTCGGGGTTGAACGGGTCCTCGGCTACAGGCCGTTGAGCGCATTGGGCGAGTTGTCATTCGCGTTCTACCTCTGGCATTGGCCAGTTCTTGTTTTCGTGCTGCTGATCACGGGACGCGCCGAGGCGGGAGTCGTCGATGGCATGCTCATCATCGCCATCAGTCTGTCTCTGGCATATCTGACGGATCGTTTTCTGAGGCAGCCGCTTTTCTCGACTGCTCTCCTGGTATCAATGCTCAGGCCGCAGAAGGCTGTCGTCGCCGCCATGTCGACACTTCTTGCAGCCGGCCTTTGGGGCGCGTTGGCAAAGGCGTCTCCGAAACAATCTGAGAAGAAGCTGCTGCCCTATGACGTGACGGCTCTCCAGCTTGCGCCGCAAGCGGCGAAGAAGGACTTGCCGCGCTCCTATCGGGAGAACTGCCATCAGATCAAGCATTTGGCGGACCCGTTGATCTGTGCCTATGGCGAGGCGGAAAATCCCTTGCGGACGATTGCTCTCGTTGGAGGATCCCACTCAGCGCACTGGCTTCCTGCGTTGCATAAGCTCGGCATGCAGCATGGCTGGCGAATCGTCACGATTACGAAGGATGCGTGCCCCCTTACCACGGACAGTCGCGTTATCACCGCATGTAAAGAGTGGAATAAGGCAGTGATGGAGCATCTGGAGAAGTTACGTCCCGATGCGGTCTTTACCACGTCAACACGTCCCACGAATGCCGGGATTCTCAAGGATAAAGCCTCAATCGGCCAAGTCGGCAGGCCGCATGAGCATGTGCCCAGCAGTTACATGGATCAGTGGGCGCGCCTGGAAAATATGGGCATCAAGGTCATCGCCATCCGCGATACGCCATGGATGCGTTTCAACGTTCCCCAATGCCTCAATGGCGTTCCTTCCGAATGGGATGATTGCACACGTCTCAGGCATGAGATTCTCGATGAGAGCAATCCTGTGGACCGGCTGCCTTCCAGGCCCGCCAATGTCGATTTCATCGACCTGACCGACAAGCTCTGTACAGATCGCATATGTCCTCCAGTGAAGGACAATATGATCATCTACAGGGACACCAATCATCTGACCGCAACGTTCTCCCGCAGTCTTTCCAAGGCTCTGGGGCAGCGCATCAAGGAGGTCAGGCCGGATCTTTTCGTTATGGAGTCGCAATACAAAATACCGGCAACGGGCAATTCAGATTACGCTAGCAACGCCAAGATGGGCTTGTAAGGCGGAGCGATGGTGCGCCTTGGTCAGCGCCCCATGGTCAACAAGATGAGTTGGCAGCTGCGATGCCCGTAGCCAGATCGGCCATCTGCGCAATGACAACCGGAGCTCCTGCCTGCCGCAGTCTGTCGGTGTGTCCGGGCCCGCAATGCCCGCCGCCCGTGAAGCCGATCACGCGCATGTTTGCTGCAATCGCAGCCTGAACGCCCGCAGGCGAATCCTCGATCACGACGCATTCCTCCGGACGGGCACCCATCCGTTCGGCCGCGAACAGGAACAGGTCCGGCGCAGGCTTGCCGCGCGTGACCTGCGTGGCGCTGAACACGTTCTTGAAGAGATCGGCGAGGCCGGTCACCCGCAAGGAGAGAGCGATTCGCTCCGGTACGGAGGACGAGGCGACGCAGCGCGGATAGGGCAGGGAGAGAATGGCATCCCGCACACCCGAAATCGGCTTCAGATCGGTCTCGAAGCGTGCGAACAGCGTGCGGTTGATCCGCTCCGGCAGGTCCGCGGGCAGCGGGCGGCCATGCTCCGCTTCGAGGCGGGCTATCATGTCCTGCATGCTCTGCCCCACGAATTGCCGCACGATGTCGTCGGCGGTGTAGGTGAGGCCGAGATCGGACAGGACATCGGCATCGACCTGGCAGGCGAGAGGCTCGGAATCGACCAGGACGCCGTCGCAATCGAAGATCAGCAGCATGGTTTCCCTCAAGAAAAAAGGCCGCCTCGAGGCGGCCTTTGAAATCGTCAGCAGTGCGGGCGAGCCTTACTGCAGCTTCGTACGCACGTCGTTGAGGCCCTGGCTGACCAGCGAGGAGGCGGCGTTGCCGGTAATCTCCTGACGCAGCACGCGCTCGGAAGCCTTGATGGCGGCGTCGATGGCGGCAGCGCGGACCTCGGCGGAGGCCTGAGCCTCGGCCTGAGCGATCTTCGCCTCGGCGGAAGCGGTGCGGCGCTTCACGAAGTCAGCCATCTTCTCCTGGGCCTCGGCGGCAAGGCGCTGGGCCTCTTCCTTGGCGGAGGAAACGATCTCGGCGGCTTCGCGCTCGGCGGCGGCGCGCTTGGCCTCGAACTCCTTCAGGAGCTTCTCGGCGTCCTCACGCAGGCGCTTGGCCTCAGTGAGCTCGTCGGCGATGCGCTTGCCGCGGGAATCGAGCTGATTCATGACGTTGCCGGGCACGCCATAATAGTAGAGCAGCCCGATGAAGATGAAGAGGGCGACGGCGACCCAGAAAGTGGGATTGGCCAGAAGCGCGGACATGGGGCTCTCCTTACGCCTTGGTCTGATCGAGGGCGGCTTCGACCACCTGCGGGGCAGGGGCCTTGCCGGTCAGGCGTTCGACGATGGCCGTAGCCGTCTCGGCGGCGATGCCGCGGACATGGCTCATGGCTTCCGTCTTCTTGGCCGCGATGGCGGCTTCCGATTCGGCCAGACGCTTGTTGAGGTCGGCTTCCAGGGTCTTGCGCTTGGTATCGCTTTCGGAAGCGAGCTTGGCTCGGGTTTCCTGAGCGAGAGCCTGAGCGCGGCCCTTGGCCTCGGCCAGAGCCTTCTCATAGGCGGAGCCGGCCTCTTCCGCGCGGGTCTTCATGGCGGCAGCTTCGTCGAGATCCTTCGCGATGAGCGAGCGGCGGTTCTCGATGATGCCGGACAGACGCGGCAGAACGAGCTTCGAGAGAAGCGTATAGAGCAGTACGAAGGTGATCGCGAGCCAGATGATCTGACCGGCGAAGGTTTCCGTCGCGAAGGGCGGGAAGGTGGCATCCGCTGCGTGAGCGCCGCCATGTGCTTCCGTACCAGCCTGGGTGGTCTGAGCCTGAGCCATGGAAAAACGGTCCTGGAATGTGGAAATGACGGCGGGTTGTCCGCCGTCACTGTCTCAAGCAAGGCTCAAAAACGAAGCCTTGCTCTCCCGATCACCGAAAGAAGTGAATTAGGTGAACAGCAGGAGAAGGGCGACGACGAGGCAGAAGATGCCGAGACCTTCCGCGAGCGCCGCACCGATGAATGCACGAGCGAACTGGCCGTCGGCTGCCGAGGGGTTGCGCAGAGCGCCCGAGAGGAAGTTGCCGAAGATGTTGCCGACGCCGAGAGCGGCGAGGCCCATGCCGAAGCAGGCGAGGCCTGCGCCGAGGTACTTGAAAGCGATAGGATCCATCGTGATCTCCTAGGGGTGATGATCGGGAGAGAGAAAGGGGACGACGCCGAGCCTTAGTGTCCCGGATGCAGGGCGTCGTTGAGGTAGATGCAGGTCAACACCGTGAAGACGTAGGCCTGCAGAGCGGCGACGAGGAACTCGAGCGCCGTAAGACCAACCGCCATGAGAAGCGGAAGAGGGGAAAGAAGCGCGATGCCGATGCTGGCGCTGCCAAGCGACACGACGAAGCCGCCGAAAACCTTGAGCGCGATGTGGCCTGCGAGCATGTTTGCGAAGAGACGCAGGGACAGGGAGATCGGACGCGAGAGGAAGGAGATGATCTCGATCACGGTGATGAAGGGCAACAGCCAGCCCGGCACGCCCGAGGGCGTGAAGAGGTGCAGGAAGTGCAGGCCGTGAGCGACGAAGCCGTAGATGATGACAGTGCCGATCACCAGGAACGCGAGCGCGAAGGTCACGACGATCTGGCTGGTGACGGTGAAGAAACCGGGGATCATGCCGAGCAGGTTTGCCGTCAGCACGAACATGAAGAGCGAGAACACGAAGGGGAAGAACTTCATGCCTTCGCGGCCCGTCGTGTCGGTCAGCGTGTTGGCCACGAAATCGTGCAGGATTTCGGCAACCGACTGGGCGCGTCCGGGAATGAGCGCCTTCCTGCGGGTGGCATAAAGCAGGCCGCCGACGATGACGGCGGCGGTGCCGATCATGAACAGCGATGAATTAGTGAAATTGATGATCGGAATGATGGGCTTGACCTGGAACTGTTCGATCGGGCTCGCCATGATCCGCTCTCAAATCCTGCTGTTGCGTTGCTGTTTAAATGTTACCGAAACCGAGGCTTCTCACTTTTTGTCGTCATACCGGGCCGGTTTCACGGCGCCCGATGCTCGAAGAAGATTGAGCATGCCGGCGCAGAAGCCGAGGATGAGACAAATAATGAGACCCCAAGGCGAAACGCCGAACAGTTTGTCGACAAGCCAACCCAGCACGCCGCCGGCAAGAACACCCGATACGAATTCAGCCGAATACCTGAAGGCTTGGCCGATCGCGGTGTTGTCCTGCTTTGGTCGTTCCTGAGGCTCAGCCTCTGCCCGCTGTACGGATGCTTGTGAGATCCGTGCATCGAGAGATTTCAGCCTCGCGGATAGGTTGGCATCGTCGGCACCGTCCGGTTTCCGCTCATTCTCACCGTTCCGCCCGGTAGGGTCCGCCATTGCGATCTCCTAAAAAGCGTTGCGGGAAAATGCTTGGAAGCCTGGCCCCGAAAGCCGGGCGCAACATATGAGCGGGGGTCCCCCCTGTCAAGGACCGTCTGAAAACATATAAGTGGTTGATATTATTGCAATAAGTGCGTTTTCGCGTGGACTTGAGCAGAAACCACACACGTTTTTGAGGCTGAAGCGTGGCAAGGCTGAAAGCCTTAAGCCACCTCAAGAATGCGCTCGGCGCTCTGAAGATCGACCGACACGAGCTGCGACACGCCCCGTTCCGCCATCGTAACGCCGAAGAGACGGTCCATGCGGGCCATGGTGATCGGGTTGTGGGTGATGACCACGAAACGGGTTTCCGTCTGCTTCGACATCTCCTCGAGAAGCGCGCAATAGCGCTCCACATTGGCGTCGTCGAGCGGGGCGTCCACCTCGTCCAGCACGCAGATGGGCGAGGGATTCGTGAGGAACACCGCGAAGATGAGCGCGGTGGCCGTCAGCGCCTGCTCGCCGCCGGAGAGCAGGGTCATGCTCTGAGGCTTCTTGCCCGGCGGGCGGGCGAGAATTTCGAGGCCTGCTTCCAGCGGGTCGTCCGAATCGACCAGGGTCAGTTCCGCCGTTCCGCCGCCGAAGAGGGTGGTGAAGAGAGTCTTGAAGTGGTTGTTCACCACGTCGAAGGCGGCAAGCAGGCGCTCGCGGCCTTCGCGGTTGAGGCTGCCGATGGCCTGGCGCAAACGCTTGATGGCTTCCACCAGGTCGTCTCGCTCGGTGGCGATGCTGTTGTACTTGGTCTCGAGCTCCGTCAGCTCCTCGTCCGCGCGCAGGTTCACGGCGCCGAGGCGCTCGCGGTCCGCCTTGAGGGAGTGAAGCTTCGATTCGATCTCGCTGTGAGCGGGGAGCTCGGTCACTTCCCGCAAGCCCGCCATCTCAATGAGGCCCGCAGGCGTGGTTTCGAGATTCTCCGCGATGTTGCGGGTGATCTCGGCAAGGCGCTGCACGGCGGCCTCGTGACGGGCCTGGGAGCCGGCGCGGGCCTCGCGGGCGGCGGCGAGCGCTTCCAGGGCCGCGCGGGCGCTGCGGTCGGTCTCGGCGAGGCCGGTTTCTGCATCGGCGAGCCGGTCGGCGGCTTCCTTGCGGCGGGCTTCGGCTTCCTCAACCTCGCTGAGAAGGGCGCGGCGGCGCTGGAGATAGGTGTCGGGAGCCTCCAGCAGGCGCTGGTGCTCATCCTGGGCGCGCTCCAGGCGCTCGCCCAGATCCTCGTGGGCCTTGGCGGCGCGGGCGGCGCGCTCGGTCCAGAGGCGGATATCGGCGGCGATCGAATCCTGGCGGCGGCGGCGGAGTTCCGCTTCGTGCATCAGCGACTGCACGGCTGCACGGGCTTCCGACGCGGCGGCGCGACGCTCGGCGACGCGGGTGCGTTCTTCGAGCAGGCGGCTTTCGAGATCGGGGGCGGGCGCGAGGTCCTGCAATGCGCTTTCCGCATCCTGCACGCGCTCAAGCGCCTCGGCCTCGCTCTCGGAGAGACGGGTCAGGCCTTCCTGCAGCGCCGAGCGGCGCTGGCCGAGCTCGGCTTCCTTACGTTCGGCAACGGATAGGCGCGTCCGGGCTGAATCGAGCGCCTGACGGGCCTGACGGGCGGCCTCGATGGCCTGCATTTCGCGAGATGCGGCCTGACGCACGGCTTCGAGGGCGGCTTCAGCCTCGTGGCGCAGATGCTCGGCTTCCTCGCGGGCTTCCGCAGCCTCGCGCTCCAGATCGCCCAGGCGATTCTTTTCGGCCAGACGGCGAGCTGCAGGCGACGGCGCTTCGGCCGCGGTGGTGAAGCCGTCCCAGCGCCACAGGTCGCCTTCCTGCGAGACGAGGCGCTGGCCGGGCTTCAGGAGACCGCGCAGGCGCAGGCCGTCGGCTCGGCTCACCACGCCGATCTGGCGCAGGCGGCGTTGCAGCTCCACAGGAGCGCGGGCGAGATCAGCCAGAGAACGGACGCCTTCCGGCAGGGTCGGGTCGCTCTCGCCGGAACCGGTCATTTCCCAGTGATGGGGAGCGGACGGATTGGTGGAGGCTTCGAGATCGTCGCCGAGGGCCGCGCCAAGAGCCGCCTCATAGCCCTTCTCGACCGTGATCTGATCGAGAGCCGGGGGCCACATGTCGCCGGTGGCGGAGGTGACGAGCTTGGCGAGGGTCAGAACCTCGGTCTCGAGACGCTGTGCCTTGCGCTCGGCCTCGTTGAGGGGCTGGCGCAGGCGGTTTTCCATGTCGCGGGCGGCGGCCACGGCCTCGCGGGCCTCGATCACGGCCTCCTCGGAAGCCTGTGCCATCTCCTCGGCGAGCGCGGTTTCCTCGCGCAAGTCGTCGATGGGCGGGCCGTCATGGGTGGAAGAGGCGGCAAGAGCCTCGATCTCACGCTCCAGACGCTCCTTCTCGGAGCGGAAGCGGGCGGCGCGCTCCATTTCCTCGCGCACGGAGCGTTCGAGGGCGGCGCGGCGGGCATTGAGATCGGAGGTCTGGGCCTGAAGGGCGCTCAGGGCCGCTTCCGCCTCGGCGAGAGCCGCTTCGGCCGTCTGGAGACGCTCCTCGTTCTCGGCGCGAATGTCGTCGGCTCCGTCCGTGGTCTGGGCGATCTCGGCGGCTTCGACCTGGAGTCGTTCGATGGTGGCTTCTGCATCGGCGCGCTGGGCGGCCTCGCGGGCGATGTCCCGGTTCAGGTCGCCGATGTGGCGCTCCAACTCGACAACGCGGTCCTTGGAGCGGCGCTCCTCCGATTCCAGCTCGTTGCGGGCATGGGTCAGGCGCTGCAGGGCGGCTGCAGCCTCGGCCTCGGCCTGGCGCAGAGCGGGGATGTGATGGGCCGCGACCGCCTGGGCCGTAGCGGTTTGGGTCTGTGCCTCGGTGAGATCGGCGACCGCCTTGAGGTCCTCGGCCACCTGTTTTTCGGCGGCGGCGGCCTGATCGCGCGCATCGGCATAGGCGATGGCGTACATCAGCGCTTCGAGGCGGCGGATCTCGGAGGAGAGGTTCTTGTAGCGCGAGGCTTGGCGGCCCTGGCGCTTCAGGCTCTCGATCTGGCTTTCCAGCTCCCGGATCACGTCCTCGACGCGGACCAGATTGTCCTCGGCGGCCTTCAGGCGCAGCTCCGCCTCGTGGCGGCGGGCATGGAGGCCCGCGATGCCGGCGGCATCTTCCAGGATGCGGCGGCGGGCCTGGGGCTTGGCCGAGATGATTTCGCTGATCTGGCCCTGGCGGACGAGAGCGGGCGAGCGCGAACCGGTGGCCGCGTCCGCGAACAGGATCTGCACGTCGCGGGCGCGCACTTCCTTGCCGTTCACCCGATAGGTGGAGCCTTCCTCGCGTTCGATTTTGCGCGATATTTCAAGGACATCCGAATCGTTGAAGGCAGCAGGCGCCGTGCGCTCGATATTGTCGATGGTGAGCATCACCTCGGCCCAGTTACGGGCCGGGCGGTTGCCGGAGCCGGAGAAGATGACGTCATCCATCCCCGTGGCGCGCATGTTCTTGTGGGAGTTCTCACCCATCACCCAGCGCAGGGCTTCCACGAGGTTGGATTTGCCGCAGCCGTTCGGCCCGACCACGCCTGTCAGGCCCGGCTCGATCAGGAAGTCGGTCGGCTCGACGAAGGTCTTGAACCCTGCGATGCGAAGGCGCGTCAGCTTCATGGACGCGCCTTTCCGGCCCGCCTCATGGAGGCGGGGGATAGGGGCTTACTCGCCCAGCAGAGGCTTGATGACCTTTTCAATCTCATCGATCGACAGGCTTCCCGGATGACGCTGGCCATTGATGAAGAAAGTGGGCGTAGAGTCCACACTGAACTGCTCCATACCCCGGTTCTTCACCGCGTTGACTGCGTCATAAAGTTTCTGGTCCTTGAGGCAAGCATCAAATTTTTCCTGTGAAAAACCTGCCTGCTTCATGAACTGGCGGAGCGCGTCGAGGGGCTTTTCCACAAAAGCCCAGTTCTTCTGCTGCTCGAACAGCATGTCCGTGATGGGGTAGTATTTGTCGTTGCCGTCGCAGCGGGCGAGCATGAAGCCCGCGGTCGCGAGCGGATCGAGGGGGAATTCGCGCAGGATGAAGCGGACCTTGCCCGTGTCGATGTAGCGCTTCTTCAGCTCCGGCCAGGTGGTGGCATGGAAATTGGCGCAATGGGAGCAGGTGAGCGAGGCATACTCGACAATCGTCACCTTGGCGTTCTCCGGGCCGAGGGCCACGTCCCCGAGGGGGCCGGGCTGGGCCAGATCCTGAACGGCCACGTTCTGGGCCAGGGCCGGAAGGCTTGTGGCGAGATAGGCGGTAACGGCCGCGGTCCCGAGAAGCTGAAGCGTCTGACGCCGGGTGATCATGGGAAAGGAACTCCTGAAGAGGTTTCGTCCTGCGGTAGAATGCCTTGAGCGTGGAGGCAAGCGCCCGTTATCTCACTCTTTCGTGCGTGAACCGGAGCTGACGATGGCTTGGCCCAGCCGGTCGAGAGCGGCCTTGAGGCGATCCTCCTCAATGCCGCCGATGGCCGTGTCGACCTTCGCCTTGTCCGCCGCCGAGAGAACGGGAGCCGGAGGCTTCCTCTTCTCAATCCGCCGCACGGGGCCTTGTTTCAGCACGATTTTGCCGATGCAGCGCCAGCCGTAATAGGTGTTCACCCGGTCGATGATCGTCGGGGCCATGTGCTGGAGCTCGAGGGCGAAGGCGCTTTCCACGCGGATCACGAGGGTGGCGGGGTCCGGCCGTGCCTCCGGGTCCGCATGGGGCGGCTTCCGCTTCCATTCGATCTTCAGCGGCTGGGTGAAGGCCGCAAGCCGCTCGCCCACGATATCGCCCCAGGCCATGATGACATCCGATGTCGCAAAGCCCTGCGCCGCCAGGCTCGGGGAGAGGCAGACGTCGAGAAACTCGGCAAGGGGTCGGGCGAGGGGCCTCGGTCGTCTCATGTTGAATGCTCAAAAGCCGCGTTGGAATATGATCGCAAGACCGTTATTCCACATCACATGTTAACGCCCGCTTTGAGCGCGACCAAGCCCGACCCTCAGGACCTGCTTTGCTGGTACGACCGTCACCGGCGCGATCTGCCGTGGCGCGCAAAGCCCGGCGAGACGGCAAACCCTTACCGCGTCTGGCTTTCGGAGATCATGCTGCAGCAGACGACGGTGGCTGCGGTCAAACCGTTCTATCTCAATTTCCTGGAGCGCTTCCCCACCGTGGAGGCGCTTGCCGAGGCCCCCACGGATTCGGTCATGCAGGCCTGGGCGGGGCTCGGCTATTATTCCCGCGCCCGCAATCTCCATGCCTGTGCCAAGGCAGTTGTGGAAAAGCACGGCGGGGAGTTCCCCTCGACGGAGGCCGAGCTGCTGAAACTCTCCGGCATCGGCGCCTACACGGCTGCGGCGGTGGCGGCGATTGCGTTTAATCAGAAAGCGGCTGCGGTGGACGGCAATGTGGAGCGGGTCATGTCCCGCCTCTTCATGGTCGAGGAGCCGCTGCCGAAGGCAAAGCCGCTCATCCGCGCCTTGACCGAGGAACTGGTGCCGGAAGACAGGCCCGGCGATTTCGCGCAGGCGGTCATGGATCTCGGCGCCACCATCTGCACGCCCAAGCGTCCGGCTTGCGCGCTCTGCCCCTGGATGACGCCGTGTCAGGCCCGCGCCGCGGGTTTGCAGGAGACGTTTCCGAAAAAGCAGAAGAAAGAGACCGGGCAATTGCGCAAGGGCGCTGCCTTCGTGGTCCTGCGCGCCGACGACACGATCCTCCTGCGCACTCGTCCGCCGACAGGCCTGCTCGGCGGCATGGCCGAGCCGCCGACGAGCGAATGGGATCCGGCCTACGAACCCTCCCGCGCCGTGCTCGATGCGCCCATCGAAGCGCGCTGGCAGCGCCTTCCCGGCACGGTGCGCCATGTCTTCACGCATTTCCCGCTGGAGCTGACGGTGCTCTTCGCGAAAGTCCCCAAAGGCACGCCCGCGCCGTTCGATATGCGTTGGGCGCCCCGCCTTCAGCTGCATCAAGAGGCTTTGCCCGGCGCCATGAAGAAGGTGCTTGCGCACGCCCTGGGCGACCTGCCGGGCGCGAGTGCGAAAGGCTCATCCAAGAAGGTCAAAACTCCCGGTGCATCGGGATAGTCAACCGGTTTCCTTTTGACGGTCGAACCGCCACGGTGATAGGGGATATGTAACCAAGTTACTCAACCCTCCACCTTGCCGGGGATCCTTCGATGGCCACGCAACCGGACGAATTCACTGGCAACGCGAAATCCGATTCCAGACGGCCCATCGCGGCCCGCAGCAGCGGCTTTGCGCAGAAGCTGACGCAGGCTCTGCTGAAGACCTCCATCACGCCCAACCAGATTTCGGTGGCGAGCATCGGCTTTGCAGGCTTCGGTGCTTTGGCGCTTGCCTATGCCCCCGCATATCCGCTGCTTTATCTCGTCGCGATTGCAGGCATTCAGCTGCGCCTGTTGTGCAATCTTCTCGATGGCATGGTGGCTGTCGAAGGCGGGCGCGGATCTCCGGTCGGTGCGCTCTACAACGAGATCCCGGACCGCATCGCCGACACGGCGCTGCTCGTCGCTTTGGGATATGCGGCGGGTTCGCCTTCGCTGGGATGGGCCTGCGCACTTGCGGCTGCCCTGACGGCTTACATTCGCGTGTTCGGCGGCGCACTCGGACAGGCTCAGGATTTTCGCGGGCCGATGGCGAAGCAGCATCGCATGGCGCTGTTGACGGGCGCATGCGCGCTGGCGCTTGTCGAAGCCTTCATCTGGCAGGAGCGCTACGTGCTGCTGCTCGCCGCGTGGATCATCCTGATCGGTTCGCTCGCCACCTGCGTGACACGTTTGAAAACCGTCGCGGGCCGCATCGAGGGGCAATCATGATCGACCTCGTTCTCATCGGCCTCACGCGCTTTCTCGTCGGCGGACATGCCCACTGGATCGACACGCGGCCGGAACAGAAGCAGCGCATCTATTTCGCCAATCACGGCAGTCATATCGACACGCTGCTGCTGTGGTCCGCCTTGCCGAGGCATTTACGCGCGACGACCCATGCGGCTGCCGCTGCGGATTACTGGGGGCAGGGCGCGGTCAAGCGCTTCATCGCGCAGAAAGGCCTCAATGCCGTTTTGATCAATCGTTCGGGCTCGTCTGCTCCCGGAGAGGCGCTGGAGCCCTTGCGCAAAGTGCTGAGTGAGGGACATTCGCTGATCCTGTTTCCGGAAGGCACGCGCAGCGCCAATCGGCTGCCCGGTTCGTTCAAGAGCGGACTCTATCGCTTGGCGAAAGAGTTCCCGAATGCGGAGCTGATCCCGGTCTATCTCGACAACCCTGCGCGCGCGATGCCGAAGGGAGCGATGCTGCCGCTTCCCATTATCTGCTCCGCGCATTTCGGCGCTCCTCTCGCGCTGATCGAGAATGAGGAGAAGGAGCGCTTTCTCCAGCGCGCGCAAGCCGCCGTTTCCGCCCTTGCGCCACCTGCTCCCGAGGTCACGGCTTAAATGACGCTTCTTCAGAAATCCCTGATCCTCTTCGGCATCACCGGCGCCATCCTGGCGATTGCCTCCGGCATCGGCGCCGTGCTTGCGCGCAAGGCGACATCGGAAAGCGGCATTGCGACCGTTGAGAACCTGAATGCACGCATCAAGGCCTGGTGGGTGATGATCGCGATCTTCGCGGCGTGCTATGCGCTGGGCTTCACCGCGACGGTGCTGCTCTTCGCGCTCACATCGTTCTATACGTTGCGCGAGTTCATTTCGCTCACGCCCACGAAGCGCGCGGATCATGTGCCGCTGGTCTTTGCCTTCTATGTGCTGCTTCCGCTGCAATACTGGCTGGTCTGGAGCGATTGGTACGGCCTATTCGCAATCCTGATCCCGGTTTACGGCTTCCTTCTCCTGCCGAGCCTTTCATCGCTTCAGGGCGATCCGGTGAATTTCCTGCTGCGCGTCAGCCGCATCCAATGGGCCTTGATGCTCACCGTCTATTGCATCAGCCACGCGCCCGCGCTGGTGCTGCTTCCTGTTCCGGGATTCGAGGGGCAGGGCTTCCTGCTTCTGTTCTTCCTCGCCGCCGTGGTGCAGTTCAGCGATGTCATGCAATATGTCTTCGGCAAGCTGATGGGAAAGACGAAGCTGGCGCCCGTCATCAGCCCATCCAAAACTGTCGAGGGATTGGTCGGCGGCGGATTGTCGGCCATGGCTCTCGGTGCCGCTTTGTGGTGGATCACCCCGTTTTCACCGCTGGCGGCTGCGGCCATGGCGGGCCTGATCGTGATCGCAGGCTTCCTTGGCGGTCTGTCGCTCTCCGCCATCAAGCGCTCCATGGGAGCGAAGGATTGGGGAACCATGGTGCAGGGGCATGGCGGCGTCCTGGACCGCATGGACTCGTTGAGCTTCGCGGCTCCCGTGTTCTTTCATCTCACACGATATTTCTACACGGTGTGAGGCTAAAGCATCGGACGTGAAATCGACCTCACGTCCACTGCTTTAAGCTTTTGTTTGGGCGCATCTTGTCACGCAAAACCGGTGCCCACTTTTGCGTTCGATGCTCTAGGGCTGTGCGCCCACAAGCGCCTTTTGGCTGCGCTTGAACAGTGCCGCCAGCGCATTCGCGACGCGCGTCACGTTCGGGCGGTTGCGGCTGCGGCGATGCATGACGAGGAACACGTCCTCGATCAGTTCTCCCTCCGGTTTCACGATCTGTTTGAGGTCGGGATCGGAATCGCCGAGCCAGCAGGGCAGGAAGGCTGCGCCAAGACCCGATTTCGCGGCCTGATAACGGATCGGCATGTCGCCGATGCGCGCCGCGATGGTGCGGCCTTGCGCGAATTCGGCGACATAGGCGGCCTGCTTCGATAAGGTGGGATCTTCCGGCGGAGCGATGACGGTGTCAGGCTCCTCCGTCGTGGCATACATGGCGAAGGCGATCTGACCGATCTTGCGCGCCACGAGATCGTCCGTGCCTTCGGGCAGCGTTCTCATGCGAAGCGCGATGTCGGCTTCGCCAGAAGCGAGATCGAGCCTCCGGCGGGTCGGGATGTAGGAAATCTGAACCGGCTCCGCCGCCTTGTGCAGTTCCGAAGAATGAAGCGACAGGAACATGGCGACAGAGGACGTTGCCGTGATCCGCACGGGCGCATCCGGGTCGGGACGATAGGCAGCGGCCGTGCGCGACACGATGCCTGCCGCTTCTCCCATGGGGGAGGCCGCTTCTAGGATCGCCTGCCCGGCTTCCGTCAGTTCGAGATTGTTGGGACCGCGCTGGAACAGGTCGAGCCCGAGGGTTTCCTCCAGCGCCTTGATGCGCCGGGCAATCGTCGGCTGGCTTTGCCCTAAGGCTTTCGCCGTGCTGTTCATCGATCCATGAACCACCACGGCCAGGAAGATCCTGAGATCGTCCCAGGACGGATCGGTGAGCGCAAGGCGAAAGGGGTCGTGAGAAGCGTGAGCCATGACAGGATGCTAAAACGTTTCGTGGGGATAGGCATAGGGGCATGTTCTGGGCTGGGGACAAACCCTCGCTGGGACAAGCCGACCATCGCCTAAAGCCGGTTCCCCTACAGCCTGCCAGCCGTGTGAGAGCGCTCTACGGTTTTGCAAATGAAAATGGCCGGCATTGCGCCGGCCATCATCAAGGAATTTGCATTATCAGGAGACGATCAGGCAGCCATGTCCGCCCGCACCTTCGTGCGGAATTCGTCGATGGAGATGAGCTTGCCGTTGCGCTCGACGCACCAGAAGGTCCAGCCGTTGCAGGAGGGGAAGCCCTGGGTCAGCGCGCCGATCTTGTGGATCGAGCCGACGATGGGGCCCAAGGCCAGCGTGCCGTCTGCGCGCACCACAGCCTTGTGGCGGCGGCGTTCGTCCACCAGGGTCTCGCCGGCCTTCACGTATCCGCCTTCGATCAGCGAAAGGAACGGCACGCGCACTTCCGTGCGCTTTTCCGGCGGGGCTGCGACCGACACGTCATCGAGCGGAACGACCGCATCGATGCGCTTGCGCGCGGCCTTCGCATAAGTCGGATCGCGCTCGAGGCCGATGAAGTTGCGGCCAAGCAATTTCGCGACGGCGCCGGTGGTTCCGGAGCCGAAGAAGGGATCGAGCACCACATCGCCGGGATTCGACGACGACAGCAGCACGCGGGCGAGAAGCGCTTCCGGCTTCTGCGTCGGATGCACCTTACGGCCGTTGTCGTCCTTCAGACGCTCATCGCCGGTGCAGATCGGGATGAACCAATCCGAGCGCATCTGCACGTCTTCGTTGCCGGCTTTCAGCGCATCGTAATGGAAGGTGTAGCCCTTCGAATCCGAACCCCTGGAGGCCCAGATCATGGTCTCGTGCGCATTGGTGAAGCGGCGTCCCTTGAAGTTCGGCATCGGGTTGGCTTTACGCCACACGATGTCGTTGAGGATCCAGAAATCGAGATCCTGCAGGGCCGCGCCCACGCGGAAGATGTTGTGATAGGAGCCGATGACCCAGAGGGTCGCGTTCTTCTTCATCACGCGGCGCACGGCGGAGAGCCAGGCGCGGGTGAAGGCGTCGTAATCGGCAAAGCTCGCGAACTTGTCCCAGTCGTCGTCGACGGCATCGACGAGGCTCTGGTCCGGGCGCGTCAGCGCCTGTTCGAGCTGGAGATTGTACGGAGGATCCGCGAAGACCACGTCGACGCTCTCAGGCGGGAGCTTCTCGAGATTGGCGATGCAATCTCCGAGAAGGATCTCGTTGAGAGGAAGAGACTTCTGCTGGACGACGGAGAGGGGCGTTTTACGCCCCGTCCGAGGAGCCGGCGCAGACCGCCCGGTACGCGAGACACTAATCCGGGAGGCGGCGCCGGCAACCCCGGTACGCGAGGTACCCATAGGTGATCACCGGTTACGCAACTGACACTCAGGATCATCGTCCGTTAGGGTAAAGAACGCGTTTATGGCGGAGAAAAAATGCGTGTTATTTTGGGTCGGCAAATCTTGCCGACTTGTTGAAAAGATTGAGATTTTTGGGTTAACGCGCGTTAGGTTTGGTTACAGGTCCAGTAACCCTTGCTTCAACGGCGCAAAACTCAACCGATGAAACGGGCAGGGACCGTCGCTTGCGAGCACCGAAAGATGCGTCTTGGTGCTGTAGCCCGCATTGCTCGCGAATCCATAAGCCGGATAAGCCTCGCTCAGGCGCGCCATCATGCGGTCGCGCACCACTTTCGCGACGATGGAGGCCGCGGCGATGGAGGCGATGCTCGAATCGCCCTTGATGACGGCCTCCGTGGCGCAGGGCAGCCGCGGCGGATCGTTGCCGTCCACGAAGGCCATATCCGGGATGCAGGGCAGGGCGGCCATGGCGCGGCACATGGCGAGCAGGGACGCCTGCCGGATATTGATGGTGTCGATCTCCGCATGGGACACGGAGGCTATGCCGACCTTCGATGTGGCGAGGATCTCCCCGAACAGCGCCTCGCGCTTCAGGGCGGAGAGCGCCTTCGAATCCGCCAGGCCCTGGGGCACGCTGTCGAGATCGAGCACGACCGCGGCCGATACGACAGGCCCTGCCAGCGGCCCGCGCCCCACCTCGTCGAGACCGACGATGCAGGTATAGCCCTGCGCGTGGGCGGCAAGCTCGCGGTCGAGGCCGAGGCCGGGTTTCTTAGATGAGCGAATCGGTGCGGTCATGGACGGGATCAAAGCGGCAGGAAGCGGTCTTGTCATCCGCGCTTTATGCCGCCGGCACGAATACACTCCTCGTCATCCCCGGACTTGTTCCGGGGATCCACGTCTTTGAAGTACTGAGGCTCAAGGCGTGGATGGCCGGGACAAGCTCGGCCATGACGTTGGAGGTTTAGAACAGCGAGAGCTGCCCCGTCTCCTTGGCGGGGGGCTGGAACAGGTCCTTGCGCAGGGAGAGGTTGCGCTTGTTCAGGCCCAGGCGCTCGCAGGCCGTCTCGAAGCGGCGGCCGATCATCCAGGCATAGGGGCCGACGCCGGATTGGCGGGTGCTCCATTCGGAATCGTAATCCTTGCCGCCGCGCGCCTCCTGCAACAGCGAGAACACATGCTTGAGCTTGTCGGGGTAGTGCTCCACCAGCCAGTCGCGCATCAGGTCCTTCAGGTCGTGCGGAAGGCGCAGCAGCACGTAGCCAGCTTCCTGCGCGCCTGCCTGCTGCGACACTTTGAGGATTTCCTCGATCTCATGGTCGTTGATGGCCGGAATGATGGGCGCGACCAGCACGCTCACGGGGATGCCTGCCTCCGAGAGCTTGCGCACGGTCTCGAGGCGCTTCATCGGCGCGGCGGCGCGAGGCTCCATTCTGCGGGCGAGCTTGGGGTCCAGGGTCGTGATCGAGATCGCGACCTTCACCAGATGCTTGTCCGCCAGCTGGCTCAGGATATCGATGTCGCGGGTGACGAGCGCCGATTTCGTGACGATGCCGACCGGATGATTGGCGCGGTTCAACACTTCGAGGATCGAACGCGTGATGCGGAATTTCCGCTCCACCGGCTGATAGGGGTCCGTGTTCGCGCCGAGCGCGATGGTGGCGGGCTGGTAGCCCGGAGCCCGCAATTCCTTTTCCAGAAGCTCCGCCGCGTTGGGCTTGGCGAAGATCTTGGTCTCGAAATCGAGGCCTGAGGACAGGCCCTGATAGGCGTGTGTGGGCCGGGCGAAGCAATAGGAGCAGCCGTGCTCGCAGCCCCGATAGGGGTTGATCGACCTCTCGAAGAGAATGTCGGGCGAGTCGTTCTTCGTGATGATCGTGCGCGCTTTTTCGACGATCACCTCGGTGGGGAGGGGAGGAAGCTCCTCCTCGATATCCCAGCCGTCATTGAAGCTCTCGCGCTGCGCGGGTTCGTAGCGCCCGCTCGGATTGGCCATCGAGCCTCGCCCGCGCCGGCGGTCCACCTCCACCCGATAGGCCGGATCGTCCATGCGCCTGCGCGCGGCCTCGGCCGCTTCGATGGGCGAACGCTTCGCAGGTTTCGAAGGAGCTGGGTGATCCTTGAAACGAATGGACATGGCGGCCTCGAACGAATCTGGGAAAGAACATAGTAAGAACAGAACAAATAAGGAACAAAATCAAGCCCCCTTGATGGGTATTGTGCTGGCGACGTTTCTCTTCCGAAGGGATATAAGAGGGCTCATGATCACCGTTCTCGTCCGCGTCACCCATGGGCCCGAGGCCCTGGCAGCCACCTTGAGCGCCCTTGTGCCCGCCGTTGCGGCGGGGCTCGTGGGCGATGCCGTCATTCTGGCTCATGCGGAGGACGAGACGCTGGCGAAGGTGGCCGATGCGGCGGGCGCGAGCCTCATCGTGGCAGACGGCGTTTCCTGGGCGGAGGGTGCGAAGGCCGCCCGGCGCGAATGGCTGCTCTGCCTCGACGATGGCGATATTCCGCAGGAGGGCTGGATCCGGGTTCTCGACCGTTTCGTGACCCTCGCCCAGCCCGAGCGAGGCTTGGCGCGCTTCCGCCGCCAGGGGGCTGGCATGGCCGGCCTCGTGCGTCGCGTCTTCCTGCGCTCAAAGGTTCATGCAGGCGATATCGTGCACCGCCGCGTGCTGCTCAATGAGGTGAAGGCCCGCACGCCCGTGCGCCTCTCAGCTCGGATCGAGCGCGATCCCGTGTTCGGTTGATCGATAAGCCTCACCCTGAGGAGCGTAGCGTCTCGAAGGGCGAGGCGTCTCCAGAATGCACTGGAGCCTCCTTCGAGACGCCGCTTCGCGGCCCTCAGGATGAGGGTTTGATCAATCACGAACCTTGTAGCTTCTCGCGCTTCAGGTGCTCGTCGAGGCGCGGCATGATCTCCACGAAATTGCAGGGGCGGTAGCGGTAGTCGAGCTGCGTGGCGAGAACGCCGTCCCACGCATCCTTGCACGCGCCGGGAGAGCCCGGCAGCACGAAGATGAAGGTGGAATTCGCAACGCCCGCCGTCGCGCGCGATTGGATCGTGGATGTGCCGATCTTGTCGTAGGAGATGCGGTGAAACACGGCGGAAAAGCCGTCCATGCGCTTCTGGAACAGGGGCTCGATGGCTTCAGGGGTGACGTCCCGTCCCGTAAATCCCGTGCCGCCCGTGGTGATGATCACGT
>JAEXGT010000002.1 GCA_023450615.1 Pseudomonadota bacterium | reverse complement strand
GGTCGAAATAGGCGAAGGCGGGTGCTTGGCGGGTGGTGATGACGGAATACGCGAAAGACGCCAGAAGCACTAAGCCCAGGCCGACTATCAACGCCTTCCTGGTCGACCTGATGCGCTTCGCCACGCTGGCGCATGCGAGAATAAGAAAAGGCCATACGGCGTAGAACTGCACCTGGACCGACAGGGCCCAGAATTGCTGAACCGCGCTGGGGATGTTGGAACGATCGAGATAATCGACCGAATCCATCATCAACTTGATGTTCTCGATGCTCAATGCGCTGTGGCGCAGTTCCTTGATGAAGCCTCCCCACATGGTTTCGGGAAGCCATAGCCACGCGGCGCACCATGTCGCGGCAAGAACGATATAGGCTAGAGGAGCCAGCCGCTTGGCGATCCGCCACCAGAAGGCGATGACGTTGATCGTCTGGCTTCTCTGCACTTCCTTATAGAGGGAGCCTGTAATCAGATATCCGGAAACGACGAAGAAGACGTCGACACCGCCGGAGACACGCCCGAACCAGATGTGAAATATCGCAACCAGAAAAGCCCCGATCGCCCGAAGACCTTGAAGGTCGGAGCGGTAATGGGATGGTTTCTCAACCGAAGTCGCGATCAAGGCAGATCCCCAGTTTTGCCATGTCCATTAGCATGGCTTTTTGACAACAGATTAACGTTACAGATTGCAAATCATAGTTAAGGATTCCCTAAGCCAAGGCTCGCTGGCGAAAACCGAGGATTTCGCCTGCAGGCATTCAGGCTGCGGCCGTCCCCGGAATGCGCATGATCGACTTCGCAAGCGGCGGGCATGCGGGCTTGGACACGCGGACATGCTGCGGCAGGCAGGGGCCCGGTCGTCATCGAAACGATGATGGGGCTGCCAAGCACAATCTCAATAAAACAGGCGCCGGAACGCTTCCATTCGGCGCTTACTGCTTTGCCCACTTTGCTCGAAATGTGCGCTTAGGACTTCGGCTCACCCATGAAGAGGTCCGGTCGGACCTGCTGCATTTTCAATCCGAGCTCTTTCGCGATGCCCCTCGCATAGGTCGAGGTCAAGTGATGCGCATCCCTGTAGATGATCATATCGTTCTTGATGGGAGGGCACATGGTTTCGTCGCAGAACTGATCGGTCAGATCGATAAACGCGACGTGAGGAAGTGGCGGCAGTTTCGAGGTTGGATCGACTTCGCTCAACACATCGGCGCGCAACCTGCCGCAATTGATGCCGGGAGAAGGAACGCCATCGAGACATCTGGGAACGTTGAATTTCATCCAGGGATTGTCACGCACCGCAACAACCTTGACCCCTATGTCACCCAAGCGCTTCCATTGGATGACATAGCCATCCGGCACATGCTCCAAGGCCTTCTCGTTGAAATCCCCACTATCATCGTCATTTAGCCGGCCTCCGTTCGGGCGCGTGGAGGTCGTAAAGACGGCGTCAGGTTTCACCTCTGCCAATCTCTGAAGCAAGGCTTCGTTCCAAGTCTTGCAGCTTGGATCGAGCCTCTCATCCTCGATGAGTGGACATGAATTCTTGGTCGCAAGAATGATCCGCCAAGCATTCTCCTCGGCAAGCTTCTCGAGTGCAGGAAGCCAGTGCCCGGAATGAGACCCACCAACGAGCGCGATCGTCTTCGAATACTCGGACTGCTTTCCATAAGTGCAAGTGATCAATTCCGGATTTTTCACGTTTTGGTTGCACTTGTCTTTCTTGTTCCGGGCAGCATCGCGGGCGGCTTCAGCAGGTATGAGCGCTGCGTTTCTTTGCTCGCGGTTGCGATCTGCCGCATCACGGTGCTGCCGCTTCTCATGGATGCTGGTCATGGAAACCCAACTGACCGCTAATCCGAGGGCCGCGATGGATGCGACCACGGCCTTACTGGGGCGAAGCATTGCCGCCGGATTCTCAAGAGAGAGCCCAGCCAATGACTTATTGAGCAACCGATCCGTCAAATAAGCCAGGGAAAGGCTGATGACGATCACAGCCGCTCCGTCGATGAGGTCGGCCTGGACCTTGTTTCTGATCAGCAATACGAAGACCAGAACCGGCCAATGCCAGAGATAGAAACCGAACGACAACTCACCGAGAGCAGCCAGAGGCTTGGCGCTCAGGAGCCTGTCGGCCCCGAAGCGCATCCCGCCTCCTCCTGACAACAGAATCAAAACGGCCCCGAGTGTCGGCCACAGGGCCACATATCCCGGGAACTTGGCGGATGCGGGAAGCACGAAGCCGCAGCTGATGACCGCGGCCAGCCCGATCCAACCGGCGGGCATGCGGATACTCGCCGGGATCTTAAGGTGAGGAAGGGCGATGGCGGCCATGCCGCCCAGGGCGAACTCCCAGAGGCGTGCGAATGGATCGAAATAGGCAGGAGCCGGGGAGCTGCTCGTTGTCAGAACGGAATATGCGAAGGAGGCCAGCAGCAGGACGCCGATGCAGGACAGGTAGAACGCAGCGCCCAGCGCGATTTTCCGGCTGATGACGACGCAAGCCAGGAGCAGGAAAGGCCAGATCGCATAGAACTGAACCTGAATGGACAAAGCCCAGAATTGCTGAACCGCGCTAGGAACTGAATTTCGCTCAAGATAGTCCACCGAGTTCATCATCAGCTTGATGTTCTCGATGCTCAATGCACTGTGGCGCAGCTCCTTGATGAAGCCTCCCCACATGGTCTCGGGAAGCCATAGCCACGCGGCGCACCATGTCGCGGCAAGAACGATATAGGCCAGCGGAGCCAGCCGCTTGGCGATCCGCCACCAGAAGGCGATGACGTTGATCGTCTGGCTTCTCTGCAGTTCCTTATAGAGGGAGCCTGTAATCAGATATCCGGAAACGACGAAGAAGACGTCGACACCGCCTGAGACACGCCCGAACCAGATGTGAAATATCGCAACCAGAAAAGCCCCGATTGCTCGGAGGCCCTGAAGCTCAAGGCGGTAATGAGACGGTTTTGCAACCTGCGTCATGATTGAGGACGCCCCCTGGAATCCATCATGCTTTCGCAGCATGTTCTCGGTCGTATAACCGAGTAACGTTACGAATTGCAAATCATGGTTAATTCTTCCTTAAGCGCCGACGTGAGGGGCGGAAGCCAAGCTCTGAATGCCTCGGCAACAAAAAAGCCGCTCAAGAGAGCGGCTTTTCGTAGAAAACTCAGAGACTTACTTCCGAGCGCTTCTTTTCAAGGTTCAGTGCTTACTCCGCCGCTTCCGCCACCGGCGACGGCTTTGTCCACTTGAGCACCGGGTTACGGGCGGCGCGGGTCTCGTCGAGGCGGCGGCGCGGGGCGTGGTAGGGAGCGCCGGTGAAGCGTTCCGTGTCGCCGTTCTTCGCGGCCATGGCCAGATCCCGCAGGGCGGCGATGAAGAGGTCCAAGGACGACTTCGATTCGGATTCCGTCGGCTCGATCAGCATTGCGCCATGCACCACCAGCGGGAAGTACATGGTCATCGGGTGATAGCCCTCGTCGATCATGGCCTTGGCCACATCGAGCGTGGTCACGCCCGTGTCCTTCAGCCACGCGTCGTCGAACAGCACCTCGTGCATGCAGGGCTTGTCGCCGAAGGGCAGCGACATGAGGTCGGAAAGACCGGCGCGGATGTAATTGGCGTTGAGCACGGCATCTTCGGAAGCCTGCTTCATGCCGTCCGAACCATGCGAGAGCATGTAGGACAGCGCGCGCACATACATGCCCATCTGGCCGTGGAAGGCGGTCATGCGGCCGAAGGGGGCGGCAGGGCCACCGGCCTGATTGGCTTCTTCAACCAATTCGAAGCCGCCATCCTTCATCCGCACGAACGGAACGGGCGCGTAGGGCGCAAGGCGCTCGGAAAGCACCACCGGGCCGGAGCCCGGCCCGCCGCCGCCGTGAGGCGTCGAGAAGGTCTTATGCAGGTTGATATGCATGGCATCGACGCCGAGATCGCCCGGCTTCGCTTTGCCGACGATGGCGTTGAAGTTCGCGCCGTCGCAGTAGAAGTAAGCGCCTGCATCGTGGATCGCCTTGGCGATCTCAGCGACCTGCGGCTCGAAGAGACCGCAGGTATTGGGGTTCGTGAGCATGATCGCGGCGACATCCGGACCGAGGCGCTCCTTCACGTCCTCCACATGCACCCATCCGTCCTCGCGGGCCGGAACCGGCTTCACCACGAAGCCGATGAGGGCAGCGGTCGCCGGGTTCGTACCGTGCGCCGAATCGGGCACCAGAACGACGTTGCGGGTCTTGCCCTCGCCCTTGGCCTCGATGGCGGCCTTGATCGCCATCATGCCGCAGAGCTCGCCATGCGCGCCGGCCTTCGGCGAGAGCGCGACGGAGGTCATGTTGGTGAGCGTGACGAGATAGCGGCCGAGTTCGTTCATGAGCTCGAGCGCGCCCTGCACCGTGGAGACCGGCTGCAGCGGATGCACGTCCGAGAAGCCCGGCAGGCGAGCCATGCGCTCGTTGAGGCGCGCATTGTGCTTCATGGTGCAGGAACCGAGCGGGAAGAGGCCCGTGTCGATGCCGTAGTTCATCTGCGACAGGCGCACGTAATGGCGCATGGTCTCGGGCTCGGAGAGACCGGGAAGGCCGATGGCCTCCTTGCGCTCCAGGCCGCCGAGGCGCGGCGTGAAGGCCTCCGGCTCGTCGATATCGACGCCGGTCGTGTCATAGCGGCCGATCTCGAAGAGCAGCGGCTCGACCTGCGCCAACGCCTTGTTTCCGGTGAAGGTCGGATGCGCGTTGGCGGTGCCGGCTTCACCGGCGGAAGAGGGACGTCCCTGGCGGTTCAACATCACAGAACCTCCTTCAAGGCGGCGACAAGGGCCGCGCGGTCATCATCGGTGTTCACTTCGGTGGAGGCCACGAGCAGCAGGTTCTCGAGACCGGCACCGGGCAGCAGGCGCGAGGCGGGAACGCCCGCGAGCACGCCCTTCCTGGCAAGCGCTTCGACAACCTCAGCGGCAGGCTTGGACAGCTTCACGGTGAACTCGTTGAAGAAGGTCTTGTTGAGAACCTCGACGCCCTTCACGCCAGCCAATTGATCGGCAAGCTTGATCGCGTTCGCATGGTTCACCCGCGCAAGACGCTTCAGGCCGGTCTCGCCGAGCAGCGTCATGTGAATGGTGAAGGCGAGCGCGCAGAGGCCCGAATTGGTGCAGATATTCGACGTCGCCTTGTCGCGGCGGATATGCTGTTCACGGGTGGAGAGCGTGAGCACGAAACCGCGATTGCCGTCCGCGTCCACCGTCTCGCCGCAGAGACGGCCCGGCATCTGGCGGATGAACTTCGACTGCGTGGCGAAGAGGCCCACGTAAGGCCCGCCGAAATTCAGCGCATTGCCGATGGACTGGCCCTCGCCGACCACGATATCCGCGCCCTGGCTGCCGGGCGAGGCCATGAGGCCGAGCGACACGACTTCCGTGAATACGGCGATCAGCAGCGCGCCATGCTTGTGCGCCTTTTCGGCGATGGGCTTCAGGTCGCGCACATTGCCGAACACGTCCGGCGACTGCACGACGACGCAGGACGTGGTGTCGTCGATCTGCGAGAGAATGTCCTCGGAGCCCGCCACATCCGGCTTCATGGTAACGACCTGATCGCTCGCCATGTCGGAGAGCGTGCGCACCACTTCGGCGTAATGCGGATGCAGGCCGCCGGAGAGCACGGCCTTGCGGCGCTTGGTGACGCGATGCGCCATGAGCACCGCTTCGCCCGTACCGGTGGAGCCGTCATACATGGAGGCGTTCGCCACTTCCATGCCGGTAAGCGCGGCAACTTGGGTCTGGAACTCGAAGAGATATTGCAGCGTGCCCTGCGCGATCTCGGGCTGATACGGCGTGTAGCTCGTCAGGAACTCGGAGCGCTGGATCAGGTGATCGACGGTTGCCGGCACATGGTGCTTGTAGGCGCCAGCGCCCACGAAGAACGGCACCGAGGAGGCAGGCACGTTCTTGGCGGACATGCGGGAGAGGATGCGCTCCACCTCCAGCTCGCCCTTGCGGCGCGGCAGGTCAACCGGCTCCTTCAGAAGCAGGTTCTTCGGCACGTCGGCGAACAGCTCGTCCACCGTTTTGACGCCGATGCGCGCGAGCATTTCGCCGCGGTCGGTATCGGAAAGAGGCAAATAACGCATCGGCTGAAAACCTTGGTTTAGTTAGTGCGAGGGAATGCCAGCCACCACAACATCTGCGCGCACGGAATTGGCGATGTAGCATTCCGTGTGCGAAATATGATGGATCTCAGCGATCTGCTCAGGCGTCGGAATCTTGTCGCCGGAGAATTTGATGACGGGATCCAAAGTAATTTTGGAAACGTAGAGTTTGCCGTTCTCATTGGGCGTCAAGACGCCCACGGCCCGATCCACGTAGCTGTCGATCACAAAACGCTTCTTGGCAGCGATCGAGAGGAAGAAGAGCATGTGGCAGCTCGACACTGCCGCCACAAAAGCCTCCTCGGGATCAACGGCGTCCTCACGGGACATGGGCAGCGGCACAACGGAAGGCGATGCCGATGCCTGTACTTCAACACCGCCATCGAAAGACCATTTATGCCCGCGGCTGTATTTGTTGTCGGAGAAGGATTCATCTTCTCCGCGCGCCCAGCTAACGGTCGCCATATATTCGTGTGACATGCTGCCCCCGTTATGATCAGCTGATCGACTTCACGAATTCCTGATACTGCTCTTCGGTCATGAGGCCGTCGAGCTCGCTCGGATTCGTGAGGCGGATCTTCAGGAACCAGCCGCGTCCGGCGGGATCTTCGTTGACCGTTCCGGGCGTGGCTTCGAGATCGCTGTTGACCTCGACGACTTCGCCGGACACCGGAGCGTAGACTTCGCTCGCGGCCTTCACGCTCTCCACGACGGCGGCCTCATCGCCTTTGCTGAGGGTCTTGCCGACGCTCGGCAGCTCCACGAAAACGACGTCGCCGAGCTGGCCCTGGGCGAAATCGGAAATGCCGACGATGCCTGCATCGCCTTCGACGCGGATGTATTCGTGATCCTTGGTGTAACGCGTAGTCATGTTTTCTTCCCCTGGATTAACGCTTGTAGCGATGCGGTGCGAACGGCATGGCAGCGACCTTGGCAGGCAGCGGCTTACCGCGAACGATGAGATGAAGATCCGTGCCGATGGCGGATACATCCTTCGACACGTAGCCCATGGCGATCGGGCCGTTGACGGTAGGACCGAAGCCGCCGGAGGTGACGATGCCGACCTCGCGCCCGTCGGGCGTGGTGATCACGCTACCTTCGCGAGCAGGCGCGCGGCCTTCCGGCAGAATGCCGACACGCACGCGGGCGGGACCGTCCTTGATCTCGCGTTGAATGCGCGCGGCGCCGGGGAAGCCTCCCTCCTCGCGGCGGCGCTTCTGGATCGACCAGATGAGGCCCGCCTCGATGGGCGACGTGGTGTTGTCGATGTCGTGGCCGTAGAGGCACAGACCTGCCTCGAGGCGCAGCGAGTCGCGTGCGCCGAGGCCGATGGCCTTCACCTCCGGATTCTCGAGCAGCTTGTTCCAGAGCCTTGCCGCGTCGTCCGCCTTGCAGGAAATCTCATAGCCGTCCTCACCCGTGTAGCCGGAGCGGGAGACATGGCACCAGATGCCGTCGATCTGCACGTCGGCGGACATCATGAAGGGAACAGCAGCGGCCTCTGGGGCGAGCTTCGCGAGAACGCCTTCCGCGGAGGGGCCCTGCAACGCCATGAGCGCGAGGTTGTCCTTGCGGTTGAGGCTCACGCCCTTCGGCAGGCGCGCGCCAATATGCGCGTAATCCTGCTCCTTCATGGAGGCGTTCACGACGAGATAAAGCCAGCCCTCATGACCCGGCGCGCCGACGCGCGTGACCATGAGATCGTCGAGAATACCGCCGTCGTCAGCGAGAAGCTGCGAATAGCGCTGCTGGTTCGGCTTCAGGTTCAGCACATCGGCGGGGATCAGCGCCTCGAGCGCCTTGGCCACGGTCTCGTGGTTCTTGTCCTCGGCCACGAGGAACGCCTGGCCCATATGCGAGACATCGAACAGGCCTGCATGCTCGCGGGTCCAGTTATGCTCGGTCAGGATGCCGGTAGGATACTGCACCGGCATGTCGTAGCCGGCAAAGGGCACCATGCGGGCGCCGAGCGCCACATGCTCCGCATGAAGCGGCGTTTTCAGAAGCGGCTGATCGCTGTTCGCAGTCTCGGCCATCGTGTTCCCTCAAAGGTGCGCGTTTCATCGAGCCTTGCGGCCCGTTGTTCTGCGCCCCCTCTGTCACGAGACCTGAGAGATTTCCCTAACCGCTTGCGCGGCAGGTTACGCCCGTCGGTGGGCGACGTTTATGAAGCGTCGCCGCTTTCCAGAGTGCCAGCTCCCGCGCGGTCCTTTGGCCTGAGCGTTTCCGGGGCGGTTGCGCCTTCGGCGCCGGGCATGTGGCCCGGTCTCTTCCGCGGGGATCATCGGCTGGCATTAAGCTCTGAAGAGGAAATGCGATCCTGTCAACAAAGCACGTGCCGCAATCTTCATCTCCCCGGCTTAATTGACGGCAGGGCTTCGAACCTCCATGTTAGGGCCATCATCCATAGAAGGGGGAAAGCGCGGCCTGATCCGGTCGGCAGCTCCTGGCATCGTTGCTCGAACTGGTCATCGCTCTTGCTCTTGTCGCCCTGAACGGCGTTTTCGCGCTTTCAGAACTCGCCATCGTATCTGCCCGAAGGCCTCGCTTGAAAGCCATGGCCGAACAGGGACGCTCAGGAGCCAGCACCGCCCTGACGCTCATGGAAGATTCGGGGCGCTTCCTCTCCACGGTTCAGATCGGCATTACCCTCGTGGGCATTCTGGCAGGCGCCTTCTCGGGCGCGGCCCTGGGCGACCGCCTGTCGCAAATCCTCATGGAGCAGGGCATACCGGAGAAAGCCGCGGAGCCGCTCGGCTTCGGCATCGTCATCAGCGTCATCACGTATCTCTCCATCGTGATCGGCGAGCTGGTGCCCAAGCAACTTGCCCTCCGTCACCCGGAAGGCATCGCCTGCACGATGGCGCCGCTCATGCTGGTGCTCTCGAAGGTCGCTGCCCCCGCCGTATGGCTTCTCAACGCCTCCACGCGCCTGATCTTCAGCCTGCTCGGCACCTCCTCGGACGACAGCTCGACGGTGACGGAAGAGGAGATCAAGCATCTCGTCGGCGAGGCCGAGAGCGCCGGCGTGATCGAGGAGCAGGAGCGGCGCATGATTTCGGGCGTGCTGCGCCTGGGCGACCGCACGGTGCGCAGCCTCATGACCCCGCGCACGGACGTGGACTGGATCGATCTCGACGACGATGTGGAATCCATCCGCGCGCTTCTCATGGAAACCCCTCACTCGCGCCTTCCGGTCAGCGAGGCTTCCCCGGACAACATCATCGGCGTGGTCCAGTCGCGGGCGCTCCTGGCGGCCCTCCTCTCGGGACAGCCTCTCGATATCCGAACCCAGATTCAGACGGCGCCGGTGATACCGGACACCCTTCATGCCCTGGACGCTCTGACAGTCCTCCGGGACTCTGAGGTTCCCATGGCCCTCGTCCATGACGAGTACGGGCATTTCGAGGGCGTCGTGACCCCGGCGGACGCGCTGGAGGCCATCGTCGGAGCCTTCCGCTCCGATGGCGAGGCCCCGGAGCCGGACGCGGTCCGCCGCGAGGACGGCTCCTGGCTGCTCGCGGGCTCCATGCCCGTCGATGAAATGGCGGATATATTGGGAATCACCCTGCCCGAGCCCCGCAGCTATCATACGGTCGGCGGGCTGGTGATCAGCGAATTGCAGCGCCTGCCCATGACGGGCGAATTTGTCGACGTGCTTGGATGGCGCCTGGAAGTCATCGACCTGGACGAGCGCCGGATCGATAAGGTGCTCGCCCTTCCCCTGAACCAGAGGGTGGGCTCCGCCACCCTCTCTTAAAAGCGCGGCCGCTTAACCGCGGCCGCCCGAACGGCCGAGGCCCACTTCGATCTCGAAGGTGTTGGCCTGGTCCGCGGGCACGAGGATGTTGTCCTCAACCACGGTGACGGTGGCCTGGGTGCCGCCGGCAGGAATGGCAGCCACGGTGGCGCGGCTGCGGTTGGCGATCACGCCCGAGCGATCCTTGACGAGAATCTGGATCGGGACGTTGTAGCGCCCGGCGCCGCCGCCTGCTCCCAGGAGGGCGCGGGCTTCGACGCCCACCTTCACGAGGGTCGAGCCGTCGGGCTGTCCGATGCATTCGCGGGCAAGGTTGCTGATGGTGATCTGGCTGCGCAGGGACGAGGAGTCGCCGGTGCGGCCTCCGGCATAGGCCTGGATGGCGGACCCGCCTTCGAAGATCGTCACCGGAGGGCAATATACGTCGTCCGTGGGCCGGGCCTGGACCGGAGTGAGCGTGGCGCCCCCCGTGATCAGCATTTCACCGACACCCATGCCGCCGCTCTCGCCGGGAGTCCCGCATCCCGCCAGAACCGAGACGCTCAGAACGGCCAGAGCCGCGCCGGCCTTCATACCCAAACCCTTAGCCATCGGATCCCCCCGGATTGTTTCTATCTACCCTTACGGAAGCGCATCGTAACCGGTCGCGAAACCATTCAGCGACACGGGAATGCCGATGCCTTCCTCGGGCGTCTGGAACACGATGAAGGTGGCGGATTGTCCGGTCTTCATCTGATTGATGAGATTATCTTCCATGACAACCTCGGCGACGCAACCCGTGGCCAGGCAACGCACGAATCCGGCCCGGCCGATATCCGTCTGGTCGATCTTCAGGCCGAGGCCCGACGGCAGGAGAATGCCGAGGGGCGCGACCACGCGCAGGAGCCGGCTCTTGGCGTCCGCGGTTTTCAACACAATAATCACCAGAGTGACGTTCGGGCGGTCCTCCGCCACCACGTTCTGGACGAGGGCGCATTGCTCGGCGGTGGCTCCCGCAGGGGTTTCGCAGCGCATCTGCCAATCGCCGTAGGTGTTCTTCACCATGCCCTGGGCATGGGCGGCGCCGGCCGCGGCCAAGGCCGAAAGCCCCAGAAATGCCGCCGCCCCAACGCGGATCCAACGTGATACGCCCATCGGTCTCTCCTTCTTGAGCCCTCGCTCCAAGGGCAGCGGCCCCGCCGCTCCGATCCAAATCTTTGGCCGTTGGGACCATGGCAGAGGCCACGATGTCAAGCGAGAGAAGGATAAGGTGGGGATCGCAAACGGTTTTGGCGGTTATGACGCATAAATTGCGACCACAGAACCGTTGCGCTTCGACGCATCCTGTGGTCTTTGGCACAAATCTAAAGTGACGGTGCAAGCTGGGCGCCGCTATTCGCACGCCCACGCCGTCCCTTTATGTTTTCGTGGCCTCAAGGCCACTGTATCTTTTAGGAGCTTTGGAACGCCGATGCGGATCGAGAATGCACGTCGATCGGTGACCGCCCTCTCCACGGCAGCGGTCGCACTTGTGTTGGGCATAAGTGAGGCATGGGCTGCGGCCGGCCAGCCCTCCCCCTGGGAAATGGGCATGCAGGAGATGGTGACCGAGTTGGGACAGAACGTGTCCAACTTCCACACATACCTGCTCTGGCTGATCGCCGCGATCTGCCTGTTCGTGCTGGCGCTGCTCCTGGTGATCATCGCCCGCTTCAACGAGCGGAAGAACCCTGTTCCGTCCAAGACCACCCACCACACCTTGCTCGAAGTGGCCTGGACCGTCGTTCCGGTGCTGATCCTGGTGGCTATCGCAATCCCGTCGTTCCGCCTTCTGCGCCAGCAGCTGGTCCCGCCGGCGGCCGACGTCGTGATCAAGGCCACCGGCTATTCCTGGTACTGGGGCTACGAGTATCCGGAGGATCAGGGCGGCTTCAAGTTCGACTCGAACATGGTCGACGAGGCGTCCCTGAAGCCCGGCCAGCCGCGCCTGCTGGCCGCCGACAACGCCATGGTCGTGCCGGTCGGCAAGGTCGTGCGCGTTCAGGTCACCTCGGCCGACGTGATCCACTCCTTCGCGCTCCCGTCCTTCTTCATCAAGGTCGACGCCGTCCCCGGCCGTCTGAACGAGACCTGGTTCAAGGCCGATAAGGAAGGCGTTTATTACGGTCAGTGCTCGGAGCTCTGCGGCAACGGTCATCCCTATATGCCGATCGAGATCCGCGTCGTGAGCGAGCAGCAATATGCCGCTTGGCTTGCCGAGGCGAAGCAGAAGTATGCTTCCACGGACAGCACGGCTCCGGTCAAGTTCGCGAACGCTCAGTAATTTAAAAACAAGGACCATAGAGGTCGCATCATGGCACATGCAGTTGATGCCGCTCACGCGGATCACCACGATCATCTCCCCGGTTTCTGGCGCCGGTGGTTCTATTCCACGAACCACAAGGATATCGGCACTCTCTACCTGCTCTTCGGCTTCACGGCCGGCATCGTCGGCGGCATTCTGTCCATTGCCATGCGCATGGAACTCCAGGAGCCCGGCCTGCAGTACTTCTCCAATCCGCAGGCGTTCAACGTCTTCGTGACGGGCCACGGCCTCATCATGGTGTTCTTCATGGTGATGCCCACCCTCATCGGCGGCTTCGGAAACTGGTTCATCCCGATCATGATCGGCGCGCCCGACATGGCCTTCCCGCGGATGAACAACATCTCCTTCTGGCTCACCGTTTCCGCCTTCGCCCTGATGCTCTGCTCGCTCTTCGTCGAGGGCGCGCCGGGCTCGCTGGGCTTCGGCGGCGGCTGGACGGTCTATCCCCCGCTCTCGACCACGGGCCATCCTGGCCCTGCCCTCGACTTCGGCATCCTGGCCCTGCACCTTGCCGGTGCCGCCTCGATCCTGGGCGCGATCAACTTCATCACCACGATCCTCAACATGCGCGCTCCGGGCATGACGCTGCACAAGATGCCGCTGTTTGCCTGGGCCATGCTGGTGACCGCGTTCCTGCTGCTCCTGTCGCTGCCGGTTCTCGCCGGTGCGATCACGATGCTGCTGACCGACCGCAACTTCGGCACGACCTTCTTCGAGCCGTCGGGCGGTGGTGATCCGATCCTCTACCAGCACCTGTTCTGGTTCTTCGGTCACCCTGAAGTGTACATCATGATCCTGCCGGCCTTCGGCATCGTGTCGCACATCATCTCCACCTTCTCGAAGAAGCCGATCTTCGGCTACCTCGGCATGGCCTACGCCATGGTGGCGATCGGCGTCGTCGGCTTCGTCGTGTGGGCGCACCACATGTACACGGTCGGCCTCTCGCTGCAGACTCAGGCCTATTTCGTGTTCGCCACGATGGTGATCGCGGTTCCCACCGGCGTGAAGATCTTCTCGTGGATCGCCACCATGTGGGGCGGCTCCATCCGCTTCACGGCGGCCATGTACTGGGCCATCGGCTTCGTGTTCCTGTTCACGGTCGGCGGCGTCACCGGCGTCGTGCTCGCGAACGCTCCGGTCGACCGCTACATGCACGACACGTATTACGTGGTGGCTCACTTCCACTACGTGCTGTCGCTCGGCGCCGTGTTCGTGATCTTCGCGGGCATCTACTACTGGTTCCCGAAGATCACCGGCTACATTCTGCCGGAATGGATCGGCAAGGTGCATTTCTGGATCGCCTTCATCGGCGCCAACGTGCTGTTCTTCCCGATGCACTTCCTCGGCCTGTCCGGCATGCCGCGCCGCTATGCGGATTATCCGGATGCCTTCGCAGGCTGGAACCTCGTCTCCTCGATCGGCTCCTACATCTTCGGCGTCGGCATCCTCTTCTTCGTGTTCGGCGTGATCTACGCGCTCGTCCGCAAGGAGAAGGCTGGCGACAATCCGTGGGGCGAAGGTGCGACGACGCTGGAATGGACCCTGTCCTCCCCGCCTCCGTTCCACCAGTTCGAGACCCTGCCCCGCATCGTCGATACGGGACACTAATCAAGCGAGCCGGGCGGCTGTCGCCGCCCGTGCTCCTCCCCCGAGGGCTTTGCATGCGAAGCCTTCCGGCGAGGAGCTGACATCGAGAGGCGCCTTTTTTAAGCCTCACCCCTTTCGGCATTTTCGGAAGTACATTTGGTATGAACACCCTGTCGAACAGTCTGACTGAGCCCCAGAACGAGAGCATCGCCGGCAACGGCCTCTCGCAGGGTGACGTGTCCGACTTCTTCGCTCTTCTCAAGCCGCGGGTGATGTTTCTCGTCGTGTTCACGGCGCTCGTCGGCATGGTCGTCAGCCATCCGGACGTGAATCCCGTCCTGGCTTTCATTTCCCTTTTGATGATCGCCATCGGCGGCGGCGCTTCGGGCTGCCTCAACATGTGGTGGGACGCGGATATCGACGCCGTGATGACCCGTACCCGCAAGCGCCCGATCCCGGCCGGCAAGATCAAGCCGGGCGAGGCCCTGGCCTTCGGCCTGAGCCTCTCCGCGGGCTCGGTGCTGATCCTGGGCCTTGCCAGCAACTGGCTGGCGGCGGGCCTGCTCGCCTTCACCATCTTCTTCTACGTCGTCGTCTATTCCATGTGGCTGAAGCGCTCGACGCCGCAGAACATCGTGATCGGCGGCGCGGCAGGCGCCCTGCCCCCGGTCGTCGCGCAGGCCGCTGTGACCGGCTCCGTGGCGTGGGACAGCATCATTCTGTTTGCGATCATCTTCATGTGGACGCCGCCCCATTTCTGGGCGCTGGCCCTCGTGAAGTCGGGCGATTACGAGCGCGCCGGCATTCCCATGATGCCGAACGTGGCCGGTCCCGATTCCACCCGTTTCCAGATTCTCGCCTACACGGTGATTCTGGCCCCGCTCGGCATGGCCCCGGTCTTCTTCGGCTTCGGCGGCCTGGCCTACGCCATCATCGCCCTCATCGGCGGCCTCGGCATGCTGGCGCTTGCGATCCAGGTCTATCGCCTCCGTGAAGGCGAGCCTGCCATGCGCGTGGCCCAACAGCTCTTCGGCTTCTCGATCCTCTACCTCTTCCTGCTGTTCGCCACGCTCCTCGCGGAGCACGGCTTCGGCTTTTTCCACCCGGTCATGGGGTAAGACGGATGACGGATCGGAACTCCTATCGCCTCACCCCCGAGGAACAGCAGCGCCGCAAGCGGCGTTCGCGCGCCTTGGGCCTGACGCTCGGCATTCTCTGCATCATCCTGTTCGCGATCACGATTGCGAAGCTCGGGCCCCAGGTCCTGAATCGTCCGTTGTGAGATTGGAATGAGCGAAGCACCGCATAACCAGCGCAAGATGCACCGCACCGCCTTCGCCTGCCTCGGCGTCGCCGTCGGCATGGTGGGCCTCGCCTATGCCTCGGTGCCCCTCTACGATCTCTTCTGCAAGGTGACGGGCTTCGACGGCACGCCGATTGCGCGCGACAGCAACACCTCGCAGGTCATGGACCGCACGATCGCCGTGCGCTTCGACGCCAATGTGGCGCCGGGCCTGAGCTGGCGCTTCTCAGCCGAGAAGCCCGAAATCACGGTCAAGCTCGGCGAAACCACGACGGTCTACTACAAGGTCACCAACACGGGCGATAAGCCCGCGACCGGCATCGCGACCTACAACGTGCAGCCGGACCTTGCGGGCACCTATTTCTCGAAGCTCGAATGCTTCTGCTTCACGGAGCAGACCCTGAAGCCTGGGGAAACCATGGAATCGGCGGTCGTGTTCTATATCGATCCGCGCCTTGCGCAGGATTCCGACGTGAAGGATCTCTCTTCCATCACGCTCTCCTACACCTACTTCCCGTCCAAGGCGGGCAAGCCGGTGGCGGAGGCGACATCATCAACCACACCAACCGTTCAATAAGGTACGTGACAAGCTGGGCTGAAACGTCCTAAAGCGAAGTCACAATCGAGGCACGGAGACGACTAAAATGGCCGAGGCTCACGCCAAGAACCACGACTACCACATTCTTGAACCGAGCCCGTGGCCGCTGATCGGCTCGGTCAGCGCCTTCCTGATGGCTTCCGGGTTCGTGACCTGGTGGAAGGACATCGCCTTCGGCAGCCTTCACCTGGGCCCCTACATCTTCGGCGCAGGCATCATCGGTGTGCTCTACACCATGATCGCATGGTGGAGCGACGTGGTGCGCGAGGCCAATACGGGCTCCCACACCCGCGTGGTCCAGCTGCATCACCGCTACGGCATGATCATGTTCATCGCCTCCGAGGTGATGTTCTTCGCCGCTTGGTTCTGGGCCTATTTCGACGCCGCTCTCTATGCCGGCGACCCGCAGGTCTTCTCGCGCGTCGAGGCGCTCGGCGGCGTGTGGCCCCCGAAGGGCATCGAGACCTTCGATCCCTGGCACCTGCCCCTGCTCAACACCCTGATCCTGCTCACCTCGGGCACCACGGTCACCTGGGCGCACCATGCGCTGCTGCACAATGACCGCCAGGGCCTCAAGGCCGGCCTGTGGCTCACGGTTCTCCTCGGCGCGATCTTCAGCTGCGTCCAGGTCTACGAGTACAGCCACGCCACCTTCGGCTTCAGCGGCAACATCTACGGCGCCACCTTCTTCATGGCGACGGGCTTCCACGGCTTCCACGTGCTCATCGGCACGATCTTCCTGGCCGTCTGCCTGCTGCGCGCCTATCGCGGCGACTTCACGCCCAAGCAGCACCTCGGCTTCGAATTCGCGGCCTGGTACTGGCACTTCGTGGACGTGGTCTGGCTCTTCCTCTTCGCCGCCATCTATGTGTGGGGCTACGGCGGATACTCAGCCGGCCACTGACGCCGCTCACGAAAAGAACTTTGACAAGGGCGGCTCTCGAGCCGCCCTTCGTTTTTCCATCCCCCCTCCCCATCTGAGCGAAGGCTCTTCTCACGGAGAAAAAACGTGGCCCAGGTCCAGAATACGTCGTCCCCGATCCTCGCAGGCCTCAAGTGCCGCTGCCCCCGTTGCGGAAAGGGACGTCTGTTCAACGGCTTTCTCAAGATGGCTCCGCGTTGCGAGGTCTGCGGCCTCGACTTCTCCTTCGCCGATCCGGCCGACGGCCCGGCCTTCTTCGTGATGATCATCATGGGCGTTCCGGCGGCCGCCTTCGGGGTGTGGGTCGAGCTCGCCTTCGAGCCCCCATTCTGGGTGCACCTGTTCACGACGCTGCCGTTCCTGCTGCTGACCTGCATTCCGCCGATTCGGCCCGTCAAAGGCATGCTGGTGGCGAGCCAATATCTCCACAAAGCCGAGGAAGGGCGTTTTCAGAAGTGACCGCCTCCGCTCGCAGCAAGAGCCGTTCCCTCGTCCTGCCGGCCATTGCGTCGCTCATCGCCCTGGCGATTCTCCTCGGCCTGGGCACGTGGCAGCTTCAGCGCAAGGCCTGGAAGGAAGATCTGCTCCAGCAGATCGATGCCCGTGCCTATGGGGAGCCGGGGACCATTCTGCCCGAATCGGAATGGGCCGGCTGGCGGGCCGATCAGGACGAGTTCCGGAAGGTCCGGGTCACCGGCACCTTCCTGAACGACCTGGAGGCTCACGTTTATGGCCTTGCCCCCGGAACCCGGCAGGGCGCGCCCCTCCAGGGCTACTACATCATCACGCCCCTGAGGCTCGCCACCGGCGGGATCGTGATGATCAACCGCGGCTTCGTGCCGACCGATCTGAAGAACCCGGCCACGCGCCCGCAATCCCAGCCCCAAGGCGAGGTCACGATCACCGGCCTCGTGCGGGCTCCGGAGAGCCGCAACGTCTTCACGCCCAATGACGATCCGGCCCGAAACCTCTGGTTCGCCCGCAATCCGCAAGCCATCGCCCAGGCACGCGGCCTCGAGAACGTCGCCCCCTTCCTGATCGACGCCGACGCCACACCCAATCCGGGCGGCTGGCCGCGCGGCGGGCAGACCCCACTGACGCTGCCCAACAACCACCTGCAATATGCCGTCACGTGGTACGGCATCGCGCTCACGCTTGTCGCCGTTTTCGCGGCCTTCGCGTGGAAACGGATCAAGGGATGATGCCGCGCCAGAAGCGGCTTGCCGCGATCTCCTCTGCCACCTATTGTCCGCCCGAATTTCCAGGAGATTGACCGTGCTCCATGTCTCGACCCGCGGGGAAGCTCCCGCGCTTGGCTTTTCCGATGCGCTTCTGGCTGGCCTCGCCAGGGACGGCGGCCTCTACCTGCCGGAGAAATGGCCGAGCTTGACGACGGAGACGATCAAGGGTTTTGCCGGAAAATCGTATGCGGACGTGGCCAAGGCCGTGCTCGGCCCGCTGGTGGACGGTGACATTCCAGCCGCCGATCTCAGCCGCATGATCGACGAGGCATACGCCTCGTTCCGGCACGATGCCGTGTGCCCGCTCACGCAGCTCGACGACAACCTCTTCCTGCTCGAACTCTTCCACGGCCCGACGCTCGCCTTCAAGGACGTGGCGATGCAGCTGCTCGGCCGCCTCATGGACCATGTGCTGAAGGCACGCGGCGCGCGCGCCACCATCGTCGGCGCGACCTCGGGCGACACGGGCAGCGCGGCGGTCGAGGCATTCAAGGGTCTCGATCAGGTCGATATCTTCATTCTCTATCCGCATGGCCGCGTATCGGATGTGCAGCGCCGCCAGATGACGACGGTCGCCTCCCCCAACGTGCATGCGCTCGCTGTCGAGGGCACCTTCGACGATTGCCAGAACATGGTGAAGGCCATGTTCAACGCTCCGCGCTTCCGCGACGAGCTGCAGCTCTCGGGCGTCAACTCCATCAACTGGGCGCGCGTGGCGGCGCAGGCCGTGTACTACTTCACCGCGGCTGTCGCCCTCGGCGCGCCGCATCGTCCGGTCTCGTTCTCGGTGCCCACCGGCAATTTCGGCGACATTCTCGCGGGCTGGGTAGCCAAGAAGATGGGCCTTCCCATCGAGCGCCTGATGATCGGCACTAACGCAAACGACATTCTCGCGCGCACGCTCCACACCGGCCTCTACGAGATGAAGGGCGTCGAGGCCACGACCTCGCCGTCCATGGACATTCAGATCTCCTCGAATTTCGAGCGCCTGCTGTTCGAGGCCTATGAACGCGACGGCGAGGCGATCCGCCGTTTGATGGCAAACCTCAATCAATCGCGATCCTTCACCATCGATGCAGGACCGCTCGCGCGCATCCGCGAGGAATTCTCTGCCGAGGCCGTGGATGAGCGGAACGTCGCCGATGAGATGGCGAGCACTTATCGCAAAACCGGCTACGTGCTCGATCCGCACAGCGCCGTCGGCACGCGCGCGGCGCGCGCCTTGCTGAAGGCGAACCCGCACGTGCCCGTCGTCGCGCTGTCCACCGCGCATCCCGCCAAGTTCCCCGATGCGGTCAAGCGCGCCACCGGCCTGCACCCGGCGCTGCCGCCGCACATGGCCGATCTGATGGAGCGCAAGGAGAGCTTCACGGTTCTGCCGAACGATCAGTCCGCCGTCGAGCGCTTCATCCGCGAGCGCGCCCGCGTGGTCAAAGGCGCGGCTGCATGAACGAGCATTTCGTCCGCGAGAAGCGCGTCGATATCACGAGGCTCGCGAACGGCCTGACGGTCGCGACAGAGCACATGCCGGAAATCGCCACCGCGACCCTCGGCGTCTGGGTCGGCACCGGCTCGCGGCACGAGCAGGCGCATGAGCACGGCCTGTCGCATCTTATCGAGCACATGGCCTTCAAGGGAACGGCGCGCCGCTCCGCGCGCCAGATAGCGGAAGACATCGAGAATGTGGGCGGCGACATCAACGCCGCCACCAGCGTCGAATACACGAGCTACACGGCGCGCGTGCTGGGCGAGAACGTGGATGTCGCCCTCGATGTGCTCGGCGACATTCTCATCAACTCTGCTTTCGACGAGGCAGAGCTTGCGCGCGAGAAAAGCGTCATCCTGCAGGAATACGCCGCCGTCGAGGACACGCCCGACGATCTGATCTACGACGCCTTCATGGAAACGGCCTTTGCATCCCAGCCCGTCGGCCGTCCGATTCTCGGCACGCCGGACACGATCAAGAGCTTCGACGAGGGAACGATCCGCGCCTTTCTCGCACGTGAATACATTCCGTCGAAGATGGTGCTCGCGGCTGCGGGCAATGTGGATCACGCGCAGATCGTCGATGCGGCCGAGCGCCTCTTCGGCGCGATGCCCACCACCGATATCCGCGCGCCGGAAAGCGGACATTACACGGGCGGCGAGAGGCGCATTTCGCGCAAGCTCGAACAGGCCAATATCGTGCTGGGCCTGCCGGGCCTCTCGTTCAAGGATCCCGGCTATTACGGCATGCATCTCTTCGCCCATATCCTCGGCGGCGGCCTCACCTCGCGCCTGTGGCACGAAGTGCGTGAGACGCGAGGTCTCGCCTATTCCATCGATTCCTTCCACTGGCCCTTCTCCGATTGCGGCCTCTTCGGCATCGGCGCGGGCACGGCGGGGTCGGACGTGAAGGAACTCGCCAAGGTCACCCTCGACTGCATGCGCCAAGCCACTACCGACATCAGCGAGATCGAAATGATCCGCGCCAAAGCGCAGATGAAGGTTGCGCTGCTCACGGCGCTTGAGACGCCCGGCGGGCGGATCGAGCGCATGGCGCGTCAGCTTCTGTCGTGGGGACGCATCGTGGAGAGCGACGAGATCGTCAAGAAAGTGGACGCTCTCGACCAGGAGCATGTGCGCGAGGCCGGGCGCCGCCTTCTGCAAGGCGATCCGACCGTTGCCGCCATCGGCCCCATCAAGGGCCTTCCCTCCCTCGATGCCATCACGGCGGGTCTGCGGGCCTGATGCATCAGACCCGAAAAAGATTCTATCTTTGAATTCCTCCACCCTCTCCGTCATGGCCGGACTTGATCCGGCCATCCACGTCTCTGGGGGCACCCCACAGCCTCATCCTGAGGAGCGAGCTTGCTCGCGTCTCGAAGGGCGAGGCGTCTCCAGTGCACTCTGGAACCTCCTTCGAGACGCCGCTTCGCGGCTCCTCAGGATGAGGTTTGTGAGTTGGAAGGCAAAACGTGGATCCTTTGGACAAGCCCGAGGATGACGCGGAGCGGGGCGGCGCATGCCGCTACGTCATGCCCGCTTCACCTCAATCCCGCCGCAAAGGGCCTCCATGCGCGTGGTTAACGATAACAACTGAGTCATGCGGACAAGTGGGAGCCTCGGAAGGCTTCGGCTTGCCCTCAAGCTCCCAGACCGGTACCAATCACCTTCTTTTGGACCGGACGAAAGAACCGAAGCGGTGCGGATCGTATCTTTCGCCATAGCCTTTCTTTTGGCGGCATTCATGGGGCTTGCTTGGCCGACGACCGGCTGGGCGGTGGAATCCGTGCGCGTCGATCCGAAGATGAAGGCCATCGACCTCACGCCTGCCATCGAGCGATACAAGTCGGACGGCGACGAAATCCGCATTTCCACGGCTCCGGGCCGCGACGGCATCGTCCGCCGCATCGCCGTGAAGGCGCGCGAGGCCGGCACCCGTCCGGACTGGATCGTCTTCGCACTCACCAACGACACCGACGAGCAGGTGGACCGCCTTCTGGTCGCCCCGCACTTCCGGCTTACCAATTCAGGCGTGATCTGGCCCGACCTGGGTTCGTCGCGTCTTGCCGCCATCACGGCGAGCCAAGGCATCCGGCCGGAGCGCGATGACAGCCCCGACGCGGACGTGTTCCTCATCACTCTCGATCCCGGCACCACCGTCACCTTCGTGGCCGAGCTTCGCACCGACAGCCTGCCCCAGCTCCATCTTTGGGACGCTGCTGCCTACAAGGAGCGCGTGAACGGCCTGACGCTCTACAAGGGCATCATTATCGGCATTGCGGGCCTGCTCGCCCTGTTCCTGACCATCGTGTTCGTGGTGAAGGGCGCTCTCATCTTCCCGGCAGCTGCGGCCCTGGCCTGGGCGGTGCTGGCCTATGCCAGCATCGACTTCGGCTTCTTCCAGCGCGTGTTCCCGATCTCCGAGGTCACGGAGCAGATCTATCGCGCCGGTGCGGAAGCAGTGCTCGCAGCCACTCTTCTCGTGTTCCTCTTCGCCTATCTCAACCTGAACCGCTGGCATGTGCGCTACAGCCATGTGACCGCCTTCTGGCTTGCCTTCCTCGGCGCGCTGCTGCTGCTCGCCATCGTCGATGCTCCGGTGGCTTCCGGCGTTGCGCGCATGTCCATCGCGGCTGTTGCCGGCATTGGCTTCGTGCTCGTGATCCATCTGGCGACGCACGGCTACGACCGCGCCATCATGCTGGTGCCCACATGGCTTCTGCTGATCGCTTGGACGGTGGCCGCGAGCTTCACGGTGCTCGGCCATCTCGGCTCCGACCTCGTGCCCCCTGCCCTTGTGGGCGGCCTCGTGCTCATCGTCATGCTCATCGGCTTCACGGTGATGCAGCATGCCTTCGCGGGCGGCGGCTTCGCGCGCGGCTTCGTCAACGATACCGAGCGGCGGGCGCTGGCATTGGCAGGCGCGGGCGACATCGTGTTCGATTGGGATGTCGTGTCCGACAACATCTTCGTGAGCCCCGAGATCGAGCATCAGCTCGGCCTGAAGCGCGGCACCCTCGAAGGGCCGGCCTCCGCATGGCTTAACCTCATTCATCCCTTCGACAAGGATCGCTACCGGCTCGCGCTCGATACGGTGATCGAGCAGCGCCGTGGGCGCCTGGTGCAGGATTTCCGCCTGCGCTCCGCCTCGAATGCGCATCACTGGTTCCGCCTGAAGGCACGCCCGGTCATCGGCTCCGACGGCGAGGTAATCCGCATCGTCGGCACGCTCGCCGACGTGACGACCAGCAAGACCGCCGAGGAGCGTCTGCTGTACGATGCCGTGCACGACAATCTCACGAGTCTGCCGAACCGTCAGCTCTTCTATGATCGCCTCGAGGCGGCGCTGACCTTCGCAAGTCAGGACGATTCCCTGCGCCCGACCGTGCTCGTGATCGATATCGACAAGTTCAAGGACTCGAACGAGCAATCCGGCTATGCTGCCGGCGACTCGATCCTGCTCACGCTGTCGCGCCGTCTCGGCCGCCTGCTGAAGCCCCAGGACACGCTGGCACGGATTTCAGGCGACGAGTTCGCGATCATCCTTCTCTCAGAGCGCGAACCGGACCGCATCATCGCTTTCGCCGACATGGTCCGGCGCATCGTGACCACGCCGGTCACCTATGCAGAGCGTGAGATCTTCCTCACCGCCTCCATCGGCATTGCCCTGCATGATCCGCAGATCGCGGCGCGGCGCGAAGAGGTTCTGCGCAATGCAGAGATCGCCATGGCCCATGCGCGCCGCCACGGAGGCGACCGTATCGAGGTGTTCCGCCCCACCATGCGCTCCGACCGCAGCGACCATTTCACCATGGAAAGCGACCTGCGCCACGCTCTCGACCGGGGCGAGATGACGGTTCTGTTCAAGCCTATCGTGCGCCTCGAAGACCGGACCATCGCCGGGTTCGAATCGATGCTGCGCTGGGACCACCCGCGCCTGGGCCGCATTTCGCCCAACGACTTCATCTCAATCGCCGAGGAGACGGGCCTCATCGTCAAGCTCAGCGTGTTCCTGCTGGAGCAGACGGCGCGAGAGCTCGCCATCTGGCAGACCGCGCTTGAGGTCGAGCCGCCGATCTTCGCCAGCGTGAACATGTCGAGCCATCACCTCCTGCGTCATGACCTCTTGCAGGAGGTGAAGACCGTGATCGCGCGCACGCGCGTCCTGCCCGGTTCGCTCAAGATCGAGATGACGGAAAGTCTCGTGATGGAGAATCCGGAATATTCGGCGCAGATGCTGGGGCGCTTGCGCGATCTCGGCGCCGGGCTCTCGCTCGACGATTTCGGCACCGGCTATTCCGCCCTCTCCTATCTGCTGCGCTTCCCGTTCGACACGCTCAAAGTCGACGAGTCCTTCGTGCGCCAGATGGCCTCGGGCAATCCGGTCATCCTGCGCTCCATCATCAAGATGGCGCATGAACTCGGCATGGAAATCGTCGCGGAGGGCGCGGAGAGCGAGTCGGAAGCCATCGAGCTCTACCAGCTCGGTTGCGAATACGCGCAAGGCCCCGTTTTCGGCGAGCCGATGTCGGTGATGCAGGCCCGTCAGCTCGTGGGCGCAACCAGCACCGAGGCTGCTTAAAATATCAGGCGTGGCCCGCTTCCATGGACAGCATGGCAGGTTCGATGCCGATGCGGCGCAGGGCCATCTCATAGCGAATATCGGCAGGAGTGCTGAAGATCAGCTCGGCATCGGCAGGGCAGTTCAGCCAGCCATTCGCCTGCAGCTCGAGTTCGAGCTGGCCCGCGCCCCAGCCCGCATAGCCGAGCGCAAGCACCGCCTCGCGCGGGCCTCTTCCCTGAGCGATGGCGCGCAGGATGTCGATGGTCGCCGTCAGGCACACGCCGTCGTCGATGGGCAGCGTCGATTGGGCGATATGGAAATCGGGCGAATGCAGCACGAACCCGCGGCTTGTCTCCACCGGGCCGCCCATGAGAATCTGCATGCGGCCCACCTGCTCGGGAAGGCGAATGCGGTCCATCTCGGGCACGATCTCGAGCTGAACCAGAAGGTCAGGCATGTTCACGTTTGCGGCAGGACGGTTGAGAATGATGCCCATGGCCCCTTCCGGCGAATGAGCACAGACATAGATCACCGCGCGGGCGAAGCGTTCGTCCGCCATGCCGGGCATTGCAACCAGCAGCTGCCCATCGAGATACGGGGAGCCGGCGCCATAGGGATCTTGCTGAAAGCTCATGTCTCAAATCTGCCTTGCTGGGCTGCAATCCCGATCACGGGATCGTGGATGGCAGTCCCTCATAGAAAACGCATAAAGGAAGCGCCTCAGGGAGGCGTCAGTTCCATGACATCGACATTCCGCATCGCCGCATCCGCCTTTTTCGTGATCCTGTCCTGTTTCTCCGCCGTTGGACAGACCACCCCCGCATCGCCCTCGGCGCAGGGGTTTCACTCGCAGGCGCGGCTCCTGTCGGGCGGAAAGCAAGGCGAGAACTGGCTTTCCGGCATCGAGATCAAGCTCGATCAGGGCTTCAAGACCTATTGGCGCAGTCCCGGCGAATCCGGTTTGCCTCCCAGCTTCGACTGGTCCGCCTCGGAGAACGTGGCCTCCGTCGAGGTGCAATGGCCCGCCCCCAAGCGCCATGAGGATACGACAGGCGTGACTTATGTCTACAGCCGCGAGGTCGTCCTTCCGGTCGTCGTGAAGCCCAAGGCCGCCAGCAAGCCGGTCAAGCTTGCGCTCGCTGTGGATTACGGCATCTGCAAGGACATCTGCATTCCGGCTCATGCGGATTTGAGCCTGGCCCTCACGGAGGCCGGGCCGGAGCGCAAGGCAATCGAGAACGCCATGGCCAAGGTTCCAAGACGGCAGGCCGTCGGGGCGCAAGGAGAACTCTCCGTTCTGTCCGTGCAATCCGGCGATGGCGACAAGCCCGCGCTGTCCGTCTCCGTCCTGGCTCCGCCCGGAGAAAAGCCGGCTCTCTTTGCCGAGGCTCCCGACAATTGGTATGTCTCGACCTCGGCGCCCGATGCGGAGAACCGCTTCACCGTGACCGTGGAGGAAAAGCCCAAGGATGCGTCCGGCCCGGTCCCCCTCATCCTCACGCTGGTTGCCGGGAACCAGGCCATCGAGACGCAAGTGAGCCTCGACGCCGGCAATCCGGCGCGCTAGTGAAAGCCATCCATTCCTAACCCATCAGCTTCGGAGAACATGCATGGCCATTCAGGTCGGAGAACGCCTCCCCCAGGTTACCTTCCGCGTCATGACCGCCGACGGTCCGGTCGCCAAGACGACGGACGATCTCTTCAAGGGTCGCAAGGTTGTGCTCGTGGCGGTTCCCGGTGCCTTCACCCCCACCTGCCACCGCAACCACCTGCCCGGCTATGTGCAGCGCGCCGAGGAGATCAAGGCGAAGGGCGTTGACGGCATTCTCGTGACCGCCGTCAACGACGTGTTCGTCATGGATGCCTGGGCCAAATCCTCCGGCGCCGAAGGCATCGAGTTCCTGTCGGACGGCAACGGCGACTTCGCCAAGACGATCAAGCTCACCATGGACGGCACGGGCTTCGGCCTCGGCATCCGCTCGCAGCGCTATTCCATGGTGGTGGAAGACGGCGTCGTGCAGGCGATCAACGTGGAAGACACGCCGTCCAAGGCGCAGGTGTCGGGCGCGGAGAACATTCTGAAGGATCTCTGATCCGTTCTCGCCTCGCAGACTTTAAGGCCCCTGCCCGCTCGCTGCGGCAGGGGCTTTTTTAATTCTGCGCATCGGATTTATCCCAAAAGAGCAAATCCACTTTTGGGTCCGATGCTTTAAGCCCTTGTTCTAGCGCATCTTTTCGCGCAAAACCGGTGCCCACTTTTGCGTGCGATGCTCTAGGCGCGCCTTTTCTTGAAGGGCTGCATGGCGGACACCGCCAGCTCGTCGACGCGGATGTTGATGGGATCGTCCGCGTGACCCTTCACCCAATGCCAGGCAACGTCATGCCGGGAGGCGGCCTCGTCGAGCTCGCGCCAGAGATCCTCGTTCTTCACCGGCTTGTTGTCGGCCGTGCGCCAGCCGCGGCGCTTCCAGTTGTGCATCCATTGCGTGATGCCCTGGCGCACATATTGGGAATCCGTGAACAGGTCCACCGCGCAGGGACGCTTCAAGGCATTGAGCCCCTCGATGGCGGCGCGGATCTCCATGCGGTTGTTGGTGGTGTGAGCCTCCCCGCCGGACAGCTCCTTCTCGCTGCCCTTGAAGAACAGGATCGCCGCCCAGCCGCCCGGCCCGGGATTTCCCGAGCAGGCGCCGTCCGTATAGATCAGGATGCGGTCGGGGCTGCTCATGCTTCGAGTCCATATTCGCGGGCATGCTTCACATGACGGTGGAAGTGAAGCTTGCGGTCATATTCCAGCGGGTCCTTCGGCCTCACGAGCGCGCCCGGCGGCACGTTGAGCCAGTCCACGAGACGGGTCAGCATGAAGCGCATGGCCGATCCCCGGCAGAGAACAGGCAGAGCCTCGGTCTCTTCCGCCGTGAGCGGGCGCACGGCCTGATAGCCCGCGAGCAGCGATTGGCCCTTCGTGAGATTGAACGATCCGTCCTGCTCGAAGCACCAGGCGTTGAGGCAGATGGCAACGTCGTAGGCGAAAGCATCCGTGCAGGCAAAGTAGAAGTCGATCAGCCCCGACACCTCGGAGCCGATGAAGAACACGTTGTCCGTGAACAGATCCGCATGGATGATGCCCGAGGGCAGACCCTTCGGCCATACGTTTTGCAGATGGGCAAGCTCGCGCCGCGTGCGTTCGCCCAAGCCGCCCGAAACCGTATCGGCCTGCGCTTCCGCGAGAGCGAAAAGCGGCCCCCAGGCATCGAGCGAGAGGGCGTTGGGACGGGTCATCGCGAAGTCCCGGCCCGCAAGGTGCAGCTGCGCGAGCGCCCCACCCAAGGCCTGGCAATGCTTCGCCGTGGGACGGCGAACGGCGATGCCTTCGAGGAAGGTGATGATGACGGCGGGACGGCCTGCAATCCGGCCCAGCGGCCGCCCCTGGCGGTTATTGACCGGCAGCGGGCAGTTCAGGCCCTTGTTGGCGAGATGCTGCATGAGGCCGAGGAAGAAGGGCAGATCCGCCTCCCTCACCCGCTTCTCATACAGCGTGAGAATGTAGGAGCCTTGCGTGGTGTGGAGGAAATAGTTGGTATTCTCCACGCCCTCGGCGATGCCCTTGTAGGACAGCACCGTGCCGATATCGTAGGTTTCGAGAAAGCTTGCGAGCTCCTCGTCGCTGACTTCCGTGTAAACTGCCACCTTTTACTCCGCCGCCTGCTCACGCAACTCGCGCGGCAAAGGAAAGAACACGCTCTCGTCCGCCGTCGACACGCTCTCCACCGACACCTCGTAGCGCCCGGCGAAAGCGTCGATGATCTCCTCCACCAGAACCTCCGGCGCGGAAGCGCCCGCGGTGATGCCGAGACTCCGGATGTTTCCGAACAGCGACCAGTCGATATCCTCGGCGCGCAGGATCAGGCGCACCAGGGGACACCCTTCCCGCTCGGCCACTTCACGAAGGCGCTGGGAGTTGGAGGAATTGGGCGAGCCCACCACGATCATGGCATCGACCTGGGGCGCCACGCGCTTGACCGCGCCCTGTCGGTTCGTGGTGGCGTAGCAGATGTCTTCCTTGTGAGGCCCGACGATGGAGGGGAAGCGCTCCTTCAGAGCGTCCACCATGTCCTGAGTGTCGTCGACGGACAGGGTCGTCTGGGTGACGAAGGCCAGGTTCTCCGGATCGGCGGGCTGGAGCCTTGCGATGTCGTCCACGGTCTCGACCAGGGTGACGGCCCCTTCCGGCAACTGCCCCATGGTGCCGATCACCTCCGGATGGCCCACATGGCCGATCAGGATGATGTGCCGGCCACGCTTGTGATGGACCTGCGCCTCCCGGTGAACCTTGGTGACCAGAGGACATGTGGCGTCGATGGCGAAGAAATTCCTCTCCTGAGCCGCTTCCGGCACGGATTTGGGAACGCCATGAGCCGAGAAGATGACGGGAGCCTGCGTATCCGGGATCTCATCGAGTTCCCGCACGAAGACCGCCCCTTTCCGCTTCAGGTTTTCCACCACGTATTTGTTGTGCACGATCTCGTGGCGCACATAGACCGGCGCGCCATGGATCGTCAGCGCCTTCTCGACGGCGTCGATGGCGCGGACGACCCCGGCGCAGAAGCCGCGCGGGGCGCAGAGCAGGATGTCGAGGGCTGGCTTCGTCATGATCCCGCGATGTGGCGAGACGAGGCCCCTCCTGTCAAGCGGGAGCGACGCTAATTCGCGGCCTATGGCCTCGCAAGAAGGGCTCGCCCTTGGGGGCAAGACACCCTAGAAAGGGCAAGCCCCCTTCAAACGGGAGCCCCTCACCGGATTGCGATTGCCCGATGGCCAGTGCAGCCTCCCATGTCAGCTTCCTTCCTCCCATCCTGACCTTCTGCGGGGCGGCCGTCGTCGCTGTGCCGATCTTCCGTTTCATCGGCCTTTCCGCCGTGCTCGGCTATCTGGCGGCGGGCGTTGCCATCGGCCCTTCGGGCCTGCGTCTCGTCGGCGATCCCCAGACGATCGCCACGGTCGCGGAGCTTGGCGTCGTCCTGCTGCTCTTCATCATCGGCCTCGAGCTGAAGCTGTCCCACCTCTGGTCCATGAAGCGGGACATCTTCGGGCTCGGCCTTGCCCAGATGGGCATCACCGCGCTTTGCATCGGCGGGGCTTCGCTGGCCGTGGGCCTGAGCTTCAACGCGGCCTTCGTCATCGGCATCGCGCTGGCGCTCTCGGCCACCGCCATTGCGCTTCAGATGCTGGGAGAGCGCAACGATCTGCAGACCTCTTACGGGCAGCGCTCCTTCGCCATCCTGCTGTTTCAGGACCTCTCCGTCGTTCCCATTCTCGCCATCCTGCCTCTTCTGGCTCCGGGCATGTCAGTCGAGAACGGATCGCTGATGGACCGGCTCGTGGCGGCAGCCGAAGTCGCCGCCGCCATTGCGGCCGTGGTTCTGGTGGGCCGCTATGGCCTGAACCCCTTCTTCCGTATTTTGGCGCGCACCGGCGCCCGCGAAGTGATGACCGCCTCGGCTCTGCTGGTGGTGCTGGGCGCGGCCCTGCTCATGGAGGAAGTGGGCCTGTCCATGGCCATGGGCGCGTTCCTCGCCGGCCTGCTCCTCGCCGAGTCGAATTTCCGGCACCAGCTTGAGGCCGATATCGAGCCCTTTCGCGGAATATTGCTCGGCCTGTTCTTCATGAGCGTGGGCATGTCCATCGACGTGGCGCTCGTGCGGGAAAAATGGATGTTCCTGGTCGTCGCGGCTCCGGTCGTGATCGTCGGAAAAACGATTCTGATCGCGGTTCTCTCGCGCATTTTCGGCGCCTCATGGCGCGACGGCCTGAGATCCGGCACGCTGCTTTGCACAGCGGGCGAGTTCGCCTTCGTGCTCTTGCCCGTCGCCATGAACGCCGGATTGATGAACACCGACGACGCGCAGCTCGTGACGGCGCTCGCCGCCATCACCATGCTGGTCGGACCGATCTTCTCCACCCTGGTCGAGAGAGCCTTGCTCTCCAAGCCGGAGCGCGCGGACGAGGATGAGGTGGAGGGTTTCGTCGGGCAGGAAAGCGACCTGTCGAGCCGCGTTCTGGTCATCGGCTTCGGACGGTTTGGGCAGATCGTGAATCAGGTTCTGCTGTCGCAGAACATCAACGCCACCGTCATCGACAGCAATGTGGAACGGGTGCGCGACGCCGCCCGCTTCGGCCTCAAGATCTATTACGGCGACGGAACGCGCCTCGATGTTCTGCGCGCCGCAGGCGCCGAGAAGGCGGAAATGATCTGTGTCTGCACGAACGAGCCGGAGACCATCGAGAAGATTGCCGAGATCGTTCGCGAGAACTTCCCGAACGCCCGCAGCTTCGTGCGCGCCTTCGACCGCATTCATGCGGTGAAGCTGCTGAAGATCGGCGTCGATTATCAGCTTCGCGAAACTTTCGAATCCGCCATCGTGTTCGGACGCTCGGCCCTTGAGGAACTCGGGATCGACGCGGCAACCGCCGCCACTTGCGCGCAGGACGTGCGCAAGCGCGACATCGCACGCCTCTTCCTGCAAAAGGAGGTTGGCACGATGGGCGGCGCGGAACTCGTCGTCGGCGCAAGGATCACACCCGAGCCGTTGACTTCCCCGACTGGGAAGGCCAAGGCGCTGAGCCCGGAAACGCGCGACATTCTCGGCGAGGGAGTCCTCTGATGGACATCAAATCCACGAAGCAGAATGCGCAGACGCATTCCGAGACGCCGGTTTTTGTGCAGGGCTCGACCATGCGCCACGTGCTCGTGATGACGGGAACGGGCGGCGCGGGCCTGATCGCCATCTTCATCGTGGATCTGGTGTCGCTGCTCTACATCTCATGGCTTAACGACCCCAGCATGACGGCAGGCGTCGGCATTGCGACCGTCGTGATGTTCTTCACCGTCTCCATCAATGTCGGCCTGATGATCCCCATCGGCGCGCTCGTCTCGCGCGCGCTTGGTGCGCGCCTTTACGACGACGCGCGGCGTCTGGCCGCCTCGGGCAGCATCATCATGGCGGCGATCGGCCTGGGCGTCAGCCTGATCGCGCTGCCGTTCCTGCCTCAGATCCTGAAGGCCATGGGCGCGAGCGGACGGACCTTCGAGGTGGCGCAGAGCTTCCTTTGGATCGCCCTGCCGACCAATGCCCTGATGGCCGGCGGCATGGCGTTCTCCACGATCCTGCGCGCGGCGGGCGATGCCAAGCGCAGCATGTATGCGACGCTCTCGGTTGCCGTCGTCACCGTTCTTCTCGACCCGATCCTGATCTTCGCCCTGGATCTGAAATCCGACGGCGCTGCAATCTCGATCAATCTCGCGCGCGTCGCCTATCTCTACATGGGCTATCTCTATGTCACGCGCACCCACAAGCTGCTCGCAAAGCCCAGCCTGCAATCCATCCTGCGCGATGCACGACCCTTCTTCGCCATTGCCGTTCCGGCGATCCTGACCAATCTCGCGGCGCCTGCGGCGAACGCCTTCTTCACCGGCATCATGGCGCAGTTCGGCGACGAGGCGATTGCAGCCTCGGCCATTATCGACCGCGTCGTCCCGGTAGCCTTTGCGGGCGTCTTCGCCCTGGCCGGCGCCATCGGTCCTGTTCTGGGGCAGAACTGGGGCGCGCGGCGCTACGACCGCATGAAGCAGACCCTGAAGGATTCACTGACCTTCATGATCCTCTATGTGCTCAGCGTCTGGCTTCTGCTGTTCTTGCTGCAGACCCCTATCGTCATCGCCTTCAATGCGCCGCCGCTCACGGCCGATCTCGTGCGGTTCTTCTGCCAGTTGAGCGGGCTGATCTGGTTCTTCGTCAGCCTCGTGTTCGTCGCCAATGCCTCTTTCAACAATCTCGGCTATCCCCTTCTCTCGACCTTCTTCAACTGGGGGCGGGCGACGCTGGGCATGATTCCGTTTGCCTATTTCGGAGCGCAGATCGGCGGGCCGAAAGGCGCGCTGCTCGGTATCGGCGCGGGATCCATCGTCTTCGGCATCGCCGCGATCATCACTGCGTTCTGGACAATCCGCCGCCTTGAGAGGCAAGCTGTTCCGATCCCTTAAATGGCGTGTGCAGCGCGTCAGCATTCGAGGAGCCCGCCATGTTCAACTGGTTCGACCTGATGCGGCAGGCGCAGACACAAGCGGGCTTCGAGGCTTTGGCCCGGCAGTTCCAGCTGACGGGCGATCAGCAGCAGAGAGCCATGGCGGCCCTCATGCCCGCCTTCGTCATGGGCTTGCAGCATGCGATGACCGGCAACGACCCCAACCGCTTCCTGCAATCCTTGATGAGCGGCGGCTATCAGAATTTCTGGCAGATGGCGGCGCGCTCCTTCTCTCCGCAGGCTCAGCAAGACGGCAGACGCCTTCTCGATCAGTTGTTCGGCTCCGATGAAGCAAGCCGCCGCGTGGCGCATCAGGCTGCCGATTTCACCGGGATCGGCGTCGAGACCATGCAGCAGATCCTGCCCCTCTATGCGGGACTCGTCGCGGGTGGATTGTCTCAATGGATGAGCGCGCAGTCTCAGGCCGCATCAAACCTGACAGGCTCCACGGAAAAGCCTAAGCAGGATGCGCCCAATCCCTGGATGGACTTGTGGGGTAACTGGCTGAAGCCCTCGGAGCCGGAAAGAAAGCCTGCCGTCAATCCGTTCGAGGAGATGATGACCGGCTTTCTTTACATGTCCGCTCCCCGGAAGCCGCAGGAGCCCGCGCCATCCACCCGTTGGAATGACATGATGGAGAAGGGACACGAGATGCAGATGCAGTATCTCACGTCCCTCCAATCGATCATCGAGGATGCCTGGAAGAGCGGCTCCGGAAAGCCTTAAGTCCGGCTCACGAGCCGAAGCTCCGGCCGGATCCTCCGCTCGGGGGCAGGCCGTGAAACCAGAGGGGCCGCCCTGGTGCATCGAACCAACACCCATGACGGCCGATGATGAAGCGGCTCCGCGAGCGCGCTCACCACGTCGTCCCGCGTGAGGCCGATATCCTTGAGCATGCGCTCGTCCAGCTCGGCGAGGTTCCTGACCTCCTGGCGATCCCTGAACGCCTTGGCGAAGGAGACGAGCACGCGCACCAACCAGCCCAGAGTGGAAAATCCAGGCACGGTAATGATGGTTGCTGCGGACCGGATCATGTCAGGTCTCCTTTCGCTCTTGTTGCCTTCGCGGTCTTTCAGAAGTGTCAGTGAACATTCCGAAAAGTGTCAGAGACATGCCAGCAATCTGCCGGTAATCTACCAGAGATCCGCCAAGGACATGTCAGCTCAAGTCATTGATATCATTAGATAATTTTTTTCTTGTTGTTGAAATAAATAGCATGGAATGTTTCATCACTTGAAACGATTGTTTGAGATATGTATCATCATTGAAATTGATAGGGAGGGGGGAATCCATGCATTTGCTCGATATCGATCAGCTCCGGACATTCGTGGCGATCGCGGATACGGGGTCGTTCACGCGCGCGGCGGAGATCGTGCATAAGACGCAGAGCGCGGTATCTATGCAGATGAAGCGGCTGGAGGACCGGGTCGGCAAGGCGATCTTCGAGCGCGACGGCCGCCTCTCCAAGCTCACGGATGAGGGCGAGCGGCTGCTCGATTATGCCCGCCGGATCGTGCGGCTGAACGCGGAATGCATGGCCTCGTTCAGCGATCACGAACTCACCGGCCGGGTGCGCCTCGGCCTGCCCGACGATTACGCCGACCGTTACCTGCCGGAGATTCTGGCGCGGTTCTCGCGCTCCAATCCGAAGGCGGAGGTGACGGTGGTGTGCGAGCCCACGCACAACCTGATCGAGCGCGTGCAGCACGGCGACCTGGACCTTGCGATCATCACCCATGTGGACCGGCGCGGCCCGTCCGAGATCGTGCGCATCGAGCAGCTTCTGTGGGTCGCTTCGGCCCGCCACGGCGTGCACGAGGAAACTCCGATTCCGCTGGCGCTCGGCCGCCCGAACTGCGACTGGCGCCACTCGGCGACGGAGGCGCTGGAAAGCGCCGACCGCGCCTTCCGCATCGCCTATGTGAGCTGGCATTCCACCGCCGTGGGCGCGGCGGTTCTGGCGGGCCTTGCGGTCTCCGTTCTGCCGGAGAGCGCCGTGCGCCCGGGCATGCGGATTCTCGGTCCGTCCGACGGCTTCCCCGCCCTGCCCTCGTGCAAGATCGGCCTGATCCGCGCGCGCGGCGAGGAGAACCCGCTTGCGGATGCGCTGGGCTTCCACATCAAGCAGTCCCTCGACAATCTCGGCTCCACGCGGCCCGTGTTTCAGGTCGCCGCCGAGTAGCGCCTACTTCGCGGCGGGCTTGCTCAGCACCAGCACGTTTCCGACGAGGGCGAACACCACGCCGATGCCGGCGAGAGCCGTCCACTGATAGCCTTCGAGCAGGGTGGACACCGCAAGCGCGATGATGGGAAACAGCACGGTCGTGTAGCCCGCGCGCGCCGCGCCCAGGCGGCGCAGCAGCGTGAGATAGGCCATGAAGGCCAGCACCGACGCGCCGACGGCGAGATAAAGCAGCGAGCCGATATACGTCACCGTCGGCTCGATGATGAAGGCGTTGCCGCGCACGAGGTTCAGCGTCAGCAGCACCGCGCAGCCATAGGTCATGCCCCAGGCGGTGGCGGACAGAAGCGGCGCGCCGCGGCGCTGCACCAATGTCGAGATCATGTTGCCCGAGCAGAAGAACAGCGTGCCCATCACGCAAAGGCCGAGGCCCTTCAGCGCCGCCGCGTTGAAGCCAGCGCCCGTGATTTCCGGCCAGAACAGCAGCCCGATTCCGATGACGCCGACGAGCCCGCCCAGCGCCACGCGCGGCTCCACCTTCTGCCGGAAGATCACGAAGCCGAGCACCAGGTTGAACACGGAGGCGAGCGAGAACACCACGGAGAGCAGCCCCGACGGCACGCTCAATCCGCCGTAATAGAACGAGATGAAGTTGAACGAGAACAGGCAGCATCCCACCGCCGCGAAGCGCAGGTGATCGGCGAGCGGAAAGCGCACCTGATGGCCGGTGGCGAGCACCCAGCCCCACATGAGCACGGCGGAGAGCAGGAAGCGCCACAGCACCGACATCTCCGGCGCCACCACGCCGAGCTGCGCGCGAATGCCGATCCAGCTCACGCCCCACAGGAGCACGGTGGCGGCATAGAGCCCGAAAGTAGTTCCGTCGAAGCGCTTGGCGTCCTGAGCGGACATCGTGGCGGCGGCCTGGGTCATGGCAGTGTCTCGAAAATCTCAAGTCGTCTCGATTACGCCCGATAGGCCATCAGCACAAATGATGAAATGTCATCATTATCTGTTGGAACGGTGATGAAACGTTCCATGAAACGCCCGGAAACGCTCCAGAAAATCCCCGGAAACTGCAAAAAACCGGCGTTTCAACCCCGTTTCAGCACTGCCGCGCCACCCGGCAGCGGGTGAGATAATAGGCTTCGCCCACCAGAAACGCGCTCCATGTTTTCCACCCCACATAACGGCTCGTGGGCGTGGGCGACGGTTCGGCCTCGATCCCGAGCCGCCGCGCCATCGCCACGGCCCGGCGCATGTGCAGCGGATCGCTGACGATCAGTACCCGCTCCAACCCGTGCCGCCGCAGGATCGGCAATGCGAAGGCCAGGTTCTCCTGCGTGGTGCGCGAGGCTTCCTCCAGCAGGATCGCCTCGGACGGCACGCCCTGGCGCAGACTCCAGTCCCGCGCGGCCCGCGCCTCCGTCAGCCGGTCGCCCGGGCTGAGGCCGCCGGTCATCACCAGCTTTCGCACACGGCCCTCGCGGAACAGGTTTACCCCATGACGGATGCGCTCCTCGAACACAGGCGAAGGCCTGTCCGTATAGACCGCCGCCCCCAGCACGACGGCCGCATCCGCCGGCCCCTTGCTGGAGCGGGTGGAATAAAGCGCAACTTCCGCCACAGTGCCGATGCCGATCATCGCAAGCGGTGCCAGGACGAGCGCCGCCACTCCAACCCATTTCACGCTTCGAATCCGCATTCGGCCCTTTCGTCCGGTCACAAAGGCAATGATCGCAAGCATTGCCCGGCTCGTCACCCCGGACGGCGCAAGACGATCCGGCACCGTGCGACGAAAACGGCACGGCTTCTTCGCTCCTTCTTTACGGTGGGGATCGAGGGTTCGCAAAGTCGAAGCGTATTGGTCAATTCAGCGAGCACGGTGGCCCTACAGCGCATCCCTCCTCTCCCGGGCGGGAGAGGGACAGAAGCGAGGGAACGCCCTGTCCGGAGAGGCGCAGCCCGTGCCGAGGCGTAACAGGGTTCAAAGCGCCGCAGCGTGAGGCACCAGCACCTCCCCTGTCATTCCCGCTGCCTGTCGGTCCCGCCCGATCCTAGACCCCACACCTCCCCTCCCCGAACCGCACACCAACCTTGACTTTCTTCCCATAAGCGCCACAATGTTCTTCTTTTGTTCTAGAGACTCATTGCCATGCCGACTGATTCCTCCCGCCCTGCTTCTTCCAGCCCCGAAAACCCTGCAAAAACCCTTGGCGCTGTGCGCGAAAAGCTCACCCCTGACCGCGTCGACGCCCTGCGCGAACTCGTGGAGGGCACGACCTTGCCTTACAGGCGCATCGCCGAGGAGATCGGCATCTCGATCACCACCGTCTCGCGCTATGTGACGCAGGAAGGCTGGCAGCGTCCGCCGGGCGCGGCGGCTCCGACCCGCGCCACGGGCAACCACCGCGAGCGGGTGACGCAAAAGCTCTGGAAGCTCACGGAGCGCCACGCCGACGCCCTCGAAGACATGCCGCTGGAACTCGCCCAGCGCTCGCTCCAGCCGCTTGCCCGCCTCACCCGCGTGCTGGGCGATATCGAGAAGCACAACCCGCCCCCTGCGCCGCAACGCGCGGAATTCGCCTATGACGAGGATGAAGCGCCCCCTCGCACCCTCCACGAGTTGCGCGACGAGCTTCAGGCCCATCTCGATCGCATCATGGAAGAGGAAGGCTATGGCTGGGAGGTGCGGGAATGGTGGTTCGAAAGCGGTGGGGGGATTTAGCTTCGCGCCCCCTGTCTGCACTCTCGAGTTCCTGCGGGATAGCCGCGCTTGCGGACCGTAAATCAGGATTCGAACGGCGCGGGCCTGTTGATCCATTGCGCAATCCATCATAACGATATGACATAAAACAATGGACTTCGCGGGGGCTCCATCATGCGTCGTTGGATAATCTTTCCGGTTCTGTTGACGCTTGGCGCGTCGTTCACACCCTCTATCGCTGAAGAGCGAACCATCAATAAAACAGTCGTTTCAGGGAAAGCCCTGAAAGTGACGTCCGCGTATTTCGTCAACCCTGATTGCTCAGCGCCCGAACGCCCGGACGTAAGGTTCATCACAAGCCCATCCGGCGGCACGCTCTCACTGAGAAAGTCGACCGACTTTCCGAAATTCCCGGAATCCAATCTTCGGTTTCGGTGCAACACGAAGAAAGTCTCTTCCCAGCAGATCATCTATCAACCCGCGCGCGGGTTCATTGGGAAGGACCACTTTTCATTCAAGGTCATTTATCCGGACGGACATGCTATCACCAACAATGCCACGATAAACGTCATTGAATAGAACCGGTGGTGGAGAGGCTCACCGCATCGTCCTCTGATGTTTGCCCGTCTTGAGAGCTGGCAATCGATCACCTGTGACGCCAGGGCTCCTCAAGCCTGTCCTTACACAAGAACTCTTTCCCGCAAGAGCTTTCCGGAATAGTGACGGATTCTCCGTTTCACGGGAGGATTCCCTCATGCGCCGTCTCTTCATGCTTGCAGCCTTGGCATCGGTCGGCTTCTGGCCGGGAGCGGTCCGGGCGAATGACACGATGGCGCATTTTGCCGCCGGAGAACTCGTCTTCACCCAGACCGATGCGGTGAGCATGGTCTCGGAGGATCTCTTCCTGTCGATGGATGAGGTGCGGGTGACTTACCGCTTTCGGAATCTGACCTCTCAGGACGTCACGGGGCTCGTGGCTTTTCCCATGCCGGAGGTGAGGGTCAGCATGTCGGATGCGGATTATCCCAACGGACCTGAATCGAATCCGATGCGGTTTTCCGTATCCGTCGACGGACAGCCCGTCCCGGTCCGGTTCGACGCCAAAGCCGTGGTCGACGGACGGGATGTGACGGGAATTCTGCGTGACCTCAACATTCCAATTCCGCCCTATTCCGAAGGCGTGGATTTGGCGCTGAAAAAGCTGGATCGGGAGACGCTCGCGCGTTTGGAACAGGAAAGCCTTCTTCTCTCATCGGACGACGAGATCATTCCCAATTGGGCGCTGGCCGGTTCCTACCATTGGCAGCAGACCTTTCCCGCCGGTCGCGATACGATCATCCAGCATCGCTACAAACCCAGTGTCGGCGCGACCGTCCTGGATCTGGGCTCGATGGCGCGCGCCAAATCCGCGGAGGAGATGTCTCTCGTCGGCGAGAATTCCTGCATGGACGGCGACTTCATCAAGGGAGCGAAGAAGTGGGCCGCCCGCCAGCTGAAATCGGGCGGCGGTAGCCAGCGCATCCTCGACTACATCCTCGTCACAGGCGCGAACTGGGCGGGTCCCATCGGCACATTCACGCTGACGGTGGATAAGGGACGGACGGACAACCTCGTCAGCTTCTGCGGCGAGGGCGTGAAGAAGATCGCGCCGACGCAGTTTCAGATGGTGAAGAAGAACTTCACCCCGAAGCGGAATATTTCCGTGCTGATCCTCGACACGGGCCTCTGACCGCTTTGCCCCGATGCGAAAAAGTCACCGCACCGTCACCTGATCCTTGATCTTCTCGTAGACCGCGCGGCGAACGACCTTGCGCTTCACCAGATCCTCCGCCGAAGCATAGGGACGCCCCTTGATGATGGCGCGGCCGAGAGCGCCCACATTGCGCAGCCGGTTGAGTTCCTCGAACGAAGCAGTGTTGAGATCGACGAGGCTGCTGTCGGGAGCAGGATCGGGCGCGTTGTTCGCGACATTCACCGTGCCCGTCATCTCAGGCTGCGACGGCTCGGCGGCGGCTTGCTCCGTTGCGGGCATCGGCGCATCGCTGCTGACGGGTGCGGGCGAGGCCATGTCTTGAACGGCATTCGCATCGCTCATCGCGGGCGCATGCACGCTCTCCTGAACGGGCGCTTGCGAAGCCGTCGTTACTGTCATGCCGACCGGCATGGATTCGGCTGCCGTGGCGTCGGCCACCTGCACCGGCGCAGCTTGATCCGGCTGGGGATCGCCTGTGCTGTCGAGCGCGGCAACGTCTTCCTGCTCGGCCTCCTGTTTGTCCACTGACAGGGAGAGAGCAAATCCGCCCACCGCCGCGAAAACCATGACGAGAAAAACGCGCAGCAGCTGAAAGGCAGCGACGCTGCGCGACCTGACAGGTGCTTGAGTGAGATTTCCAACCCGCATGTGACACACCCGCATATTGTTGCGCCGTTATGACGACGGGAAAACGCTAGTCATGGGATATGGCAGATCAGTGGCAAAAAATTCTCAGGTTATAGCGTTGACTTACGCACTTAAGGACGATTGAGCCAGTAATTCTGCATCTCGCGATCGCTGTCCCGATCGAGCTTGTCCCGGCTCTCGGCCGTGAAGGCAGGCGCGCCGCGCAACTGCTCTTCCGTGATGTCGGTGTGATAGCCTTCGAGCTCCTTGTCGTAGGTGAGCTTGTCCCACGGAATGGTGTGGTGATGCACGCCCAGCCCGAACAGGCCTCCGAACGTGACATCCACATATAGCACGCGCCCGCTCGCCTTCTCGATGATGAGCCGCTTGATGGTGCCGATCTGTTCGTTGTTGGAGCCATAGACCGCCGTGCCCTCGACCCGGTCGCTCTCGATGATGGGCCTTGGCGGAACCGGATTGAGAGGACCCGAGAGATAGAAGCCGTTCTCGAGGATGCCTGCGGCCACCACCGCGCGGCTGACATCGAGGTTCCATTCCTCATTCGGTCCGATCTCCCGCGCCTGGATCCACGGTCCGTATTCGGGCGGCAGCATCGAGGCGCGCGGCTCGTCGGTGTAACCGCGCAATCCGGGCATGTTCACGGCCTGGAACACGAAATAAGTCCGCATGACGGCCTCCTGTCGCAAGGCGCGCCCCTTGCTGATTCCCTCACACTTCCCGCAGGAGCGCAAGCTCGATGAAGGGGTGCCGTGCGGCTGATTTTCCTGTTTTCGCAAGGGATTAAGGCCAAGCCTGCGCCTGACCGAAGGCGCTCGCGGCGCCCCGCCATTGACCTTGCCGATGGATCGCCTAGCCTGCTTCCACGAAACAGGAGATCCATCGATGCGGCAAGGATGGCGGCTTTTTCTGTTCACGGCGCTTTCGTGGCTGGCGGCGCAGGCACCGGCTTTCGCGCAAGGAACCACGACCCTGCGGGTCGGGCATTTTCCCAACATCACCCATGTGCAGGCCCTCGTGGCCCGGGCCATGGAGCGGCAGGGCAAGGACTGGTTCGCCGAGCGGCTCGGCCCCGATGTGAAGATCGAATGGTATGTCTACAATGCGGGCCCGAGCGCCATGGAGGCGATCTTCGCCAAGTCGCTCGACCTCACCTATGTGGGCCCGAACCCGGCGCTGAACGCCTATGCGCGCTCGCGCGGCGATGAGGTGCGCGTGGTGGCGGGCGCGGTGAACGGCGGCTCCGCCCTTGTGGTGCAGGGGGATTCCGCCCTCGCGAAGCCCGCCGACTTCAAGGGCAAGCGCATCGCCACGCCGCAATTCGGCAACACGCAGGATGTGGCGGCCCGCGCCTGGCTCGTGGCAGGCGGCCTTCGCATCACGCAGACGGGCGGCGATGCGCAGGTGGTGCCCACCAGCAACCCCGACCAGCTGTCCCTGTTTCAAGCGAAGCAGCTCGATGCGGTGTGGACCGTGGAGCCCTGGGTCTCGCGCCTCGAATCCGAGGCCGGCGGCAAGGTGGTGGTGGAAGAGAAGGACGCGATCACCACCGTGCTCGTCTCCAGCGCCGATTTTCTGTCCAAGAACCGCGATCTCGCCAAGCGTTTCGTCGCGGCGCACCGCGAGCTGACCGAGTGGATCAGGCAGAATCCCGACGAAGCGCAGCGCCTTGCGCGCGAGGAGCTGGAGGCGTCCTTCAAGATCGGCATGGCGCCCGAGCTCGTAGCCCGCGCATGGGCGCGCATGAACATCACGCCCGACGTGACGCTGCAGGCGTTCCAGGCCTTCGTCACCAGCGCTCAGGCGGTCGGGTTCCTGCGCGGCACGCCCGATCTCGGCCGCATGATCGAGGCGCCTTGATGGAGGCACCCGCGATCGCCTCATCGGAGACCCGCCCGGCCAAGCTCGAGATCGAGGGCGTGTCGAAATGGTTCACGCCCAAGCGCAACGTGGTGCAGGCGCTGGACAACGTGTCGCTCACCGTGGCGAAGGGGGAGTTCGTATGCCTGCTCGGCCCCAGCGGCTGCGGGAAATCCACTCTCCTCGATATCATCGCGGGCCTCACCAAGCCGGATGAAGGCCGCGTGCTCGCCGATGGCAAGGTGGTGGAAGGCCCTGGGCGGCAACGCCTCGTGATGTTTCAGGAATCGGCTTTGTTTCCGTGGCTGGACGCGTTCGGCAACGTGATGTTCGGCCTCAAGCTCAGGCCCGTTCTCACCAATGCGGAGCGCAAGCGGATCGCCAACGAATATCTCGATCTCGTGGGCCTGGAGAAGTTCAAGCACGCCCATGTGCACGAACTCTCCGGCGGCATGAAGCAGCGCGTGGCGCTGGCCCGCGCGCTCGCGCCCGATCCGCATGTGCTGCTGATGGACGAGCCCTTCGCCGCGCTCGACGCGATGACGCGCGATCAGCTCTACGACGACATTCAGCGCATCTGGATGGAGAGCCGCAAGACTATCGTGTTCGTCACGCACAACGTGCGCGAGGCGGTGTGCCTCGGCGACCGCATCGTGCTCATGTCGCCCTCACCGGGACGCATCTCGCAGATCTTCGACATTCCCCTGCCCCGCCCGCGCGACATCAACAGCCCGGAGCTTGCCGCCTATTCCTCGAAAATCGCGGCGGCCCTGAAAGGCACCGCAACCGGAGCGGCGGACGAATGAAGCGTTTTGCCGTAGCCTTCCTTTTCTTCGCCGCCCTCATCGGCCTGTGGGAGCTTGCCGTGCGCAGCGGGCGCTGGTCCGCGGTGCTGCTGCCCTCGCCCACCTATGTGGCGGAATACATCTGGTACGCGCTGCTCGACGGCACGCTCGTCGAATCCACGTGGGTGACGCTGAAACGTCTGCTCGTCGGCTATGCCGTCGGCGTGCTCCTTGGCTTGCCCCTCGGCCTTCTCATGAGCACGTCGCAGTTTCTGGAAGATACCATCGGCGCACTGGCGCTGGGCTTCCAGACGCTGCCCAGCGTGTGCTGGGTGCCGCTCGCGCTCGTGTGGTTCGGGCAGACGGAAGGCGCGATGCTCTTCGTCGTCATCATGGGCACGGTGTGGTCGGTGATCATCGCCACCGATCACGGCGCGCGCAACATTCCGCCGATCTATGCCCGTGCCGCACGCACCATGGGCTCGGAAGGTTTCCATAAATGGACGCGCGTGATCCTGCCCGCATCGCTTCCCTTTCTCGTCAGCGGCATGAAGCAGGGCTGGGCCTTCGCCTGGCGTTCGCTGATGGCGGCGGAGATCTATGTCACGATCCTCACCGGTTTCGGCCTCGGCCATCTGCTGCATTACGGACGCGAGCTGAATGCCATGGACCAGGTGATCGGCATCATGATCGTGATCGTGGTGATCGGCCTTCTGGTCGACCGCCTGCTGTTCTCTCCCTGGGAGCGTTTCCTGCACCGGCGCTGGGGCACGAACGTGAAGGAAACCTAGACCTGCCTCACCCGCGCGGGAACGCCCATCTCGCATTCGAGCGCCGCCCGGTCCCATTTCCCGGCATCGGCGGCGGCGGCATATGTCGTCTTCAGGAAGTCGAGCAGCAGCCCATCGGGATCGTCGGCCTTGCGCAACGTGTCGTAGGGCAGGATGAACTCACCGAGCGTCTGATCGAAGAGCGCGCCATCTGCTACCTTCGCATCGCGAAAACCCGGCGGCTCGGGATAAGCATATGAGTAGAATGCGGCATGCGGGTAGGCATCGTTGCCGGGCCAGAAGCCCGCGCTGCTCACTTCGTCGGAATAGGCTTCGCGGGTGACCGCATCCGGCAATCCCAGAACGCCGCCGGGATGGAGCGGGGCCCTGCGCCCTGAAAAGCGCGTCACGGCGAGATCGAAGCTGCCCCAGAAGAAATGGGACGGCGAGGCCTTGCCGAGGAACGAGCTGCGAAACTGTTTGAAGATGCGGTCTGTCTGCATGAGCGCGCGCCAGAAACGGTGAGCCGCATCCTCATCGTAGCTGGCGTGGGTGCGATCCTCGGAGAAGCGGATCGGATCAGGCACCTCGTTCGGCTTGTCGTTGATCGTGACGTGCACGCCGGTGCCGCGCAGAAGATCGAAGATCTCCTCGTAGAACTCCGCGACGCTGCGCGGCTCCAAAGCGAGGATGCCCTCATCCCCACGGCTCGTGCGCACGAAAAGCCGATGCGAAATGAAATCGAATTCGATCTCCACGATCTCGCGCCCCGCCGGCATGGGAGACGTGGTAAGCCCTCGCGCGCTCACATAGAGCGGGACATGCCAGCCGTGATTGAGCCACGGCGTCAGCGCCAGCCGGATCTTGCCGACGATCTGTGTCCAGAGCTGCAATGTGACAGCCGTGTCGCGCCATTGCTGATAGCGCAATTCGGGCCAAGCGGCATCATCCATCGGGCGTCTCCCATGAGGGATGGCGGGGGTGACGCCTTGGATATAGGCCAGCTCGGCCCGTTGTCACGGCAGGGGCCGGATTACGGCCCCTCCCTCTTCGAGCCCGTATCGCGGTTCTCCGTCGGCCCGCCTCCGGTTCCGACGGAACCCGCCGACGCAGCCGGGCCACCCGCAGGAACCGTTCCACCGGGCTGCAGGGGCGTCGAGAGACCCGAGGGCGCGCGCGGCGGGTTGGCGGACGAGAACCAGTTCTCATCCGAACCGGCTCCGGAGCCGGTTGCCGCCGCCCCGGCGGAGGCAGGACGATCCATCGTCGATGAACCCATGACATGGGACGATTCCGCTTCCCTCTGTCCCATGCCACGCTGCATGCCCGTCGCGCCGGAGGAGGCGCGGCCTTCCATGCCGCGGCGGCTCAAGGACGGATCGATCACGCCGCTGTCGAGGGGGAACGGCGGTTGCGGACGGCGGCGCGCCGGTTGCAGAGGCTGGTTCGCGCGGCTCTGCCCGCTCCGCGTAAGGCTCCAGGCGAGGGCCGCACCGCCGATGGCGAGCGCGCCAGCCAGGATGCCGAAGGTCATGCCCGTCGGCATTCCATAGCGACTCGGCATCATCGCCTGCGGCATGTGCCAGCGGGAGGCTTCGTAGGAGGCAATCCTTTCGCGCTCATACGCGCGCTGCAGGGTCCTGGCCTCCTCCGCGGACATGAGGCCGTGAGCCGTCACCAACGCGCCGTTCTCCTCCAGGCTGAAGGCATGGCGGATCACGCCGGCGAGTTCCTTGAAATCGAGCGCCCATTGCCGGGTGTTCTTGTTCCGCTGCGCGGAAAGCTCCGCGAGTCTGCGTTGAATGTCGCGGTGCTCGTCGTCCAATTCGTGAAGATAGGTTTCCGTGCGGCCGTCATGGGCGAGCGCCGGATAGAGAACATGCTGCTTGGCCGCAATGTGGCGCTCGAGTTCATCCCTCAGATCGGCGAACAGTTCGGCGCGGCTGTTGGGTCCCGTCGGCGTCGCCGCCAACACCTCGCGGCAGAGCTCTTCGATATTCGAGTGCTCCGACAAAATCATCCGCCACAGGTCCATGGCGAGCCTCCTCTCGATATTGCTTGAGCGGAGAACGGCTTGGAGGGACGTGCGTTCCGAGAATACCTTGAGCCCTAACCCTTCCGGGTTTTGTCCGGCAGGCCCGTGTCGCATACGGGCCATGAGCGGCTTCGCGCCTGCGTCTTGTGCAGGCTCCCATAAGTGCTATGCCTGCTCGGGAAAACACAGTTCCCTGGATCAGACACGCGCCATGAATGCTTCGAACCCCGCCCCTGCCGATAAGCCGAACCTTCCCACCTATGACGACGTGATCGCGGCGGCGCAGCGCATCGAGGGCATCGCCCATCGCACGCCTGTGCTCACCTCCCGCACGGCGGACGAGCGCACGGGAGCTCGGCTGTTCTTCAAGGCGGAGAACCTCCAGCGGGGCGGCGCATTCAAGTTCCGTGGAGCCTACAACGCCATCGCGCGCCTTGCGCCGGATGCGAAGCTGCGGGGCGTCGTGGCCTTCTCCTCCGGCAACCATGCGCAGGCCATCGCCTATGCGGGCCAGCTGCAGAACGTGCCGACCGTCATCATCATGCCGAAGGATGCGCCCGCCATGAAGGTCGCGGCCACCAAGGGCTATGGCGGCGAGGTGGTGCTTTACGACCGCTACACGGAAGACCGGGAAGAGATCGGCCGCAGGCTCTCCTCCGAGCGCGGCCTCACGCTCATCCCTCCTTACGACCATGAGGACGTGATCGCAGGCCAGGGCACGGCCACGAAGGAGCTGATCGAAGAGGTCGGGCCGCTCGACATGCTGCTCGTCTGCGTGGGAGGCGGCGGCCTGATCGCCGGCTCGGCGCTCGCCGCGCGGGCGCTCTCGCCCGCATGCCGCGTTTATGGCGTGGAGCCGGAGGCGGGCAACGACGCGCAGCAATCCTTCCGCTCAGGGAGTATCGTGCGCATTCCCGTTCCCGTCACCATCGCGGACGGTGCGCAGACCACCTATGTCGGCCAGAAGACCTTCCCGATCATGCAAGCGCTCGCGAGCGACATGGTGACGGTGACGGACGCGATGCTGGTGGACACCATGCGCTTCTTCGCCGAGCGAATGAAGATCGTGGTGGAGCCCACCGGATGCCTCGCGGCGGCGGCCGTGCTGCACGGCGTCGTGCCGTGCGAAGGCAAACGCGTCGGCATCATCATCAGCGGCGGCAATGTGGATCCGAAAGCCTATGCGGGGTTTCTCGCAGGCGCAGCCTGAGCACCTCGACGATGAGCGTCGAGCTGCACCGCCGGAATGCGCGCATTCGCCAGCAAGCGCAGCGGCTCCGACAGCGTCATCCCGGACGGAGCGTAGCGCAGATCCGGGATCGTCATCAGAATGAGGCGCTGAAACCCTCCTCCCCCTTGTGGGGAGGGGAATATGCGCCATACCTTTTCCAACTCACCTAAGGCCCCGTGCGCAGGATGAACGCATTGCCGTCGTGATCGCCCGTCGTCAGGCGGGGATCATCCGCGAGCGCATTGCCGAGACTGACGGAGCCCGTCATCTTGTAGGCGGAGTGCTGGTCCATCCTGAAAACGAAATCGTCCCGCGCCTGATTGAAGGATGCGAAACGGTGTCCGGGCCAACGGAACGGATCGACCCGCTCGCGGCTGAAGGCGCCGGTGAAGTAATAGGCCTGCCCCATGAGATGCGGTCCGAAAATGCGCCCGTGGTTGTTGCTGAGTTCGAACATCTCGTTGGAGAATGCGTCGTCCCAGCCCTTCGGCAGTTGCGCATAAAGCTGTCCGCCGATCACGGCCTGATAGCCGGCGGAATGCCCGAGCCGGATGGGATAGCCCGCCCTGTGGGCCGAGGCGACCAGACGGGCGACGGCATCCGCTGCGCTGGCGGCCGCATCGTCGACGATGATGACGTTGATCGGCTCCCGCAGGATCCTGCCCTCGTAGACCTCGCCGAGCCAGTCGGACGGCACGTCCTGCGCGGTGAGCATCCACTTGCCGATGGAGGGAAGACCCTGCGGGTCCGCCGCAGCCAAAGCGGGCTTCGGCTGGCTCTGCGCCCGGGGCGGCTCCGTCCCTGAGGCCGCGCCCGCGAGAAGCGCGCAGATCACGGCGATGGCGCGGACCATTCTCACGATTGCCCCTGAGGCGCGAAGAAGCAGATGATCGCCCGCGTGATCCGTTCCTCGCACAGGTGATAATGCCGGTCAGGCGACGGCTTGCTGTATTCGCGCCCGATGAAGCGCCCATCCCAGAGGCGATACCCCTCCTCCGTTTCGGTCACGGTCTCTCCCTTCGTTTCGAGAAGCTCCCGGCAATCGTCGTCGCTGCAGCACCAGAACGGATACCAGCTATGGGCCAGGGCCTGCGAAGCGGCGAGAAGAACCGTTGCGGCGGCCGTGGCCTTAACCCCTGCCTTAAACCCTCGTGAGGCTCTGCGTGAGAGCATGCGGGACAAGCCTTTCTCGGGGACGTCGACCGTCACCGGCTGACGAGCTTGCCTTAAAAGTTGTGCGGGTGAGCTCCGCGTCCAGCCTCGAAGATGCATGAAACGGTGCGCGACGGCTAGGGAAGCACGCTCTCACGCGGAGGCTTGGATCGCGCCAGGTGGTTCAATGCGCTCCGCAAGGCATCCGGATCGAGCGCGGGCAGGTCCGCTTCGATCGCGGCATGGAGGTCGCGCCAGATCGGCACTGCGGAGGCAAGCACCTTCTGTCCCGCCTCGGTGAGATGAAGAAGCCTGCCGCGACGATCGTCCGGGTCTACCGTGACGGCGATGAGGCCGTCTCGCTCAAGTGGCTTCAGGGCCGCCGTCAGGGTCGTGCGATCCATGGCCAGCAATTGCGCGACCGCGCCGACTTTCGGCGGAACGGGACGGTTGAGGGCGTTCAGCAGCGAGAATTGTCCGGATGTGATTCCGACCGGATGAAAAGCCTCATCGAAAATCCGCGAGAGAGTCCGGGCCGCCCTTTGGGCATGAAGGCATAGGCAGGCATCGCGTACATGGAGGGTCGTTTCGAAGGGAACATCGCGGCTGTTTGACATGGATAAATTATGTTGATATCAACGTAAAAGTCAAGAACGAGCATGAAAGCTCGTCGCGGCAGGATTGCCGGAGCGGGGCTCTAGGGAGACGACCAATGAGCTATGTGGACGGATTTGTGCTGGCCGTGCCGGCCAGCCAGAAGGATGCCTATCGCAAGCACGCGGCGGAGGCCGCGCCGCTGTTCAAGGAATTCGGCGCGACGCGCATGGTCGAGTGCTGGGGCGACGATGTTCCGGACGGCAAGCTCACCGACTTCCGCATGGCCGTGAAGGCCAAGGACGACGAAATCGTCGTGTTCAGCTGGATCGAATACCCTTCCAAGGATGTTCGCGACGCCGCCAACGAGAAGATCATGACCGATCCGCGCATGCGGGCCATGGGCGAGCAGATGCCCTTCGACGGCCGTCGCATGATCTTCGGCGGCTTCATGCCGATCCTCGACGTCTGAGAGGTGCTTCATGGCCAATCGGCATGGTGACTTCATCTGGTACGAACTCCTGACGACCGACACGACCGCAGCGTCCCGGTTCTACGGCGCAATCCTCGGCTGGCAGGCCCGCCCCGCGGGCGGGACGACCGAGGATTACAGCATCTTCGGGATCGCCGGCACGGACGTGGCGGGTTTCATGCGGCTGCCCGCAGGTGCGGCGGCGGCGGGCATGCGGCCGTGCTGGCTGGGATATGTCGGCGTCGACAACGTGGATGCCACGGCGGAGAACATCGTGCGGGCCGGTGGCACGCAGCACATGCCGCCGACCGATATTCCCGGCGTCGGCCGTTTCGCGATGATGGCCGACCCGCAAGGCGTCGTGTTCTATGTGATGCGCGGCGCGGTGGACGGCACCAGCACGGCCTTCTCTCCGACCGAGAATGGGCACTGCCATTGGAACGAGCTTGCCGCCGACGATCAGGCAAAGGCTCTGGCCTTCTATTCCGGCCTGTTCGGCTGGGAAGAAGGAGGCGTCATGCCGATGGGCGAGATGGGCGATTATCAGTTCATCGATCATCACGGCCAAACCATCGGCGCGATCATGAACAGGATGAAGGACGGCCCGCCTGCGCGTTGGACATTCTATTTCGGCGTCGCGGATATCGACGAAGCCGCCAGGGCCGTGTCCACCAATGACGGCATGATCCACTATGGACCCGCCGAGGTTCCGGGCGACATCTACATCATCGTTGCCACGGATCCCCAAGGCGCGATGTTCGGCCTCGTCGGCCCTCGCAAGTCGGCCTGACATCGACCTCGACAGAGATGTTCGGGCAGCCCGGTGCGGATGCTGCGGATTTTCCGCAGCTTCGCCCGAACATCTCGAGCCCACGGCCATTTCCTCATCAGATGCACGAGGCATGGAAAGGAAGCGCCGTGACGGCCAAGAAGGCAGAAGACGATCTCGTCGATGCGGGCTCGGAATATTCATTCCCGGCCAGCGATCCGCCCTCCTACATGGGCGGCACACTGGTGACGGGCGCTCCGGCCCATGACGGATCACCTGCAAGGGAGCCGGTCAGTCGTGAGCTGACGGCCCCCGAGGACGCAAAGCCCGCGGAGGATGCGCCCCAGCGCACAGATCCGGCGCAGACCGGCAAGGCGCCGCCCCAACCGGACCCCGAGAGCAGCAAACCTTAAGGCTCAGTCCGTGGATTGCAGATAGGGCTCGACCTTGCCCTTGAGCTTCAACGTCATGGGATTGCCGAAGCGATCCTTGGCGTTGCCGGCGATCACGCGGACCCAGCCCTCGCTGACGCAATACTCGTCCACGTTGGTCTTCTCGGCTCCGTTGAAGCGGATGCCCACGCCCTTGGCCAGAATCTCCTCGTTGTAATAGGGGCTGTCCGGGTTGGTGGACAGGCGGTCGGGAAGCGTGTCGCTCATGCGTGATGTTCTCCGTCTCGAAGGGTTCAATTCGGCCCGCAACCTAACGGGTCATGAGCCGGATGCCAATTCCGCATCCCTTCCCTCGTGACATTGTTCGCACCGACCCTATTTCCGCTTGCGCACCCTGAGAAAACAACAGATTCAGGCTGCGCCGACGGCTGAGGAGGGCAAAATGGCGACAGGCAACACGGAAGGCATTCACACCGATTTCACGGAAGGCATGAGCTATGGAGATTATCTCCAGCTCGACACCCTGCTCTCGTCTCAGAAGCCTTTGACGAGCGAGCATGACGAATTGCTCTTCATCACCATCCATCAGGTGATGGAACTGTGGCTCAAGCTTCTGAACCGCGAACTCGACACCGCCCTCGCCCATTTGCGCGCCGACGAATTGCAGCCCGCCTTCAAATGCACGGCGCGCATCAATCGCATTCAGGAGCAGCTGATCCAGGCCTGGACCGTCCTCTCCACCATGACGCCGTCCGATTACCTGAGCTTTCGTCCGGCGCTCGGGCGTTCATCGGGCTTCCAATCCTGGCAATACCGCCTTGTCGAGTTCAAGCTCGGCGCGAAGGACGAACTCAAGATGGCGCCGCACCGGCACCGCGGCGACATCGCGGCCCAGCTGGAGGCCGCCTATCGCGCGCCGAGCCTCTACGACGAGGCGCTTCGCCTTCTCGCGCGGCGCGGCTATTGCGTGCCGGAGGACGTGCTCACCCGCGACGTGACGCAGCCCTACGCCGCGCATCCCGGCGTCGAGGCCGTGTGGGAGGACATCTACCGTCATTCCGGCGAGCATTTCGATCTCTACGAGCTCGCGGAAGAGCTGGTCGATCTGGAAGATGCCTTCCAGCAATGGCGCTTCCGCCACATGAAGACCGTTGAACGCATCATCGGCATGCGGCGCGGCACCGGCGGCAGCACCGGCGTCACGTATCTTCGCAAGGCGCTGGAGCGCTACTTCTTTCCCGAACTCTGGTCCGTGCGCGGCAATCTCTGACTTCAATCGAGGCGTCTCATGCTCGATCTGCGTTCTCACTTCTCCCGTTTTCTCAACGCCGCTCCGGAGCGCCTACATTTCGCGGCGCATAGTCATCATCCCTGGCCGAACGTCACACGCGACGCGCATCTGCAGGCGTGGGACGATGCGGCACGTCTCATCGACGACAAATGGGAGCATGTGCTCGGGCCCGTGCTCGATGAGTTCCGCGCGCATGTGGCGGGCCACCTCAACCTGCCGGATGCCGGCACCATTGCAGTTGCACCGAACACGCATGAATTTCTCAAGCGCATCCTCTCCTGTTTTCCGAATGACAGGCCCATCCGCATCCTGACTTCGGACGGCGAATTCCATTCCTTCACGAGACAGATCGCGCGTCTGGAAGAGGACAACCTCGTCACCGTCACGCGCATACCGGTCGAGCCCTTCACGAGCTTCGAGGATCGCTTCTGCACCGCCGCGGGCGATGCCTGCGATCTCATCTTCGTGAGCCAGGTCTTCTTCAATTCAGGCTTCGCCGCCGACATACGCAGGATCGTGGAAGCCGCGCATGATAGTGCAATGGTCGTGATCGACGGCTATCACGGCTTCATGGCCCGCGCGACGGATCTCGGCTCCATCGCGGACCGCGCCTTTTACATCGCAGGCGGTTATAAATACGCCATGGCGGGTGAAGGCGCCTGCTTCATGCATTGCCCGAGCGGATGGGGCCCGCGCCCGCGCGACACCGGCTGGTACGCCGCCTTCGGCGATCTCGCGAACGCACAGGACGGACAGACCGGCTACAGCGCCGACGGCTGGCGCTTCATGGGCTCCACTTTCGATCCGTCGGGCCTCTACCGTTTCAATGCGGTGATGCGCTGGCTCGCCGCTGAGGGCATCACGCCCGCCATCATCCATGCGCATGCCAAGGCCCTTCAGCAGAGTTTCCTGAAGCGCATCGCCGACAGCGCCTTCTTCCAGCGGATGAAGCTCGTTGTCCCCGAGGAGGAGATGCGCCGCGGCAACTTTCTCACCTTTGAATCGCCGAACGCGCAAACCCTTTATCGGAATCTGCAGCAAATGCGCATCGTCACGGACATACGCGGCCAGCGTCTGCGGATCGGGTTCGGTCTTTATCAGACGGAAGAGGAAATCGATGATTTCATCAGGCGTTTGGGCGAGGCTGGCGCATCGGCGGCCTCCACCCTCACCTAGCGGGAGCGTTGCAAAAGGCTCATGGCTCTGAGCCCTGCGAGAACGGCTGCCTGCATCTGGCCTGTCGTCAAATGCCCTGATGCCTACCAGAGCGACAAGCTTAAGGATCTTCCCCGCCAGGGTGAGAACAGAAAATTCCTTGATCCAAAAGGAAACTTGCTCGGCTCTTACAAGATGTATAACATTATATCGTTATTATCTCTGTAGGGGGGATCTCCATGTCGGCTGCACTTACCGGTACGAATTTCAGCATTGCCGCCAATAGCGGCACTTTAACCAGGCAAGCCGACGGCAATTACCTTGCGATCTGGAGTTCAGGCTCCTCCCTGAAGAGGCAGGTGTTCAACGCGGACGGCAATCCAGTGACGCCGGAGCTCGAAATCACCTCCGGAACCGGCACTGCCTATACGGACATCAGCGCCACCCTGCTCTCCAATGGCCAGATCATCGTAACCTGGACCGATAACGGAACCGTCAAGGCGCATCGCTTGAATGCGAACGGCGCTCCCGAGGGCGACGTGCTCGAAATCGGCTCAGCGGACGTTGAAAGCCAGCACTCGCCCAAGGTGTATGATCTCGGCGGCGGCGATTTCTCGGTAACCTACAAAGGGGAACGGGCGGACGACGGTATGGATGCTCTCGCCATAACCACCGTCAGGGGTGAGGTTATGGACAAGGTTCCCTTCAGTTCCGCCGATGACGAGCATCACACCTTCACGATCCTCAAGGACGGCACCTTCATCATCGTCTTGAACCACGGCCCCCAGATCAATCTGGAAAACGGCAGCACCGGCGAGTTCATGACTTACTTTGATCGCACGGATTCCAGCGCGCCGTTCCGTCAATCCGCAACCGCTCTCGACAATGGCAAATTCGTGCTCGCCTGGGCCGATTCCACGGCCGTTGGCGGCGATCCGGTCGTCAAGGTCCAAGTCCTGAATTCCGACGGCACACCGGACATGTCCGCAGTCTCGTTCCCCGTCCCCGCGGGAACCATCGACTCCATGGAGGTCACTCAGCTGGCCGACAAGAGCTTCGTGCTGTTGCTGACGATGGATAACGAAACCGACAAGGACGTTTACATCGCCACCTGCTCCGAGGATGGCACGATCCTGACGGCTCCAATTCTCGTCGGCGCCAGCGCGGATGGCGATCAGGTGAACCCACATGTGATCGGCCTTGACGGCGGTGCCTTTGCCATCAGCTGGATGAACGCTGCCGACGGCACGTTCAAGACCCAGACTTTCGGCAACGCGGCAGAGCCCGGCAACTCTGCCCCGACTCTTGCGATCGACGAGGACCAGAGATTCACGTTCACTACGGATGACGGACCGAACGTATCTCCTTTCAAGGGCGTCACATTCTCCGATGACGAGGACGATACGCTCACGGTCGAGATCAAATTCGATGTCCATCTCGGCATGATCATAATTCCCTCGGAAGACGAGATGCCTGACGGCATCGATTTAATCGATCCCTCGCCGGTTGACGCCGACACCAGAATTTACACCATCGTGGGGAAGGCCAGCGCCCTGAACCAACTGATGCAGCTGCTTCAATACAACGCCACAGATCGCCCTGAATCCCAAGCTGGTGCTGGCTTCACCTCAATCTTCGAGATCAGCGTCAAGGATGAGCACCACGAAGCGGTCACCCGGGATTTCGTGCAGGTGAGCACGACCGTCAGCAACAGGGCTCCGAGCAACCTCGATCTTGTGGGGTTCTCCGTTCGCGAGAATGCGGCTGCAGGCACGAAAATCGGCGACCTGTCGGCCGTTGATCAGTATGGAGCAACCTTCACCTACGAGATCCTGCGCGCCGACGGCAGCTGGGGTTCATCGGACGGGCGCTTCGAGATCGACGGCGATGAGCTCAAAGTGGCCTACGGCGCCCGGCTCGACTACGAGGCGCAGGCCGCTCACACCGTCACCATCCGGGTCACGGACGAAGACGGCCTGAGCACGCAAAAGACCTTCACCATCAACGTGACCGACGTTTCTCCCGAACAGTTCAACGGCACCCCAGGGAACGACTACCTCGTCAGCGGCGACGGCGATGACATCCTCAACGGGGGCGCCGGCGCGGACACGATGGTGGGCGGCGCCGGCGACGATGTCTACCACGTGGACAATGTCGGCGACGTCATCATCGACATCTCTGGCGACGACGTGGTGCTCACGAGCGTGGACTACACGGCGCATGAGGGCATCGAATCGATCATCTCAGGCATCGGCGCCGTGCGTCTGACCGGCAATGCCGGCAACAACGCGATCGAGGCTAACGACCTCGCCAACGTGATCAATGGCCTTGGCGGCGACGACAGGCTGTATGGCGAAGGTGGCAACGACACGCTGGATGGCGGGGCGGGCCACGACATGCTCAACGGTGGCAAGGGCAAGGACCGCATGATCGGCGGGGCGGGCAACGACACCTACCATGTCGATGCCAAGGGCGACGTGATCGTCGAGGCCAAGAACGGCGGCACCGATCTGGTCTATACCTCGATCAGCTACACCTTGGCCTCGACCCTGGAGAACCTGGTCGGCACCGGCAAGGCGGCGCTGACGCTCA
>JAEXGT010000104.1 GCA_023450615.1 Pseudomonadota bacterium | reverse complement strand
TGAGCGTCAGCGCCGCCTTGCCGGTGCCGACCAGGTTCTCCAGGGTCGAGGCCAAGGTGTAGCTGATCGAGGTATAGACCAGATCGGTGCCGCCGTTCTTGGCCTCGACGATCACGTCGCCCTTGGCGTCGACATGGTAGGTGTCGTTGCCCGCCCCGCCGATCATGCGGTCCTTGCCCGACCCGCCGTTGAGCGTGTCGTGGCCGACACCGCCGTTGAGCGTGTCGTTGCCCGCGCCGCCATGGATCACGTCATTGTCGGCGGTGCCGGTGACGTTCTCCGGATTGACGTCGTTGACGCCGATGGTGAAGCTCTGCTGGGCGCTGGCGCCGTCCTGGTCGACAACGCGGAGGGTGATGGTGTGAGAGCTGGCCTGCTCGTAGTCGAGCAGGATGCCATTGGCGACCTTCAGCTGAGCGCCGTCGATGGAGAAGCGCCCATCCGTCGAGCCCCAAGTGCCATCGGCGCGCAGGATCTCGTAGGTGAGCGGACCTCCTTCCGGATCGGTCGCAGCGAGATCACCGATCTTCGTGCCCGCAGCCGCATTCTCAAGAACCGAATGGCCGACGAGCCGAAGGTCGTTGGGCGCTTCGTTCGGCCTGGTTATCACCGACGGCTCGACGGTAACGGAGACATCGGCTGTAGCTCTGCGGCCGCCCTTGTCGGACAATGAGATCTCAACGACGTGCGTGACGGGAAGCTCCCGGTCGGGCGACGTATTGGTATAGGTCAGCGCGCTCAGCAGCTTCTTGACCCGGTCCAAGGTGGCATTCTCGTTGAATGCAATGTTCAAGTAGTAGCTCAATCCGTTGCTGGATGAAATATATCCTATCTCGACGCCGTCGATTTTGACTTCGCTTGCCCAGTTATATCCATCCGTCAGCTCGATCTCGCCAGCTTTGGTTTGGATGCCGATTTGAACATAGGAGGCATAGACGATGGCGCCCAAACTTCCCAAGACGGCATCATCGCTGGTGATAGCCGCATCCCCGCCGACATCGAGAAGAACGGTCGTTCCGACTGCCGTTGTGATGGTATCGCCATCGACATGATCGAGCGTAGGAACGGTGTTGACGGATCTCACGCCGCTTTCGTCTTCAATGGTGTCGATGCCCTTGTCGTGCAGCACCTCGATCTCATCATCCGTGAGAATGCCGTTGAGGATGACGAGCTTATTATCCTTGGCTCCCCGTCCATTGACGAGCTTGGCCGTGGCGATGTCGTCCACGGTAACCGTCGCTCCGTCGTCATTCAGATAAATACTTTCGACATTCAGGATCGTCTTGTCTGCCAGATCGATCTCTGTCCCATAAATGAAGATACGGTCGCCCCAATCCGAATGATTGTCGCCGCCGTCGATGAGCCTCACATCCCTCAGCTGTTCCGCCCTGACGCTGATGGAGTCGTCGAAGTCAGAACCCAGAATGGTCTCGACGCTGGTGAATGTTGAGACATCGGATAGGGTGTAAGTTCCCCCACCCACCAGCTTGAGAGTATCGCTACCCGCTCCACCCTTGATCACATCGCCGTCGGTCAGGGACTCCTCGGTGGCTAAGATCGTGTCGTCTTTTTCGGTGCCATCGATGTAGTCTGCGCCACGTGTCAACTCGAAGGGGACTGCGACAGCGACCTCGACTGTGGAGGCCGTACTGCGACCACCCTTGTCCTCGAGTATAATCTGGATCTCGAAATTGGCGGCATATCCAGGGATCGTAAGAGTGGACTTGAAAGCTATCGCATGAAGGAGTTTTTGAACGAGGTCCGGTGTTGCGGCATCGTATAGCTCAATTCCAAGACGCCAGCTTTTATGATTTGAGGCAATCTTTCCGATGGTTATGCCATCGACGATGACGGCACTGTTGATAGTCATTCCAGCGCCTAGGGACACCTCAGCATTCGGCACAACCAGGAACTCGCCACCCCAAGGGATCGCTGCCCCCATGACATCAGGGCATGAGATGTACAGGAAATCCAGGTCCGTATCGTCAATACCGACAGTGGCGTTCTTGCCTTTATCCAGTAGGACCACTTCACCGCCTGCGATCCTGAAACTGTCGCCATCGAGGCCCGTCATCGTCGGCGCCGCATCGAAGGTCACGCGTCCGCTTTTATCGGTGATCTGATCGATTCCCCTGTCGAAATAAGCCTTGCGCTCTTCATCGGTCAGATCATGGCTCGTGATGATCAGATGATCGTCGAGCGATTCATACCCGTGAATGAGCTCGGCAAAGGCAAGGTCGTCGGTGATGATCGTCGTTCCGTCCCCATGCGCGAGTTCGACCCATTCGAACCCGGTGATGATTTTCCCCACGAGATTATAGGACCAGTCCGTGAACTGCAGACTATCCTCGCCCTCACCCCCATCCAACGTCAGGACATCCTGCATCTGATTGGAGCCGATTAAGATCAAGTCTTGCAGGTCGGACCCAAGGATGACCTCAACACTCTCGAGCTTGCTGAACATATGAATGAAGTACTGGCTGAAGAGGCCGGTTGCCGCCCCAGTCAGTTGAAGAGTGTCTACTCCGCCACCGCCAAGCAACTCATCGCCGTAGCCTATATCGGTGGGATTCGCGGTGAAGATCTCGGCCTCATCCGTACCGGTAATCTTGTCAGGTCCGGGGGTCAGGGCCACGCTTGTGCCCGCGAGGCTCGGCACGAACTCATTATCTGCAACGAGTTTCTTCGAGGCAGATACATTTAAGGGCCGCTTGCTCTTGGACATAAGATAAAGACCTTTAGGACTGGGCCTGACACCTATCAGGCAATCAAAGCCCCATCCTTAATGAAACTTTATAATATTTCAATACATGGTCTTAGAGAGCCCGCCTCCCCAGGCCGCTCTCTGTCAATAAGCGCAATCTTTCTGTCTAGAACACGCATTCCCTAAAGGCAGGCATCACCGATCCGCTCCAGCCGCCATGGTAGCGCTCCAGGAGCCGCTCGGCCTGCGTGCGACCGGATGAGACGATCTCCTCGGCGTAAACGAGGTGCTTGGTTTCGTCCTGCCCTGCCCCGTCGCGATAAGCGCGGCGCTTGAGGCCTTCACGCGACAAGGCCAGAGCATCGCGGGCGACATCCTGCATAGAACGTCCGGCAACCGTCGCTTTCAGCGCGAGCTTCGGCACGTCGGCGCGAAGCTGCTCGCGTTCAGCGGCGCTCCAGGCTTTCACCAGCTCCCAGGCGCCGTCGAGGGCTGTGTCGTCGTAGAGCAATCCGGTCCAGAACGCGGAGAGCGCCACGATGTGCTCGATATTGCCCACATCCGCGCCGCGCATTTCGAGATAGCGCTTCAGGCGCACTTCCGGAAACAGGGTGGAGACGTGGTTGGCCCAGTCGGAGCGCACGGCGCGCTCGCCCGGCAATTGCGCGAGCTTGCCGGCGAGAAGATCGCGGAACGATGCGCCGGCGACATTATGATAGGTTTCGTCGCGCTTCACGAAATACATCGGCACGTCGAGCGCCCAATCCACATAGCGCTCATAGCCGAAGCCGTCCTCAAAGGCGAAGGCCATCATGCCCGTGCGGTCCTTGTCCGTGTCGCGCCAGATCTCGGAGCGCATGGAAAGAAAACCGTTCGGCTTGCCGTCGGTGAAGGGCGAGTTGGCGAAGATCGCGGTGGCGATGGGCTGAAGCGCCAGCGACACGCGCAGCTTCTTCACCATGTCGGCCTCAGAAGCATAGTCCATGTTCACCTGAACGGTGGACGTGCGGTACATCATGTCGAGGCCAAGGGTGCCGACCTTCGGCATGTAGCCTGTCATGATGCCATAGCGCTTCTTCGGCATCACCGGTGTCTCGGCGCGCGTCCATAACGGGCTCATGCCGAGGGTGAGAAAGTCGATGCCGAGCCGCTCGCCGACAGCCTTCGCATCGGCGATGTGCTGCGCGGTTTCCTGGGCTGTTTCGTGAAGCGTCTTCAGCGGCGCGCCGGAAAGCTCGAACTGCCCGCCGGGCTCCAGCGAGATCGCTCCGCCGCCCTGCTCGTCGAAGAGGCCGATGGGATGGTCGTCTTCCATGATGGGAGACCATCCGGTGCGATCCTGCAATCCTTCGAGCAGCGCGCGGATGCCTTTGCCCCCGTCATAGGGAACGGGGGACGCGTCTGCCTTGTAAAATGGAACCTTCTCGTGCTCGGTACCCAACCGCCACGCGTCGCGAGGCTTCTCGCCTTCAGCGATCCACGCGACGAGCTCGGAACGTGCTCCAATGGGGGTCGTATCGGATACGTCCCGCGCCATACATCACCTCATCCAAAAAGCGCGTTCAAGGCGCGCCGACTCAGGTTGGGTCTAGATAGGCGGGTTAAGGCCAAGCTGCAATGAGGGGCAACGAGATTAAAGGAGAAGTGCAAGCAGGCTTTCCTCCCGTACCCAAACGCCCGGCAGGCTTCAGGGAGAACGGATTGCTTCCAGCCAACACTTCTGCGGATTAGAAGTTTCCTACGGTGAAAGTCGTGGAGCGGAACCTGCTCGCGACCTCGCGCAGGGCCTCACGCTCGTGAGGTGGCGCGGGCTGAGCGACGACACTCGCCGTTCTGGCCTCGAAGAAACCGACCTTGTCGCTGCGGATTTCGAGCACGCCGGCATCGACGATCTCGCCTGGACGGACGTCGATCACATTGGCCCCCTTCACCGGCATCATGCGCCCGCTTTCCTTGAAGACAAAGACAGGTTTGTCGACCCCGATCCATTCCGAGGCCTGACCGTTCCTGCAGGTGATCCATGTGAGAACGTAACGGCCCGGAGCGATGGGAATGAGCGATTCCTTCAGCGGCTTGGCCCTCATGTCATCGCGCATCTTCGAGATGTTCAGCGTGACCATGTTGCCCAGCATGCGAGGAAAGTCCTCGATGCCTTCCGCATTGTTGAAGCGCCCAACCTCGACATAGCGGCTCGTATCGAGCTGACCATTGCGGTAGGGGCGCAGCCTGGCTCTGCCGGTCGGACATTCACGGCCGTCCTTCCAGATCCGGACAACCATGGCCGACATCCCGCCGCCCCGCTCGCTTGAGGCGACAGCTTTTCTGCGCGGCTCCTTGGCATTCGCAGGAGACCCCGAACCTACTGCCCCAACGGCGAAAGCCATGGGGGTCAGCGCGCAACACAAGACTTTGAGGAAGGACACGATGAATGCTCCGGATTTGATACGATGTATCGTACATAATCCATGAGCATTCAAGCCGGAGCGCGAGGCCCCGGCTCAAACGGCAGATTTCAATGCGCGGCGCGCAAGCCTTCCCTTATCAATGCCGGACGATGAGGTCCCCCACTGTCTCGGCGGAAAGCCAATCGACCACGCCGGCCAGAGCATCCCGGCTCGACAGGCCGCGGCCCAGAGCTTCCGTATAGAGAGTGAGCTGCTGGTCGGCGCTGGTGCCGCGGGCCACGATCCAGCGGGCGAGATCCACCTCGCGCTCGCAGCCGAGCGCCTTGGCGTCGTCCTCGATCATGTCGAGAACGTCCTGAAGCAATTCGCGAACGGGCTTAGCGCTGCGGGTCTTCTCGTCCACGAAGCTGCCATGGATGCCGTAGCGCATGGCGCGCCAGCAATTCTCGTCGTTGATGGCGCGGGATGCGCCGGTCTGTCCGGCATTGAGCTTGGTATCGAGGCTCAGATGGCGCACGAGACAGCGATAGATGGCAGCGATCGCGATGGTGTCGTCCACCCGCGTGCAACTGTCGGCCACGCGCAGCTCGAGGGTCGGATGCTTCAGCGAGGGCCGGATCACCCACCACACATAGCTCGAATTCTCGATGGCGCGTGCGGCGACGAGAGTATCGATGTAGCGCTGGTAATCAGCAGCATCCTCGAACAGATCCGGCAGGCCGGTGCGCGGCAATTCGCGATAGGCGGCGAGGCGGTAGCCCAGCAGGCCCGTCCGCTGCGCCTGCCAGAACGGCGACGAGGTAGAGAGCGCAAGCAGCAGTGGCAGATAGGGCTGAATGCGGTTCATGGTGTCCACGCGCGCGGCGAGATCAGGCACCTCGACATGCACATGCATGCCGCACAGCACCGTGCGGCTGCCGAGCATCTGCAGGTCGTGCATCACCTTGCCGTAGCGGGGCTGCGTGCTGGGGCGCACGCGCGACCAGACGGCGAGCGGGTGCGTTCCCGATGCCATGATGGACAGGTTGTAATCGCGGGCGATCGCGCCCACCGACGAGCGCAGGCCCGCAAGCTGCGTCCTAGCCTCGGCGAAATCGACCATCGGCTTGGTGGCGATCTCGATCTGCGGCTCCAGCATCTCGGGCTGGATGTCCTCCGACAGCTGATCCCTGCAGGATGCGAAGAACTCTCTGATTTTTCCCTTGGCCACATCCCGCTTGGCGGCATCGTTCACGAAGTATTCTTCCTCGATGCCGAACTTGAAATCCCAGCTCATTTCCCGTTTTCCTCTATTGTTTTTCAGGAATGACCCTTGCGTGCTCGAAGGCAGGCCGGATGTCGCACCAACCTCTCCCCGAATGGGGCGTGAGTGGGGCGAACCGGCCTTAAAATGCTAAGCTTGTGAAGCTAGCGGCGATTTGGAGTAGCCCATCGTCGGATGGGGACGTCAGTTCCAATCGCCGAGCACGGATTGAACGATTGCGAGGGCAGCCACAGCGGCTGTGTCAGCTCGCAGGATGCGCGGTCCCAACGATACGCAAACACTTCTTTCGTGGGCGGCGACAAGCGCTCTCTCCTGATCGGTAAATCCCCCTTCGGGGCCCACTATAACGGCAACGCCTGACGGTTTGTTCCCAAGCTTGGCCAGAGCTTCGACCGGGTTAGAAACGGCGGCATCCTCGTCGCAGAACACGAGGACGCTATCCTGCTCCAAGCTCTTGAGAAAGTTCTCCAAATTCTCCTCTGCGCGCACCTCCGGAAGAGTGATGATCCCGCATTGCTCGGCCGCTTCGATGGCGTTGCTCCGCATACGTTCCAGGTTCACCCGCGTGCTCTGCGTCCGGCGGGTGATGACCGGCTGAAGAACGCCCGCGCCCATCTCCACCGCTTTCTGGACCATGTAGTCCAGGCGGGCATGCTTGAGCGGCGCGAAGGCATAGACGAGGTTGGGCCGCGGCGTCTGGGAGCGGGTCTGCTCCGCACAGACGAGGTCTGCAGATTTGCGGCCCTCCACGGAGATTTCGGCGCGCCATTCTCCGTCCTGCCCGTTGAAGATGAGCACGCTCTCCCCATCCTTCAGGCGCAGGACGTTCAGCAGGTAGTTGGCCTGCGCCCGGTCGAGGGCGATCCTCGCGTTCTTTTGAAGCGGCGAATCGACGAAGAGACGGGGGGCGTTGAAATCGTAACCGGCCATGGGACCCTTGAGAGGTTGAACTCAGGACCTTTAGCAATTTTCTCCCGCTCCGGGGAAGAGATCCGCCTTCCGCTAACCTGCCGTTCAGGTGCGGCATGGCACAGCTAGGGCCAAAGCGACCAATCGCCCGACCTTTCGCCCTTGGCCTTGAGGCCTGTTCCCTGTTAACAGAGCACAGGCCGGCGAGACGTCGCAGGCTTTTTGAAGGGTTCTTGCCATGACGCACATCCGTTCGACCTTGATGGCCACGCTTGCCGCCGTCGGCATTTTCGCATCCGCTCCTGCCTTCGCGCAGTCGAGCGCCTGCCAGGAAGGCCAGAAGATCCTCATGGAGCGCCAGACTCTGATGAAGCAGCTCTCGGACATGACCGGGAACGGCAAGAAGAAGGTCGATCCTCGCGCCGCCTGCACCCTCTTCACCAAGATCTCGAAGAACGGTGAAGTCGGCATGAAGTGGATGGGCGAGAACAAGGATTGGTGCCAGGTCCCAGACCAGCTCGTCGAGGGCTTCGAGAAGGACCACAAGCAGGTCCAGACCGTCCGAGGCCAGGCCTGCGGCGCTGCCGCGAAGATGGCCGAGATGGAAAAGCGCGCCAAGCAGCAGGCCCAGCAGCAGGGCGGTCCCCGCATGGGCGGCGGCCTCACGGGCACCTTGAGCGTGCCGAAGGGCGCGCTCTAAGCAAGGCTGATTTCGATCATGGAGCGCCCGGGGGCGTCATCCCTTCCCGATGCCGTGCGCGGCCATTGGGCCGACCGGTGGGCGCCGGCGGGCCTGCGTCCCTATCTGCGCCTGGCGCGGATCGAGCGGCCCATCGGCTGGTGGCTGCTGCTGCTCCCCTGCTGGTGGTCGGCGGCGATGGCGGCCATCGCAGGCGGTCAACCCTGGCCCGATCCGCTCCATTGCCTGCTCTTCCTGATCGGCGCCGTCGCCATGCGCGGCGCGGGCTGCACCTATAACGACATCGTCGACCGGGACCTCGACATCCGCGTCGAGCGCACCCGCGAGCGTCCCCTGCCCTCCGGACAGGTGAGCCTCAAAGGGGCCCTTGCCTTCCTTGGGCTCCAGGCCCTCGTCGGCCTTCTCGTCCTTCTGCAGTTCAACGGCTTTGCCATCGCGACAGGCTTCGCATCGCTGGGCGTCGTCGCGCTCTATCCCTTCATGAAGCGCTTCTTCTGGATGCCGCAGATCGTGCTGGGCCTCGCCTTCTCCTGGGGCGCCCTGATGGGCTGGGCGGCCGCCTTCGGCTCCTTGAGCCTCGCTCCGATCCTGCTCTATGCCGCCAGCGTCGCCTGGGTGGTGGGCTACGACACCATTTATGCCCTTCAGGATATCGAGGACGACGAGATCGCCGGGATCAAATCCTCTGCCCGCTTCTTCGGGGAGCGCGTGAAGCTGGGCGTGGGCATCTGCTATGGCCTGACCCTCGCCCTCATGGTCGCAGCCTTCGTCCAGGCGGGCGTCGGCGCCGTCTCCTTCATCGGCCTCGGCCTCTTCGCCCTGCATCTCGGCTGGCAGGTGGCACGCCTCGACCGCGCCGATGGCGCCGGCGCCTTGCGCCTCTTCCGCTCGAACCGGGACGCGGGGCTGATCCTGTTCGCGGCCATGACCGCCGATGCCCTGCTCTGAGGACGCAATTTTTACGTGAAGAAACAAGGTTTCTTCCTCATGCTCCCTGGCGCCCGCCGCGTTCTCCTCCCATCTTGAAACCAATGTTTTTCCAGTCAGCCGATTCCCTGTCATCCTTGGCCGAAGCCGTCCGCGATGCGGCGCGCCGGGCTGGCGCCATGGCCCTCCCCTATTTCCGTGCGGGCGAACAGACGGCCGCGCGGCTCTGGTACAAGGGCCAGAGTTCCCCGGTCACGGAAGCGGACATCGCCCTCGATACCTTTCTCAAAGATCACCTGACGGGGCTGCTGCCCGAGGCCGGGTGGCTGTCGGAAGAAACGGCGGACGATCCCGCCCGCCTTGAGCGCAGCCATGTCTGGGTGGTCGATCCCATCGACGGCACCCGGGCCTTCGCATCGGGGCATCCGGACTGGGCCGTCTCCATCGCCCTCGTGCAAGAGGGCTCCCCCGTGCTCGGCGTCCTCCATGCCCCCGCCCACGACCGTCTTTACGAGGCCGTTCTCGGCGGCGGCGCGCGGTGCAACGGGGAAAGCCTCCGGCTGCCTGCCATGGAGGCGTCCGCCCCCATCCGCGTCGCCGGCCCCAAGCCCCTTGTCGACCGGTTCGAGAGCGGTTTCGGCTCCATTGAGCGCCTGCCCAAGGTGCCCTCCCTGGCGCTCAGGCTCGCCCGCGTCGCGGAAGGCTCCATCGATGTCGGCCTTGTTTCCCACAATTCACAGGACTGGGATATCGCCGCTGCCGATCTCATCCTGCACGAAGCCGGAGGGCTTTTGACGGATTTGTCAGGCGGGCCACCGGCTTACAACAAGCCGCAGCCGAAACACGGCGAGATGATTGCCGTTGCGTCACGGTTGCATCCTCGTGCTATTGGAGCCATGAGGACCTGAACAAGGTTTGCATTGCGACGACTACCCCTTTCACATCCCGTCAGAAGAGTTTCGAATCCATGACCGACACGCCTGGCAAGCAGCTCCTTCACCTGGTTTTCGGCGGCGAGCTCGAGAGCCTTGAATCCGTTGATTTCAAGGACCTTTCCAAGCTCGACATCGTCGGAATTTTCCCGAACTACGCGACCGCGCACACAGCCTGGAAGGCCAAGGCTCAGGCCACGGTGGACAATGCACAGATGCGCTACTTCATCGTGCATCTGCACCGCCTTCTGGAGCCGCAGGCTTAAAAGCCTCAAGTCCACGATGGGTCTCGTCAAACGCATCACGCGCTCGCGGCCGGTTCAGGAAACCCTGGGTCTCTTGGTTGCGAGCTATCTCAAGCTCGTGCAGCGCACGAACCGGTTCGTCATGGAACCGGCGGATGCCTATGACCGGATCGGCCCCCAGATGCCCGTGATCGCCGCCATGTGGCACGGGCAGCATTTCATGATCCATTTCGCCAAGCGGCCCGAAGATCGCGCGGCGAGCCTCGTCTCCCGCTCCGGCGACGGCGAGTTCAACGCCATTGCGCTCCGCCATCTCGGCATCCGCGCCATTCGCGGTTCGGGCGCGCGAGGGCGCGACATCCGCAAGAAAGGCGGCGTCCAGGCCATGCGCGCCATGCTGAAGGCGCTCTCAGGCGGGGAAATGGTCGTGATGACGGCGGACATTCCGAAGATCTCGCGGGTCTGCGGCCAGGGCATCGTGACGCTGGCGCAGATGTCCAGTTGCCCCATCGTACCGGTCGCCGTGGTGACGAGCCGCCGCATCGACTTCGACAGCTGGGACAAGGCCAGCATCGGTCTGCCCTTCGGACGCGGCGCGATGGTGCTGGGTGAGCCGATCCATGTGCCGCGGGACGCGGATGAGGACGCGCTCGAAACCCTCCGCCAGCGGGTGGAGCGGGAACTCGACGCCGTCCATGAGCGCGCCTATGCCCTCGTGGGCTCCCGGGATCCCGGCGCGAAATCGGCTCCGGCCCTTGCAGGAGGCTCGCGCGCATGAGCACACCGCTTCTGTTCAAAGCCTACCGCACCACCACGGCCCTGCTCGAGCCCGCCGTGCTCGGCCTTCTCCTGTGGCGCCAACGAAAGGGACGGGAGGAACGCTCGCGCCTCGGTGAACGCCAGGGCTATCCCAGCCGCCAGAGACCCAAGGGACACTTGATCTGGGTGCACGGGGCAAGCATCGGCGAGACCCTGTCCCTGCTGCCTATCGTCGAGCGCCTGACCCAGCGCGGCCTCGCCGTGCTCGTGACCTCCGGCACCCGCACCTCGGCTTCGCTCATCGCGCGCCGCCTGCCTCCCGGCGCCGTGCATCAGTTCGTGCCGCTCGACGTGCCGCGCTATGTGCGCCGTTTCCTCGATCATTGGCGGCCGGATCTTGCGCTCATCGCGGAATCCGAGATCTGGCCCAACACCATCATGGCGCTCGACGAGCGCCGCATCCCGCTCGTCATGGCCAATGGGCGCATGTCGGATCGCTCGCTCCAGCGCTGGCAGAAGCTGCCTGGCGTCATCAAGAGTCTTCTCGAACGCTTCGCCTTGTGCCTCGCCCAGACGCAGGACGATGCGGAACGCCTCGCCCGTCTCGGCGCGCCGCGGGTCGTCGTGACGGGCAACCTGAAATTCGACGCCTCCCCGCCCCCGGCCGATCCGCGCGTGGTGGCGCATCTCTCCGGTCTCATCGCAGGCCGTCCGGTATGGCTCGCGGCCAGCACCCATCCCGGCGAGGAAGGTGTGATCGTCGCGGTGCACCGCGCCCTCGCCAAGCGGCACCCGCATCTGCTTACCATCATCGCGCCGCGCCACCCCCATCGCGGCCCCGAGGTCGCGGCCATCTCGGCGCAAGCAGGCTTGCGCGCCAGCCGCCGTTCGGAGGGCATCCACCCCGACCGCGCGACCGATGTGTATGTGGCGGATACGGTCGGCGAGATGGGTCTGTTCTATCGGCTCTCCCCCATCGTCCTGATGGGCGGCACCTTGGTGCCCATCGGCGGCCATAACCCCATCGAACCCGCCAAGCTCGGCGCAGCGATCCTGCATGGTCCCCATACACACGCGGCAGCGGAGATCTACGACGCCATCGATCTCGCGCGCGGCGCTCTCCTGGTGAAGGACTCGACGGCGCTCGCCCGCGCCGTCAGCGAGCTTCTGACGAATACCGCCCTGACGCGCGACATGTCCCGCGCCGCCGGAGAAGCCGTGCAGGCGCTCGGGGGCGCGGTGGAGCGCACCATGCAATCCATCGAGCCTTTCATCGTGCAGGCGAAACTCGGGGCGCGACGCTGATGCGCGCTCCAGGCTTCTGGTGGCAGGGCCGTTCGACTTTCTTCGCCAACGCCTTACGTCCCGCAAGCGCAATCTACGGCGCCATCGCCGGCAGCCGCATGCGGCAGACCGGAGAACGCGCCACCCTTCCGGTCATCTGCATCGGCAATTTCACGGCAGGCGGCGCGGGCAAGACTCCCACCGCGCTCGCCATTGCGGAAATTCTGGACGAGGCCGGAGAAAGTCCCGCCTTCCTGTCGCGCGGTTATGGCGGCACGCTGCGCGGCCCTGTGCAGGTGCAGCCGCAGCACAAGGCGCTCGAAGTCGGCGACGAACCCATGCTGCTGGCCGCCATGGCTCCCGCTATCATCTCCGCCGACCGTCCGGCGGGCGCGCGCCTCGCGCACGAGATCGGCGCCACCGTCCTGGTCATGGATGACGGCCTGCAAAATCCGTCTCTCACGAAAGACTGCGCCATTGCCGTCATCGATGGCGCAACCGGCATCGGCAATGGATTGCCCCTCCCGGCAGGTCCATTGCGCGCCCCCATGGAAGCTCAATGGCCTGCCGTCGATGCGGTTCTCATCATTGGCCAGGGAGAAGCCGGAGAAGCCGTTGCGCAGCAGGCGAACCGCTCGGGCAAACGCGTCTTCAAGGGAAGCCTTGCCCCCGAACGGATGCTGGCCGAAAAGCTGCGGGGGCGGAAGGTGCTTGCCTTCGCAGGCATCGGGCGGCCGGAGAAGTTCTTCGAGACCCTGCGCGCCTGCGGCGCCATCGTCGAGGAGACGCGCGCCTTTCCCGATCATCACCCCTACAATCGAACCGATCTCGACAACCTTCGCAAAGCGGCGGAAGCGCGGGGCCTTCAGGCGGTGACGACGGAAAAGGATTTCGCGCGCATCGCCAGCATGAACGGCTCAGGCGTTTGGGCGGACCTGATGGTACTGCCTGTGCGCCTGGAATTGGACGACGAGACGGGATTGCGCAATTTCATTCTGCGCAAGATCAGCGACAGACGCCTGCGGCGCCCTTAGTCATCACTCTCAGCGGTCGCCGTGGGAAGGCTTCACACCGTTGATGCGCATCATCACCGCCTCGGGCGAGGCATAAGCTTCCTGAAGCTTCACGCTCCAATACTTCAGCTCGTCGAGAGGGATTTCCACACCGGTGACGGCGCAACGCACGAACGCGCCGGGTTTGACGACGCGAAGGTTGCTGTCGAGATATTGCACGACGGCTTCGCCGCCGCTGCGCTCAAACTTGTTCATCATGCGGACCAACAGAAACTGAATTCACCCTATAAGGGTGCAGGCCATGGCTTTTTCAATAAGGGCTCAGAATAACGCGCCCTGCTCTTCCTTGACGACGAGCTTAGGCTTGACCGGCTTTGGCCGCGAGCCGATGCGTCCGCCGGTAGCATCGACCTTGCCGTCCGCGAATTCAAGCACGAGCGGCTGACCGTCGAGCACCGCATCCGCCGAGCGCAGGGGCATGCCCTCCGCATCGCGCACGAGAGCGAAGCCGCGCTTGAGCACGGATTTGTAGTTCAGGCTGTCGAAGAGCTTCGACACCGCTTCAAGCCGGTCGGCCTTGCGCGCAAGCTGTCCCTTCAAGGCCGGAACGAGGCGCTCGGACACGCGCTGCGTGACTTCAGTGGATTGGGCAAGGCGCGTGCGTTCAGCGCGCAGAAGCGTCTCGCGCGAAACCACGAGACGGCGGTCGAGCTGCTTCAGCGTCTCCTCCCGCAATGTCACCAGTCGGCACACCGCGTTGTAGGGGCGCGAGCCCACCGCATCGAGCTTGGCGCGCATGCGCGCCACATTCGCGACGGGCGACACATGTGCCAACTGGCGCGCCACTTTCAGCAGCCGCTCCTCATGGCCGCGCGCATTGCGCGCCAATGCCGGATAAAGCTTCGTCGCCGCGAGATCGAGCCGCTGGCGCTTGGGCGAGAACAATGCCTCCGGCGTCGGCAGAGCGCGCGCGGTGGCGCGCAGATCCGAACGGCGGCGCTCGATGAGGCGCAGCATCGTCTCCGTGTGGCGGCGGGAGAGATCGTTGACGCCGGCCATCAGCTCGACGCGCACCGGCACCACCATCTCGGCGGCGCCCGTCGGCGTCGGCGCGCGCATATCGGCGGCATAGTCGATGAGCGTGGTATCCGTTTCGTGTCCCACAGCCGAGACGAGCGGGATATCGCTCTCGGCGGCGGCCCGTACCACGATCTCCTCGTTGAAGCCCCACAGATCCTCGATGGAGCCGCCGCCGCGCGCGACGATGAGTACGTCGGGACGGGGAATCCTGCCGCCGGGCTGAAGGGCGTTGAAGCCGCGGATGGCAGCGGCGACTTCCGCCGCGCTTGTCTCGCCCTGCACGCGCACGGGCCACACCAGCACGTGGCGCGGGAAGCGATCCTCCAACCGATGGAGGATGTCGCGGATCACCGCGCCCGTCGGCGAGGTGACGACGCCGACGACCTGCGGCAGGAACGGCAGGCGGCGCTTGCGCTCGGCTGCGAACAGCCCCTCGGCGGTAAGCTTGCGGCGGCGCTCTTCAAGCAACGCCATGAGGGCTCCGATGCCGGCAGGCTCCAGGCTGTCGACGACGATCTGGTATTTGGACGAACCCGGGAAGGTGGTGATGCGCCCGGTCGCGATGACCTCCATCCCCTCCTCGGGGCGGATCTTGAGCTTGGCGAAGGCGCCCTTCCAGATCACCGCATCGATGCGGGCGTTCTGATCCTTGATGCAGAAATAGGCATGGCCCGAGGAATGAGGCCCGCGATAGCCCGACACCTCGCCCCTCAGGCGCACGAAACCGAAAGCATCCTCAAGGGTGCGCTTGAGAGCGCCCGCGAGATCGGAGACGGACCATTCGTGGGCGTTGGAGGCGACTTTTTCTGCGAACATGAGGAGAACCTAATCGCTCCGCCCCCTCTCTGCCAAGGCCAGGAGCCCCGGTCTGAGCGGGCAATCCTCATGGAAAATTCCGCTATCCACTGCCGGAACGACGCAGCCCATTCCAGGCGCGAGGGCGGACATATGGAAGGGCGTTAGATGAGGTTTCGCCGTTTCACTTCGCTTTCCCCTACGGCATAAGGTCGCTCGCAAAGTGAAAGTTACGTTACAACTTTTAGATACGCTGTAACTTTTTGCGACAACAAGGCTATACCTTTACCGGCAAAGCCGAGGCTCTTGGGCTCATCATGCACATGATGCAGTTCAATCCGACGGATCACCCGGATGCCGCGGCAGGCAGCGCCGTGACGACCACCTTCACGATCAAGGTGAGCGGCGCCGCGCATGCTGCGGCTCCTTTCGTCAATCAGGACGTGTCAGTGCACACCGTCGTTGCGAACCGTGCGCCGAGGGACATCGCGCTCTCTGGCGACAATGTGGTGAGGGAAGCCACCGCCGGCGATGATGACCGCCACCGACTTCCTCGCCGTCTAGTCCGGGGCGGATCCGCTTCCCCGGAAGCATCCCCCCGCATTTTCGGGGTAGGCGAAAGACCCTCGAGAGGCTAAGAGCCGGAGCGTCTTCACGGAGGGCTTGAAGCCATGAACATCCTCCTCATCGGTTCGGGCGGCCGCGAGCATGCCTTGGCGCGCTCTCTGTCCGCCAGCGCCCTCTGCGAGCGCCTTTTCATCGCCCCCGGCAATCCGGGCACGGCGCAGCACGGCACCAATGTGGTGCTGAATGTGACCGACCATCAGGCCGTCATCGATTTCTGCCGCACCATGGGCATCGGCTTCGTCGTGGTGGGCCCCGAGGCGCCCCTCGTCGCCGGTCTCGTGGATGACCTGACGGCTGCGGGCATCAAGGCCTTCGGCCCCAGCAAGGACGCCGCCCAACTCGAAGGTTCGAAAGCCTTCACCAAGGATCTGTGCGCGGAATTCAACATTCCGACCGCCGCCTACCGGCGCTTCACGGATGCTGAAGCCGCCAAGACCTATATCCGCAACTATGGCGTTCCCATCGTCGTGAAGGCGGACGGGCTTGCCGCGGGCAAGGGCGTCGTGGTCGCCACCTCCTTCGAGGAGGCGGAAGCCGCCATCGACATGATGATCGGCGGCGGCTTAGGCGCGGCCGGCGCCGAAGTCGTGATCGAGGCTTTCCTCGAAGGCGAGGAAGCGAGCTTCTTCGCATTGTGCGACGGCGCCAACGCCATCCCTTTCGGAACTGCGCAGGACCACAAGCGCGTGTTCGATGGCGATGAGGGGCCGAATACCGGCGGCATGGGGGCTTATTCTCCCGCAGCCGTCCTCACCCCGCAATTGCAGGCGCGCGTCATGCTCGAGATTATCGAGCCGACCTTGAAGGGCATGGCCTCACGGGGAATGCCGTACAAGGGCATTCTCTATGCGGGCCTCATGCTCACGAAGGACGGGCCGCAGCTGATCGAATACAACGCCCGCCTCGGCGACCCCGAAACGCAGGTACTGCTGCCGCGTCTGAATTCCGATCTCGTCGAGGCGCTGCTTGCCGCCGTTGACGGCAAACTGAACAGCGTTTCGCTCGATTGGTCCGACAAGGCTGCTCTCACGATCGTCATGGCGGCGAAGGGTTATCCCGGCTCCGTGGAGAAAGGCTCCGAGATCCGCGGCATCGACAAGGCCGAAGCGCTCGATGACGTTGTCGTCTTTCATGCGGGTACGAAGCAGGATGGCGACAGGATCGTCGCCAATGGCGGACGCGTGCTGAACGTTACAGCCCTTGGCAATTCCATCACGGATGCACAGGCGAAAGCCTATGAAGCGGTTTCCAGGATCGATTGGCCGGAAGGTTTCTGCCGCCGCGATATCGGTTGGCGCGCCGTGGAGCGTGAGCGGGGCTGACAAAAGCGTCATCTCCCCTAGGTTCAGGAATGCTTCCTCTCCCAACCCATGAGCGGCCATTTCATGAGCACCGATCTCTTCCCCGGGTTCGAAAGTCACTGGATCGATACTGATATCGGGCGCATCTTCGCGCGTTCGAAGGGAGACGGCCCGCCGCTGGTGCTGCTGCACGGATTTCCGCAAACGCACGCCATGTGGCATCACCTGGCGCCGACGCTCGCGGAGACTCACCGGGTCGTGTGCATGGATTTGCGCGGCTATGGCTGGTCCACCGCGCCGAAGGGCGATGCGAAGCACGAGACCTATTCGAAGCGCGCCATGGGTCAGGACGTGATCCGGGTAATGGAAGCTCTCGGCCACGTGCATTTCGCCGTGATCGGACATGATCGCGGCGCGCGCGTCGGTTACCGTCTGGCGCTCGATCATCCCGGCCGCGTGGAGCGCCTCGCGCTGCTCGACATCCTGCCGACGTACCACGTGTGGGAGCAGATGCGCTCAGGCAAGATTCCCGAAGCGCATTGGGGCTATCTCTCGCAGGCCTATCCGAAGCCGGAAGAGGACATCGTCCGCGCTCCCATTCCCTATTTCGAAGGCTTGATGAAAGCCTGGTCCGCGGCGGGCGATCTCGATGCCTTCGATCCGCGAGCCCTCGATGCCTATTGGCAGAGCTGCAACGAGCCCACCCGCATCCACGCCTTCTGCGAGGATTACAGGGCCGGCGCCACGCGTGATATCGAGGCGGATGAAGCCGACCTTGCCGCTGGCAGGAAGATTCAGTGTCCGACTTACCTGATCTGGAGCGATTACGAGCTCGTCAGCGGCCCCGTCGGTGACAGCCAGCAGCCCCTGGAAATCTGGCGCAAGAGCTTCGCGCCGCAGGCTCACGGCATCGGCGTGACCTCAGGCCATTTCGTGGCCGAGGAAAATCCCAGCGCGACGCTGGAGGCGTTGCAGGCCTTTCTGAGCGCCTAGCGCCTCTCTTCGAAGAACTCCTTCAACAGCGCCGCCGCTTCGCTCTCGCGGATGCCGCCATAGACCTCCGGGGCGTGGTGGCAGGTAGCCTGGCCGAAGAAACGCACGCCGTTATCCACCGCGCCGCCCTTGGGATCATGCGCCGCGTAATAGACCCGGCGGATGCGGGCGAAGGAGATCGCGCCCGCGCACATGGTGCAGGGTTCGAGCGTGACATAGAGATCGCAACCGGAGAGCCGCTCATCGTCCAGGGCCTCGCAGGCGCGGCGGATGGCGAGCATTTCCGCATGGGCAGAGGGGTCCCTCAGCTCCCGGGGACGATTCCCGGCGGAGGCGACGATGCGGCCCTCCTTCACGATGACCGCCCCGACCGGCACCTCGCCCCGCGAAGCGGCGGCGCGGGCCTCCTCGAAGGCCAGGCTCATGGGGTCCCGGTCGGAACCGGCCTTAACCGGATCGGATGGGTTGTGATCAGCGTTGTTCATGTCACTCGCTTCTGTTCCCTTCCTCTGCTATCAGGCTCCTATGACCGACAGCAACGACGATAATCGCAAGGGCCGTTCCTCGGGACGCTCCGACCGTGGCCGCACCTCGGGTGACAGGCCCTTCCGCAAATCCCGCGACGGCGGCGAGCGCCCCTTCCGCGCCCGTGGCGACGACGACCGCCCGCGCAAGCCCCGGGACGCAGGCGACAAGCCTTTCCGCAGCCGCGACAATGACGAGCGCCCGCGCCGCCCGAAGCCCGAGGGCGGCAAGCCTTTCCGCGCCCGCCGCGAGGATGGGGACCGCCCCTTCCGTGCCCGCTCCGAGGGTGGCGACAAGCCTTTCCGTCCCCGGCGTGATGAAGGCGCCAAGCCTTTCCGCCGCCGTGAGGATGGCGACAGGCCGTTCCGCGGTCGTGGCGGCGACGAGCGCCCCCGCCGCTTTGACCGTTCCGCCGAGGATCGTCCGCGCAGGGAGCGCCCTGAGGCTGCTGTCGAGGTTCCTCAGGAGCCGACGGAAGAGCGCATCGCCAAGGTGATCGCCCGCGCGGGCGTCGCCTCCCGCCGCGATGTGGAGGCGATGATCGCGGAAGGCCGCGTGACCCTCAACGGCAAGGTGCTGGAAAGCCCCGCCATCAACGTGACCGCCGACGACACGATCACCGTGGACGGCGAGCCCCTGCCCACCAAGGAGCGCACGCGCCTGTGGCTCTACCACAAGCCGCGCGGCCTCGTGACCACGGCCCGCGATCCGGAAGGGCGCCCCACCGTGTTCGAGAACCTGCCCGAAGACCTGCCCCGCGTGGTGGCGGTGGGCCGTCTCGACATCAACACGGAAGGCCTGCTGCTGCTCACCAATGACGGCGGCCTTGCCCGCGTCATCGCTCATCCCGAAACCGGCTGGCTGCGCCGCTACAAGGTGCGCGCCCATGGCGACATCACCCAGGCCGATCTCGACGGGCTCCGCGACGGCATCACCATCGACGGCATCGAATACGGTCCCGTCGAGGCGCGCCTCGACCGCATGCAGGGCGACAACGTGTGGATCACGATGGGTCTGCGCGAGGGCAAGAACCGCGAGATCAAGCGCATTCTCGAACATCTCGGCATGCAGGTGAACCGCCTCATCCGCATGTCCTTCGGCCCGTTCCAGCTCGGCGATCTCGAGCAGGGCCTCGCCGAGGAAGTGAAGACGAAGATCCTGAAGGATCAGCTGGGCGCGGCGCTTGCCGCGGAAGCCGGCGTCGATTTCGAAAGCCCCGTGCGCGAGCCCATCGCGCCCTTCGGCTCTTCCAAGAAGGACCGGCATGAGCGTGACGAGCGCCCTGCCCGCTTCGGCCGTGGCGGAGACGAGCGTCCCCGCCGTCGCGGCGATGATGAGAAGCCCTTCCGCGCAGGTGGCAAGGATCGTTTCAGCAAAGATCGCTTCGAGCGCGAAGAGGAAGAGCCCAAGAAGCGTCCTTCGCGCCTCGACGTGAAGAAGAGCGTATGGCGCGCGGGTGAAACCGACGAGGATGCTCCGCGTAAAAGGGTTCCGCGTCGCGGCGCCGACCCACGCGAGGCGCGCGCCGCCAGCGCCGAGCGTAAACGTGAGCGCATCGGCGCGATCTCTTCGTCCGAAGGCCGGAAGGTCGTGGTGGAGCGCCTCGTGCGCAAGCCGCAGGAAGAAGAGGCTCCCGCACCGCGCAGGGGCCGTGGCTTCGGCGATGATCGTCCGCGCCGCCGCGACGACCGCGATGCGGCGCCGTCCCGCTCCAAGCGCGAAGGCGGTGCAGGCAGGCCCCGCCGTGACGACGATGAGCGTCCGCGCCGTCCGTCAGGCGACCGCCCGTTCCGCTCACGCGAGGGCGGCGAGGATCGTCCGCGCAAGCCGCAAGGCGATCGCCCCTTCCGCGCCCGCAGCGAGGGCGGAGACGAGCGTCCGCGCCGCGGCCCTCCGCGTGGCGATGGCCCCTCACGGGGCGGTCTGCGCGGCGGTGGCGGCGGCTTCAAGGGCGGCTCCAAGGGTGGCTTTAAGGGCGGTGGCTCCAAAGGCGGCCCGCGCGGCCGCCGATAAACAACGGACAATCATGCACTGGCCCTCATCCTGAGGAGCCTGCGCAGCAGGCGTCTCGAAGGAGGATCCAGAGGTACTGGAAACGCCCTCTTCCTTCGGGACGGCCTAATGGCCTCCTCAGGATGAGGGCTTCCGGAACGTTTCTGAACGAGGAAGAAAACGATGAGAATTGTGGGCGGGCGCTGGCGCGGCCGCTCGCTCAAGGGGCCGAGCTCGGATGCCATCCGCCCGACATCGGACCGCCTGCGCGAGACGATCTTCAACATCCTCCAGCACGGCTATGACGACCCCATCGAGGGTGCGCGCGTGCTCGACCTCTTCGCCGGCACCGGCGCGCTCGGTCTCGAAGCGCTCTCGCGCGGCGCGGCCTTCTCGCTCTTCGTCGATGACGGCGCACAGGCGCGCGGCATCATCCGCGAGAACGTGGAGGCCCTCGGCGCGGGCGGCGCAACCCGCCTCTTCCGCCGCGACGCCACACGCATGGGCGAAGCCGCCCCCAACGCCCCCTTCTCCGTCGTGTTCTGCGATCCGCCCTACGGCAAGGACCTCGCTCCAAAAGCCCTACGCTCCTGCGCGGAAGGCGGATGGCTGACGCCTGACGCTCTGGTGATTGTCGAAGAAGCACAGGGCGTGGAAGTGATGTTGCCGGAAGGCTTCGAAGAGATCGAGCGCCGGGATTACGGAGAGACGAAGGTATTGTTCGGGCGCTATCGCGCATAACACACGCCCCATTTGCCCCACCGCCACCTGACGGCTATACCGCCCTTTCCCGCTACCCACGCATGAAAGGTCCGCCATGAAAGCCGTTCTCTTCGAGCAATTCGGTCAAGCGCCGCGCGTGCAGAATGTGCCGGACCCGACGCCATCCGCGGAAGGTGTCGTGATCAAGGTTGAGGCGACGGGATTGTGCCGGAGCGACTGGCACGGATGGATGGGGCATGATCCGGATGTGGTTCTGCCGCACGTGCCGGGGCATGAGCTGGCGGGCACGGTTCTCGCCACCGGAAAGCAGGTCACGCGCTGGAAGAAGGGCGACCGTGTCACGGTGCCGTTCGTCGGCGGATGCGGTCATTGCTTCGAATGCAACTCGGGCAATCATCAGGTCTGCGAGCATCAATTCCAGCCGGGCTTCACGGCCTGGGGCTCGTTCGCGGAATATGTGGCCGTCGATTATGCGGATACGAACCTCGTCGCATTGCCGGAGAGTCTCGATTTCGAAACGGCCGCAAGTCTCGGCTGCCGCTTCGTGACGTCGTTCCGCGCCATCGTCGATCAGGGACGCGTCGGGCCGGGCGACTGGGTGGCGGTGCATGGCTGCGGCGGCGTCGGGTTGTCGGCCATCATGATTGCCGCCTCCATAGGCGCGAATGTGGTGGCCATTGATCTCACGGAAGAAAAGCTCAACTTCGCTCGGCAGATGGGCGCCGTCGCGACGATCAATGCGCGCGAGGTCGCCAACGTTGTCGAGGCCGTGCGCGAGATCACGAAGGGCGGCGCGCATGTTTCCATCGATGCGCTTGGCCATCCAACCACCTGCTTCAACTCCATTGCGAATCTGCGCCGGCGTGGACGCCATGTGCAGGTCGGCCTCATGCTGGGCGATCACGCGCACCCGCAGATTCCCATGGACCGGGTGATCGGCTGGGAACTCGAAATCCTCGGCAGCCATGGCATGCAGGCGTTCCGCTATCAGGCCATGATGAACATGATCGAGACAGGCAAGCTGGCGCCTGAGAAACTCGTGGGCAAGAGGATCAGCCTTGAAGATGCCCCTGCGGCCCTCATGAACATGGACAGTTTCGAGGGCCTCGGCATCAGCGTGATCACGCAGTTCTAGATTCAATGCTCGCGCGGCCCATGACGGAGACGCGCGAGCAATAGCGAGTTGCTATCTCGGCAGCGCGTAGGCGATCACGTAATCGCCCGCCTTGGTGCCGAGCGATCCATGCCCGCCTGCCACGACGAGCAGATATTGCCGTCCATCGTCACCCGTATAGGTCATCGGTGTCGCCTGTCCGCCGGCGGGCAGGCGCTCTTCCCACAACTGCGTACCGTTCGTCACATCATAGGCGCGTACGTAATCATCGATGGTGCCCGACAGAAACGCCACGCCGCCTGCCGTCATGATCGGCCCGCCGAGATTGGGCACGCCGAGCGGCAAGGGCAGCGGAATGGGTGAGGCGTCCCGCGTCGTGCCGTTCTTGTGCTGCCAGATAGTTTTGCCGGTGGTCAGATCGGCTGCCGCCACATAGCCCCAGGGCGGCGCCTGGCATGGAATGCCGATGGGAGATGTGAAGGCGTAGAGCTTCACGGCGAAAGGCGCGCCGAAGTTTTCATTGAGCGCAGGCAGGCTGCTCTCGGGCCGTTCCTCGCCCTGCACATACAACGTCTTGTCGTCCTGGCGCGGAATGAGCTGCGACACGAAGGCAAGATAGGTCGGCGTCGTGAACGCGATCTGGCGCTGCGGGTCGACCGCGATGCTGCCCCAGTTGAAGACGCCGAAATTGCCGGGATAGACCAGCGTGCCCTGCAATGACGGCGGCGTGTAGCGCCCCTCATAGCGCAGTTGCTTGAACATGATGCGGCAGGCGAGCTGATCGAGCAGCGTCGCGCCCCACATGTCGCTCTCCTTCAGGGGCGGCGGATCGTAGGACAAGGCGGAAACCGGTTGCGTCGGCGCGGTTCTGTCGCCTTGCGCCGCGCCCTGCGGCGCGGGCTTTTCGGTGACGGGCAGAACGGGCTGGCCCGTGCGCCGGTCGAGGACGAAAATTTCGCCCTGCTTCGTCGGCTGCACGAGCGCGGGAACACTCTGCCCGCCGACATCGAGGTTGATCAGGCTTGGCTGAGACGGGACGTCGTAGTCCCACAGATCGTGGTGCACGGTCTGGAAGACCCAGCGCAGTTGTCCCGTTGCGATGTCGAGCGCGACCACGGACGACGAGAAGCGGTCCACATTGGCGCTGCGGTTGCCGCCCCATTGATCGGGCGGCTGATTGCCGAGCGGCACATAGATCATGCCCAACTCTTCATCGACGCTGGAGATGCTCCAACTGTTCGGAGAGTTCGGCACATAAGTCTCGTTCGGCCCAATCGGCGTGGTGACATCGGGCCTGCCGGAATCCCAGTTCCATACGAGCGCGCCGGTATTCGCATCGAAGGCGCGGATGACGCCGGATTGCTCGGCGGTCGAGACGTTGTCGAGCACCGTGCCTCCGACGATGATGAGGCCCCGCGCCACCACGGGCGGCGACGTGGAGTAATAGGCGCCGGGCTTCACATTCGGCATGTTGCGCCACAGGTTGATCTGGCCCGTGCCGCCGCCGAAAGTCGCGCACACGGCACCGTTCTCGGGATTGATCGCGATCAGGCGCCCATCGGCTGTGGGCATGAAGAGCTTTGCATCGCATTCCGGCACGGTCTGGGCGGAGGTGGCGGCGACCGGCAGATCAGGAACGGGCTGGTCCTGAGCCTCTTGCGGCGCGGCGGGCGCGGCAGATGCCGTCGTGCCGTTCCCGGGATAGTAGGACACACCCCGGCAGGTGAGATGCTGCAGCGCAAGTTCGCCGCGCACCTGAGGCTCGTAGCGCCAGATCTGCTGGCCGGTCGTGGCATCGAGCGCGATCACATTCTGATGCGGGGTGCAGAGGAAAAGCCTGTTGCCGATCTTCAGAGGCGTGACCTGGAAAGTGGTCTCTTCGGGATCTCCAGGCTGCCCGCGCACGTCGCCTGTGCGATAGGTCCACGCGACTTTGAGATTGGCCACATTGGCAGGCGTGATCTGGTTCACCGGCGAATAGCGCTGGCCATAATCGGTGCGCCCATAAGCCCACCATTCGCCTGGGGGAACGCCGAGCGCATCGGGCGGAACCTGTGCGCGTATGCCGGGCGCGGTGCCCTCAATCGTATGACGGTCGGTGAACCAGGATGCAATCGCCACCACGAGCGAGAGACCGAGAATAGCGCTCAAGGGCAGACCCGCACCACGAAAAGCGAAGACGCGCGGCGGAACGGAGCGCTCGGCGGCACTCGGCGGCCCAACTCTCAATGCGCGCCTCACCCAAGGCGTCAGCAGGAAGAGACCGATGAGGAAGACCAAGCCGCCCCGCGCGCCAAGGGGCCACCAGTCGAGGCCGACTTCCCACAGGGCCCAGATCAGCGTACCCGCGACGACAATCGCATAGACCCATAAAGCGGCAGGCTGCGCCGTGGCGAGGAGATAGGCCGTCAGCAGGAAGCCCAGGCCCGCGAGAAAATAATACCAAGAGCCGCCCAGGGTGATTAGCCAGAGGCCCCCTGCCCCCAATGCCAGCCCGATCAGACCAATGACAATGCCTGTTCCGAGGAGAACAGGGCTCCACGACATTCTGTTCATGAGAGTCCTCCGACAGGCCTATCGGGCTTTCCCGCTAACGCAAGCTGATAGGAATTGTTCACTCCCAGCCAAGCTTTTCCGAAAGACCCGAACGGATGGCCGGTCCGGCTTCGAGTGGGCCTCGACACAGCCCTGGTGCCTGTGCCAGCCTGCCGGGCAGTGCATTCCTGGAGGACGCCATGACCTATCAGCCCGCCGCTCACCGCTATGACGAGATGATCTATAACCGCTGCGGCCGGAGCGGGTTGAAGCTGCCCGCAATCTCCCTGGGGCTATGGCACAATTTCGGGGAAGATAAATCGGCGGCCACCGCGCGGGACATCTGCCGCGCGGCCTTTGATCTCGGCATCACGCATTTCGACCTCGCCAACAATTATGGCCCGCCTCCCGGTTCTGCGGAGAGCTTGTTCGGCGAGATCCTGCATACCGATTTTCATGGGCTTCGCGATGAGCTCGTGATCTCGACGAAAGCGGGATACCGCATGTGGCCCGGCCCATACGGCGAATGGGGCAGCCGAAAATATGTCCTGTCGAGCCTCGATCAAAGCCTCAAGCGCATGAAGATCGACTATGTCGATATCTTCTACTCGCACCGCTTCGATCCCGAAACGCCGCTCGAAGAAACCATGATGGCCCTCGACAGCGCAGTTCGCCAGGGCAAGGCGCTCTATGTGGGCCTCTCCTCCTACAACAGCCGCCGCACGCGCGAAGCGATGGCCATCCTGCGTGAACTCAAGACGCCCTGCATCATTCACCAGCCGAGCTATTCCATGCTCAACCGCTGGGTCGAGGAGGATGGGCTGCTCGATACGCTCGATGAACTCGGCATGGGCTCCATCGTCTTCTCGCCGCTGGCGCAGGGCATGCTGACCACGAAATATCTCAACGGCATTCCGGAAGAGAGCCGCGCGGCTGCCGGCAAGTCGCTGCGCACGACCTTCCTCAACGAAGAGAACCTCTCCCGTATTCGCAGCCTCAACGCCATCGCCGAGCGGCGCGGGCAGAGTCTTGCGCAGATGGCGCTGGCCTGGGTGCTGCGCGGCGGCCGGGTGACATCCGCACTCATCGGCGCAAGCAGGCCCGAGCAGGTCGTGGATTGCGTCGGCGCTCTCAAGAACCTCTCGTTCACAATGGAGGAGCTCGTCGAGATCGACCGCTATGCCATGGATGGCAATCTCAACCTCTGGGCTCAATCGGCTGAGCGGGAAGGCCCGTCACGCGGGAAATAACGCTACTGGCGCGCCGCAACGCTGACCGGCACACCGCGAGAGATCGAATTGCTGACGGTCGATGTTTCCTGCGCTCTGCGGATGAGAGCATCGATGTCAGCCTTGTCGTCGGCAGCCTCCACGGCAATCTCGACCGTGGCGCCCGTTGCAAGGAGCGGATTGCCGTCGAAAGTCACCGTTACGTCCACAGCGACGCCGGTCAATACGATGCCCATCTCGTGAGCGACATAATAGAGATCGTTGCAGAAGCATCCGCCGATTGCCAGCCCAAGCAACTGACCGCCATTGAAGCCCAGTCCCATACCGCCAGCCCTGCCCTCCGGGCGGTCGACGACGACGCTATGGCCTCCCGCCCATCCTATGGATGCCTCCGTTTCCGGAATGCCGCGCAACCTGATGGCCATCGTCGTCATGGGACACCTCCTTGAGCGACCACCTGCCCCGCCCCTTCGCTTTCTCAGAACACCCGGGTGAGATCAGGCCCCCCTGGACAGGAATGCACGAGGCCCGCCTCATCGCCACACCTCTTCCGTATTAGCCGTTTGTAGCCCTTGAGGAATTGGTTAACGCAAGGTTAATACATGCTGGCGGCGTTAATCATCAGCGGATCGGGTCCATGGGCTCCAGCAGCTACATCGCCAATCGCAGGGAAGCCAGGCGCTTTCGCACACAGCACCTCGCCAAGATCGTGCTGGGTCCCGATTCCATGATCTCCTGCAAGATCGAGGATATCTCGGCAGGAGGCGCGAAGATCCTTCTCGAGCAGCATACTCACCTGCCCGACAGCTTCGACCTTTTCATTGCCGCGCACGACCTGCAGGTACACCGTGTGCGCATGTGCTGGCGCCGCCACGACACCCTGGGCGTCTCTTTTACGCGCTCCTCGGAACAGCTGGAGAAAGCAGACGCACTCCCGCATCTCTCCGGCCCGCAGCGCAACTCGTTTCAGGATGAGTATGAGATGGTACGGGTCGAGCTGGAGCGCGATGAAGGAATGGATTCCCGGGCTCAGAACTTGCGCGGCGTCGCCTGAAGCCGCCGCTTGTACTGGACTGCGATAAGAATGGCCCTTATCGTCCGTGATTAATCATTGACTGCGCGCGACAGGCGTCATGTAGCGCAAGAGCCCGCTAGCACGCGGCTTTCCTCTATTCTGAACGCATCATTCTCCGTGTCTCCGCGGTTCATGTTCACTCGGCTCGGGCAGCGGGCGCAACGCCGGTAACCTGCGCAGAAGGCTCCTCGCTGAGCCAGCGGTAAAGGACTCCGCCTAAGACACCGCCTATCAGGGGTGCGAGCCAGAACATCCAGAGCTGCGCCAATGCCCATCCGCCAACGAGCAGCGCCGGGCCGGTGCTGCGGGCAGGATTGACGGAAGTGTTGGTGATCGGAATGCTGATGAGATGGATCAGCGTCAGCCCTAATCCGATGGCGATGGGAGCAAAGCCTGCTGGCGCCTTGCCGTGGGTCGAGCCCATGATGATGAACAGGAACATCATGGTCAGCACAACCTCGGCCACAAAGCCAGACACCATGCTGTATTGGCCTGGAGAGTGTGCGCCGTAGCCATTCGCGGCGAAGCCACTGCCGAGATCGAAGGACGGTGAGCCGGTAGCAATCACGTATAGAACTGCCGCGGCGATCACCGCACCAACCACTTGCGAGACGACATAAGGCAGAATGTCCTGCCTCGGGAATCGTCCACCCGCCGCCAGGCCGACTGTCACCGCCGGGTTGAGATGGCAGCCGGAGATGTGCCCGATGGCATAGGCCATGGTGAGCACGGTAAGGCCGAAGGCGAGCGAGACGCCGAGCAATCCAATGCCGATCTGCGGGAAGTTCGCGGCAATCACCGCACTGCCGCAGCCACCGAAGGTGAGCCAAAAGGTGCCGATCGCCTCAGCGGCGCATTTGTGAATATTACTGGTATTGTGGAGGTCCATGCATTCCTCCGTTGGTTCAGACGTGACGTCGACCAAGCCGGCCTGATGGTAACCAAACCCAACGCAGTACTTTGATCCAGGTTGCAGGCATACTCCTTGCGATACCTTCGGCAAGTGGCTGCGGCACGTCTCGTTTCACAGAAACGTACCGTCACATCTTGACGCTGGACCGATGGGCATGAGCGCTCGCCGAAGATCGACCTCCATCAAATTGTTCAACACAACAAACGGATCGAGGCCACGACCAAGCTTACATCGCATTGCCATGACGGCATCGTGCTGTGATGGACGGTTGCCCGAGATGCCAAGTGTTTGTGCCCATCAGTCCTTATGCCATGCCTCCAAGAGACCTCATTAGGGCCGCGATTCATTCACCTTTTGTGATAGGCTCTAATCTTCGGAACGCCTTTGTTGCCGCGATACTGACCGAGAGGACAGAAGCAATGCAGCGCCGTTCACTGCTAACGCTTGGCATAATCAGCCTAGCATTAGTCGGATGCCAAACTCCCGGTCCGGCACCGTGGGGACCTGGACCCGGACCTGGTGCTTGGAGCCCCGTACCTCCGCTCATTCCTCCCCCACCTCCTCCGCCGGGGCCGGGGATAGGGCCTCCACCCGGTCCAGGCATGGGCCCCCCGCCAGGGCCTGGAATGCGGCCTCCGCCAGGACCTCCACCTGGACCTCCACCTGGACCTCCACCTGGGCCGGGACCCAGGCCACGGCCTCGTTAGTTGTCGTGTGATCATCACGATATCGGTCTTTGGCATCGAGCAGAACGATTTCCGCGGCAGCGTCTCGGCGCTCCGACAAGTTGGTCGTGCTGCGCGTGCACCGGATCTAGAGAGATGATGGGATCGGCATGGATGATCCGGTCGAAACGATGTCTAAGCGCGACGGTGCGGTCGCAACAGCCCGCGCCGTTTCAGTTCCCCGCGCTCAAGTTAGCAAGGTGGCGCATAGCAGGCATCGCCGTTGAGCCTTCGGCTGATGAACGACTATCAATCACTTTCAGTCTTGCCTGCAAGCCGACATTGGATCCCGGCAAATCGGCCGCATGCCACATGCAAAGACTTAGCGCAAAAGCTGCGCATTGGTCATCAGGGCATTTGAACAATAAAGTCGCAGCGCATCACATTATGCTTTCGTGAGCTTCAGCGAAGCCCTGCCATTAACGCACCGCTTTATCATCTCATAGATGAGTGTCATAGTCCTCGCCGATTTGCCACCGATGCCAGATAACAGACCGTGTCGCTCACATCTACGAACGTAAAGTTCATAGGCATTCTCTAGTTTAAGTCAGCAGATGCTTAGCTGTGTACGAAGCGATACTGCTGTCACGGCGCAAGCTGAAATCATTTCAGCGTCTATCGACATTACTGAGACGACTCTGGAACGATGCAAGTCGGGCCTTCGTTAAGCATTGTCGGCGCGTTTCAGTAATCGGCATCAACTTCATTTCATAGGTGTTCATCATGAACAAGAATATATGGAAGATGTCTCTCACGACCGTGTTCGCGGTAGCAATGTGCGCCACTGGTTCTCTCGCTCAGACAACCAGCGGAACTGGTACGACAGCGAAGGGAAAGGAATTGGCAAGCAAGACTGTTGACAAGGTCACCTGCGCAGAATTCAACGGCTTCGACGAAAGCTTCAAGCCGAAAGTGATCGCTTGGGCTGCCGGGTACAGGCAAGGCCAGAAGCAGCCCGACGCAGTCGCCATCGATATCGATGGCGTAGAGAAGGTCACACCTATCATCGTTGAAGAGTGCAGGAAGGCTCCGACCGCTACCTTGTGGTCGAAGATCGACGCCGAGATGAAGAAGGTTTTCTAATACGATTATGCTCGTCGCGCACGAATGAGCAACCTGAAACCAAAACAGACTGTCCGCCGTCAGCGTTCAAGACAGCGGGCGGTCTGACTCATAAAGAGCTGGCTGATCTGAATTGCGACCCGATCTGCTGCATCCGACGCTGTAAACGCCGAGTCAAAAGTCTCTTCCACCAGATCACTTCCCTGCCGGCCAGAATGGCCCTCTGCATCAGAGGCGTTGGCAATTGATGTCAGGTCGCTTGTGATTGCGCTCGCGATTGAACGCCCGCTACGGGATAAGTCCGTTCAATGCCCTGATACCAACCACTCTCTACAGCAGCAGTTTGCATGCAGCGAACTTGCCCGCGGCCCGTTGGCGGCTGTGCCGTCTTGTTCAAGAACACGGAGAGACAAATACTAATGGCATATGGCTGAAGTCACTGTCTGCCTAACAACGCGCCAAGCAGACAGATCAATCATACACGACCTATCGCAAAATCTTCTGGCAAAGGTCGTTGATATGACCGTGGTGCAGGTTCAGAGAACCCCGCCCAGAACCGCGACGCCTGCTAACGCCATAGCGCTTCCGGCTACCTTCGTGGACATATGATTGGAGCTTTGATCAGCCTTGGCGTTGAGCAAACCAATTCCGATGCCGGCCGCATGGAGAAGCGCCGTCGCAAGGATGAAACCCGCTCCATACGCCAAGCCGACAATGGTCTCGGGCATTTCGGTGCCGTGCGCATGACCATGAAAGATCGCGAAGAAACCAACCAAAGCCATGGCAACAATCGGAGCCAAGTCCAATCGCATGGCGATGACCGCGCCAAGAACCACGATGGAGAGGGCAATCACGCTTTCGACAAAGGGAATGTGGATTCCCGCAACACCGAGTGCCCCACCAAGCGCCATCATTCCAACGAACGCCAGCGGCACCAGCCAGATAGCCCGTCCACCCAAGTGCGCGGCGAATAGACCAACAGCTACCATAGCCAAGACGTGATCGAATCCGCCGATGGGGTGCATGAAACCATGGGCAAGACCAGTGCTACCGCCCATTCCTGGGTGAGCTAAGACAGTGGTCGGAAGAAGGGCAAGAGCGGCGGCAAGATAAGTAGCAGATCGCGGCATTTGAGCCTCCGAAGAAGATAAGACATTATCGACCTTACCCATCGCGTTAGCAAGTCTAATTCAAAGAATACTTGCTTCTAAAAGCTGCACTCGCATGCGAATGAAAAGCTCTCCGCGATTTGATTGCTAAGTTAAACGCAGTGTCCGATTCTCAATTGCAAATAATCGGAGAACTTGGGGCCGCATAAAACGGAAAGATCCGTGATGCAGCCGAACGCTACAGGTAACAGAAATGACGATGGCGCTTTTTGTGCCATGTGGAAAAGCCATTCATGCGAATTCTTTCATCCGTTAGGTGCCTTTTGAAACTCCCCGTTCGCCCATATCCCAAGGCAAATCGGCAGGCATCAGCGTCGACTCGGAGAGAGAACGAAGTCCCCCGGCATACTCATTTCGCAATGCTGAGAATCTGCTGCGGCATCCATCTCGGTCGGTTCGCATCGGCAATCCAATGTCGACCATAATGTCATAGAGGCGATCGAAGTCGGCAATCGAAACCTCTTCCGTATAATGACGCTGCCTCCCCCGACGGCCGCTACCTCGACCGATCTCACTCGCAACAAGATTCACGGTAAGGATGCCTGTCTCGCGGCAAAGCCGCGCTGCTTCCGTCATTTTCGGATCGAGAGATGAAAGGATCAACGAAGTCGCATCAAGTACAGCCGCAGACGTTCCGACCCAGCTTGTCGACCGGTAAACCGACGGCACATAGGCCAGGATCGGCGCTATCGAGTGCGTCTCGTATATCCCCCGAAACCAGCCCTCCCAATCTTCCCAAACCGTCGGATCATCGATCCGACCTTGCTTCTTCAGTACCTGGAGTAGACCGATACAGGTCGAATATTGTCCTGCACGAGCATACAGCCACCCCACTTTGCGCTCGCGAACCTGGACAGCAGCCTGATAGCCCGGGATGAACGTGAATAGCTGTGCGACAATGACAAGACCAATCGCGGCCTCATATGTCGCGAGATACTCGCCAAGCAGAGTTGGTGGCGTAAGATAACCCAGAGTACTGAGCGCAGAGCCGCTGGAACTGAATGCGCGCGGCCAAGACACCTCGAGATACAACCCCCATAGGATTAAGCTGAAGGAAAACTGAACGAGCAGAAACCAGGTCGCGATTGCGACGAAGAGGAAGATGGGCGCCGCCCATGCCTGGATCCGCTGTATGTGCTCGTACGTGTCTCCCTTCCGGGCAAAGGAATGAATGAAAGTCACCGTAGCGGCACGGGCCATCTCCTCGACGAAGTTTCTTTCGTTTCGATTGAGGAGCATCAATCTGATGATGGAACGGAAATAGAGCACGAGGCCAATGACGCCGATGGCAACCATTGCGAGGCGAAAGCTCGTTTCCACTGGGCCCTCCTGCAAATATCCCCACTATCGGCTAGGCCGTGGTCATGCCGACATGAGGCTCATGATGCGGATCTCGTCGTACCGGTCGTCTTCCCGTTTATGACACCATCTTCGATAGGCGCATGTGGATGCGGCTGCAAACTCGCTTTCGGGATGAGGAAGAGCCACGTTGCTATGACAAATGGCGCAGTAAACGTTGGAATACCCAGTGGTGCGACCGCGACATCGAGCGCACCCTGCACGATCACCGTAAAAACGGTGCCGAGCAGCATAAACAAGGCGGTGCGCCAAGATGGCTTATAGAAGACGCATCCAAGCCCAACCGCTGTCAATACCGGACTGAAGCCGAACAGCCCCTGCTCGATGCTTGCAAAATTCGCTCCGAATGCGAGGGCTATGATGAGCGCGATAGCAGAGCCCACAAGCGAGAACAGCGCCGCCCATGCAGAACTGGCGAGCAAGCCAAGGACAACGATGGCACCGCTGACTGCGTTGTTGATCAGGAACACCTGCGCCGGTCCTTTCAGCCACGCCGATGTCAAAGCCGAGAGCGTGACGACTGAGCTGCCAGCCGAGCTGCTCAACGGCTGCGGCAGGCTTGGGGGCCCCATTGCCGCGATGTGAAGATGCGCGAACGAGTATGCTGACAGGACGATGAACCATGTTGTCAGCACAAACGGAAAAGTGAGTGCAGGCACTCCCCAGGTCTTCATCACGCCTGAGACCGCAAGCATGACTACTGTGGAAACTGCTGCTGCGATGATGAGGATAACCCACATTGCCGGGCTGGTTGCGAGGAATGTCGGTATCGCCGCCCCGACCAGAACGCCGTTGAATCCGAACAACCCCTGACGCAAGGAATCCCTATCGACGTCGAGCAGGATAGCCGTTGTCGTTGCGACGACCAGCGCAATGATTGCGCCTGCTGCAATGGCAATGTGATCCGCCGCGACCGCTCCCCAGAGAATCGCGAGAAGAAAGAGCAAGCCTGTTAGCGGATTGTCCTGAAAGATCACTTGGCCAGCACCCCGCAAATTGATGTCTACGAAGCGCGCAATGGAGTTGCGATCTACAATTGAGGCCCATCCTGATGTCGCGCCTGCCATGTTACTCTCCTAGGCCCATAGGAAAGTCTGTGGAAGAGAGGCACCGGCCGCCTCTTGCCGTGCCAGCGCCCAGAACTGACGAAGCCTTGCGATAACGGGCGCCGTTTCCATGCCGAGAACCTTGAAGATGAGACCAGCCTGGCGCGGCAAGCGGCTTACTCCGCAAGCGATGCCATCTTCCTTGTCATAAACCGGGTCGATAGCCTCAAACACACGATCAGCCTTCTCCTCCGGTGTCAGCAGGACAGCGCTACCGAAAACATGAAACGATCCCATAACTCCAAGGCGCGAGATGCCGTAGCGCTCGGGCTCTATAACGAACCGCTCGGTGAAAAGCGATGTGCCGTCAGGCCTCTCGGCGCATATGGTCGACGAAAACAGGTCATATTCGAATATCTCACCCTTACCGTAGTACTTGCGGCCCGGCATGACGACATCGGAATAAATGAGCGTGGCCGTAGGATCTATGGAAACCCTGGTATGCTGAGCGAAGCGGGAATGACGATGCGGGATGATAGGATGAGGAATGTATTCGAGATAGGCACCGGCCTTTAATGTCAAATTCTGCGTCTGCGACGCAAAATTGGCATCCATCTCGTGAATTTTAGTCGCGGCCTGCGTGGTAATGTGAGCTTGGGCTTCCTCCGCGACATTGATTTCGATGGTAGCGCGATCGCCCTGCAAAATACCACCCGAATTCGAGATGATCGATACGCATGGCAATCCCGGCATCTCTTCATCCCAATAAAGCGCCTGCTGAACCAAAAGAGGGGCACGCCGGTGCAGGGTCGTCAGGACAGAGCGGCTGAGACGGCGCTCGAAGTCGAGCCGTAAGTGCGCGTTCTTCCCGAACGAGCCAGTCGGGAGTTGACGGGGCTCATCCCTGTAGCGGTCCAACTCCCGGATGCTGCTTAACATCATGCGCTTTCCTGAACGCGCGTATCGAACAGAAGGTTTTCCCGAATGAGCTGTACGAGTTCCGATATGCCTTCGCCGGTCTTGCAATTGGTGAAGATGAAGGGCTTCGTACCGCGCATCAGCTTGGAATCCTCTTCCATGACCCGAAGGCTCGCGCCCACATGAGGCGCAAGATCAACCTTGTTAATGACGAGGATGTCCGACTTTGTAATCCCCGGTCCATTCTTGCGCGGTATCTTGTCGCCTGCTGCAACGTCGATCACATAGATGAAGAAGTCGATCAGGGCGGGGCTAAAGGTCAGAGTCAGGTTGTCTCCGCCGCTTTCAATAAGCACGAGATCTGAATCCGGAAACTTTTCTTCCATTTCCTCCACTGCCGCGAGATTCATACTGGGATCCTCACGGACTGCCGTATGCGGGCAGCCTCCTGTCTCGACCCCGATGATACGATCTTCAATCAGGATCCCTCGCAAGGTGCGCTGCACGTGCTTGGCATCTTCAGTCGTTACGATATCGTTTGTAATGACGAGAATACGATAACCGAGATCGACAAGGATCGGCGTGATCGCTTCGATGATGGCGGTCTTTCCAGAGCCGACAGGGCCTCCGATGCCGATACGCGGAATTTTCTTCATCATAACGCTCCATCTCAATTCATGAACATGCGAACATGTGCCTTCACATGCATGGCGGCGAGAATGTCGATCATGGGCGCAAAGCTGGCCATCTCATCAATGGTCGAGTCGGCAACCTCGTCATAGGTCGGTGCGACGACAGCCATCGTATCCAGCAGGATTTTCTGAGTATCCACGAACGCAACCCGCATAAGGCGAAGCGCCGCTCCGAGGATGCTTGTTGCTACCCCGTATTGTTGCACGGCGAAGGCGTGCTGGCGCTCTATCCCAAGAGAGGAAAGCGCAATTGCCATGCTCACAGGGTGAGTTCCGTCCGTTTCGGATCCTTTGATGCGATCAAGCCAACCGCAACAAAGATCCCCTCCGACAACTGCCGATGCAAGCTCACATAATTTTCGGCCCATGCGGACAGTCATGAGCCGCGTCTCCTCGTTGATCTTTCGATCAAGGACCGCCCGGTCGATCGACGTCAGTGCCTCGATGTCGTTCCTCTGGGCCGCGCGGTGGGCGCACAACAGCGCGATACCGTCGACAGTCGCCGTCTGCCGCATGACTGTCAGTATGAAATCCTGCAAGCTATTCAGATCAAATACGATACGCTGATCGATTGCCGTTTCGAGGCCGTGCGAGAAAGAGAACCCTCCGACAGGAAGACCTGAATCACCGAATTGCAAGAGATGCAGAAAACCCGACATCGGCTGGGCGGCTGTGACTTCAGTGATCATGCCCATGCCCATGATGGTGACTATGGTCGTCGCCGATATCCCTGATATGTGGATGGGCATGGGACTGCTCGGCAGCTCCACCGAAAAGTCGCCGCGCTTCATGAGGCGCCATATAGGGGATCACCTCTGCACCGGGCATGAAGTCGTAGCGGATCCCCGGCAAGGCATGCGTCTTCATGACGGAAGCCATGACTTTCCGGTCGACGGTGAGCGGGACAAATACTCGATCCTCTTTAACGACAGCTGGCCAATGTTGATTTCCGAGAGCGTGACCGAGCTCGAACATCGTGCGCGCCGCCGTAGTGACATTCTCTCGCAAAATGTCCGTCAAATCGATGACCATGACCTCGTTGAGCTGGATCTGGGCCACGATAGCCTGTCTCTTGGCTTCGTCCCAGAACAGGATGTCCCCATCGCTCAAATGGGTGTTGCGGTTAAGTGAAAGGGCAACTTCCACATTATTGGCGGTCGCCTTACGCAGCCGGCTCTTCTGCGCTTCCCATTGGTCGAGCACGAGCCAGTCGATCTGCGTATCCGCAAGGCGGGAGCGCCATGCCGTTTCGTGAGAATTGCCAATGATGTCTTCAATGATGATCATGCAGTCCTCTGTCGGTGTTTGGCGCTGTAATGCTGTTATGACGCTCAACTGAAGAAGTAGAGCTGATTGAGAGAGATCGACTTCGGTGGATCAACTGTCGCATGGACACCGTCCACGGTGACGGCAAAGGTTTGCGGGTTGACTTCGATGTTCGGCAGATAGTTGTTACGGATCATGTGCGCCTTTCCGAGCACCCGCGTACCGGATACTGGACAAACTCTGCGCTGCAATCCGTATCGCTCCCCGATCCGGTTGTCGTAGGCGAGCCGCGAGACAAAAGTAATCGAGGTCTTCGTCAGCGCTGATCCAAAAGCACCGAACATCGGCCGGTAATACATCGGCTGAGGCGTGGGCAAGGAGGCATTCGGATCCCCCATATTCGCCCAGGCGACCAACCCGCTCTTCAGCACCAACTTCGGCTTCGCGCCAAAAAAGGCTGGCTCCCAGAGGACAAGATCCGCGACCTTTCCAGCTTCAATCGATCCGATCGCGTCGGAAATCCCGGCTGTAAGCGCTGGGTTAATCGTAACCTTGGCGATGTAACGAAGGACCCGGAAGTTGTCGTTCTCCGATGAATCTTCCGGCAAAGCTCCGCGTGTCTTTTTCATTGCATCTGCGGTTTGAATAGCCCGCAGGAAGGTTTCGCCGATACGACCCATGGCTTGCGAGTCGCTGCCGATCATCGAAATCGCACCCATATCGTGGAGCACGCTTTCCGCGACGATTGTTTCCGCACGAACACGGCTCTCCGCGAATGCGACGTCCGAAGGGATCTTCGGATTGAGGTTGTGGCAAACCATGATCATATCGAACAATTCCGCGACGGAGTTTTGTCCGCACGGCAATGTCGGATTCGTGGAGCTCGGCAGCACGTTACTTTGGCCCACCACCTTCAGGAGATCCGGCGCATGCCCCCCGCCCGCGCCCTCGCTGTGGTAGGTATGGATCGAACGCCCATCGAACGCAGCAATCGTGTCCTCGACATAGCCGCCTTCGTTCAAGGTGTCGGTATGAACGGCCACGGAGACATCATACTCGTCGGCGATGGACAGGCAGGAACGGATCGCCGAAGGGGTTGATCCATAGTCTTCATGCACCTTGAACCCGGCGGCTCCCGCCATGAGCTGTTCGACAAGCGGCGCGGCTCCGGTGCTGTTTCCTTTTCCGAGAATGCCGAAGTTGATGGGCAGCCCCTCGATCGCATGAAGCATCATCTCGAGGTTCCATGGACCGTTGGTTGAGGTCACCCCATTGCTGCCGTCGACAGGGCCGATACCGCCGCCCCAGAGCGTCGTGATGCCGTTCGAGAGTGCGGCATAAACCTGTTGTGGCGCGATATAGTGGACATGGGTATCCATGCCCCCAGCCGTCAGGATCAAATGCTCGCCCGAGATCGCATCTGTAGATGTTCCGGTAACGAGACCGCGTGTGACGCCTTCCATCGTCGATGGATTGCCAGCCTTGCCGAGGCCGACGATTTTTCCGTCGCGAATTCCTACATCGGCCTTGATCACCCCCTGCATCGCATCGATGACCGTGACGTTGGTAATGACGAGGTCAAGGCATCCGGCCTCTTGAGTCAGCTGGTTTTCCGACCCCATGCCGTCACGCAGCGTTTTGCCTCCCCCGTATTGCAGCTCATCGCCATAGGTGCTGCGGAGGTCGCGCTCGATCTCAACAACGAGATCCGTATCGCCGAGCCGAATCTTATCACCGACTGTCGGGCCGTATAGATCGACATATTGCTGGCGCGAAACCTGCGTCATGGTGCTTATCCTTGTGGAGTCTCGCCGCTTGGCGATAAATCACTTTGACTGTCCGGAAGGTTTCGACTTGAACCCAAGTTTCTCGGCTCGCTCGATCGCGGTATCACGGTTCGGGTGGAAGTCTGGCGTTGGGCCATCACCGACCCAGCCGTCGACAAGGTTGTTGAACCCGTAGATAAAGCGCTTGCCTGCAAATGGCACCAAGGTCACGTCTTTCTGGTCGCCGGGCTCGAAGCGGACTGCTGTGTTGGCAGGTATATCGAGGCGCTGCCCAAACGATGCCGGGCGGTCAAACTCGAGATAACGATTGGCTTCGAAGAAGTGGAAATGCGATCCCACCTGAATGGGGCGGTCGCCAGTATTGCGTACGGTCAGTTTGGTCCGAGGACGACCGGGATTTATTTCAACCGGGTCTTTCGCGAGTATGTAACCGCCGACCGGCCTGACGTATTTGTGCGGCACATCCGTATGCTCTGGCTGCGGATGAACGGGCTTCTGAGGAGCTTTGGCCATGGATATCTCTTTTCGGGCATGAGAGATGCGAGCGGCACTGTGTCAGGAGATAGGGGTGTGGAGGCTGACCAAGCGACTTCCATCGCTGAATACAGCTTCAACCTGGATGAGAGGCAGCAGATCTGGAACGCCGTCCATGACGTCGCCCGCCGTGAGGACGCTACGCGCTCCATCCATAACTTCTTCGACAGTTTTGCCCTCACGGGCACCTTCGAGAACAAAGGCGCAGAGTACAGCCACAGCCTCAGGATGATTGAGCTTCAGCCCCTTCGCTTTTCGCTTCAGCGCAACGTCGGACATCATGTGGATGAGGAGTTTATCAAACTCACGCGGCGTCAGATGCATGGCGAATTCCCTTGAGATCTCGCGAACATAGGTGCAGTCGTACGCTTATTGTCGAACATCAAACGCGAAAACAAAGCTAGGGCTTAATATATTTCCGAATGAATATATGAGATGCTCTTACTATGATTAGTAAAATATGTATGTATTGTGTTTATTGTAAGGCATGTATTTACTCCAATAAGATATCACCTCCAATCTGAAGACGACAAATATTATGATATATTGGTATTCATCAATATAATAGTTATAGACAAATCTTGCCGAGCGCCACTGAAAAGCAGCTGAACTCGTCCCTACTCAATAGAAGCGCACCTTTAAAAGTAATCTCCTTTCGCGCATTAAAATAGAGCCGTGTAAACGCTCAATTTCTATTTTTGCGGACTCTTACGCCAATAAGCTCACTTCCATTCGCCGATCTTCAAGCCGAGAAGTACGGCGAGGTATCCAATGCCCAGGCTGATGCCGATATAAGCAACTGCAACAAATGTATTTGTAACGGAGGCCATCCACAGGCTGACCACGCCGAAGACAAAGCTTGAGAAAGTCGATAACCCGCCCATGATGCCCGTACCGACCATCGTGTGGACATCATCCGACACAGCCTGGCGCTTGTGCAAAGCAGTCACAAGACCAAGCAAAAATGCGGCTAAAAGATTTGCACATAGAATAGCGAGCGGGAAGCCATCACGCGGGTCGGGTATCGCCAGCATCGTGAACTCGCGCAGCATCGCGCCAAGCGCCCCTCCAGCAAAGACAAGGATCAATAGATTTAGCATGAGCGGCGTGTCCTCATCGGTGCATCAGGGCCAGCGCGACGCCAAGCCAAGCTGCTGCAAGCCCGGCAATGGTCGAGAGAAGCAGATAGAGGAGGGCAAGCCCGCCGCGAGACTTCGCAACAAGCGTGGCAGCGTCCAACTGCATGGTGCTGAACGTCGTGTATCCTCCCAGAAATCCCGTCAGAATTCCCGAGTTGAGAACGGTTCCGTAGCGGTTATTCCAATCGACCGTGAACAGCGTCGATAGGTATCCTATGACGAAGGCACCGGAAATATTGATTAGAAAAGTACCTAGCGGGAAAACTCCCCGGTAGCGCGCGGTGACCAAGCGGCCGATCCACCAGCGAAGCAGAGAGCCAACGCCTCCGCCTAGGCCGACCCATAGGATGTCCAATCCGGTCACGGCTCATTCCGCTTCAGAAATGTAGATCAGGAACTGTAACTCTACGCGACTTCCGCAAACACACGCGTTTAAGCAAGCCGACAAGTCGAGCGCGATAGAGAGTCTGCAATAAGCCGATACGAAACGTATCATCGCATGCACTTGTTCCCTAAATACCTTTCGACCGGAACCTTGTCCTGCGCTTTCAATAGGAATCGCCGAACGGGAATGGTGCCCTTGGCGGGCATGGTTATTCTTTGCGCCAGATAATGTCGGGACTAAGCTTCCTGATTGTTGGGATCGAGCTGGTACAGAACGAGTGCTAATCGCTGCAAATAGATATCCGTCTCTGTAACACTCGTGCTTGAGGCAATCTCCAAGGGTGCGGAGGTGGCCGGTGAAAGAAGGTCGATCTTTGTTGTGCCAAGCACCTTGATTTCGCGACGAAGTTCCGTGATGCGCTCCACTTGGTCGGGTGTCGGAGCAGTCGCTGCGAATATGCGGGCCAATCCCTCGACCGAGTATTGCAGGGTGTTGACCCTCATCACTGCATTTCGACTTCCGGACTGTTCAGGACCGAGCCTCCATGCGCTTCGCAGGGGAGACAGAGCCGTCAAGCAATCAGAATGAGCCCCCTCGATCAGGCGCAGCTGCCTTGTTATTGCGACTTCATTGCGGGCAGGATCGCAGAAGAGGGACAGCAGCGTGTCAATACGTTGAAGATAATTGCGGAAGACATTTATCAAACGATCATGCGTGCGTATCGGGAGCGCCCAGAGTGAAACGAAGATCCCGGCTGCCGCCCCAATAGCTGTCTCCTCAAGGCGCAGCATCAGCAGATGAGGAGTGAATGAGCCGACCAGCCCATAAATCAGAGAAATTGCGATAGTCAGAAAAATGCAGAATACCGTATATGAAATAGCCATGACAAAGTAGCCGATTGCTAAAGCGATTGCTGTCAGCAACACGCTCGGCACAAGCGCTCCATTGAGGATGGTGGCAAGTGCGATCCCGGCAACGATGCCGATGGCCGTTCCCAGGGTCCGATTCAAGGCGCGAACCCAGGTTTCCTCGGTAGAGTGAGTGTTCATGAACACAATAAAGGCTGTCATGACCGCCCAGAACCACCTCTCCTGTGACAGCCAGAGCCCGAGAGTCATGGCGATAGCCGACGCAAGCGTAACCTGTACAGCTTGCCGCAGCTGAGCCTCTGCGGCAGCTTTCCGGACGGGCTTATCCTTTGCTGCCGATGTCGTAAAAGTGCTGTCCGGAATTTCGGCGACGCTCTGCTTGATCTCCAGTTGAATCTGATCGAGAGGCACGAGGCAACTCTTCATGTCCGCAGGCTTGGATGGCTTTCCGATCACGGCCATCACGCAAGCATCCATTGTCAGATCCAGGTCGAAAAGCCGACCTGCAAGCCCCGCTGTCTTGTCGTCCGCGTCAAGCGGCAAATATTCTTCGGCGTGAATGAGCGCATTCCTAGCTCTGCGCTTGATCCCGAGGAGCTTCTGAAGATCTCGGCGATGATGCCTGGATGTAGCACACCGCCTAACCTGTTCCTTGAACTCTCTCATCAAGCTGTCGAGAGCACGTGCAGCACGGCGAAAATCGTCAGCGGGGCGTTCCGGAAGAATATAATTTCGCACCATATGCGAGATTATCGAGGAGACGGCCAAGGAAACCGCCAACCCTGGCAGTTCGCTATCAATCGGCTTGAGGAAGCCCGAAAGGATACAACAGAAGAACGCGAATGCTCCAACAGCTTTCCAGCGATCACCGTAGCGAGGCGCATATACGGCCAGGAAGACCACCGCCAATAAGACTGCACCTACGGCAAGTGGACGGTGCTCAAAGTATGTGATGACGCAGACAACGAAAAAGCCGGCTATGCCCGAGTAAATGCGTGTCACCGCCCGCGCCGAAGCAGTCTTATCGCGAACGGCTACGGCCCCTTGAAGCGTTGTCGAGAGGGCTATTGCAACAGCAGCCTCTGACAGAGGCAAGAACTGATTCAGGACTATAAGTGAAAGGCTTACGCAAATAATTGACAAGAGCACGCGACAGGATAGCCGAAACTGAATCAGCGTTGGATCAATCTCGAGTATCCAATTGGTTGCGTGCCGGACATATGAAGACAATAGGTGGGCCCTATCGCTGATAGCCGCGAAGTCATAGTCTGCTCGGGACCAATATAGCAGTTGCTCAATGATCTTGTCTGCAAATCTCGTCAGGATGCCTCTGTGGCATGAGGCGACCTATTGCATCGCCACATGAATGAACCGTGCCATAGGCCCCAAACACAGATGTGGGCATGCTTGCAAGCCCGCGCCGGTTCTCCCTGCTCTCCATCGGTACGCATATCGGGCCAGCTAAAGCTAAGCCGCTGTCATATCCTCCCTTACGGAGCCAAGCTCTTGAAGACAGGCAGGCGCACATCCCCAGGCGGCTTATTCACCTGAGCGAACAAGGCAGAACGTACTTGCCTTACCTCCATGGCCATTCTGGAATGGCGTATAGCCTGATTGCAGCTTGAGCCGGATTTGGCACCAAGCTCAACGGATTGCAGTTTGGTATTTCATCGCCGTCCGAACAGCCGCTCGATATCGGTGAGCTTCAGCTCCACGTAAGTGGGACGCCCGTGGTTGCACTGGCCGGAGAGAGGGGTCGCCTCCATCTCGCGCAGCAATGCGTTCATTTCCTCCGGCCGCATCCGTCGTCCGGCTCGGATTGAGCCGTGGCAGGACATGCGCGAGAGCACAGCGTCGAGCCGCTCTTCCAGCGGATTGGCGGCACCTTGTCCCCATTCCGCGAGCGCGTCGGACACATCCTGCACAAGCGCCTTGATGCTTCCACCCGCAAGCGCGGATGGGACCTCGCGCACCAGCAGGGCTCCATGCCCGAAAGGCTCGACCACAAGGCCCAACCCCTCCAGCATCGAAGCTTCGGCGAGCACGCGGTCCGCATCCACGGGATCGAGATCGACCACCTCGGGAATAAGCAGCAACTGGCGCGCAATGCCGGATGCTGCGCGCTCGCGCTTCAGACGCTCGTAGACCAAACGCTCATGCGCGGCATGCTGGTCGACGATGACGATCCCGTCCTGCGTTTGCGCGACGATGTAAGTGCCATGGACCTGCGCGCGCGCGGCGCCGAGAGGAGCGGCCTCAGCCTCCGGCTCGATCTCGGCAAGCGTCGCGCGGCTGTCGGCGGAAGGGGCTGCGAAATCCGGGAGGCTGACCTGTGCTTCAGCCAGGCCGGATCCGGGCGCGTAGGCTTGCGAAGGAGGATCGAGCGGCGCCTGCCAATTGGCCAAACCGCTCGACGGGCGGATGATGGAGGGACGGTGATGTCCGTAAGCGGGCCTTGACGGCAAGCCTCCTTGGGGGCGCAGGCTTTCCAATGTGCGCGTGCCAACCGTTGAGGATGCGCGCATACCGAAGCGGTTGATCGCCTCCTTGATCGCGGCCACCACGAAGCCGCGTACGAAAGCGGGATCGCGGAAGCGCACTTCCGTTTTCGCCGGATGCACGTTCACATCCACCGCGCGCGGGTCGAGATCGATCATCATGGCAAGAACCGGATGACGATCCGAGGCCATGACATCGGCGTAGGCGCCCCGCACTGCGCCAAGCAGAAGCTTGTCGCGCACGGGGCGCCCGTTCACCACGAAATGGATCGCCGTGGATGTGCCGCGATGATAGGTCGGCAGGCTCGCAAAGCCCGTAAGGCGCACGCCTTCGCGCTCCACGCCGATGGACATGGCGTTCTCGTGAAAGTCGGAGCCGAGCACGCGCGAGAGACGGCGCAGGAAACCATGCTCGCCGGGCTCTTCCGGCGGATAGGTGAAGGCGGTGATGTGCTCGCCTGACAGGGTGAAGCGCACGGTCGGATGCGCGATGGCAAGGCGCTTCACGATCTCCGCGACAGCCTGCGCTTCGGAACGGTCGCTCTTCAGGAACTTCAAACGTGCCGGCGTGGCGGCGAACAGGTCCGTCACCTCGACGCGCGTGCCTTTGGGTGCCGAGGCTGGCCGCACGGGATGCTTTACGCCTGCTTCCACGACGATCATGGAGCCGGTCTCGGCATCCGCCGTGCGGGTCGTGATGGCAAGCCGCGCCACCGCGCCGATGGAAGGCAGCGCCTCGCCACGGAAGCCCAGCGTGTTGATGGAGAAGAGATCGCTGTCCGGGATCTTGGAGGTGGCGTGGCGCTCGACGGCGAGCTCCAGATCCTCCGGATTCATGCCCTGCCCGTCATCGACGATGCGGATGAGGCGGCGTCCGCCGGCTTCCACGGTGATCTCAATGGAGCCCGCGCCCGCATCGACGGCGTTCTCGACGAGTTCCTTCACGGCTGCCGCCGGGCGCTCGACAACCTCGCCCGCGGCGATGCGGTCGACGAGAATGGGATCGAGGCGGCGGACCAGCATGAGGCGCTTCTGAATAAGAGATTCGGAAAGAGAGAAGATAGGGATCGAACGCCGCCGATGCCAGAAGCCGCGACGTTATTCCCCTGCTCATCCACTATAGCCATCCCGGGACTGCGGAGCAGAACCTGGGATGACGCTGCGGCTTGTCTGCTTACCCCTGCGCCAAATACTGCTTGGCGAGGATCTTGCCCTCTTCCACGGCGGGTTGATCGAAGGGATCGACCCCCAGCGCATAGCCGGTCAGGATGGTCTCCAGCATGAAATGCATGAGGAGCTCGCCCGCGGCGCGTTCGTCGAGTTTCTCGATATGGATGCGCCGCGTCGGACGGCCGTTCTTGGCCAGCGTATCGGCCGTGGCGCGCCCTTGGGCCGCGACGAGATCGCCGATGCGCTTGCCGCCGAAATCTGGCTCGCCCGCGCGCTTGGAGAGCTTTTCGTCCATGATCGGCCCCTGCCCCGCCACGCCGGTGGTCATGACGGTGAACAGCTTGTCATTGGGGCCTGCGAGATAGAGCTGGAGCTGGCTGTGCTGATCGACCGGGCCGATAGCGGCTACGGGCTGCGTGCCATGTCCATCCTTGCCGACGCTCTCGGCCCAGAGCTGCACCCACCAGCGGGTAAAGCGTTCCAGGCGGTCCGCATAGGCCATGGTGACGGCAATGCCCTTGCCTTCCTTCACTGCCGCTACGTTGAGCGCGGCACCGAGCGCCGCGGGCGCGTCCTTGGCGGCACTGCCGTTGCGGAACGGCTCATAAGCCTCCGCGGCTCCCTGGCGGATGGCGGCGACGTCGAGGCCGAGCACAGCCGCAGGCAGCAGACCCACATTGGTGAGCACGGAATAGCGTCCGCCGATGCCCGTGTGATGCTCCAGGAAGCGCACGCCCTCAGGCTCGAGGAGGTCGCGCAGGGCGTTCTTGCCGCCTTCCTTGCGCGGCTCCGACAACCCCAGGCACATGTCCTTCGGCATCGCCTTCAAACCCGCTTTTTCAAGCGCCGAGAGCACGGCGATGGTCTGCATCAGCGTCTCGCCGGTCCCGCCCGACTTCGAGATCGACACGAAGCGCGTCGAGGACAGGGGCAGCTTGTGAAGAAGGTGATCGAAGGTGATCGGGTCCAGGTTATCGAGGAAATGGACGCGTGGGCTTTCCGTGAAGCGCCCGGCGCCCGGCACGGCATAATCCTTCAGCTGGGCCAGCGTCTGGCCGCCCAGGCTCGAGCCGCCGGTGCCGAGGAACACCACGTCCGTCGCATCCATTCGCAGCCAGGCGGCGGCTTCCTTCACCGCTGCGAGATCATCCGTCGTGCGCGGCATGTGCAACAGCGGCAGCCGCCCGGAGGAATCGTCTTCCGCCAGCCGCCCCATGGCATCGCCTACGGCCCCAAGAGCAGCCTCAAACGCCGCCCGCGACAGACCGCCCTCTCCAATGGTGGTTTCCAGGGCCAGATCGATCGATTGCTGCAGGGCCATGCGGGTACTCCGACTTGTTCTCGTTCAAGATAGGGAAGCGGAACTTTAGGGCAGAGATAGGGTGACGGCTAGGGGATGCCGGGGAGCGGCTGCCACTTATCAAAGCCGATACGAGAAAGGGGGCTTTCGCCCCCCTTACCCTTCAGTGCCCTGTTATACGGCTCACAGCCCCGTCGGACGCCCTGCGATCACGGTGAGCATTTTGCCGTCGCCGAAGATGCGCTCCGCAGCCTTGTGGATGTCGGCCTGCGTGACGGACGCCACCAGGGCGTTGCGGCGGCCGATATAGTCCATTCCGAGGCCTTCGAAGGCGATCTGCGCGAGAGTATGGGCGATCTTGGTCGAGGTATCGAAGCCGAGCGCGTAGGAACCGATGAGGTAATCCTTCGCCTTCTGCAGCTCCTCGTCGGACGGACCTTCCTCCTTGAGGCGCATCATCTCGCCTGCGATCACGTCGAGGCACTCCGCCACGCGCTCGTTCTTGGTGGCGGTGTAGCCCCAGGTCATGGAAGCCGCGCGATAGCTCACGAGCGACGTGCCGACGCTGTAAGCGAGACCGCGCTTCTCGCGCACCTCCTGGAAGAGACGCGAGGTGAAGGAGCCGCCGCCATAGATGTGGTTGAGCACATAGGCCGGGATGAATCCGGGATCGCGCCATGTAATGCCCGGCGTGCCGAAGCGGATGACCGATTGCGGCACGTCGATATCGACAACAATGCGCGCCCCGATCTTCTGCAACCCGGCAGTCTCGATGACGGAAAGCGGGTTAGCCTCGGGAAGCGAACCGAATACCCTGTCGAGCAGCATCGACAGATTGTCGGAGGAAATCGCGCCGACGACGGCAATCTTCACCCGGCCCCGCGCGATCATCATGCGGTGCATGGCAATGAGATCATCGCGCGTGATCGCGGCGACGCTCTCCGGCGTGCCGGAGGTCGGAAGGCCGTAAGGGTGTCCGGCGAAGCCTTCCTCGAAGAAGCGGCGCGTGGCCATCACGCCCGGGTCGTTCTGTTGATAGCGCAGTCCCGCGATGGTCTGTGCGCGCACGCGTTCAATGGCATCCTGATCGAAGCGTGGCTCGACGAGCGCGAGACGCAGCAATTCGAAAGCCTCATCCGCGTGCTTGACGAGCGTCTTCAGCGAGCCGCCGATGGCATCGTTGCCCGCATTGAAGGACAGCTCGATGGCGCGCGCAGCCAGGCGCTCCTGGAAAGCATCTGAATCGTACTCGCCGGCACCTTCATCAAGGAGGCGCGCGAGCATCTGCGCAACGCCCGGCTTATCGGCGGGATCGTGCGCCGATCCGCCCTCGAAGATGAAGGATACCGCGATCAGCGGCACCACATCGGATTCAACATGCCATGCCTCGACGCCGCGCGCGGAGGTCAAGGCCTTCACGGTGGTCGGGGATGAGGACAGGGTTTCGACGGAAGCGGTCATCTTTACCTCGAATTTCATGCAGGCGGTCAGGATGCCGACTTCTGCAGATAGCCCGTCACCGAGCGGCGGGCGACGAGATAGCGCTCGGCAGCGGAGGCGAGATCCTCCTTGAGCACGGTCTCGATTTCCACCGGCCAGCGGCGCACGTCTTCAATCGTCTCGCCGATGGCGAGGGCGGAGCCGTAGATGCGCGCAAGCGACGACTGGCTGTCGGTGGAGTAAATCGTCTCGGCCACGAGACGGGTTTTGGCGCGTTCGATGGAATCGGCATCCAGCGCCTCGGCGGGAATGGTCTTGAGAACCTGATCCACCGCCTCTTCGAGGGCCTGAAGCGAAACGCCCTCCGCCGGAACCGCATAGACGCAGAAACGCGTATCCTCCATGGCGGAGGACATGTACCACGCACCCGCATTCACGGCGATGCCGCGTTCCATGACGAGCTTGCGGTAGAGATACGATGTCGGTCCTCCCCCGATTACCTCCGCAAGGAGCTCGAGCGCATAGCAGTCGTGCTGCGAAGCGGTGCGGCAGGACGGTACGAGATAGAGCCGCTGCAGCGTCGGCTGCTCGACCTTGGGATCGGCTACCGTGATGTGACGCGCGGCCACGGGCTCGGGCTCGCGCGGACGCACGCGCACCGGGCGCTTGCCCCGGGGAGCGATGCGGCCATAGGTGTCATCGGCCAAGCGGCGCACCTCATCGGCGGTCACGTCGCCCGCGACGACGAGAATGCCGTTTTCGGGAGTATAGAAACGCTTGTAGTAATCGAGCGCATGCTCACGATTGAGCGTCTCGATCTCGTGCATCCACCCGATGATCGGAATGCCATAAGGATGATGCACGAAGAGTGAAGCGGCCATCGCTTCGGAAAGCTGTGCGGACGGATCGGTTTCCACGCGCATGCGGCGCTCTTCCAGCACCACGTCGCGCTCGGGAGCGATCACGGATTCCTCAAGCAGCAGATTGGTCATGCGGTCGGACTCGAACTCCATCATGACCTTCAGCTTCTCGCGCGCGACACGCTGAAAGTAAGCCGTGTAATCGAAGGATGTGAAGGCATTTTCCTGACCGCCGAGGCCGGACACCACTTTGGAGAACTCGCCTGCCGGATGCTTCTCGGTACCCTTGAACATCAGGTGCTCAAGGAAGTGCGCAATGCCGGATTGGCCGATCGGATCGTCAGCAGAGCCGTTGCGATACCATACCATATGCGTGACGACAGGCGCGCGATGATCAGGGATCACGACGACATCGAGACCGTTGTCGAGAGTAAACGAAGACAAGTTCGGACCGCTGCCTTCCGTGCTCCCGAAGGACGAAGCATCAGCTCTGAGGATGGGCTTGGAGGCAGTCTTCATGATGGTTCAACCTTAGAGACATCAAATCGTTTCGTAGGATAATCCCTACGGGAATAGTCCATTTGGGAGAGCACGCAAGCGAAGCAGGAAATCTTCAAGGTGCGACATGGTTTGCGCCTGAAGGGATGAACAGGCTTGGCTTTGCGTAGCCCCAGAACGGTTTCAGGCGAAGCGGGGGTGCCCGTTCGCCTGAAGAAGAAAGCATTTGGCAGTGTGTTATCGTCTGCGGTTCTGCTGTGCGATGAAGTTCTGCGCGCTGTCAGGATCACCCATCGGGACGGGATCGGCCGTTGCCTTGAGAGGGGCACCCGGGGCAGCCTTCAGAAGATTCTGCGGCGGATCGCTCAGGTAGCGGCGTTCGATTCCGTCGCCGGACAGTTCCGCCTTCTTCTCCTTCGCGAAGGAGCGCAGCTCGTCCGGCGTCATGCGGCTATTCTCGTTTGCCCAACCGCCCGAGGGCTCGGGAAGACCGGCACGGCGGTTCGGGTCGCGGCCGGCGCGGATCTCATCGATGGAGAGGCGCTTGCCTTCGCTGTTCTTGTAGAAATCGGTGGAGGTGACAGGCGTCTTGGCCTCGGCGGCAGCCCGGCGGCGAGCCGCGACATCCGGGTCCTTGGGCCAATTGGCATTGTTAGCCTCAGCACCATTGGGAGCAGCTGGAGCCGGGAGATCCATCTTCGGAGGCAGCACCAGAGGCGCGCGCTCGTTATAGATGATCGGCTCCTTCTCCTTAGGGATAATGCCGATATTGCCGAGGACGTTCTTAAAGAACTGGCCTTCCTGTGCCGAGGCTGGCAATGCCGCGAGCACGAGCGCCAGAGCACTCGCAAGGCCAAAGATCTTCATTCCCTTCATGGCACACCCACCATTGTTTCTCATTATGCCTGGAACGCCTGATCGCTTATTGGGGCGAACATAAGGCAGCTTAAGGATTAACGTCCTCTTCGCGGCTCCAGGATGAAGGAGTCATAGAGCAATCCAATGACACCCGCAACGATGGCGGCATCCGCCACATTGAACACGTACCAGGACCAATCGCCCACCTGAAACTGGATGAAATCGAACACGGCCCCATAAGCCAGCCGGTCGATGACGTTGCCGATGGCCCCTCCTACGATCAAGCCCAGGGACAGGGCCAGAACCTTGGCCCTGGTCCGGCGGATCCAGACCGACAGGCCAATGGAGGCCAGGATCGAGACGACGATCAGCACCCAACGGCCCAGATCCCCCTCCTGCTGGAAGAGGCCATAGGAAATGCCCCGGTTCCAGACCACGATCAGGTTAATGAAGGGGGCGAACTCCACCGGCTCCTTCAGGGGCAGATCGTAGACGAACAGGGTGTAGAGCTTGGTCGCCTGATCGAGGATCAGGATGATCAGGGCAACCGAGAACCCGAGGATCGCGGCCGCCGAAAGCCCGGTTTGAGCCGCCTGGGCCCGACTGGACCCACGGGGCTTGGCCGCAGCGCGAGGACGCTGCGAGCCTGCCTGGGGAGCATTCGCACCGGGAGCCGGCGCCTGTGAGCCTTCGCCTTTGCTCATTCCGCAGCCGCCTTGAGCCTGTCCCACTCGCGCAGAGCCGCCGCATCGCGGGGCGTCACGTCCGGATATTCGGGATCGCTGCCCACATCCGGCGTCACCTTCCAGGAGCGGGCGCATTTACGGCCCTGGGCCCGTTCCGGCACGACAGCCACGCCCTTCACATCTTCGAGACGGAAGGCGTCCGAAGGGCCCTCACCCGCCAGGACCTGAATGGCGGAGGTGATGCAGATCTCGGCCATGTCGAGGCCTTGGACCGCCTGGAAGAGACCCTCATCGGCAATGTGCACGACGGGCGCAGCCTCGAGGCTCGCGCCGATGCGCTTCTGCGCACGCTCGATCTCCAGCGCGCCGGTGACGACGCGGCGCACGCGGCGCACCTTGGCCCAGCGATCGGCCAGCGCATCATTGCGCCACTCGACCGGCACTTGGGGGAAGGTCTCGAGATGCACCGATTCCGCATTCGGATAGCGCTCGAGCCAAGCCTCTTCCGCCGTGAAAGCGAGGATCGGCGCGATCCAGGTCGCCACGCAGCGGAAGGTCTGGTCGATCACCGTCAGCGCGCTCTTGCGGGCATTGCTGGAGATCGGGTCGCAATAGAGCGTGTCCTTGCGGATGTCGAAATAGAAGGCCGACAGATCCGTGGTCATGAACGAGTTCAAAAGCGCGACCACGCGCTTGTAGTCGTAGGTCGAGTAAGCCTCGCGCATCTCGCCATCGAGCTCGACGAGGCGATGCAGCACGAAACGCTCCAGCTCAGGCATCTCGCTGAAGGCGACCTTGTCCGCCTCGCGGAAATGCGCGAGCGAGCCCAGCATCCAGCGGATCGTGTTGCGCAGCTTGCGGTAGGTTTCCGCCGTGGTCTTGATGATCTCGGGACCGATGCGCTGATCGTCCCAGTAATCGACGGAAGCGGTCCACAGACGCAGGATGTCCGCACCGTATTCCTTGATCACGGTCTGGGGCGCGACCGTGTTGCCGAGCGACTTCGACATCTTGCGGCCCTGCTCGTCGAGCGTGAAGCCATGCGTCACGACGATGTCGTAAGGCGCGCGTCCGCGCGTGCCGCAGCTTTCGAGCAGCGACGAGTGGAACCAGCCGCGATGCTGATCAGAGCCTTCCAGATACATGACCTGATCGGGGCCGCCATCGACCTTGCGCTTCACCTGCAGGTCGGGACGCTTCTCGAGTGCGAAGGCGTGCGTGCAGCCTGAATCGAACCATACGTCGAGAATGTCATTCACCTTCTCGAAATCGTTCAGATCATAGCCGCCAGCCTTGAGGAAGCGCGAGCCGTCATCCGCATACCACGCATCCGCGCCCTCCTTCTCGAAGGCATCGGCAATGGCTTCATTGACTTTGGCGTCCTTGAGGATCTCGTTGGTGCCCTTCTTCACGAACACGGCAATCGGCACGCCCCAGGCGCGCTGACGCGACACCACCCAATCGGGGCGGTTGGCGATCATGCCGTTGATGCGGTTCTCGCCGGATTCCGGAACCCACTCGGTTTTCTCGATGGCGTTGAGAGCGCGCTGACGGAGCGTGTCGCCCTTGCCGTCGAGCGGCTTGTCCATCGAGATGAACCATTGCGGCGTGTTGCGGAAGATGAGCGGACCCTTCGAGCGCCAGGAATGCGGATATTGGTGCTTGAGGCGGCCACGCGCGATCAGCGCGCCGACTTCCACGAGCTTCTTGATCACCGCTTCGTTGGCGCCCGCGTCCTTGCCCTTGTCGTCATAGATACGCTCGCCCGCGAAGAACGGCACATCGGGGAAATAGGACGAATCCGGCGCGACCGTGTGCGGCACTTCCTTCGTGCCGCAGGCCGCGAACACATCGCGATGCTTCACGTAAGTGTTGTAGTCGTCCGCGCCATGGCCGGGGGCGGTGTGCACGAAGCCCGTGCCCGCATCGTCGGTGACGTAATCGGCAACCAGCATCGGAACCGCGAAATCCCAATAGCCGTTTGCGCCTTCGAGCCCGCGGAACGGGTGCGCGCAGCGCTCGATCATGACCGGCAGCACATCCTTTACGCGCTCGTAGCCGGCAACGCGCGAAGCCTTGAAGACGTCCTCAGCGAGCTTGTCGGCGAGCACCAGACGGTCGCCCACCCTGGCCCAGTTGTCGTCGGCGGCTTCCGTGACTTTGTAGAGGCCGTAGGCGATGTTCTCGCCATAGGCGATGGCGCGGTTGGCCGGAATCGTCCAGGGAGTCGTGGTCCAGATCACCACCGAGGCGCCGTCGAGATCGCCATCGAGCGTGTTGGTGATCTTGAACTTCACCCAGATCGTGGTGGAGGTCTTCTCGTGATACTCGACCTCGGCCTCGGCAAGCGCGGTCTTCTCGACGGAGGACCACATCACCGGCTTCGAGCCGCGATAGAGCTGGTCGCTCACCGCGAACTTGATGATCTCGCGGGCAATCTGCGCTTCCGCGTCGTAGCTCATGGTCAGGTACGGGTTCGACCAGTCGCCGCCGACGCCGAGGCGCTTGAACTCCTCGCGCTGCACATCGATCCATTTCTCGGCGAAGGCGCGGCACTCGCGGCGGAACTCGACGATCGGAACCTCGTCCTTGTTCTTGCCCTTGGCGCGGTACTCCTCCTCGATCTTCCACTCGATGGGAAGGCCATGGCAGTCCCAGCCCGGCACGTAATTGGAATCGAAGCCGAGCATTCCCTGCGAGCGGACGATGAGGTCCTTCAGGATCTTGTTGAGGGCATGGCCGATATGGATGTTGCCGTTGGCATAGGGAGGGCCGTCGTGCAGCACGAAGCGGTTACGGCCCTTCTGAACCTCGCGCAGCCGCTCGTAGAGCTTCATCTCGTTCCAGCGCTGCAGGAATTGCGGCTCGCGCTGAGGCAGGCCGGCGCGCATGGGAAACTCGGTCTGCGGCAGGAACAGGGTTTCGGAATAGTCGCGAGCGGCGCTCTCGTTCTTATCGGTCATAACGGTCAATCGATCCAAGCGGCCCCTGGCTGAGGGGCTTAAAATCAGGCTTCATTTCAGGGCGAACGGCAGCAATCCCGGACCTTCGCGGACTACGCGAAGGCCGGGCCGATAATTCGCGCCGCGGGGATGCGGGCCGGGGCTGAAGCCTGAAAAACCATGGGCATGAGAGCCTTTTAGCAGTGCCGGGGCGGATAATAAAGCGTGGTGATTTGGACCTGCAGCCCCTATTTAAGAAGCCGAAATCCCTACAGGTAGGACTGACCCATGGCAGACATGACCACCGCAAAGGCCAGGCGCTCCGGCGCAGGTTTCGATCTGACGCCCCCTTCCCCGGACCAGTTCAGCGCCCTCGTGAGCAATCTGGATGACGAGGAGCGTCGCGTCCTGCTGGAACACGGCACGGAACGCCCCTTCTGCGGCATCTTCAACGAAGCCAAGGAAAAGGGCACCTATTGCTGCCGCCTCTGCGGCCTGCCCCTGTTCCATGCAGGCACCAAGTTCGAATCCGGCACCGGCTGGCCGAGCTTCTTCGATCCCATCGACCGCGATCACATCGCCTTCGTCCGGGACACGAGCTACGGCATGGTCCGCACCGAGATCCGCTGCGCCCGCTGCGAAGGCCATCTCGGCCATGTCTTCCCGGACGGCCCTCCCCCGACCGGCGAGCGCTATTGCATGAACTCGGTCTCCATGCGCTTCGTGGCGGAAGGCGACCCGCTGCCGGACGAGCTGGGCTACGGCGCGCCCGAGGGCGAAGTGGCGGCCTGAGAGGCTTGCTGGTCATCCCGGACGGCGAAGCCGATCCGGGATCGCCATTAGGATGAAGCGCCTGCCCTACACCGCTGTCATCCCCGCGCAGGCGGGAATGACAGGAGGGCGGGAATGACGGCGGAGGCCCTGGAGCTTCATCCTCTCTATCGCCCCGAGGGCGATGCAGCAAAACCTGGGATGACGCTTGAACTTTACCCGATCATCGATGGCGTTCGATCCTCGGCGAGAATCCGCTTGGCCTCTTCCGAATCCCGGTCCATCTGCGCGATGAGAGCTTCGATCCCGTCGAAGCGCTCCTCGCCCCGGATCCAGCCGACGAACTCTACGTCGAGCGTCTTGCCGTAGAGATCGCCCTTGAAATCGAACAGGTGCACTTCCAGCAACGGCGCGCCGTTGTCGAAGGTCGGGCGGCGCCCGAAACTCGCAACACCATCGACAGTCCTGCCGTCCACGGCGGCGCGCACGGCGTAGATGCCATGCCGCAGGCGGCAATCGTCGGGCAGGCGCATATTGGCCGTGGGGTAGCCGAGCTCACGCCCGCGCTTGTCGCCATGCCTCACCTCGGCGCGAACGAACCAGCGATAGCCGAGCAGTTTGTTGGCGGCAGCGATGTCGCCTTCTTCCAAAGCTGCGCGGATGGCGCTGGATGAGACAGGTTCCGAGCCTTCGACAACCGCCGGAGCGATGAGGCACTTGAGCCCAAGCCTGTCACACAATTCACGCATGCGGTCTGGATTGCCCTCGCGCCCGCGCCCAAAGTGAAAGTCATGGCCGATCACGACGCCGGAGAGTTCGAGTTCACGCGAGAGAAGGTTCGCGAAGGCTTCCGCATCGCATGAGGCCAGTTCTTGATCGAAGCGCCGCACGAAGACCCCTGCGAGACCGAGGCGCGAGAAGATATCGAGCTTCACCGGTTCGGGCGTGATCCGAAACAGCGGCTTGTCCGGCTGGAAAAAGCTGCGCGGATGCGGCTCGAAGGTGAGAACGGCGGCGGGCTTGGCGGACTTGAGCGCCATGTCGAGAAGATGGCGGTGACCGCGATGGACGCCGTCGAAATTGCCGATGGCCGCGATGGCTCCCTTCAGGCTCTCAGGCACGGCCTCGCCGTCGCGACAGACCGCGAAGGAGGCTGGAACCGGAGGGAAAGATTTGTCGGAGGCCATGAGCGGGTCTCTACCTCAACCGGCGGCAGCGTCAAGGGAGACGCGGCCTACCAGGACAGCACATCCGTGATGGCCGTCGGCCTCACCGGCTGGCGGTCGACCCAATCCTGCACATGATCCGACACAAGGTCGCCCTTGTGAAGGCCGAGCTCCTCCGTGTGGATGCCGCGTGCGATCATCAAGGCGTCGATGCCGAAGCCGACCGCTCCGGCGATGTCGGTACGGATCGCATCGCCCACCGCCAGAACGCGCTCCTTCGGAATGGAGCGCCCGCTCACCTCAGCCGCGACGGCGAGGGCTTTCTCGTAGACCGGCGCATGGGGCTTGCCCGCATAGAACACCGTGCCGCCCATCTCCTCATAGGCAAGGCCGATCGCACCGGCGCATGGCAGGATCATGTGGCCGCGCTCCACGATGAGATCGGGATTGGCGCAGACCATCAACAGGTCACGGCGCAGCATGGCTTCGAGCCGCTCGCGGTAGTTCTCCACGGTTTCGCGCTCGTCATCGTCGAAGCCCGAGCAGACCACGTAATCCGCCTCCTCGATGGAGCCGAAGCGAACATCGAGGCCGTTGTAGATCGGCATGTCGCGCGGCGGGCCGATATGGTTCACGACCTTGTCGAGGCGCTCCTGGATGGCAAGTCGCGTCAGGTCGCCCGAGGTCACGATGGCATCGTAAGCCGTGCGCGGAACCTTGAAGCCGTCGAGCTGCGTGCCCACCGAGGAGCCGGGGCGCGGCGCGTTCGACACGAGGACGACCCGCCCTCCCTTCTCGCGGAACCGCGTGAGGGCATCGCCCGCCGCCTCATAAGCCTTCACGCCGTTGTGCAGCACGCCCCAGACGTCGCACAGGATGAGGTCGTAATTCTCGGCAAGGGATTTCAGGCCCTCGACGAGAGCGGGACGGGAAGAGGCGGTCATGGGTTCTCGCTAGGCGCTTATCGGCAAAGTAGATCCGGTTGGGCACTCAAAATGCGGCAACCGGTTCCATGGATAGTGTCGGGGCGGGTAGGCCCTTGAAGCCCTTAAGTCAACCGATCCGGCTCAACCCGCGCGCCGCAGGAGGGGCTGCGTCCCCTCGGAAGCCCCCACACCCAGCACCTCGGACTTGACCGCGCGGGGCGCCGCGAAGACGAAGCCCTGAGCCAGCGGCACGCCGATTTCGGAGAGAACCGGCACCGTCTCCTCGCGCTCCACATGCTCGGCCACGAGCCTGATGCCCTCGCGGCGCAGGGCCGAGGCGAAATCCCGCACGCCCAATTCCGGGCTCAGGTGATGGTTCTCGTCCTGATCGGCGGCGACCAGAAGCTCAGCGGGCAGCTTCAGGAAGCGCACGCCGAGATCGGCAAGCTCGCGAGCATCGAAAAGAAGGTCGGTCGCGGTGTCGAGGGAAAGCGGCACCCCCTTGTCGCGCAGAACGGACAAAGCTTCCTTTCCATCGGCGTCGAGCTCGCGCCAGCATTCCTGCGGGAATTCGAGCACGACCTTGCCGAGCGTTTCGGGCGCAGCGTCCATGAGGCCCGTAAGCGACCAGAGGAAGCCTGGCTGGCGCACGGAATGCGGGGTCAGGTTCACGCCCACGATGGCTTCGCTGCCCTTGGTGATGAGATGATAGGCCACCGCCATGGCGCGGTTGAGCACCCGGCGGTCGAATTCCGGCGCGCGGCCGAGGCGTTCGAGGGCGCCGAGGAATTCTGACGGCCCGAGCAGGGTGCCGTCCGCAAGGCGCAGGCGCGCCAGAGCCTCATAGAACCGGATCTTGCGCTGAGGCAGCGACACGATGGGCTGAAGATGCAGTTCGATGCTGTCCGCCTCGAAAGCCTGCATGATCAGTCGCATCCGGCGGATCTCCTCCTCGGCCCTGCGGGGGGCGGGCTGCGGAGCGGGCCGGCTGGCGGCAGGGGTCGCGGTCTGGGGCAGCAGGACGGGCGCAACTTTCTCCTGTGGAGCCTCCTCGGCCCTTGGAGCGGCTTCCAGGCGGCCTTTCAGCTCGGCCACGTCGCGGTTCTGGGTGGCGACGTTCTTCGCCAGCTCGCGGACGACGCCGCCGAGCAATCCAACCGTTCCCGTCACCTCGGCCATGGTCGTGCGCAAAGCGGGCGTGGCCGTCGGATTGGCCTGAAGGAGCTGTTCGAGCCTTGAAAGCCGCTCGTTCACGGCGGCCAGATCGGCCTGGGCCAGCTGGGCATTCATGGAGGCCTCGACGGCTTTTTGCCATGTCAGGACAAGCCCGGCGGAAGCGGCTATGCTGAGAAAGATCACCAGAGGCGCAACGACGTCGGCCGGCAACAAGCCGATAGCCGCGCCCGTCATGGCCAAGCTGGCGAGCGCAAGAGCGAACAATTTCGCCCTCAATTCCTTATCGATGTGAACCTTGTCGGTCACCATGGGTGCCCCCGCTCCCCTGGATCGGCCAATTTAAGCGAATCAGTAACGTAACGATGTTTTAACGATCGGGACTCGCGCCACAAGCGTTGCATTGCGACAATAGACAGCTTTAACGCCTTGCTGTTGCCGGAAATGCACAATTTGGAAAGGACACGAGCATGGAAGAACCCCGCAAGGACCTGCTGATGCAGGTTGACGGCATGACCTGCCAGGGCTGCGTGAATGCGGTGACGAAGGCGATCCAGCGCCTCGATCCCAGCGCCAAGGTCGATGTGGATTTGGAGCACGGCCGTGTGCATGTGGAGACCCTGGCGCAGAGCGTCGACGTTGCCCGCGCACTCGACGCGGCGGGCTATGAAGCTCATGCCATGACAGGCTGATGCGTGGCTTGCGTCGGGTCGGCGGCTCTCGTCTAAAGTCCCTTTACGGCTTTGAGGAACGGCTGATAGGCTTTCCCCACCAAGTGTTCATCGGGGAATAAAATGACCGCTCAGACTCGGCCCGCCAACGACATTTCATCGCCCAACGATCTGGAGGCCTGGTGGCTTCCCTTCACGGCCAACCGTTCGTTCAAGCAGCGCCCCCGCATGATCGCCCGCGCCAAGGGCATGTATTACTACACCCCAGAGGGCAAGGAAGTGATCGACGGCGCAGCCGGCCTCTGGTGCTGCAATGCCGGCCACAACCGCGACGAGATCACCGCCGCCATCCAGGCTCAGGCTCAGGAACTCGACTACTCCCCCGCCTTCCAGTTCGGCCATGCAGGCGGCTTCGCCATTGCCTCGCGCCTCGCCCAGCTCGCGCCGGGCGACCTGAACCATGTGTTCTTCTGCAATTCCGGCTCCGAGGCGGTTGATACCGCTCTCAAGGTCGCCCTCGCCTATTGGAACGTTAAGGGCCAGGGGAGCCGGACCCGCCTGATCGGCCGCGAGCGCGGCTATCACGGCGTCGGTTTCGGCGGCATTTCGGTGGGCGGCATCGTGAAGAACCGCCAGTTCTTCGGCTCGCTGCTGGCGGGCGTCGACCACCTGCCCCACACCTATAACCGTGAGCAGCAGGCCTTCACCAAGGGCGAGCCGGAATGGGGCGCGCATCTGGCCGACGAACTCGAGCGCATCGTGGCCCTGCACGACGCCTCCACCATCGCCGCCGTGATCGTGGAGCCGATGCCGGGCTCCACCGGCGTGCTGCCCGCGCCGAAGGGCTATCTCAAGCGCCTGCGCGAGATCTGCGACAAGTACGGCATCCTGCTCATCTTCGACGAGGTCATCACCGGCTTCGGCCGCCTCGGCACGGCCTTTGCCGCCGAGCGCTACGGCGTGATTCCGGACATGATCACCTTCGCCAAGGGCGTGAATTCCGGCGCGGTTCCCATGGGCGGCGTGCTCGTGCGCCAGGGCATCTACGATGCCTTCATGAAGGGGCCGGAGAACATGATCGAGCTGTTCCACGGCTACACCTATTCCGGCCACCCGCTCGCCTGCGCGGCCGCTCTCGCCGCTCAGGACATCTATCGGGACGAGAAGCTGTTCGAGCGGGCGAAAACCCTGGAGCCGGTCTGGGCCGATGCGATCCATTCGCTGAAGGGCCTGCCGAACGTGCTCGACATCCGCAGCATCGGTCTCGTGGGCGCCATCGACCTCGCCTCCCGCCCCGATGCGGTGGGCGCCCGCGCCTTCGAGGCCATGGACCGCGGCTTCCACGATCACGGCCTGATGATGCGCATCACCGGCGACACCATCGCCCTCTCCCCGCCCCTCATCGTCACCGAAGACCAGATCGGCGAGATCGTCGACAAGCTCGCCAAGGTGATCAAGGCGGTGGCTTAAACACCCCTCGACATGGCCGGGCTCGCCCCGGCCATCCACGTCTTCACGCCCTCCGCCCTCATCCTGAGGAGCCTGCGGAGCAGGCGTCTCGAAGGAGCTTCCAGTGCTCTCTGAAGCCCTCCTTCGAGACAGTCGCTGCGCGACTTCCTCAGGATGAGGGCGGAGCCTGCGAGAGGCCGAACCCTTGGGACAAGCCCGGGAATGGCAGTTCATATTGTAAATATACCAACATCTCTTGCCCCTCCCCGTCGCAGGGTTTAGGACCCCAGCACGTTTTTCTCATTCAAACGGCTGTTGTTAAACCATGTCCAAGGCCGACAAGATCAAGGCCCGCGCGCCGCGCGGCTTTGCCGACCGTAATCCCGCCGATCTCGCCGCCACCGAGCGCATGCTGGCTGCGATCCGCGAATCCTATGAGCTTTACGGCTTCGAGGGCGTCGAGACGCCCTTCGTCGAGTATACCGACGCGCTCGGCAAGTTCCTGCCCGATCAGGACCGCCCCAACGAGGGCGTGTTCTCGTTCCAGGATGATGACGAGCAGTGGCTGTCCCTGCGCTATGACCTGACCGCGCCGCTCGCCCGCTACGTGGCCGAGAACTTCGACGCCCTTCCCAAGCCCTATCGCAGCTATCGCGCGGGCTGGGTGTTCCGCAATGAGAAGCCGGGCCCGGGCCGCTTCCGCCAGTTTATGCAGTTCGACGCCGACACGGTGGGCGCGGCCTCCGTCGCGGCGGATGCGGAAATCTGCATGATGGCCGCCGATACGCTGGAAAAGCTTGGGCTGAAGCGCGGCGAGTTCGTCATCAAGATCAACAACCGCAAGGTTCTCGACGGCGTTCTGGAGGCCATCGGCCTCGGCGGCGAGGACAAGGCGGGACAGCGCCTGACCGTGCTGCGCGCCATCGACAAGCTCGACCGTCTCGGCTCGGAAGGCGTGAGCCTGTTGCTCGGCGCGGGCCGCAAGGACGAGAGCGGCGACTTCACGAAGGGCGCGGAGCTGTCGCCCGACGCCATCGAGCGGGTGCTCGCTTTTACCGCCGCCAAGGGTGCGGACAATGCCGCGACGGTGGAGAACCTGCGCAAGGTCGTCGGGTCCTCGGCCCGTGGTGTGGAAGGGGTGGAAGAACTCGCGGAGATTACATCTCTTGTCGCTTCCTCCGCCTACCAGGACCGCGTGACCATCGACCCGTCCGTCGTGCGCGGCCTCGAATACTACACCGGCCCGGTCTACGAGGCGGAACTCACCTTCCAGGTGCAGGACGAGGACGGGCGCCCCGTGCGCTTCGGCTCGGTCGGCGGCGGCGGGCGCTATGATGGCCTTGTGGGCCGCTTCCGCTCCGAGCCCGTTCCGGCCACCGGCTTCTCCATCGGCGTCTCGCGTCTGCTCTCGGCCCTTCAGATGGTGAAGAGCCCCATCGTCTCCGGCGCCCAGACCCCCGGCCCGGTGGTGGTGCTGGTCATGGACAAGGACCAGATCGCCGCCTATCAGCGCATGGTCTCGACGCTCCGTCAGGCGGGCATTCGCGCGGAGCTCTATCTCGGCTCGTCGGGCATGAAGGCCCAGATGAAATACGCCGACCGCCGCCAGAGCCCCTGCGTGATCATCCAGGGCTCCAACGAGCGCGAGCGCGGCGAGGTGGAGATCAAGGACCTGATCGAAGGCGCCAAGGCAGCAGCGGCCATTTCCTCCAACGAGGAATGGAAAGCCGCCCGCCCTGCCCAGTTCTCGGTTTCGCAAGACAAGATCGTGGACGCCGTCCGCGAGGTTCTGGCGCGGCATTTCGGCTGAGCCGCCGCCCCGCTGGAACCCCTGCGCGGAGGTCCGGGTTGTCTCCTGAAGCTTGACTATCAGGAGACAACAATGGCCAAGGCCAAGGATAAGCAGAAGAAAAGCGACAAGAGCACGAAGAGCACGGGTTCGAAACTGGCGAAGAGCGCCAAGAAATCGGGCCTGATGGACCTCGTCAACTCGGATCTCGGCCGCGAGATCCTGGCGGACGCCCTCATCGCCGCGGCAGGGGCCGCAGCAGCCGCACTCACCAAGACCCGCACCGCCAAGAAGGCCGGGGCTGCCGCAGCCGATGCCGGCTCGCAGGGCGCGGACCTGACCCAGACCGCAGCCGGCGCCGTCGCCAATGTGGTCTCCGAAGCCGCCCGCCATTTTCTGCCGGCGAACCTCACCGGCGAAGAAGGCGGCGAGGAGCGAGGCCGGAGCGAGGCCAAGAAGGTGAAGTACGTTCACCGCTCCAGCGACCACAGCAAGCGCAAGACTTCCAAGGCGAAGGGCGACGCAGCTCAGAAGAGGTGATCGCCGGAAGGGCCATGGGAAAGCGTGGATGAGGCCGGTCGGCTTCGATCTACGCTTTTCTAAAAAGGTCTTTATAGCTTAGTCGGCGCTACCCAGAGACAAGACATCGTCACACGGTCAGCCCTCTAAAAGAGGAACTGATCGTTGATCAGTCTGCACTACCTCGCTCAATTCTAGACGACAAAGAAATCCTTATCGGTCATCTTAAGCTTCTTGCTGAGATTGGCGATCTCGACAGCCTTCTTCGATCCGGAACCGTCGGAATCATAGGACAGCATTCCGGTCTTCTTGTTGTAGATCAGGTAGTCGTTCTTATCCTTGGCTGCCTCACCAATGGTGAAGAACTTTTTGTTCAGCTTGGCAGGCTTGTCCTCCGAGCCTTTTTTGCCGAGCTTCTTGAATACGGCATTGTCGAGCCAAATCGTATCGTTTTTTACTGAAAAGTCGCTGATTTGATCGCGATTGCCCTTAGATGGCGAGCTATTGAAAACGATGATGTCTTTGCCACCTCCCGTTTTAATAAAATCATTTCCTTTTCCTGGATAGAAAATCTCATTATCAGAACCGCCGAATAGATAGTTCTTTTTTGAATTACCCTTATTAATGTAATTCCCTGTACTTGAATGAACAGGATCCTTGATATCGATAAAAATAGTCGCAGATGAAGATCGCCCGCCTGGATCAGTCACACTGATTTTTAGCTCTGTGCTGGTCGTGTAAATTTTATCATTGCTTGGTTTATAAGACAGACCTCGAATGAACTCATGCGCTATATCGCGCGATATATCAGAGCTCATTATGAACTTCATTCTATCCGCACTATATTCAACTCTCCCGATAGATTCTTCTTTATAGTAAAAGGTTGCACCATATCCCGACCCCGCCATTCTGAAGTTAGAGCCAAACACAATCTCTTGAATCAGAGAGATATTGCTGCTCGTAATACCTAATTCTATCTCAGAAATTGCCCCGTCATCATCGACTATGAGTGCATCGGACTGAGGATCGATAAGACCTGATTGCCCCTTGGAGACCTTAATCCTTTGTTGATCTAGGTTGCTGATCACAGGCTTAGTGTTGACCGAACTTCCCACCGTGTCTGTGACCGTGTCGAAGCCATTGGCATGGAGCTTATTCCTGTCCTCAAGTGACAAATACTCTTGAACAAAGATCGTATCGTTCTGCGGATCGCGAGAAAATACTTGCAACGCCTGTGCAGAATTCCGCGCTCTTACCGTAGCGCCATCTGTCTCAAGAATAACGCTGAAGTCACCAATGGAAACTACACTTTGAAGATCGACATCCCGGCCGAATATGGAGATGAATCCGTAGCCGTAATAATTAGACGAAAAAGCTGAAATTCCAGCAAGCTGCGCTGCATCGATAACAATATTCGCTCTATCGTTCGTTACTATTTCGGCAAATCCTCTTATGGTTGCCTTATTAAGCCAAAATACGCCATCGCCGACCAACTTTAGAGTATCGGTACCATTGCCGATAAATGTCTTTCCTTCAAAGTCCGATATTGAAGCTTCTACGATGGCCATTTCGCTCTGTTCCCTGACTGCGCCGCAAAGATAAAGCTGCGGATATATATTGGTGAAATATTATTTCATAATAATGTTTCACTCAAGCTGAAAACTCGCCCAGAAGTGGTGATCCTCTCCTGCCTCGGCATCCCGGACAGAGCAGCCGATCCGGGATCGCGATCAGAGCAGGGGCGGGAATGACAGTGGAGGTTCCTGTATCATATCCTGCCTACGATCCCGGGTTCAGCTCCACAGCCCCGGGATATCCGCTTCTCCCATCGGTCCTCCCCATTCACCCTTCCCGCCGAAATCGTTCGCCTTCCTGGCTTGGCATTGCTAGAGAGCATGCGAACAGAAGGATTTGAGCGAAGCCAGTGACGGAGACGGATGCCATTGTTGCGCTGATCGCGCTCTTCGAGCGTGAGGGCTATGCGCGTGTCGAGCCGCAGGTTCTGCAGCCGGCGGATGTGTTCATCGACCTTTCGGGCGAGGATATCCGGCGGCGCATGTTCGTGACGCAGGATGCCTCGGGCGCGGAACTGTGCCTCAGGCCGGAATACACCATCCCCGTCTGCCTTCAGCATCTGAGCTCTCACGGTGCCCGGCCCTCCGGCTATTCCTATGGCGGCCCGGTCTTTCGCATGCGCCCCAATGAAAGCGGCGAGTTCCTGCAGGCGGGCCTCGAATCCATCGGCAGAACGGATATCGCCGCGACCGACGCGGAAATCCTCGGTCTTGCTCTCGAGGGCCTTCAGGCGATCGGCGCCTCCGCTCCTCAGGTGAAGCTCGGTGATATGGGCCTGCTCCATGCCCTCATCGATGCGCTGGGCATCGCCCCCGCAGCCAAGCGCCGGGTGATCCGCGCCATCGTCTCCGGCCAGGGGCTCGCGAGCCTCGCCGAGACGGACGCTCCCGGCGGGCAGGAGCATGCGGGTCTTCTCGCCGCCATCGAGGGCCAGGCTCCGCAGGCGGCCAAGGCCTTCGTGGAGGACATTCTCTCGATTGCCGGCATTGCGACCGTCGGCGGACGCAGCGCGGGCGAGATCGCCGAGCGCTTCCTGGCGCGCGCCGCCAACCGGACCGGCCTGTCCGACGAGGCCCGGCAGGTTCTGGAGCGCTATCTCACCATTTCCGGCGATCCCGATCAGGCGACGGATGCCGTGCGCCTGCTCGCTCGGGATGCGGGGCTCGACCTGAGCGCGGCCATCGGCCTCTTCGAGGAGCGCACCGGCTTCATGGCCGCGCGCGGGCTCGATGTGAGCGCCTTCTCCTTCGCCGCCACCTTCGCCCGCAATCTCGACTATTACACGGGCTTCATCTTCGAGGTGCAGGACCCGCGCCGCAGCGACGGCAAGCCCATCGTGGGCGGCGGTCGCTACGACCGTCTGCTGGAGCATCTCGGCGCGGACAGCCCGATCCCGGCGGTCGGCTGCTCCTTCTGGCTCGACCGCATCGTGGGGAGGCCCTGATGACCGATTCCCCTCTCATTCTGGCGGTGCCCTCCAAGGGCCGCCTCCAGGAGAACGCGGCTGCGTTCTTCGCCCGCGCGGGCCTCGTCTTCTCTCAGTCCCGCGGCGCGCGCGATTATCGCGGCACGCTGAAAGGCGTACCGGACGTCGAGGTCGCGTTTCTCTCCGCTTCCGAGATCGTGAACCAGCTCGCCACGGGCGCGGCGCATCTCGGCATCACCGGAGAGGACCTGATCCGCGAGCAGATTCCCGACGCGGATGAAGCCGTCGAGATCCTCACTCCGCTCGGCTTCGGCAACGCCAATGTGGTCGTCGCCGTGCCCCAGGCCTGGATCGACGTGCGCACCATGGCCGACCTCGATGAGGTCGCCGCCGATCTGCGCGCGCGCCATGGCCGCAAGATGCGGGTCGCCACGAAATACGTGAACCTCACCCGCCGCTTCTTCGCGGAGAAGGGCATCGCCGATTACCGCATCGTCGAGAGCCTGGGCGCCACGGAAGGCGCGCCGGGCGCAGGCTCGGCGGAGCTGATCGTGGACATCACCACGACCGGGGCGACGCTGGCCGCCAACGCGCTCAAGATCCTGGACGACGGCGTGATGCTGCGCTCCGAGGCCAATCTCGTCGCCTCCGCCCGCGCGCCCTGGTCCGAGCGGGCGCGCGCCGCCGCCACCGCGGTGCTGACCCGCATCGCGGCGGAGGAAGAGGCGCGCGAGAGCCGCGAGATCCGGGCGAGCCTCGACCCCGCCAAGGGGCAGGCGCTCGCCGCCCTCGTGCGGGATTTCGGCGCCACGCAGCCCTTCGGCAACGCGCTCGGCCGCGAAGTCGTGCTCCATTGCCCGGCTTCCGCGATGTTCGATCTGGTGGCGGCACTCCAGGGGATCGGCGCACAGGACATCACCGTGCGCACCTTCGACTATCTGTTCCGTCCGACGAACACCCTCACCGAGAGGCTGCTGAAGCGGATCGGCTGACGCATGTCGCGGAGGCCGCCTCTTCAGCAACGCTTCAGACTTTCTGTCTTAGGACAATATCACTCCGGGCGTTGCCTCACAGGGCAAGGCCTTTTAAGGTTCCGGCGATTTTTACGATGAAGAGGTTCCCGATGAACGCCCTTCGACTTGCAGCACTTCTGGCAGCTTTCGCCACCACCGCTTCCGTGGCCTACGCCCAGTCGGCAGCAACATATGGCCGGCCCGCCGGCCCGACCCGTCAGGTGGACACCAAGGTCCCCCAGCCGGGCGCGCAGGGCAAAGTCTTTCCTCTGGGCTCGTCCTGGGTCGCCGTGAGCCTGAACGGCAAGCCCTTCGGCGGCACCGAGCGCCCGAGCTTCAAGCTCGACGATCAGCTCCGCGCGACGGGCTTCTCCGGCTGCAACACCTACTCCACCACGGCCTACCCGCTCCGGGAGCAGGGTCTGGCGGTCGCGCCCTTCGCCCTCACCAAGAGGACCTGCGACAAGGCTGCGATGGCGACCGAGCAGGCCTTCCTGATGGCGCTGCGCACCTCCGGCAAATGGGACATTCAGGGCCGCAACCTGATCATCAAGAGCCAGACCGGCGAACTGATCTTCGAGCGCGCGCTGTAAGAACGAACCTTCTCATGCAAAAGGCCGGCAGCGATGCCGGCCTTTTCCTTTATGGCATGAGGTCATCCCGGACGAAGCGAAGCGCAGATCCGGGATCGTCCGCAGAATAAAGCGCCCTTCTCGTCATGCGATCCCGGGTTCCGCTGCGCGGCCCCGGGATGACGGGGTGAGCGGTCACTCCGCCGGCTGAGGCTGCATCACGTCCACGGGGGACGAGAGGCCGCTTTCCTCGCGCTTCAGGTCGATCCGCCGGTCGTGATAGCCGATGAGGGTCGAACGGTGGCCGATGGAGACCACCGTCGTCTGCGGCAGCTTCTCCTTGATCACCTGATACATCTCGGCCTCGGTGGGCTCATCGAGCGCCGCCGTCGCCTCGTCCAGGAACAGCCAGTCGGGTTTCGCGAGAAGCGCGCGGGCAACCGCGAGACGCTGCTGCTCGCCGAGCGACAGGGTCTGGCTCCAGGCCCGCTCCTCGTCGAGCCTGTCGACGATCTGCGGAAGCTTTGCAGCGCGCAGAGCATCCGCGATCTCGGCATCGCTGTAGACATCGCCATGCGAGGGATAAGTCACGGCCTCGCGCAAGGTGCCGATGGGAATGTAGGGGCGCTGCGGCAGCAGCATCATGCTCTGGCCCTGCGGCACCAGCACCTCACCCTCGCCGAACGGCCAGATGCCTGCGATGGCGCGGAACAGGGTCGATTTGCCGGAACCGGACGGCCCCGTCATCAGCGTGCGCTCGCCCGGACGGAAGGCAAGACCGTCCGCATGCATGAGCATGCGTCCGTCGGGCAGGCCGACATTGAGGTTCTTGAGGCGCAGCTCGCGGCTGGCCGTCGGCGTGATCGTGAGCTTGCTCTCGCCGCCGACACGCTGCGCGGACGCAATGGCTCCCTCGAAGGTCGTGAGACGGTCGAGCACCGCCTTGTAATCCGCAAGGGTGGTGTAGATCTGGATGAAGTAGGTGAGCGCGGATTCCACGCGGCTGAAGGCGCCGACGACCTGCTGCATCTGGCCGAGCGTGATCTTGCCGATGAAGTAGTAAGGCGCGGTGAGGATGTAGGGCACCACCACGTTGGCCTGGAAATAGGCGGCGGTGAAGCTGTTGAGCTTGATGAGGCGAACCACGATCCGCATATAGTTGTCGACGATCTGGCCGAAGCGGCGGGAGAGTCCCTCCTTCTCGGCCGGCTCGCCGGAGAGAAGCGCCACCTGCTCGGTGTATTCGCGCAGGCGGGCCAGCGAGAAGCGGTAATTCGCCTCCACCCTCTCCTGCTCGAAGTTGAGCGGGATCAAGGGACGCCCGATGAGATGCGTCACCCATGTGCCGAGAATGGCGTATCCCGCGCAGACCCACACCAGCAGGCCCGGCACTTCCCAACTCGTTCCCGGAAAGGTGAAGCCTGCCGAGATGGTCCAGAGGATCGCGACGAAGGACACGAGCGTCGCCGCCTGGTTCATGAGGCCGACGGAAAGAGAATAGGTGCTCTCGACGAACTTGCGCAGATCCTCCGAGATGCGCTGATCCGGGTTGTCGGCTCCGCGGCCCAGGAGCTGCATCCGGTAATGCGCGCCGTCGCCGAGCCACTCACCCACATAATAGATGTTGAGAAACGCGCGCCAGCGGATGTTGAGCACGTTCTGCAGCAGCACTTCCGTCAGTGCGATGGCAACGAAGACAGCGGCCAGAGGCGTGAAGATGATGAAGAGCTGATACCAGAAAGCCACCGCATCCTTGGCCTCGAGCGCATTGAACATGTCGCGTGAGAAGAAGCTGAGGCGGACATTGAGCGCGACCTGAGCAAGATTGATCGCAATCAGAATGGCGATCATCCATGTGCCGATGGTGCCCTCGCGCGCCCTCACGAGGCCGATGAACGGAATGCGGATGACGCTGTCGGCCTGGGAATCGAGATAGCGGTCCGTGATGCGGCACACGGTCCGGATGACGCGGACATAGGACAGGCCGTAGATGAGAGTGCCGAACGCCGTGGCGCCGAGAGCGGCGGAGGGCGGCGGCACATAGCCGGTATAATCCCCCGTGATCGCTCCCAGGGCGGCCCCGAGGATGAGCAGAACCAGCACGAAGTGCGTTGCGGACAGCATGACCAGGAAGATCCGCAGGAACTTCGGAATGCTTCGGCCCGCCAGCACCACCCCGGCCAGGAACAGGGTCGAGAGCGGCAGATAGAACGGAACCTGAAGGCTTCCGGAAACGGAGGCCCCCAGAACCGCCAAGCCTACCAGCGCCAGGGCAATGCTCGCCTTGATCATTCTTCTTCTCCTGAGGGAACACCGTACCCGGCTGCATAGGAACATAAAACAGCCCGATCAACTTCCCTAATGGCGAAAGAAAGGTGAAATATCCACCGAGGAAGGGCGCGGGCGGTTTAAGTTGTCGCGCCGGCGCTCCAGGGGGCATCCTTCCCGGCGCATCCGTTCTTCAGAACACACAATCCTGTTTATAGAACATTTCAGTTGACATAGAGAACACCATCCCTCATCTGTCGTATTCACACATGAGACGATCGTAAAGCGACCCTATGAACGCCCCTCTCGGATATGTCGGCGACAAGCCAGCTCAACGCCTGATCCCGGCGGAGCCTATCGTCCGCCTGGAAAAAATCTCGAAAACCTTCCCGGGCCGGGACGGCCAGCCCGTCACCGCCTTGCAGGAAGTCGACCTGGCTGTGCCGCAAGGCTCGATCCTCGGTGTGATCGGCCGCTCGGGCGCCGGAAAATCGACTCTCATCCGCCTCGTGAACGGGCTGGAGAAGCCCTCCTCCGGCAAGGTGATCGTGGACGGCGCGAACATCGCGGCCCTGCCTGAATCGGCGCTGCGCCATGCCCGCCGCTCCATCGGCATGATCTTTCAGCACTTCAATCTTCTCTCCTCTCGCACGGCAGCCGAGAACATCGCCCTGCCGCTCGAAGTCGCAGGCTTCGGCAAGGCCGAGATCAAGGCGCGGGTCGAGGAGCTTCTCGCGCTCGTCGGCCTGACCGACAAGCGCAACCGTTATCCGTCCGAACTCTCCGGCGGCCAGAAGCAGCGTGTGGGCATCGCCCGCGCGCTTGCAACGAAGCCCAAGGTGCTGCTCTCGGATGAGGCGACATCCGCGCTCGATCCGGAAACGACGCGCTCCATTCTCGATCTGCTCGCGAAGATCAACGACGAGCTTGGCCTCACCATTCTGCTCATCACCCACGAGATGGCCGTGATCCGCAACATCGCCCGCGAAGTCGCGGTGATCGAAGGCGGACGCATCGTCGAGCAGGGCGATGTGTTCGAGGTGTTCACGCGCCCGCAGCATGAGGTGACGCGCTCGTTCCTCGGCGACGAGGCAGGCCGCGTTCTGCCGCCTTACGTGCAGAGCCGGCTGACGCAGGAAGTCACGCCGAACAGCCAGACGGTCATCCGCATCGGCTTTCGCGGCCCGCACGCGACGGACCCGGTTCTCGCAAGGCTGGCGCGCGAGGAAGGCATCGAAGCCAACATCCTGTCCGGCGCCGTGGACGAGATCGCGGGCCGCCCCTTCGGCACGCTCGTGGTCGGCGTGCCGGAAAGCGCAACGCTGAAAACGCTCGACTTCCTGAACAAACACGGTCTCGACACGGAGGTGCTCGGCCATGTCGCCTGAGATGATCCGCCTTATCGCCAATTCCACCGGCGAAACGCTTTACATGGTCGCCGTCTCGGCGCTCATCGCCACGCTGTTCGGCCTGCCGCTCGGCGTGTTCCTCGCCACCAGCGGCAAGGGTGAGCTGTTCGCAGCGCCCTGGGTGAACCGCATTCTCGGCGTTATCGTCAACGCGACGCGCTCCACGCCCTTCATCATTCTCGTCGTCGCGATCATTCCTCTCACCCGTCTGATCGCCGGCACATCCATCGGCACCAGCGCGGCCATCGTGCCGCTGACGATTGCGGCAACGCCCTTCATTGCGCGCCTCATCGAAGGTGCGATCCGCGAAGTCGACCAAGGCCTCGTGGAAGCAGCGCGCGCCTTCGGCGCAACGCCGCTGCAAATCGTGCTGAAGGTTCTGATCCCCGAAGCGCTGCCCGGCATCGTGCTGGGGCTGACCCTCGCCATCGTCTCGCTCCTCGGCTTCTCGGCCATGGTGGGCGCGGTCGGCGGCGGCGGACTGGGCGACCTTGGCATCCGCTACGGATACCAGCGTTTCATGCCGGAGATGATGCTTGCCGTCGTCGTGGTGCTCATCGTGCTCGTGCAGGCCGTGCAGAGCATCGGCGACCGCCTCGCCCGGCATCTCAACAAGCGCATTCGCCACGGCTGATCTTTAAGTTTCTCTCAGAACCTCGCACACGGAGCACTCTCATGTCCTTGAAGACCCTGGGCCTTGCCGCCCTCCTCTCCCTTGCCGTCTTGCCTGCCGCCGCGCAGACACAGGTCGTCCGCATCGGCGTGACGCCCGGACCGCATGCGCAGATCCTCGAGGCGGTAAAGCCCATCGCCGCGAAGAAGGGCCTCGACATCAAGATCATCGAGTTCTCCGACTACGTGGTTCCGAATGCCGCCCTCGCATCGGGCGATATCGAGGCCAACTCCTTCCAGAACCAGCCCTATCTCGACAATCAGGTCGCCGACCGCGGCTTCAAGATCGAAAGCGTCGGCACGACCGTGAACTTCCCGATCGGGATCTACTCGAAGAAGCACAAGAGCCTCGATGCGCTGCCGAACGGCGCGACGATCTCGATCCCGAACGACCCGACCAATGGCGGGCGCGCGCTTCTGCTGCTGCAGGACAAGGGCCTGATCAAGCTGAAGGACAATGTCGGCTTCAAGCCCACGCCGATCGACATCACGGACAACCCGAAGAAGATCAAGTTCGTCGAGATCGAAGCCGCACAGGGACCGCGCGTGCTCGAAGACGTGGATGCGGGCATCATCAACACCAACTACGCGACAGCCGGTGGCCTCGATCCCGTAAAGGGCCCGATCGCCCGCGAGAATCCGAAGGGTCCTTACGTGAACCTCATTGCCGTGCGCTCCGAGGACAAAGACAAGCCGTGGGTGAAGGCGCTGCTCGAATCCTATTACTCGCCGGAAGTGAAGAAGTTCGTCGACGACCAGTTCAAAGGCTCGGTCCTCACCAGCTGGTAAGGCACGGCTATCTCTCTGCGAATGCCGGGCTTCGCGCCCGGCATTTTTTTGCTGCTCTCAAGGGATTAAGTCGTTTCGACCATCCAAGTCACCAAGACCTCGTACAAGGAGTACTTTCATGTCGCTGAAGAAGCTGGCCTTCGCTGCCCTTCTCTCGTTTGCCGCCCTGCCCGCCGCCGCGCAGACGCAGGTCGTCCGCATCGGCGTCACGCCCGGACCGCATGCGCAGATCCTCGAAGCGGTGAAGCCCATCGCCGCTCAGAAGGGCCTCGACCTCAAGATCGTCGAGTTCTCCGACTACGTGGTGCCGAACGAGGCCCTCTCTTCGGGCGAACTGGAAGCGAATTCCTTCCAGCACCAGCCTTACCTGGACAACCAGAAGGAAGCGCGCGGCTACAAGATCGAAACCGCCGCGCCGACGGTCAACTTCCCGATTGGTGTCTATTCCAAGAAGCACAAGAGCTTCGATGCGCTGCCGGACGGCGCGAGCATCGCGATCCCGAACGATCCCACCAATGGCGGCCGCGCGCTTCTGCTGCTGGCGGACAAGGGCCTGCTGAAGCTGAAGGACGGCGTCGGCTTCAAGCCGACAATCCTCGACATCACGGCGAACACCAAGAACCTGAAGTTCACCGAGATCGACGCCGCCCAGGCTCCGCGCGTGCTCGACGACGTCGATGCCGCCGTCATCAACACCAACTACGCCACGCAGGCGGGCCTCGACCCGGTGAAGGATGCGCTGACTCGCGAGAGCCCGAAGGGTCCTTACGTGAACATCATCGCCGTGCGCAGCGTGGACAAGGACAAGCCCTGGGTGAAGGCCCTCGTCGAGTCCTACCACACCCCCGAGGTGAAGAAGTTCGTCGAGGAGAAATTCAAGGGCGCGGTTCTGACGAGCTGGTAAGCGCGAAAAAGCACTTTCGAACAGGCCGGGCCATGTGCCCGGCCTTTTTTGTTGTGGTTCCCGAACGGGCACAGAGCGAAAGCCACCTTGACAAGAAAGCTGGCTAACCTCCCTCATGGCGCCGTCAATTCAGGCAACCGCACACCGGGCTGAAAACAGCCTGGCACGACAGGAGGAAAGCCCATGCGTCATCTACTGGCCGGCGTCGCTCTCGCCGCCACGTTCTCAGCCGCGCCGCTGGCGGCTCAGGAACAGCTTACGGTCTATTGCTCGATCTTGGAGGAGCAGTGCCGCGTCGGCGTCGCCGCCTTCGAGAAGGAAACCGGCATCAAGGTAACCATGGTGCGCAAGAGCACCGGCGAAACCCTGGCCCAGATCCGCGCGGAATCGTCCAATCCCCGCGCCGACGTGTGGTGGGGCGGCCCTGGCGATTCCCACATCCAGGCCGCAGAGGAAGGCCTCACGGTCGCCTACAAATCGCCCAAGCTGCCGGAGCTGTATGATTGGGCGCAGCGTTTCTCGGAGCAATCCGGCAACCGCGCCACGGCCACATATCTCGGCGCTCTCGGCATCGGTTACAACACCGAGATTCTCAAGAGCCGGGGCCTGCCGGAACCGAAATGCTGGGCCGATCTTCTGAAGGCCGAGTACAAGGACGAAGTGCAGGTGTCTGACCCGAACTCCTCGGGCACGGCTTACGTCTTCCTGGCATCGCTCGTTCAGCTGATGGGCGAAGACAAGGCTTTCGACTACATGAAGGCCCTGCACAAGAACATCAATCAATACACCAAGTCGGGCGCGGCTCCCGTGAAGGCGACGGCCTTGGGCGAAACCGCCATCGGCATCGCCTTCATGCACGACATGGTGACGATGATCGCCGACGGCGCGCCCGTGAAGACCGTCGCCCCGTGCGAAGGCACGGGCTATGAGACGGGCTCCGTTTCCGTGGTCAACGGAAAGAATCCGGATGCCGCGAAGAAGTTCGTGGACTGGGCTCTGACCGCCGAGGCGCAGAAGCTCGTTGGCGCGGACCTGAAGATCTATTCGATCCCGTCCAACAAGAATGCCCCGATCTCGCCCAGCGCGCCGAAGCTCTCCGAGATGAAGCTGATCGATTACGACACGGTCAAGTACGGCTCGGTCGCGGAACGCACGCGTCTCCTGAAGAAGTGGGACACCGAGGTGAAGTCTGCGCCGAAATAAGACGCGCCGGACGATTTCGCGTTATCCAAGGCCGGGCATACGCCCGGCCTTGTTGCTGAATCCCCGTCGAAAGCGAGCAGATATTTCCCGCTCACTTCTGGCGCGGTTCCTGCAAGCGTTCACCTGCTTCCACCCATGTGCCGGTCCTGGCTTCTGGAATGGACAAAAGGCGCTCCCGTTCTTACATCTCAACAATGCCAAGCTACGGAACGCCGGGCCGGGCACACCGGTTCCCATGGCGCGGAGCATCTCTGTAACGGTTTGTTTATTCGGCCCGAAACCCTACCTCTGTCTCGCCCCCCTCATCCCTTTCAGGAGTATCTTGATGCCGACGGTTCCTTCCTTTCGCCTGAACGATGGAAATGCGATGCCCCAGCTGGGCTATGGAGTCTGGCGCGTTTCGAACGAAGAAGCCGTCTCCTCCGTGACCGAGGCCATCGAGGCGGGCTACCGTTCCATCGATACGGCGGCGATCTACGACAACGAGGAAGGTGTCGGTCAGGCGATTGCCGCATCCGACGTGCCGCGCGGCGAACTCTTCATCACCACCAAGGTGTGGAACGACAAACGCAGCTTCGACGGAGCGCTGACAGCCTTCGACGAGAGCCTGAAGCGGTTGCGGCTGGACTCGATCGACCTCTATCTCATCCACTGGCCCGGCACTAGCGGAGAAGGCTATGTCGACGCGTGGCGCGCGCTGGCTCGCCTGAAGGAGGAAGGACGCGTGAAGTCCATCGGCGTGTCGAACTTCATGGTCCCGCATCTTCAGCGCATCATCGACGCGACGGGCGTCGTTCCCGTCCTGAACCAGATCGAGCTGCATCCGCGCTTCCAGCAGACGGAGCTGCGCCGGTTCCATGCGCAGCACAACATCGCCACGGAGTGCTGGGGCCCGCTCGGCCAGGGCAGCCTCGTCACGAACGAAAAGCTCGCGGCCATCGGCCGGAAATACGGCAAGACGCCCGCTCAGGTGATCCTGCGCTGGCATCTGGAGAACGGCTTCATCGTCATTCCGAAATCGGTCAACCCGTCGCGCATCCGCGAGAACATCGACGTGTTCGATTTCGCCTTGGATGCCGATGACATGCGCGCCATCGAAGCGATGGACGACAAGGGCGGCCGCGTGGGCCCCGATCCTGCCGTGTTCGGCTGATCGACCGCTTCAGCTACAGGCGGTCATTCCCTTGACCGCCTGTAGCCTCGAACTGATGATGGATCGCCTCGGCAATCGGCAGAAGCTGCGCTCGCTCGATTCTGGCGGATACGACATAGGACAATCCATTATCGATCCATGAGAAGGCGGAGATGCCATCCTGCGTTTCGAAGCGGAACGCGGTTTCCTTCTCTCCCATACTGTTGCGTGCAAAGAGCGTGAGGCGGTTGCCGCCTCCGTTCTCATACATGAAGAGCGCAGCCGCCTCCCCGCCGGACGGCAGAAGCCTCCCCCCGATGAGGCGATATCCTTCCGCGTTGAGATCGGGCGCTTTCAGCGGCTTTCCCACACGCCGCGACAGCCATTGCACGAGATGCGCTTCCTGATCGCCCGGCACCTCGACGGGATGCAGCCGTTCGCTCACATAAAGGCGGTGCGCCGTGATGGCGCTGTCGGCAAGGGCCGGCTGCGAAGGCGAGCGCCCGCTCCACCACGTGGCGCCCGCCGCGCCGAGCACGCTTCCCAGCACGAGCCATGCGATCACCGCAGCGATTCCCTTCATCCTGAAGCCCGCCGGGCGCTTCCGGGACATATCGAGATTCGCGACACGCAGGCGCGCCGGAATAGGCTCCTGCATCTTGAAGGCGAGGCGCGCGCGCAAGGCTTCACGCTGCGCCCTCTCCCGCTCGACCCGTTCCATCATGCCGGAATTGGAAGACAGGTAAGCCTTGACGATTTCCAGACGCGACGCATCGAGCCTTCCATCAATGAAAGCCTGCAGGTCGTCTTCGCCGATGGGTCGCTCACCCGTCACTTCACTCTCCTCAAAACGGCGCCGCGTCCGTTTTCCATGAACTCCCTCAAGCGCCCCCGCGCACGGCTGAGGCGTGACATCACCGTGCCGAGCGGAACATCGAGAACCTGCGCGGCCTGCTCATAGGAAAGATCCTCGACGCCGACCAGAAGCAGTACCGAGCGTTGATCCTCGGGCAAGGCGTCGAGACCGGCGAGAATGTCGCGCAAGGCCGCATGGGCCTCCGGCGTATCCGTGGAGGACGCATTCTCCAGCATCTCGACGCCGACCTGAATGCCATGCGTCCTGAGCTTCCTCACGGCGTTCAGGAAGAGGTTGCGCTGGATCGCGAAAAGCCATGCTCTCAGGTCGCCCTCGCGATGCCGCTGCCCCCAATGGCGGATAGCCCGCTCCAATGTGTCCTGGACGAGGTCGTCCGCCGCCTCGTCGTCGCGCAGAAGCGCCCAGGCATAGCGGCGCAAGCCTGGGATCTGCGGCTCGAGAAGGGAGGCGATCTCGTCCAATGTCGAACCCCTGCAACCTCCGCCCCATCAAAGATGAGGCCCATCGGCGCGGCAATGACTATGGAGTAGCAATGTGCCAGACGTTGTTGACGCCATCGCCCGTCACCTCGCCGGGCTTGGTGTCCTTCACCCAGAGGTAAAGCGGCTTGCCCTTATAGGCCCACTGCCTTGATCCGTCGTCGCGGGTCACAATGGTCCAGTCGCCGGAGGCGGACGTTCCCGCCGTGGCGATCAGCGGCGGCCAGTTCTGGGCGCATTGGCCATTGCAGTTCGACTTGCCGGCGGCATCGCGGTCGAAGGTGTAGAGCACCATGCCTTTGGCATCGACAAGAGCCTTGCCCTTGCTCGTCTCGGCCACCTTCGCGGGAGCAGCCGCTTGAGCGAGCGCTCCCGTTGCCGCCACGAGAATGCCTGCGAGAAGAGCGGAACCGGAAATCAGCTTCATGGGTGTCCTCCTGAAAGGTCGTGACGACCTGCCCTTCAAGACACGCCCCATCGCGTTTTATTCCGCAGCTCGCGCGATTTTCCTCAACGGCCCGCCGGGTTGAAGCCGCCGCTCTCATCGATGGGCTCGCGCAGCTCGATCCTGTTGCGGCTGTTGTCGCGGATCTGCGCCGTGCGGTAGCGACTATTGAGCTCGTCCTGCGGATCCTGAAGCACCTCTACGCCCATTTTGCGAAGACGGGCGATCTCTGCATCCACATCGCCCACGAGAAGACTGATGACTGGAAGCCGCGCGGCCTCGACAGTGCTTGTCGCGGGAGGATCGTCAGTCTTCGGCAATGTGGGGTCGATCTCCTCGATCTCGATGAGAAAGCCGCCCCGCTCCAAGACTGCGATGCGCCCCTGAACGAAGTTCTGCTCGGCGATGAGCCGAAACCCCAGCTTGTCCTGATACCAGCGGACGCTGTCGTCGAAATCGGGCGTTCTGATCGCGGTGGAACTCGGGCGGTTGGACTCCGCCGGCTGGGCAATGACGAGAGAGGATTCGAGCATGAGAAAAGCCGGAGCCGTCAGGACAGCGAGACCGGCGATGATCCGCAATCGCTTCAATCGTGATGAGGAACGTTCTTTCACGGGCTGTCCTTGCCGTCCGCTGGAGCTTAGCCGCCTATCTCATGAACGCCTAACAGCCCGGATCGTTCTGGGCTCCCATCAGCTTCAACAGCAAGGCGGCCAATTGCTCAGCTTCACTTTCGGTGAGCTTGTCGCCGATATGCCGATTGATGGCAGGGCCATAGACGCCCCACATGCACTTCTGAAGCGCCCGCCCCTCCTTCGTGATCTCCACCAATTGCCGCCGCTTGTCTCCCGGAAAGGGAATGCGGCGCACGAGGCCTTCCGCCTCCATCCGGTCGAGCAGGCGCGAGAGATTGTACTGCTCGAAGAGCGCCGCCTCCTCGATGGCGCGAGGAGAAGCGCGGCCTTCGGGCTGCTTCTTCAGATGCAGGAGCACGTCATACCAGGAGAGAGCCGGGAAGCCCGCCGCCTTCAGTTCGGCCTCGATGCTGCCCGCGACCGCCTTTCCGGCCCGGATCAAGCGGACCCATGCATCGGTCACGGCATCCGACGGTTCCTGCCTGTCTTGCGCCAAGGCAAAGCCCTCCCTGTTTCCATGCAAGTGCATCATATTTGACATTTTCATGCAAGTGCATATTAATATCCATGCATCTGCATGGAGTTTTCCCGATGTCAAACCACTCCTCCACCGCGTATGGCGTTCTCCTTCTCCGCGTCTCGCTGGGCGTCATGTTCATCGCCCATAGCCTGGTCCTGAAGCTCATGACCTTCAGCCTCGCAGGCACGGCGCAATATTTCGAATCCCTGGGGCTGCCAGCCTCTCTCGCCTATGCCACGTTCTTTGCCGAGCTCATCGGCGGCATCATGCTGGTTCTCGGCATCCAGACCCGCTGGGTCGCCCTGGCCCTCCTGCCGGTGCTGGCCGGAGCCGCCTGGGTCCACATGGGCAATGGCTGGGTCTTCTCCGCTCCTGGGGGCGGCTGGGAATATCCCCTGTACCTGATCGTCCTCTCCGTGGCACAGGCACTGCTTGGCGACGGCGCCTACGCGCTCAAGCCCTCCTCCCGCCTTCCGCTCTTCTCGGCCCCGGCCTCGCTGAAGCCTGCGGCCTGAGCCTTCGACAGTCAAAGGATCGAAAACATGAAGCTCTACTACACCCCCGGCGCCTGCTCGCTCGCTCCGCACATCGTCGCCCGCGAAGCCGGTCTCAGCATTGATCTTGTGAAGGTGGATCTTTCGAAGCACCTCACCGAGAACGGCGAGAACTACCGCGCCATCAACCCCAAGGGCTATGTGCCCGCCGTCACCCTGGATGACGGCTCGCTGCTCACGGAAGCGGCCGCGGTCATCCAGTACCTCGCGGACCGGAAGCCTGATGCCGGTCTCGCGCCCGCCAACGGCACCATGGATCGCTATCGCCTGATCGAATGGCTCACCTTCATCAGCTCCGAGATTCACAAGGGCTTCGGTCCGCTCTGGAATCCCACGACGCCTGACAGCGTGAAAGCCGCCACGAAGGAGCGCCTCGCCACCCGCTTCGCCCATCTCGACGAGATTCTGGCCAAGCAGCCCTTCCTGATGGGCGAGACCTTCACGATTGCGGATGCCTATCTCTTCACGGTCGTGAACTGGACGAACTTCCACGCCATCGACATCTCGTCCTTCAAGAACCTCAGCGCCTTCATGGGCCGCGTGGCCGCGCGCCCGAAAGTGAAGGAAGCGCTTGTGGCTGAAGGCCTGGTGAAGCAGGCGGCGTAAATCTTCATCGCCTTAGAAACGAAAAAGGCCCCGGAGGAATCCGGGGCCTTCTTTTTGTTCGCCTGAGCGTTGGACTTAGAAGTCCATGCCGCCCATGCCGCCCATGCCGCCGCCGGGCATGGCCGGAGCGCCGGTGTCGCGCTTCGGAGCGTCGGCGACCATGGCTTCCGTCGTGACGAGGAGGCCGGCCACGGAGGCTGCGTCCTGCAGAGCGGTGCGCACGACCTTTGCGGGGTCGACGATACCGGCCTGGAGCATGTCCACGAACTCTTCGGTCTGAGCGTTGAAGCCGAAGGTGTCGGACTTGTTCTCAGAGATCTTGCCGACAACGATCGAGCCTTCCACGCCGGCGTTCTCGGCGATCTGGCGGATCGGAGCCTCAAGAGCGCGAAGGACGATGTTGATACCGGCCTTCACGTCGGCGTTGTCGCTGGAGAGCTTGGCAACCGCAGCCTTGGCGCGCAGCAGAGCCGTGCCGCCGCCGGGAACGATGCCTTCTTCCACCGCAGCGCGGGTGGCGTTCAGGGCGTCGTCCACGCGGTCCTTCTTCTCCTTCACCTCGACCTCGGTCGCGCCGCCGACGCGGATCACCGCAACGCCGCCTGCGAGCTTGGCGAGACGCTCCTGGAGCTTCTCACGGTCGTAGTCCGAGGTGGTCTCCTCGATCTGCGCCTTGATCTGCGAAACGCGGGCTTCGATGTCTTCCTTCTTGCCGGCGCCGTCGATGATCGTGGTGTTCTCCTTGTCGATGCGGACGCGCTTGGCGCGGCCGAGCATCGGGAGCGACACGTTCTCGAGCTTGATGCCGAGATCTTCGGAGATCGTCTGGCCGGCGGTGAGGACGGCGATGTCCTCGAGCATGGCCTTGCGGCGATCACCGAAGCCAGGAGCCTTCACAGCGGCGATCTTCAGGCCGCCACGGAGCTTGTTGACGACGAGGGTGGCGAGAGCCTCACCTTCCACGTCCTCGGCGATGATGAGCAGCGGCTTGCCGGTCTGCACAACGGCCTCGAGGATCGGGAGCATGGTCTGCAGCGAGGAGAGCTTCTTCTCGTGGATGAGGATGTAGGGATCCTCGAGCTCGGCAACCATCTTCTCGGCGTTCGTGATGAAGTACGGCGAGAGATAGCCGCGGTCGAACTGCATGCCTTCCACGACATCGAGCTCGGTCTCGGCGGTCTTGGCTTCCTCGACGGTGATGACACCCTCGTTACCGACCTTCTGCATGGCATGGGCGATCATCTCGCCGATGTCCTTGTCGCCGTTGGCGGAAATCGTGCCGACCTGGGCAACCTCATCCGAGGACTTCACCTTCTTGGCGCGAGCCTGGATGTCCTTGATGGCCTCAGCCGTGGCCATGTCGATGCCGCGCTTCAGGTCCATCGGGTTCATGCCGGCGGCAACGGCCTTGGCGCCTTCGCGGACGATGGACTGAGCCAGGACGGTAGCCGTCGTGGTGCCGTCACCGGCGATGTCGTTGGTCTTCGAGGCCACTTCGCGCACCATCTGGGCGCCCATGTTCTCGAAACGGTCGGCGAGCTCGATTTCCTTCGCGACCGACACGCCGTCCTTCGTGATGCGCGGAGCGCCGAAGGACTTCTCGATCACGACGTTGCGGCCCTTCGGGCCGAGGGTCACCTTCACCGCATCGGCGAGGATGTCGACGCCGCGCAGCATCTTATCGCGGGCTTCGGTAGAAAACTTAACGTCTTTGGCAGCCATGGGCTTAGCCTCCAGTTAAATTGGAAATCGTATGATGGGGCGAAGGCTGATTAGCCGACGATGCCCATGATGTCGGATTCCTTCATGATCAGGAGATCCTGACCGTCGATACGCACCTCGGTGCCGGACCACTTGCCGAACAGGACGCGGTCGCCGGCCTTCACATCGAGAGCGACGATCTTGCCGCTTTCATCGCGGGCGCCAGCGCCGACGGCGACGACTTCGCCCTCTTGCGGCTTTTCCTTGGCGGTATCCGGGATGATGATGCCGCCGGCCGTCTTCTCTTCGGCCTCGATGCGGCGGACGACGACGCGGTCGTGCAGCGGACGGAACTTCATGGAACTTCCCCTATGACTATTGACGCGGCCCCAATGGCCTCGCCCTGGTCTTGAATGCCTTGTTAGCACTGTCGGGAGACGAGTGCTAACGACACAAGCGAGATAAGGAGGAGGCTCTGGGGAGTCAAGAGATCCTTTCGGAAGAAATACTGTTTCGCATTGATCCAGAAGGGATTTTTCCGCCCTCCTCAGGCAGGCCGGGCTAGCGTCGGCTGGTCAGAAAGGCCGAGCCGACGATGAGAAGCCCGCCGCCCAGGGTCGCCCAGGTCGGGACCTCGCTGAAGAACCCGTAGCCGATCAGGACCGCCCAGATCAGGGCCGTATATTCCAGCGGAGCCAGTCGAGCCGCTTCCGCCTTCGCATAGGCGGTCGCCATGAACACATGGCCGATGAAGCCGAGAACGCCCATGACCATGAACCAAGCCAGATGCTCCAGGCTCAGAGGCATCCAGACGAGGGCAGCCAGGGGAGCGGACAGAACCGCGGGGCCGATATTCTGGAAGAAGACGATGTGCAGATATTTGTCCCGCTGCGCCCGCTGGCGCAGGAGCGCGAGGCTGAACCCGTAGGTCACGGCGGATGCCAGCGCTGCCGCGACGCCGAGCCAGGAGCGGGAGTTGCCCCCCTCCTCGATCTGCCCGAGCACCACGACCAATGTCCCCGTAAAGCCGATGGCGAGCGCCGCGACCACCCTGCCGTCGATCTTCTCCTTCAACAGAAGAGCGCCGAAGAGGGCGATGAACATCGGCGCCAGGAACGACAGCACGAGCGTCTCGGCAAGAGGCAGCTGGCTCAGCGCATAGAAGAAGAAGATCGCCGTGGCGACGGCCGCGATGGAGCGCAGCAGATTGGAGACGACGGTCTCGCGGCTCGGCCAGCCGGGGCGCATGACCGCCACCACACCCGTTGCGATGACGGAGCCGCACGCGAAGCGCAGGCAGGCGACCTGGAAGGTCGGATAATGGACGGCCATCGCTTTGATGACCGCATCCATGACGGACAGAACCGCGATGCCCGCAGCTGCCCGCAGGGCGGGACCATATTGCATTCAATTCACGACGATGTGAGTGCAAAGCCCCAGGATGAAGCCTTCGCAGAAGAGTGTCGCTCTTACAGCAATTTACGAACCACTTCACCCCTCATTTCATGCGATCGACAGGAAAGCCGATGCGTGCCGGCGCATAAGGCGAAACAACTCGTTGGAAACAAAAGCCGCGCTTGCCGTTTATTGTTCGAAACAACAACATAGGATGCTCCGATGCGCGCTTGGATCCCTTGCACCGCAATGCTCTTCGCTGCCCTTCTCCCGGCATCAGTGTCGGCTCAATCGGTCTATGGAGGCGGCTCTTACTACGGCAATACTTACATTGCGCCGGAATACAACTATCCCTATGCCCGCACGCAGGACGGCTACAACGAGAACTATCCTCTTGTGACCCGCCCATCCACGCGCGGTTCGTATCCTTATGCGACGGGTTCCGTGCGCTCGGGTACGCAAGTCGCCACCCTGCCGCAGACCTATTCCGACCCCGGCTACGACAACAGCATCGATTATGCCATCGCGCCTGAATTCCAGCGGCAGATCGTGTCCTATCGCGGCAACGAGCGCCCGGGCACCATCGTGGTCGATACGAACGACAAGTTCCTTTACCTCGTGCAGGATGGCGGACGCGCCATTCGCTACGGCATCGGCGTCGGACGTCCCGGCTTCGAATGGGCCGGGCGCAAGACCGTATCCATGAAGCGCGAATGGCCGAGCTGGCGTCCGCCGGCAGAGATGATCAAGCGCCGTCCCGACCTTCCGCGCTTCATGGAAGGCGGCCCCGACAACCCGCTCGGCGCGCGCGCCCTCTATCTCGGCTCGTCGCTCTACCGCATTCACGGCACCAACGAGCCGCACACCATCGGTCAGGCCGTCTCTTCAGGCTGCATCCGCATGCTCAACGAAGACGTGGTCGATCTCTACAATCGCGTGAAGGTCGGCACGACCGTCATCGTGATCTGATTTGATCGCCTTGCATGAAAACGCCCGCCGGTTTCGGCGGGCGTTTTCATGTTTTCAGGGCAGGATGATATCAGGCCCAGTCGCCGTCATCGCCCGCATCGCCGCCGAAATCGGAAAAGTCATCGCGATTTTGATCCGGGTTCCCATAGAGCGAATCCGTCATGCCCGCGAGATCGGTATTGCCGCCCTGATCATTGCCGAGATCGGCGACACCCGACTGCGCTGCTTCGGCAGGATTGTCATTGCCGCCGAACGCATTGGACAGCGCATTGGCGATCATCATGCCGCCCGCCACGCCCGCGGCGGTCGAGAGCGCCGTCTGAAGGAAACCGCCGCCGCGCTGCTGCATGGCACCACCCCACGGCCCGGCCTGCTGTCCCTGAGGCGGCATCCCGTAGGATTGCTGCGGCATACCCTGAGGCGCACCCCAGGGCGAAGCGCGGCGTGCGGGAGGCGTGTTGTAGGCAGGCTCCGGCGGGCGCGCGCCGCCGCCGAAGATGCTGGACAGAAAACCGCCCTGCTGCGGCTGGCGGCTGGCATGCTCCATCTCGCTGCGCAGCTGCTCATTCTCTTGCTGCAACCGCGCCAATGCCTGTTCCTGCACGAAGATCGCCTGTGCCATGGCATAGGGGGCATAGGGCTGCTGGCGCAGTTTCTCGGCGATGAAGCGCTCGGCTTCCGGATCGCGGGGCTGGTTGGCCACCTGCTCGAGCCGCCGGAAGATGTCGGCGATGACCTCGCGTTCCTGATCGTTCATGGCAAATCTCCTTCGCGCATTGACCATGAGTTTTGATGTAAGTGCGGCTCCGCGTTTTGTTAGGGGCGCGCGAGACCGAGCTTGCGCATATTCAGCAGGGCCTCGGGCGCGAAACTCTCAAGCTCCGCCACCGGGCGCCATTCCGCGCTCAGAACCTCCGACAGGTCGGGGCGGAGGCTGCTCTTCTCCGCCCTCACGACATAGCGGATGTCATGGTGCCAATGCTCAGGCTCGCCCTTCTGGGGACGGGCTGGAATGAGATGGCTGTCGATATCGATGGGCAGGCCTGAATCCCGATGCCATGGATCGAGAGCCAGCCCCTCCGCTCCCGTTTCCTCGAAGGCTTCGCGGAGAGCCGAGGCCTCGATGCTCTCCGGTTCTTCGTAATGCCCGCCGGGCTGGAGCCAGCGCGCAAGCGAGCGGTGATGGATCAGCAATGTCTGCTCCCCGGCCCCATCGAGAATGAAGGCCGATGTGGTGACGTGGCCTGGATAGGTGTGCCGGGAATGCAGGTCGTCGCCGTTCTGGATCTGCCTTCGAAGCAGAGCATGCCGGTCAGGCGAATGGCCGAATGCGTCGGCATGCCGGTCGAGCAGGAAAAGGATGTGGTTGCGGAATGCGGTTGGGTCGAAAGCCATGATGACTTTTCTGTTTGGGGCGAGTTGAAACAAGAACGATACGAGAGCCAAAGCTTGGCAGTTTTCGGATGCGCTCTCAATACAAGCTCACCTGCGCTGGGGATATGGCGATTGACAGGGATGCGCATTTCTCTAAAAAGATGCACATGATCACGAGCCGCGCCATCTTCTTCAGCTATTATACGCCGTCCCCATAGGGCGGCTGCGTTTGGTTGCGACCTCACGATCCATGCCGCCGCATTCCGGCGGCGTTTTCATTTCAGGATCGGTCTCCGGTCTGCGGCTTTCAAAAGCCCCGGAGACTTGAAATGACCAATCCCCAATCACTCTTTCTGAAAACGCTCACCGAGCGCGGTTTCATCCATCAATGCACCGATCTTGCAACGCTCGATGAGACGCTCTGCAAAGGCCCGATCGCCGCTTACATCGGCTTCGACGCAACGGCTGACAGCCTCCATGTGGGAAGCCTCGTGCAGATCATGGTGCTGCGGTGGCTGCAGAAGACAGGTCACAAACCCATCATCCTGATGGGCGGCGGCACGACGCAGCTCGGCGATCCGAGCTTCCGCGACGCCAGCCGCCCCCTGCTCGATCACGCGCAGATCGCGCGCAACAGCGCCGGGATCAAGAAAGTATTCTCGCAATACCTCACTTTCGGCGATGGCCCGACGGATGCCGTGATGGTGGACAATGCCGACTGGCTCGATCCGCTGCGCTACCTGCCGTTTCTGCGGGAGTTCGGCACGCATTTCACCATAAACCGCATGCTCTCCTTCGACAGCGTGCGCCTGCGGCTCGAGCGCGAGCAGCCTCTGACCCTGCTCGAGTTCAACTACATGGTGCTTCAGGCATTCGATTTCCTGGAATTGTCGCGCCGTCATGCTTGCGTGCTGCAAATGGGCGGATCGGACCAATGGGGCAACATCGTCAACGGCATCGAACTGGCGCGGCGCATCGACCAGCGCCAGCTCTTCGGCCTGACGACGCCGCTTCTGACGACGTCGGCGGGAATCAAGATGGGCAAGACGGCCAACGGCGCGGTCTGGCTCAACAGGGAGAACCTCAGCCCTTACGAATTCTGGCAGTTCTGGCGCAACACGGAAGACGATGACGTGGCGCGTTTCCTGCGCCTGTTCACGGAGCTTCCGCTCGACGAGGTGCAACGCCTGGGCAGGCTGCGAGGCTCCGAGATCAACGAGGCGAAGCACGTTCTCGCGGATGAGGCGACGCGCCTTGCCCACGGCATCGACGCAGCGCGCGAGGCTTCCGAGACGGCTCACCGCACATTCACGGAAGGCGCATCGCCGGAAGGCTTGCCCAGCATCGACCTACCGGCTCGCAATCTGGAAGCCGGCATCCCCGTCGCGACTCTCCTGCACATGACGGGTCTCGTGTCATCCCGCAGCGAAGGGCGACGCCTGATTAAAGGCGGAGGCGCGAAACTCAACAGTGAGGCTGTCCTCGATGAGGAAGCGCTCGCCACGAACGCCGACCTTCGGGACGGCGCTCTCATGTTGACCGCAGGACGGAAGCGGCATGCGCTGGTGAAGACGACCTGAACCCGGCATTCAGAGCCATGAAAGCAAAAGCCCCGCCGAAGCGGGGCTTTTTGTCTTATTCGGCATCCGTGGTTTTCAGCGGATGGACGTTCGTTTCGACCTCCTCCTCGTCGAGGAGACCGGCATCGTCCTCCTGCGCGTCGAGGCGGGTCTTCTTGCGGAGCGCGATGTATTTCTTCTGGATCTTGATCCGGCTTTCGCGCGCGATCTCCAGAGCGCCCTGTACGAGAGAGCGCTCGGCCTTCTCGTTTTGCAGCTCTTCCGTGAGGCGGCGGTTGGCGGCCTCCAGGGCGCTGCGGTCCTGATCGAAGCGCTTGGTGAGCTGGTCGATGCGCTCGGTAAGGCTCGCGAGCTTGTTGTCGGAGCTCTCGATCTGGAAGTCCTTGGCGGCGATGGCCTTGTTGAGCATCTCGACGCGCTCCTGCAGCTCGATGCGCGAGCGCTGGAGTTCATTGACCATGGCCACCTGACGCTCGACCTCCTGCTGGGTCGCTTCGAGACGGCGGTCGAGGGTGTTCTTCTCGATGGTTGTCTCTTTGAGGTTGCGCTCGACGGAGCGCAGGGCCTCGTTCTTGTCGCGCAGCTGGTCGCGGGTATGCGACAGGATCTTGTCGGTCGCGCCGAGGCGGGAGTTGAGACCCTCGATCTTCATGTCGAGCGCCGAGAGATCCGTCTGGTGCGAGGAGCGTTCGGAATCGAGCTGCGTCTCCAGGCGCTGGCGCAGCACCTGCTCGGCCATCAGCTTGGTCTCGAGCTCGGAGGCGCGCTGGCGGGTGGCCTCGAGCTGGGTCTCGATCTCGCCATAGCGGTTGGTAAGGCTGGAGAGGCGATAATTCTGGTCTTCCGCGACCTTCTGCAGGCGCTTCACCTCGTGGTCGAGGAGGCCATTGCGCTCACGGGTTTCGATGAGCTCGCGCTCGGCGCGGGCAACCGTCTGGTCGGCTTCCTGCGCCTCCAGGCGCAGGGCCTGGTTCTCTTCCGTGATATTGCGGGCGCGCTCGGTCTCGATGGAGAGCTGGTTCTCCAGATCGGCGACCATCGCCTCCTTGTCCTTCACATTGAGGCGCAGATCCTCGATGTGGGATTCCTGCTCACGGGTCTTGGACTCGGCCTTGCGGAGCTGGGATACGGTGGCGGCGAGATCGTCCATGGTGCGGGCATGGACGGTGTTGAGATCGTGCAGCTCCCGGCGGAGCGATGAGGTGGTCTCGCTCTCCTGCTTGAGAACGGCCTCCGTCTCGAGCAGGCGCGACTGAAGCTGGGGATAGCTGCGGATCAGCTCGGTGACCGGCTCGCTCAGGAGGGCGAAATCCTCCTTCAGGCTGCGGATTTCCTCCAGCCGGTCGATCATGTTGGCGAAGCGGACCCGGATCAGCTCATTCTTCTGCCCGACCGAATCGAGAGCCCCGTTGGGACGCACCACGCTGGGCTCCCCCTTCTCGGGAGGAGCCATGATCGCGGCAGCGGCCGCGACAGCTGCGGATGCCGCAGCGTCACCCTGCGCCGGCAGGACGCTGACGACCTCTTCACCCGGCTTCTTGCCGCCGAAACGGTTTCTGAAAGACGTCCAACCCGAAGACATGGCGCCGGCCCTTCACCCCAAAATTTCACTCTGTCGGCACCTTTTAACCCAGAGTCAGGCGGGATGAAAACAAAATTTCGTTGCGCAACCCTATGGCGGAATTACTCCGCCGCCATGGTTAACGGCTGGGCCATCCGTTTCTGAAAGCCTGCCTTCTCCAGGGTTTCGGGCATGGGGCCGCCCGTCGCCCAGTCCAGAAGCTCGACCGTATGGACCAGCGGGATCTCGGTTCCCTTCCCGATTTGGGTCATGCAGCCGATATTGCCGGTGGCGATGAGATCCGGTTTCGTGCGCTCGATATTGGCGACTTTCCGGGCCCGGAGCTGGCTGGCGATCTCCGGCTGGAGCAGGTTGTAGGTGCCGGCCGAGCCGCAGCAGATATGCCCTTCCGGCACGTCCTTCACGGTAAAGCCCGCCTTCTTCAGCAGGGTCTTGGGCTCGGTGCGGATGGCCTGGCCGTGCTGCATGGAACAGGCCGAGTGATAGGCCACCACCAGATCCGTCTCCCGCACCGGCTTCATCAGTTCGAGGGAAGTCACATATTCGGTGATGTCCTTGGCAATGGCCGAAACCCGGGCCGCCTTCTCGGCATAGGCCGGGTCATCCCTGAACATGAAGCCGTAATCCTTGATCGTCGTGCCGCAGCCAGAGGCGGTGATGATGATGGCGTCCAACCCCTCCCCGTCCATCTCGGCGATCCAGGCGTCGATATTGCGCTTGGCGAAGGTATGGCCCTGCTCCTCACGGCCCATGTGGTGCACGAGCGCGCCGCAGCAGCCCTCCCCCTTCGGCTGGACCACATCGACCCCATGCCGGTTGAGCAGACGGATGGCGGCCTCGTTGAAGCCGGGCTTGAGAACCGGCTGGGCGCAGCCGGACAGGATCGCCACGCGCCCGCGCCGCTCACCATCGGCCTTGAACGTGCCCGGCTGGTCCAGGAGCGAGCGGGCGGGGATGCGGGCCGGCGCCAGATCGACCATCGCCCCAAGCCTGCCGCCGACGACGGGCAGCGCGCCGATGAGGCCCTTGAAGGGCTTCGCGAGAACCGCGGCGCCCATGGCAACGCGGAAACGCTTTGGATAGGGCAGGATGCGCGCGAGCAGCCCGCGCAGAAGCCGATCGTGCCAGGGGCGGTGATAGGTTTCCTCGATATAGGCACGGGCATGATCGACGAGATGCATGTAATGCACGCCCGACGGACAGGTGGTCATGCAGGACAGGCACGAGAGGCAGCGATCGATATGCTTGACCACTTCCGCCGAAGCGGGCTTGCCGCTCTCCAGCATGTCCTTGATGAGGTAGATGCGCCCGCGCGGTGAATCGAGCTCGTCGCCCAGGAGCAGATAGGTCGGGCATGTCGCCGTGCAGAAGCCGCAATGGACACATGTCCGGAGAATTTTCTCCGAAGAGGCCATGGCCGGATGCTCAAGCTGCTCAGGCGTGAAATTGGTTTGCATCGCGTTCTCTCAGATCGCCGACTGCCATTGGTTGATGGCCTCGACCGGATGAATCAGCATGATGATGTTGAGGGCGAGATTGTCGTGGATCCAGTAACCGGTGAACGCTTCCATCCCTACGGCCAGAAGCACCGTCACCCGGACCGGAAGGGTTCGCGCCAGGAAGAACCCGAAGATCATGGCGAAAATGTCGGACACGGAATTGATGACGCTGTCGCCGTAATAGTCGAGAGCGATGTTCGTTGCGCGGTAACGCTCGATGACCATGTCCGTGTTCTCGACGATTTCCCATGCCGCCTCCAGGCCGATGGCGATGAGAAGGGCCGCGCCGAGGGGCAGAGCCTTTCCGCGCACGTAACCGATGACCCATGCGCCCATGTAGAACAGGAAACCATGGATAATGTGAGACGGCGTGTACCAATCGGTCAGGTGCTGTGAGTTGCCGGAATCGCGCACCACGCCATGCCAGAGTTCCACGGTCCCGCATTTGCAGATCGGCGTGCGGCCCATGGCGAGAAGGATCGTGGCGGTCAGGGCAATCATGCAGATGGCTAGAATGGCGTAGACGGCCGGCCTGATACCGCCTTTGTCGGCAGGAGGATTCAACGCAGCGGCGCCCGACATATCAAATACCCGCATACATCCTGCCTGGGTTGAGAATCCCCGCCGGGTCGAAGGACGCTTTGATGCCTTTCGTGAGCGCCATCAGCGCTTCATTCTGCGGCTCGAAGACATCGACCGATGAGCGGATCTCGGCAGGTGCGCGCACGAGCGTCGCATGGCCGCCGAGCGCCTGCGTTGCCTCCCGCAGAACGGACGCACCGGCATCTCCGTCAATAGGGGTCGAGAGCCAGATGAGACCGCCTCCCCAATCGTAGAACCATTGCGCTTCGAGCGACTGCGCGATGCGCTTCGTGAATTCGGGACCTTTGGTCGGAGCGGTCGAGACGCGCCAGATCGCGCGGTCGGCGCCATCGGTGAGGATCGTCGCATCGCGCACCGATTGCCACACCGCTTCCGCTCCCCTGCCTTCGAGAATATCCGTCGAGCCGCCGAAGCCCTTGAGAAGCCGGCGCAGCTCGCCGAGGCGGTAATCGACCGAGACGGAAAAACCTTCGAGCCGGATCAGCGTGCCCGCCCCCTGCCGGTCGCGCGCCGGAATATGGGCGGCACCCGTCACATCGAAGGGAGAGCCCAGCGCCTGCGAGAGCGCCTCGATCGCCTGCGCGTCGTTGAGGCCGCGCAGAACGAGGGTCGTCATGCGCTCCTGTTTGGGGAGCACCTTGAAGGTCACTTCCGTGAGGAAGCCCAATGTGCCCCAGGAGCCCGCCATGAGCTTCACGAGATCGAGGCCCGTGACGTTCTTCATCACACGCCCGCCGGACTTCACGACCTCGCCGCGCCCATTGACGAAGCGCACGCCGATGAGACCGTCACGGGCCGCTCCCGCCATGATGCGGCGCGGGCCAGAAATGTTCATGGCCGCCACCGCGCCGATGGTAGGCTCCCCCCTGGTGCCGAGCAGCGGGCGGTAATCCATCGGCTCGAACGGCAGAAGCTGTCCCTTTTCGGCCAGAGTGCGCGCGACTTCCGATACGGGCGTGCCGCTCCGCGCGGAGATCACCATCTCCGCGGGCTCGTAGAGCGTGATCCCCGTCAATGCGGAGGAAGAGATCGAAGAATCCGTCTGGTTGGGACGGCCCATCTCGGCTTTCGTGCCCTGGCCGGAGACGCTGAGAAGAATGCCCTTCTCGAACGAAACGCGGATGATCTCGGAGGCGTCCTGCTCGTCGCGGGGAAGATGATTGGTCACGCAGCGAGCCTTCCTTCCAGGGGAAACACTTTGGCGGGATTGAGCAGCCAGCGCGGATCGAACACGCCGCGCACGCGCATCTGCTGCATGAGATCGGCCTCGTTGAACTGGCACGTCATGAGATCGCGCTTCTCGATGCCGACGCCATGCTCGCCCGTGAGGCAGCCGCCCACCTCCACGCAGAGCCTGAGAATGTCCTCGCCCGCCTTCTCCGCCTTCTCCATCTCGCCGGGCACGTTCGTGTTGAACATGACGAGCGGGTGCAGATTGCCGTCGCCCGCATGGAACACGTTGGCGACGCCGAGGCCGTAGGATTTCACGATCTCATCGATACGCTTGAGAACATGCGGCAACTGGCCGGTGGGAATCGTTCCGTCCATGCAGATGTAATCGGCGATCCGCCCCGTCGCGCCGAAGGCCGACTTGCGGCCTTTCCAGATCGCGGCGCTCTCGGCTTCCGATTGCGAAACCTTCAGGGTCTTCGGCTTGAAGGGCTCCGCAATCGCGACGATGCGGCGGAGCATGTCGTCGATCTCCTGATCGGAGCCCTCGACCTCCACGATCAGCATGGCCTCCACGTCGAGCGGATAGCCCGCATGGGCGAAGGCTTCGCAGATCTGGATCGCAGGCTTGTCCATATATTCGAGCGCCACCGGAATGATGCCTGCCCCGATGATCGCCGCCACGCAGGCGCCCGCATCCTCGACAGAGGAAAAGCCCATGAGCGCGGGACGCGCGCCTTCCGCCGCGCGCAGGATCCGCACCACCGCTTCCGTGACGACGCCGAGTTGCCCTTCCGAGCCGCAGATGAGCCCGAGCAGATCGTAGCCCGGAGCATCGAGATGCTCGCCGCCGATCTCCAGCACCGTGCCGTCGAGCATCACCAGGGTGACGCCCATCAGGTTGTTGGTGGTCACGCCGTATTTCAGGCAATGCGCCCCGCCGGAATTCATCGCGATGTTGCCGGCGATCGTGCAGGCCAACTGGCTCGACGGGTCGGGGGCATAGAAGAAGCCCTCATGCGCCACCGCCTGGCTGATGCCGAGATTGGTGATGCCGGATTGCACGCGCGCCGTGCGGCCTTCGAAATCGATGTCGATGACACGGTTCATCTTGGCGACGCCGAGCACGATGGCATCTTCCTGCGGGATTGCGCCCCCGCAGAGGGAGGTTCCCGCCCCCCGGGGCACCACCTTCACGCCATTCTCATGGCAGAAGCGCATGACGGCCGAGACCTCCTCAGTCGTGGAGGGCAGCACCACGGCGAGCGGCATCTGGCGATAGGCGGTCAGGCCATCCGTCTCGAAAGCCCGGCGCTCGTCCTCGGAAATAATGAGCGCCTCGGAGGATACGAGCCGTCCCAGGCCCGCGATGATCTCCTTGCGGCGGGCCAGAACGGCCTCATCCGGCTTCGGGAATGCGATCGTCATGACACCCTCCCTGGGCATGATCCGGCTGCTTCGAAGGCATAGCAGCTCTCCCCACAAGGTAGCTGGCCTTGAGGGATATTTCCAATAAGGTAGAGCCTCTCTAAAGTGGGACATTCGTCCAGAAAAGGAGTTTTTGATGCGTGCCTTGGTTCTCTCAGCCGTCATCCTCCTCACAGGGCTCGCTCAGGCTCAGGCCCAGGATGCCGCCGCCGGCGAAAAGGTCTTCGCCCAGTGCCGAGCCTGCCATCAGATTGGTCCGAATGCGAAAAACGCCGTCGGGCCCGAATTAAACGGCGTCATCGGCCGCCACTCTGGGTCGGTCGAAGGCTATAACTATTCGCCAGCCAATAAGAATTCCGGCATAACCTGGGATGAGGCGACCTTTAGGGAATACATCCAGAATCCGAAGGCCAAGATTCCCGGCACCAAGATGATCTATGCCGGTCTCAAAGACGAGCAGAAGATCAACGATCTCGTCGCCTATCTGAAGCAGTTCGACGCTCAGGGCCAGAAGGTCACCCAATGAGCGCTTCGATCTCTATCCGACCCGGCAAGCCCCGGGTCGGACTCTTCGTCACCTGCCTCGTCGACCTGATGCGCCCCTCCGTCGGCTTCGCCGCCGTGAAGCTCCTTGAGGATGCCGGCTGCATCGTGGAAGCACCCGTTCAGACCTGCTGCGGCCAGCCCGCCTACAATTCGGGCGACCGGGGGACGTCCAAGGACTTGGCCATGCGCATGATCGAGACCTTCCAGGGGTTCGATTATGTGGTGGCCCCCTCCGGCTCCTGTGCCGGCACGATCAGGAAACATTATCCGGAACTGTTCGAGGACGATCCGAACTGGCGCGCCAAGGCCGATTCCCTGGCCTCCAAGACCTATGAGCTGACGAGCTTTCTGGTGGACGTGCTCGGCGTGACGCAGGTCGATGCGTCCTTCGACGGAGCGGTGACCTATCACGATTCATGCTCCGGCCTGCGTGAGCTCCACGTGAAGAAGCAGCCCCGCAAGCTCCTGGCGAGCGTGAAGGGCCTGACCCTCGTCGAGATGAGCGACAGCGACGTTTGCTGTGGCTTCGGCGGAACCTTTGCCGTGAAGTACAGCGATATCTCCGGCGCCATCGTCGATGCCAAGGCCAAGAACGTGGAAGCGACGCAGGCGCCGACCCTGCTCGCGGGCGACCTCGGCTGCCTCATGAACATGGCGGGCAAGCTCAGCCGTGACGGCAAGCCCATCGCGGTGCGCCACGTGGCCGAGGTCCTCGCAGGCATGACGAACGAGCCCGCCATCGGGCTCGCCAAGGATGCGGGACGCAAGTAGAATCAGTCATGAGCGTTCACTCCACATCTCCCCAGTTCAAGCAGAATGCCACTCGCGCCCTTCATGACGCTCAGCTGCAGAAAGCACTGAGCAACGTGAAGCAGGGCTTTATCGACAAGCGCCAGGCCGCTGCAGACAAGCTCCCTGAATTCGAGGCGCTGCGCGATTCCGCCCGCGACATCAAGAACCACACCCTCGAACATCTCGACCTCTATCTGGAGGCCTACGAGAGCAAGGTGAAGGCGTCCGGCGGACACGTGCATTTCGCCCGTAACGCAGAAGAGGCGCGCGAACTTATTCTGCAAATCTGCCGCGAGGCCAATGCGAAGACAGTGACCAAGGGCAAGTCGATGATCTCCGAGGAAATCGGGATCAATCACTACCTTGAGGCCAATGGCGTCCGTCCCATCGAGACGGATCTCGGCGAATACATCATCCAGCTGCGCAACGAACTGCCGAGCCACATCATTGCGCCCGCCGTGCATCTCAACGCCACGCAGGTGGAGCAGGATTTCCGGCGCGTGCACACGCATCTCGATGCCAAGCGCGACCTGTCGGAACCCGTGCAGCTGCTGACCGAAGCGCGCGCCGTGCTGCGCGAGCGCTTCCTCGCGGCGGATGTTGGCATCACCGGCGCGAACTTCCTGGTGGCGGAAACCGGCACATCGATCATCGTCACCAACGAAGGCAACGGCGATCTCACGCAGATCCTGCCCAAGACGCATATCGTTCTCGCTTCCATCGAGAAGCTGGTGCCGACGCTGGAGGACGTGAGCCAATTGCTTCGCGTGCTCGCGCGCTCCGCCACCGGCCAGGAAATGTCGGTCTACACCACCTTCTCTACCGGTCCCCGCCGCCCCAGCGACGCGGACGGGCCTGAGAATTATCATGTGGTGCTCATCGACAACGGGCGCTCCTCTATGCTCGGCACGAGCTTCGAGGAGATGCTGCGCTGCATCCGCTGTGGCGCCTGCATGAACCATTGCCCCGTCTATCATGCGGTCGGCGGGCACGCTTACGGCTGGGTCTATCCCGGCCCCATGGGCGCGGTGCTCACGCCTTCTCTCATCGGCGTCGACAAGGCAGGACATCTTCCCAACGCCTCCACCTTCTGCGGACGCTGCGAGAGCGTGTGCCCCGTCCGCATTCCGCTGCCCAAGCTCATGCGACATTGGCGCGAGCGGGAATTCGAACGGCATCTCACGCCCGCTTCCGTGCGCTCAGGCTTGAGCTTCTGGGCCTTCTTCGCCAAGCGCCCTGCCCTCTATCGCCTTGCCACGCGCGCTGCGATGGCAGGTTTGGGCTTTGCCGGACGCCAGCGTGGCCGCTTCACATGGTTGCCGTTCTCGAAGGGCTGGACGAAATATCGCGACTTCCCGGCGCCGCAGGGGGAGACGTTCCAGACGCGCTGGCAGCGTGAGCGTAAAGGAAAGACCGCATGAGCGCCCGCGACGAAATCTTCGCCAATATCCGCCGCTCGCTCGGCGTGAAGGGCAGCGAGACGATCCGCAAGCAGATCGTGCAGGACCGTCTTGATCGCGCGCCGCGCGGCGTCATCCCGACCCGTGGACAGGTTTCCGGCGACGAGCGCATCGCTCTGTTCAAGACGATGGCCGAGGTCTCTCTCGCAACGGTGACGGAAGTCTCTTCCGCAGCCGACGTGCCGCAATCCATCGCGCTGTTCCTGCGCGACCACAACCTGCCCGCGACGCTGCGCATGGGAGACGACCCTCGCCTCAAGGCGATGCCCTGGGGGGAGACGACGCTGGAGATCTCCCACGGCCCGAGCGCTGGCGGCGATCTCAACGCCGTCACCCATGCTTTCGGCGGCGTGGCCGAAACCGGCACGCTCGCCCTGGTTTCAGGAGCGGAGAATCCATCCACTCTCAACTTCCTGCCCGACAACCATATCATCGTGGTTTCGGCCAAGGATATCGCAAGCGATTACGAATCCGTCTGGAACCGTGTGCGCTTCGCCTTCGGCAAAGGCAGCATGCCGCGCACGGTGAACTGGATCACCGGCCCCTCCCGCTCCGGCGATATCGAGCAGACCCTGCTCCTCGGCGCGCATGGTCCGAGGCGCCTGCATGTGGTGGTGGTGCGGGAGTAAGGAGGCCTCGAAAAGTTCGGGTGGCGGCATAGTTTCCGATGCGCAGCTTGGAGGCCTCTCATGCCGCTACGCCCTCTGATCTTTCGAACCATCCGCTGGTCGGCCTGGGAGGGCTGCGAAGCAGGCCTCGAGCAGGCGGATATCCGCCCGTCCGACGGCGGCCATGCGATCTCAGGTGTCGTCATCGGTCGGACCGATGAAACGAAGTTCGGACTTCATTACCGGCTGAAGGTGGATTCATCCTGGCATACCAAGGCTGTTCACGTGCGAACAACCTCAGGACAGGTTTTGGAGCTTGAGAGCAATGGTCACGGCGGCTGGACCGAAAACGGCAAGCAGCGTCCGGATCTGCAGGGCTGTATCGATGTCGATATTCAAGCGACACCGCTCACCAATACCCTGCCGATCCGGCGTCTGGGATGGACGACCGGGCAAGCCACCGACATCCGTCTCTGTTACATCGCCGTGCCGGACCTGACCGTCTCTGCTCAGGATCAACGCTATACCGCGTTCACTCCCGGGTCGCTCTATCGTTTCGAAAGCTTAAAGAACGGTTTTACGTCAGACCTGCCCGTCGATGAGGACGGGTTCATCCGCGATTATCCTGAATTGTTCAGACGCCTCGACTGAGGGCTTCACACAGGCGTGACAACTCGGCGCGTCCGAAAGGTCTGGCGCGCCTTCGCCGTTTCAGCTAAGTGTTTGAAATCAAATATAGTTTTTAATAGTTCTAAACTAGAAAAACAAATGATCGTTTGCTCCTGCAACATCCTTTCCGATGGCGATGTGAAGGCTTGCCTCAAACCGGGGCCGGAATGTCCGCGCACGCCTGCGCAGGTTTATCGTTGCCTTGGCTGCAGTCCCAATTGCGGGCGCTGCGCGAGGACGATCCGCGCCATCATGGATCAAGCTCTGAGCCATGCGGGCGTTGAGCCCGTTGCGGCGTGCCAGCGGGGATGTTGCCCCGCCTCGCTGGAAAATGCGGCCGCCGAGCCGACCCTTTGAATATTAGGGCTTCCCTCCTACTTCATAAGTATTCTAAACAGGGGCCACCCGGCGCTCCCGGGTGCTGTTTACATACGAGGGTAGGATGAAGGGTGATCCGAAGGTTATCGAGTATCTCAATCGCGGCCTGCGCAGCGAGTTGACGGCTGTCAATCAGTACTGGCTGCATTACCGGCTCCTCGACGACTGGGGTTACAAGGACCTCGCCAAGGCGTGGCGCAAGGAATCGATTGAGGAGATGCATCACGCGGATCGCTTCATCGAGCGCATCATCTTCCTCGAAGGCTTCGCCAACCTGCAAGTTCTCGACCCGCTGCGCATCGGCCAGAACATCCAAGAGATTCTCGAGTCGGATCTCGCCGCCGAGTACGACGCCCGCAACCTCTACGAAGAAGCCGCCGCTTATTGCGACAGCATCGGCGACCGGGTGTCGAAAAACCTCTTCGAGGAGCTGATGGCGGACGAGGAAGGTCATATCGACTTCCTGGAAACCCAGATCAATCTCGTCCAGCAGATCGGCGTCGAGCTTTACGCTCAGAAGCATATCGGCGGCCTCGACGGCGATCACTAAAGCCGGATCATAGCTGCAGCGAATACGATGGCCCGCTCCAAAGGCGGGCCGTTTTGCATTCAGACGGGCTCTACCAGATCCTTGGGCTCGTCGATGGAAGCAATGGGCAATGTCACGACACGCAGGTCCGGATCGTCCGGATCGATGCGCACCAAGAAGCCGAGGCTTCGGCACATGTCGAGCATGGTGGTGTTTTCGCGCAGCACCTGCCCCTCCACCTCGCGAAGCCCCTCCACCTTCGCCCATTCGATCATGAGGCGCATGAGCGTCCAGCCGAGGCCGATCCCCTTCAGATCGGAGCGCAGCAGAATGCCGTATTCTCCCGTCTCGTGGTTCGCGTCCGCGTGCACGCGGACCGCGCCCATCATCTCGCCGGTATCCTGATCGAACGCGACGAAGGCAATGGCGCGGGCATAATCGAGCTGCGTGAGCCGCGCGAGGAAAGTATGGCTGAAATCGCGCACCGGGGCGAAGAAGCGCAGCCGCAGATCCTCCGGCGTGATCTGTTCGAAGAAACGTCTGAACGCCTCCTCATCCTCCGGCCTGACAGGCCGTATGAAAGCCGTGCGCCCGTTGCGGAGCGTGACGGTGCGTTCCCACTCCGTCGGATAGGGCCGCACCGCAAAGCGAGGGTGCCCGCTGCCCTTGCGGGTTTCCGCCGCCACGAGCACGCGCGCATCCACCGCGATGACGCCCGTGTGGTCGGCCAGAAGCGGGTTGATATCGAGTTCGCGCACTTCCGGCACGTCGGCGGCGAGCTGCGCGAGCTTGACGAGCGTCAACGCAATCGCGCGCTCGTCAGCGGCCGGCACGTCGCGATAGGCCTTGAGGCGGCGCGACACGCGGGTGCCGGCGATGAGATCGGCGGCGAGTTTCAGATCGAGAGGCGGCAGAGCAAGCGCCTTGTCGTTGATGACCTCCACAGCGGTACCGCCGCGCCCGAACACCACGACAGGCCCGAAGGATGGATCATCAGCAAGACCGGCGATCAGTTCGCGCCCCTTCGGCCGTCTCACCATGGGCTGCACGATGACGCCTGTGATCGAGGCATCGGGCCGAAGCCGCGCAGCGCGCTCGAAAATGTCGGCGGCCGCCTTCCGCACCGCCTCCTCCGTGGAAAGATCGAGCTGCACGCCGCCGATATCGGACTTGTGCACGATGTCGGGTGAGAGGACCTTCACCGCCACTCGTCCGCCTTCGGCAATGAACGGACGCGCGGCGTCCGCAGCTTCGTCCGGCGTCGTTGCCAGAACTACGGACGCGGTAGGAATGTCATAGGCCCTGAGCAGGCCATCGACTTCGAGCGGATCGAGCCAGCGGCGGTTTTCCGCCAGAACCTGCGCCACGATGGCGCGGGCGGCTTCCGGATCGGGGGAGAAATCGTGTGGCAGGTTGTCGGGCGTTTCCATCAGCTCCGTCTGCGCCTCGCGGTAGCGCACGAGCTGAATGAAGCCGCGCACCGCATCGGCTTCCGTCGCATAATGCGGAATGCGCGCCGCTTCGAAAACGCGCGCGGAATCCGGATCCTCGCCGATCCATGCCGCAAAGACAGGCTTCTGCTGGTATCCCTTGGAGCGGTGCCGTTTGACCACGTCCGCGACGGCTCGTGCCACGTCGGCCGCGCCTGCTACCGCCGTCGGCACGTTCAGAATGAGAACGGCATCGTTCTCCGGATCGTCGAGCAACGCTTCGAGCGCGCCTGCATATCGGGCCGGATCGGCATCGCCAATGATGTCGACCGGGTTTGACTGCGACCATGTGGATGGGAGAATGGCGTTCAACTTCTCAAGCGCCGCCGGAGAGAGGCCCGAGAGCGTTCCGCCCATGTCGATGAGACGGTCCGTTGCGAGGACGCCCACGCCGCCGCCATTGGTGAGAAGCGCGAGGCGCTTCCCGGGGAAGGGCTTCTGCCGTCCGAGCGTCTCGGCGGCGGCAAAGAGCTGATCGAGGTCGAGCACACGCAGCAGGCCCGCACGGCGGAACGCTGCGTCATAGACGGCATCGGAGCCCGCCAGGGCGCCGGTATGCGTTGCGGCGGCCCGCGCCCCCTGGGCGTGGCGTCCGGCCTTGATCACCACCACCGGTTTGATGCGCGCGGCAGCACGCGCCGCCGACATGAACTTCTTCGCGTTGTCGATGGACTCGATATAGAGAAGGATCGCGCGCGTGCCGGAATCGGCGGAAAAGAAGTCGAGGCAATCGCTGAAATCCACGTCGATCTTGTCGCCGAGCGATACGATGGCCGAAAATCCGACCTGACGCTGAGCCGCCCATTCCACCAGCCCCACCGCGACAGCGCCCGATTGAGAGATGAGCGCAAGATCGCCCGGCTTTGCATCATGAGCCGCGAAGCTCGCGTTCATGCGCGCACGGGGAGACAGAACGCCAATGCAGTTCGGCCCCACGATACGCAAGCCGTGACGCCGTGCTGCAAGCCTCACCTGCTCGGAAGCGGAATCCGCGCCATAGCCGAGGCCTGCGGTCGCGATGATGGCGGCGGCGACGCCCCGCTCGCCTGCCTCCTCGATCACGTCCAATACGTTGCGGGGCGGAACGGCGATAACGACGAGATCCGGCGTCTCGGGGAGCTTGGCGATGGAGGCGAAGCAGGGTTTGCCTTCGATCTGCCTGTGATGGGGATTGACGGGAAAGAGCGCTCCCGCAAACCCGCCCTGGATCAGGTTTTTCAGGAAAGTGAGCCCGAGAGAGCCGGGCCGTGGGCTTGCTCCGACCACGGCGATGGACTTAGGCACAAACAGCGTATCGAGCCGATAGGTCGACATGAGGAATCCTTCGTCTCGGAGAGCTTGAGGGAGTTCTCCCCAAAGCTAATGCCTAAACCGGTCAAACGTCCCGGAGCGAACTTCGTCCGAGAAGGAGACGCTACTCTGCCAGCACCCGCGTCGGCGGGAAGATCACTTCGACCAGCGTGCCCTCATTTGGGTTGCTTGAAATCTGCAAGGCGCCGCGATTGGCCTCGACCAACGCTTTGGTGAGCGGTAGCCCCAAGCCGGTCCCGCCCGGCTTGCGGGACGTCGCGATCTGGCGGAACGGCTCCAGCGCTGCCTCGACTTCCTGCGCCGTCATTCCGATGCCCGTATCGCGCACCCGGAACGTGACCTCACCGCGATCCGTCATCGCCGTGGAAACGATCACTTGGCCGCCTGCATCCGTGAACTTGATGGCGTTGGACACCAGGTTGAGCGCGATCTGCCGCACGGAACGCTCATCGGCGACAACCGGCGGCAACTTGGAAGCGAAGCTGGTGCGCATGACGATGCGGTCCCGCATGGCCTGAGGCTGGAGCAGCGTGACGCAGGACGAGACGAGATCATTGAGGTTGACGCCGGTGAAGGACAGCTCGAGCCGCCCCGCTTCAACCTTCGCCAGATCGAGCAGATCGTTCACGAGGCTGATCACGTGTGAGCCGGACGCATGAACGTCGCGCAGATATTCCTTGTAGCGCTCATTGCCGATGGGGCCGAAGCGCTCTTCCAGCATCACCTCCGCAAAGCCGATAATAGCGTTGAGCGGGGTCCGGATCTCATGGCTGATCTTAGCGAGCAGATCTGATTTCTGCGCGCTCGCCTCTTCCGCCGCGCGCCTTGCGCCGACGAGCTCGCCTTCAGCCTTCTTGAAGGTGGTCATGTCGCGCAGCACGGCGCAGAACTTGCGGTTCTCGCCTTCGCTCACACGGCCCATTGTCATGAAGAGCGGGATGGTGCCGCCCTGCCGCTCACGGCCCAGCACCTCGCGGCCGTCGTTGAGCAGGCTCGCCACGCCGGGCGAGCGCAAGCCTTCGAGATAATCGAGAACATCCCTCTGGCTTTCAGGCGCAAGCAGCACGGTGATGCTGCTGCCCGCCACTTCCCGCTGATGATAGCCGAAGAGCGCTTCGGCGGAGCGATTGAGAGAGAGGATGCGGCCTGCCTCATCGAACAGGATCACGCCATCGGTCGCCGTATCCAGGATAGCCTCAAGCTCATGCACCCGGTCGTCTTGCGGTGGCTGCACATTGTTGGGGCGGAAGGATCTGCGAACGAGCATGAGCTGCGCCGGCTCACCGTCCCACTCCGCGCTCGACGTGCGGATGGCGACTGGAATGGTTCCGCCGTGGCGGGTCGTAAGCGCGAGGCCGGAATCGTCCTCAGTGGACGCATCCAAAGCTGGCGCCCCCTGGAAAAGCGGCGAGAGGCCGCCTTCGCGCATGATCTGTTCGGTCGTCTCGTAGGCCGTCAGATCGAGAAGGAAGCGATTGGCGAAGAGGATATTCTCCCCGCGGTGAACGAGAATGCCGACCGGCAGGCGGTCGAGGATACGGTCGGCATCGCTGGGCGTCGCAGGGGCGACCGGCGCCATCTCTTCGGTCGGCACATCGTCTTCGGGATCGGTCTCCTCTTGCGCCGCCGTTTCCTCGACGGGCGCTGCGGCGACGGAGTTCTTTTCCTCCAGCCGCGCACCGAGGGCGCGGGCGATCTCACGGAAGGCGTTGCGCTCTGCGGAGGACAGGCTCGATGCAGGGGCGGATGCCTCCCTCGCATCGGCATCGGGCTTCAGCGCACTTTCCTCGGGCCCGACCGGCTGCTCGGCAGGCTTTGTGCTTGCAAGCGCCTCCGCGACCCGATCACGCAGATGGGTAAACCAGTTCTCATCCTCGGACGGGGCTTCATCCGGCGTGTCCTGGTCTTCGGCCTGATTTTCCTCAGGCGGAGCGAAAGCCAGGGCCGCATCCGTCAGGAAGGACTCGACTTCGGGATCGGCGGGTTGGTCCCGCACCTTGCACTCGCGCCTCTCATCCAGGCGCAGCAATCCGAAGCCGCGGAACCCAATGAGTTCGCGCTCCGGACCGAAAACGGGCATGCCGCCCCATTCGACCGGCACTTCCAGGGATTGATCGTCCATCGCCCAGTAGATCGTGCGCCTGCTCCAGGTTTCGCCCCGAGCAAGAAAGCCTGCGATGGCCCCTTCGGGATCGGAGACGAATGTGCGTGCCAGCTCGTCCCATGTACGCCCCACGATGTCCCCTGCCCGCGCTCCGACGGCTTGGGCCAGACCGGGCGACACCTGGGTGAAGCGCGCCTGCGGATCCGCATGCCAAACGAAGCGGATGGAGCCGCGCGGCTTTTCCTGCCCGGACGGAATCTCTTCCGGCTCCGAGGCAGTCGCCGTCGGCTCGGAGGGCACAGGATGTCCGGTCGAGGGCGCGGCAGGCGCGCTCGGCCGCTCGAAGCCTTGCGGGACAGGCCCGAGAAGCGCCGTCACGAGAACCTCTTCGCCGCTCTCCAGCACCGCCAGACGGCAGGCGCAGGGAACGGGCTGCCATGGGCGGATCGGATTGAGGCGCAACCGCTCCAAGCGAGCACCCTCTCGGGGAGCGCCTCCGGCAGCCAGAGCCTTCAAACGGTCGCGAGCGCGAAAATCGGGGTTGAGGTTGCCGGTCCTGTCCTTGAAGGCTTCTGCCAGCCCCTCCGCAGAGGGCGAGGCCCAGAGCAGCCTTTCGATCCGGGAATCCCAGACAAGCACAGGCGCCTCGGGACGGGCCATCAAGGCCAGGTCCTGCTCCGCGGCAAGCCGCGCGATCAACGCTTCGTACTGGTTGGGAGCCCCGTTCATGGCGGCCTCGATCTTACACCTATACAGAGTACCTTATTCAAAAGGTTTTAGACCAATGTTGGCAAGGAGGCAGCAAGCTTGAGCCCTTGAATCCTTTTACTTTCAGGTAACCTTAATCGTTGAGGTCTCAAAGCAGTTGATTTTGCATCGCACAATGTGATATTGCACTGCACAATAGCCTAACCCGAGAGGAGCGATCAATGGCAACGAACCCTAACCAGAACTACGAAATTCCGGCTGAAATGCGCGACTTCGCCGAAAAGAGCGTCGAGCAGGCCCGTAAGGCCATGGACGGCTTCATGGGTGCCGCTCAGAAGACCGTCGACACCTTCGAGGGCTCTGCGAACACGGTCCAGGCCAGCGCCACGGACGTCACCCGCAAGACCTTCTCCTATGCCGAGCAGAACCTTTCCGCGGCCTTCGATCTCGCTCAGCGCATGGTTCGCGCCAAGGATATGCAGGAAGCCATGCAGATCCAGGCCGAGTTCGTCCGCAACCAGCTTGAGGCGATGCAGACCCAGATGAAGGAATTCGGCTCGCTCGCCCAGAATGCCATGAAGCAACCCGGCTCGAAGAAGTAAGCGCCTTCTCCCCCGAACCCTTCGCGAGGAAGCACGATGACGGAAACGAAGACGACCAGGACCCGCAAGGCCAAGAGTACCCCGAAGGCCAGCACCCTCAAGGCTAGCGCCCCGAAGGCCGATCTCATTGCACTGGCGGCCGAGCCTGTCGCTGAAGTGGCGAAGACCGTGCAAGCTGCGCCTGTTCCGGCGGCTCCTGTCTCCGCCTCGGCAAAGGAGAGCGAGCCCTTCACCTTCGCTCTTCGCGATCAGGGAGAGACGATCCGTCAGGCCGTGCGCGAGACGGTCGTCGCATCCGCTCATGGCGCCCTGGAAGTGAACGAGAAGATCATTCAGGCTCTGAACGATCAGGGACATGCGGCTCTCGATCTGTGGCGCACGGCTCTTGGCAATTCTCGCCAGCCGGACGGCTTCAACGCTCAGACGGGCGCAGCGCGCCAGGCTTTCGAAACGGCCTCCGCCCAATGGAAGGATGTCGCCGAAACCACGGCCCGCTGGATGACGAGAAGCGTGGAGCCTCTTCAATCGGCGCTGCGGCGGCATACGCGCTGACCGCGCGCTACCGAAAGCCGATCTCATGCGATAAGGCTTGGTCATGACTGACCAAGCCTTTTTTCATGCGCCCTCCCCCGTTCCCGCCGTGATCGCCGTCGTCATTCACGAGGGGCGCGCCCTTCTCGTGCGCAGGGCCAATCCGCCGGATGCGGGGCTTTGGGGCTTTCCAGGAGGAAAGATCGAATTCGGTGAGACGGTTGCCGACGCCGCGACGCGAGAACTCCTGGAAGAGACCGGCGTCAGCGGCGAGGCGCAAGACATCATCACGGCGCTCGACATTCTCGTGCCATCGGATGGTGGCGGCATTGGCCAGCATTACATCCTGATCGCCGTGCGCTGCCACTGGCTTTCCGGCCTTCCGCAGGCTGGAGACGACGCGCTTGAGGCGCGCTGGTTTCCCATCGACGAGCTCGATCCTGCAACGCTGCCCATGAGCGCGGATGTGGATGCGATCGCTCGGCGGGCCGAGGCCATGAACCGGCTTGCCGGCAACCCTTAAGCGGCTGATATCGGGCAAGAAAAAAGCCCCGCCATGTGGCAGGGCTTGAAGTTGTTTATGTCTCTGAAAATCTGACTTGGTAAGGTCTAACTTGCCCGCCCATCTCTACGTGAAAGATCCGCCATAGCAACCGGCCCTCTGCCTCATGGTTTATGAAAAGTAAACGTTCATAAATCATCAAGCATAGAAGCAGCGAACACAGGCAATCATATTGCAGAGGTACCTCTTCCGAGCTTATTAAGCCGGGGACAGGCAAGAAATGCCTAGCGTGCTTTGAGTTCAAGAACGGAATAAATGTAATGCGTACCTCCTCCCTCGCTCTTCTTGCTGCCGGTGCAGCCATTGCCTTCGCCGCTTCGACCGCACAGGCCGCAGATCTTCCTTCCCGCTACGCCCCGGCTCCTGCCTACAACGCCCTGCCGACCTTCACCTGGAGCGGCTTCTATGCAGGTGTGAACGCCGGCTACGGCTGGAGCACCGGCACCAGCCGCTACTATGACCCGGCCTTCGGTGTGCCCGGCCGCGGCAAGGGTGGCTTCGTCGGCGGCGCTCAGGCCGGTTACAACTATCAGTTCGGCATGGTCGTCATCGGCGCCGAGACCGACATTCAGTATGCCGCTGTCGGCAACAAGGGCTCGTCCTACGGCAGCACCTATTATGCCGGTAACTCGGACGGCTATTTCGGCACGATCCGTGGCCGCGCCGGTGTTGCTTTCGACCGCGCTCTCGTGTTCGGCACCGCAGGCTTCGCTTACGGCGACATCGGCGGCAACAAGGCCCTCGACACCGAGCTCGGCTTCCATCGCGGCAACAGCAACAACTGGGGCTGGACCGTGGGCGGCGGCGTCGAATACGCCATCACCAACCAGTTCACCGCGAAGGTTGAAGGTCTCTATGTGAACCTCGACACGAAGGACAACTACGCCCTCGCTGATCGCGTGAACATCCGCCGCGACACGGAATTCGGCGTGGTGCGCGCCGGCTTGAACTACAAGTTCAACTAAGCTGCATAACATTCGACAACGGAAAAGGCCCGGCGCAAACACCGGGCCTTTTTGTCTTCCGGCAGCATGGAAGCGCACTCCTTCATGCTGTCTTTGTTATTCTATTCCATGAGCTTGACGCGCATTCCTATTATGCTTTTTGAGGGTTGCGCCCAATTCAATGGCAAAGTCATAATTCACTCCCTTGACGAGGAGCCGTCAGCCGCCCTGCATCATGCATGGCGCATCTGGAAGACAACCTCTCATAGGCCAAGAGCGGCCAACGGTTTTAAGAGTGCAGCTATCATGCGTCTTTGGAGTCCTTCATGGCTGCGCAAATATTCATCCGGCACGCGCGCGCAACCACGCCCCCAGGATAAAGCTGCCCCATCTTTCGGGTTTTGGAATTATGCCCGCGCCTTCCTGGAGAACACGTTCGACTGCGTCATCTTTCTCGACCGCGACTGGCGCTTCACGTTCTTCAATGCACGCGCCGCGATGGAACTGCATGCCGACGCCGACATCATCGGCAGCTGCGTCTGGGAGCGATTTCCCAGAATTGCAGGCACGATCTTCGAGGAGAACTATCGCCGCGCCATGGCCGACGGCACCCAGAGGGTGTTTGAGGCTTATTTCGCGCCCTTGTCCACGTGGTACGAGGTGCATGCGATCCCCTTGGGCGACGACCTCATGGTCATTTTCCGCAACATCAATGAGCGGCGGGCGGCAGCCGAAGCCTTGCGGATCAGAGAACAGCAGCTCGCCACCGTCTTCGGACAGACCATGGTGGGCATTCTGCATCGGGATCTCGCAAACCGCGTGCTGATGGTCAATCAGCGCTATTGCGACATCGTGGGGCGCAGCAGGGAAGAACTGGATGGGCTTCCGATGCAGGCCCTCATCTGCGAAGAGGATGTTGCCTGGAGCACGGCAACATTCCAGGAGCACCTCGAAAAGGCTGAGCCGTTCCAGATCGAAAAGCGGTATGTGCGCCCGGACGGCACGGTCATATGGTGCGCGGTCAATGTCAGCTTCGTCTGCGACGAGACGGGAAGGCCTGTCTCCACGATCACGGTCGCCGAGGACATCCATGCCCGCAAAGCGGCAGAGGCCAAGGCCCATGAAAGCCGAAACCTGTTCCAGGTCGTCATCGACAGCATCCAGGATCTGATCTTCGTGAAGGATCGGGAAGGCCGCTTCGTCTTCTCGAACCGCCGCTTGAGCGAAATCTGCGGCCCGATCGAGGGAACGGTCGACCGGGTATTCTTCTCAGGCGCCCCAACCGACATCCACTCCCAATCCGACCTCCAGGTGCTCGCGACAGGCAAGCCGATCACGATCGACGAGATCATTCCCGTGCAGGGGACGCCCCGGCAGTTTCAGACCATCAAGGTGCCATGGAGGCAGAATGACGAGATTGTCGGCGTGGTTGGCGTCTCGCGCGACCTGACAGAGCGTCTGCAGGCCGAAGCGGAATTGATGGAGAACAAGCGCCAGCTCGCAACCCTCATCGATAACCTTCCGGGCCTCGTCTATCAGTGCCAGATCAGCGCCCCGTGGCCCTTTACCTTCGTCAGCGAAGGAGCCGAGGCGTTGAGCGGCTATCCCGCCAGAGAATTTCTGGACGGCACGCTCACATGGGGAGAGCTCATTCATCCCGACGATCTCCGCGCGACCGAGGAGGCGATCCTCAGCAGCATCTCGCAGAAGCAGGTCTTCGACGTGATCTACCGCGTCCGAACCCGCGCGGGCGTGACCCGCTGGGTAGCCGACCGCGGGCAATGCATCTACGGCGCGTCCGGCGAGCCGCTTTTCCTGGAAGGGATCATCAGCGACGTGACGGTACAGAAGGAAGCCGAGGAGCAGATCCTCTGGGCGGCGCATCATGACCACCTGACGCGCCTTCCCAATCGCGCTCTCTTCCAGCTTCGCCTGGGCAAAGCCCTCGAGCGGCACGCAAAGAAGGGAGGCAAGCTCGGCCTGCTGGTCCTCGACGTGGATCATCTGAAGGAGATCAACGATACCCTGGGCCATGACGCCGGCGATGCGGTGCTTCAGGCGATTGCAAACCGTTTGAGCGCCGCCGTGCGTCCCATCGATACCGTTGCCCGAAACGGCGGTGACGAGTTCGCCATCATCCTTCCCGAAATCGCCGGGGAGCAGGACATCAAGGCGATCATCGCGCCGATCATCGAGCACCTGCAAAGGCCCCTGCCCTATGCCGGGCGCATGCTCGATTGCCGCGCCAGCATCGGCGCGAGCATCTGGCCCGATCATGCCGGAGAGGCCACCACTCTTCTCAAGCAGGCCGATATCGCGCTCTACACGGCCAAAGCCACAGGCCGGGACAAGGTGGTCGTTTTCGAACCTTCCATGCGAACGGAAGCCCAGCGGAATGCGGAGATGCGCAGCAATGCCCGCAGCGCCATCGATGCGCGCAGCATCGAACCGTTCTACCAACCCAAGGTCCATCTGACATCCGGTGAGCTTGCAGGCTTCGAGGCGCTTCTGAGATGGCGCAACTCACGCGCAGGAATTGAGCTTCCGGGAAGCATCCAGGCCGCCTTCGACGATCCGCATCTTGCGGTCGCCCTGAGCAAGCAGATGCACGATATGGTCTTCGATGACATGCGCCGCTGGCTGCAGGACGGCGTTGACTTCGGCCATGTCGCCATCAACGCATCCGCCGCGGAATTCAGAGGCATGGATTTTGCCGACCGCGTCCTGGAGCGCCTGCGCACGGCCGGCATTCCGAACCACTACCTCGAAGTCGAGGTCACGGAAACGGTGTTCCTCGGCCGGGGCGCGGAATATATTGAGAAGGCCCTTCGCACTCTCAGCGACGAAGGCGTGAAGATCGCGCTCGACGATTTCGGAACGGGCTATGCCTCGCTGTCGCATCTCAAGCAATTTCCGGTCGACATCATCAAGATCGATCGCTCGTTCGTGAACGATCTCGCCAGCAATCCGGATGATCCGGCCATTCTCCAGGCCGTCCTCGGGCTGGGCAAAAGTCTCGGGATCGCCACGGTCGCGGAAGGCGTCGAAACCGCCGTACAGGCCGCCTTCCTGAGAAGTCAGGGCTGCGACATCGGCCAAGGCTTTCTGTTCGGCATGGCAAGCCCGAGCAAGCTCATTCCGCAGCTGGTGTCCTCCTGGGACCCGCGCCATCTCAACATCCCCGAACTCGACACCCTGTTCGGCAAGGACAGGAAAAGGCGCGGCTGAAGACTGCGTTAAGCGCTCGAAGCCTTTCGCCGACGCGCCATTTCCGTCTCGTGCTGCTTGAGCACGAGCAGGCGCCGGGCAGCCGTACCGCCCGATTCGGAGGCATAGAGCCTGTCGTTCAGCACCTCGATCTGCCAGCGCTGAAATTCAAGAAGCGCCTTAAGGCCTTTAACGCGCGCTTTGAGTTCGAGGGCGTCCTGCAAGGGATCTGGTCCGCGAGTTTTCATAGGACCACCCCTGACGTTTCCGGGATGAATCATGGCTGAATGCGAAATTTCAAAGGGACCGGTCGTCCCGGAGGCAATGGCGATGGATAAATAGTCATTATTCGCCCGCCGGAACGGTTGTCCCGATTGGCAGTCGGCACGCAATGAACTGAACACTGGCATCAATGGAATTTGCCCGCGATGGAGCCCTTGTCCTATGGCAGGGCGTATCGTTCTTGAACAGAACATTCTTACATTTGAGACGTTGATGCAAGGCCCCATCGTGTCGCATGGCCAAGCTGCTCGACGTCTCCGCTTCAGGAACTCGGGCTCATCCTTGACGGTTTGAAACATCGAAGGATGCGTTCAAGGGAGTTCGATCCATGCCGGACAAAGGCCATGAAACAGAAGCGGAAAAGATTCTCGCCAGGATCGGCAATCAGGACGATGAGATACGCCTCATGCTTGTTGCAGCGTTGGAACAAGCCGAGCGTCGCGGGCGCGAGATGTCTGCCAGCCTGAAGGAATCGAGCGGCTGAGCTTTCCACAGACCTTTGCTGTTTTCCTGCGACATCAACAACAGGAACGGGCACGGGATCGGGCACGTTTTCTTCATGTGTGATATGGCACAGCAATAAGACCTCGGGCGTGGTGATCTTCCGAGTGTTTGGAGGACGGATCGATGCGAGCCTTGGTGATGGCATCCCTGCTCGGCGCAATCGGAATCTTTTCAGTGACCGCCGACGTTCGCGCGGAGGATGCGAATACGCGCGTCGCCGCCATGCCATATTCCGAATGTCTCTCGATCATCGCCGAAACCGCGCAGGACATGGGCGAAGCCCCGGTTCAGCTCGTCAACAATGACGAGGAAACGACCGTCCGGATCAACGCCGCCGATGGCTTTGTCACTGTTTCGTGCAGCCGCGCGAACAAAATCGTGCTGACCAAAAGCCCCGTTCCGACGGCGGCGGGCATGACGGCAGCGCGATAACGCGGATCCCCTCGCCGCTTAGCTCAAGCTCTTCGTTGCGCAAACGCCGATCAGCACCTGATAATCGGGATCATGAATCCTGAGTTCCTCGTCGTGAAGATCTTCGCTCGCCAATCCATGCAGAAGCGCGACTGCGGCAACGACGTTCCCGTAAGTGCTCAGCGAGATCCGCTCCCTAGAGAAAGCTTCCTCGAACAACCTTTGCGCACTTGCGGTCGTGAAGCGCCAGAAATCGCCCCATTGCTCCATATCGACCCGGCTGACCTGGCTGATGCCGGGCAGCGTCGCCAGCAAGGTTCCACTTGGTTTCAGGATGCGGTGCAATGTTCGAACCGTTGCCGGGAGATCATAGATCATCTGCAAAGTCTGCGTGATGATGATGCAATCGAAAGACTCATCCGCGATGTGAGGAGCATCCGCCAGATCCGCAACGATCGTTGCGGCGGGATTCCCTTCGACAGCGTGCAAAACATCGCTTGAGATGACTCTCGCACCTCCATAGCGCCTCGTATAGGTATCTTCCGCGATCTCCAGAACGGCCCCATGGATCCGCGAGGCGTTCTGCTTGAGGTATTCTTCAATGAACACCCGATCGATCGGCTTTCCGCGATCCGAACCGAACCAGCGGCTGACAGGGATCGGGCGGCGGAGGCCACCCCAATCGACGGAGCCGACCGGCGGCTCCGTTAGAATCCGCAGAAAGTATTCACCCATGCCGAAAGCGGTCGCGTGCCGTAGCAAACGCCGGACGAAAGGCCTGCTGCCCATCGGGTTTTTCCTGACCGCAAAGATAGGAATCTGATCAACTACATTGGACCATATCAGCGTTTGTGCACCGCAAACTGTCAATATACCTCTTGCGCGCCGGATGAGCCCTCTCAGAGCCCAAGAGAGTAATGTGCCTTAGCTTCCTTACCCCTGGCGGATGAGACGGCGCGCAGCAAGCGCCCAATACCGCCATAAACCCGGCAAAGCCTTTCAGCCTCGTTCATGCCTCCGAACGCTTAAACGCCCTCTTGACTCAGCTGCTCGCAGGCTCACCCGGAAGGACTAAGACCACCGCCAACCAGAACTCGGGGAGAGTATGAGCTTAAGGCGCCAACAAAAAAGGCCAGGGCGCCGCGCCACTGACCTTGGACTTGTCTCATTAAGAGGATGGTACAGCCGCCCCGGCTCGAACGGGGGACCCCCAGATCCACAATCTGGTGCCAAAGGGTTTCAAAGCTAAACAATCGGTTGCCTTCTAAGCGCCTTAAACCCTTATTATACAATGGCTTGATGCCAAATGTTATGCTTTGTTACGCTCACGCCGTAACCTTGCATAACCCGGCCCTCCTGTTACCCCAGCGTTACCCCGGCAGGACTCAATGGCGAAGGCACTGACCGTCCAGAGCGTCGAGAAGCTGAAGCCCGACCCCTCGCGACGGGTTGAAATCCCCGACGGCTTGCTACCGGGTCTTTACCTCATCATCCAGCCCAGCGGGGTACGCTCCTGGGCCGTTCGCTACCGGGCTGCAGGCAAGCCACGGAAGCTGACGCTCGGCCCCTACCCTGCCGTAGGCCTTGGGGATGCACGGGAACGCGCGCGGGACGCACTCAAGGCGGTCGCGAACGGACATGACCCCGGTCAGGAGAAACAGGCTGCCCGTCGCGAGACCGCATCCATCGGCCCAGATCGCGACTTGGTCGCAACCCTGATCGCAAGCTTTCTGGATCGATACGTCAGGCCGAGGCTCAAGCCGCGCTCGGCGGAAGAGGTCGAGCGCCTCTTCAAGCTGCATGTTCTGCCCGCCTGGGGCGAGCGCCGCGTGCAGGACATCACCCGGCGCGATGTCGTCGAGTTGCTTGATCGCATTACCGACCGCGGCACCCCGGTTGCGGCCAACCGAACGTTCGCTGCGATCCGCAAGTTGTTCAACTGGGCCGTCGAACGCTCAATCCTTCACGGACCGTCGCCCTGCGCTGGCGTTCGCCTTCCGTCTGTTGAGCGCAGCAGGGATCGGGTTCTGTCCGACGAGGAACTGCGGCTTGTGTGGTTG
>JAEXGT010000095.1 GCA_023450615.1 Pseudomonadota bacterium | reverse complement strand
TCGTCATGCGGCCCTTGCCGGGCACCTTGAAGTCGGTGGCCTTGTACTGGTCGCCGAAGGCGTGACGGCCGACGATGATCGGCTGGGTCCAGCCGGGCACGAGGCGCGGAACGTTCTTGCAGATGATCGGCTCGCGGAAGATCACGCCGCCGAGGATGTTGCGGATCGTGCCGTTGGGCGACTTCCACATCTCCTTGAGGTTGAACTCTTCCACGCGACCTTCGTCGGCGGTGATGGTGGCACATTTGACGCCAACCCCATATTGGCGGATTGCATGAGCGGCATCCACCGTCACCTGGTCATTGGTGGCATCGCGATTTTCAATCGACAGGTCGTAGTACTTGAGGTCGATGTCGAGGTAGGGATGGATCAGCTTCTCTTTGATGAACTGCCAGATAATGCGGGTCATCTCGTCGCCGTCGAGTTCGACGACCGGATTGGCAACCTTGATCTTCGCCACGTGTGGCTCCTGTTATGTCAGACATTGGCGGTTGTCCCGCCACAAGTTTTCACCGCAGCACATGCTATGCGCTGCGGTGCTGTTATTGCTCCCTGCCCGCGCTCTTAAGACAATGCGGGCGTTGCGGATCAGACGACCACGACTTCGATCTTGCCGACACCCTCGACGTAACCCTCGAGAACGTCACCGCGCACGACCGCGCCAACGCCGGCCGGCGTGCCGGTCATGATGATGTCGCCCGGCTGTAGGGTGAAGAGGCCGGACAGATACGAGATCATCTCGGGCACCTTCCAGATCAGTTGGTTGAGGTCGCCCTGCTGACGGAGTTCGCCATTCACCTTCAGCGTAACCGCGCCCGAAGTCGGGTGGCCGATCTCGCTTGCCGGCACGAGCGGCCCGCAGGGAGCGGACGCCTCGAACGCCTTACCGACTTCCCAGGGACGTCCCAGCTTCTTGGCCTCACCCTGAAGGTCGCGGCGGGTCATGTCGAGACCGACGCCATAGCCGAAGACGTGTTCGAGAGCCTTTTCGACCGGGATGTTGTCGCCGCCCTTGGCAAGGGCCACGACCATTTCGATCTCGTGGTGCACGTCCGAGGTCTGGCTCGGATAGGGAAACTTGCCTTCGGTGACGATATTATCCGGATTCTTCTGGAAGAAGAACGGGGGCTCCTTGGACGGATCATGTCCCATCTCGATTGCATGCTCGGCATAGTTACGGCCGACGCAATAGATGCGATGGATCGGGAACAGCTTGTCGCTGCCCTGAACGGGCAAGGTGGCAACCGGGGCCGGCTGAACGACGTATCCAGTCATGGCGAGAGGCGCATTCATCATCTTACTCCTGCGTAGTAGTCGACTTTTTTCTCAATGTGTTCAATGGCTGCCGACATCAGCATCGCCGCGGCGAAGAGGATGATCGTCAAGGCCCAGAAGTTCTCCATGTCGAAGCTGCGTGAGTAAAGCTCGAACAGTTCGCCATAACCAATGATCGCCACCAGAAGCTGGCCGATCACAACACCCTTTACGCCGCGCACAAGACCAAGTCGGATCCCTGCGAGGATCTCCGGCAGTGCGGCAAGGAGAACGATTTTCCCGTAAAGAGCGAAGGAAGATGCGCCGTAGCAGCGCCCCATCTCAATCAGCGAGTTCGGCACGTGCTGAATGCCGGCCCGCGTATCCAACACGATGATCCACACTGCGAAGAGGAAGACCGTGACAATCACCGTCGTCTCGCCCATTCCGAAGAGGATCATCAGCACCGGAACCAGCGCTGAAAGCGGCGCGCTGACGAAGATGTTGACCCAGATGCTGAACAGCTCGTCAGCGGCCTTGAAACGGCCCATCAGCACGCCGAGCGTGATGCCGACAACGATGGCCAGCGCCATGCCGATGACGAAGCTGTGCAGCGTGATCAAGGCCGCTGACTGCCATGTGCCGGTCTGCACCATCGCAATGCCGGCCATCAGCACGCTTGAGAGAGGCGGCACCAGGAACATCAAGCCGGACTGGCCGACAAGTTCCCAGATCAGGCACCAGACCAAAAGAGATGCCATCATAGGCACCCGATACCCGTTGATTGTCATGACCGCCTCCTCAATCCACGTAGTGCTTGAGGCCCTGCCAGATCTCCTCGACGGTATCGAGATAGCCCTGGTCACGGCGAATGGCGTCGGGAGAGGCAGTCCGATCGATCTTCGGCTCTATGATCTGCGCAACACGGCTCGGACGGCGCGAAAGAAGCACAATCCGATCCGATACGTAGACCGCCTCCTCGATGCTGTGAGTGACGAAGATGAACGTCTTGCGCTCCTTCTCCACCAGCTGCAGCAGATCCTCCTGGAACTTGCGGCGGTTCTGCTCGTCCACCGCCGAGAACGGCTCGTCGAGAAGAAGTACTTCCGCGTTGACGGCAAAGGCGCGGGCTAGGCCGACACGCTGGCGCATGCCGCCGGAGAGCTCGTGGGGATATTTGTCCTCGAATCCGGTCAGGCCGACTTCAGCGATGTAATGGCGCGCGATGGATTGGCGCTCGACCTTTCCCATGCCCTTCAACTCAAGCCCAAAGGCCACGTTTCGCATGACCGTCGCCCACGGCATGAGAGCGAAGTCCTGGAACACGAAGGCACGCTCCGGCCCCGGGCCCGTGATGACCTTGTTGTTGACGCGCACCTCTCCGGAGGTCGGCTCGATGAGTCCTGCAATGATCTTGAGCAGGGTCGTCTTCCCACACCCGGAGGGGCCCAGCAGCGTCGTGAGCTTGCCGCGCGGAAAGTCGAGATCGATCAGACGAAGAGCTTCGACTTCGGCGTAGTTCTTGCAGATGCTTCGAACTTCGACGGCGATGTCGCCCTCTGCGCGAGGCATGGCACTTATGGAAGCAGCAGGTAAAGTCATGTCAGCCTCTCTTCTTTTCAGGGCGCAGCACTCGGATTTCGAAAGCCTCCAAAGCTGCAAGTGTCAGGGTCGAGACCAGGATGATGGAGACCACGGCGGCATACATCTCTGCGTAATTGGCCACTGAACGGTGATAGGTAATGAGATCGCCGATTCCGGTGGGCGTGATCAGGAGTTCCGCCAGAATGACGCCGATGAATCCAGCGGCGAGACCAAGGCGGAGCCCCGCAAATATCACGGGGCTGGCGTCGGGAATAATGATCTTGGCGATCTGCTGCATCCGTGTACCCTGGAATGAGCGGCACATGGCGACTAGAGACGGATTGGCATTGCGGACTGCCTTGTAGCCGTTGAGGACGATCACCGGCAAAGCGAGCATGATCACCGCAAGGGTCTTTGCCGCCAATCCTATGCCGTACACGAACGTGATCAGGGGGATGAGGGCTGCCATCGGGGCCGATTGCAGAACAATGAACAAGGGCGCCACAAGCCACTCGGCCTTGCGCGACAAGCCCATCACGATGCCGAGCCCCACTCCGACTACTCCGGAAATGGCGATGCCGATGATCAGTGGCTGAAGAGTCGAGGCATAGGCTACGAAGAGGCTGCCATCGAGCAGCATCGTCACCAATGCATAGAACGTGTCCAGGAATGTCGGGAATGCGTAGCTGATCGGCACACGCCCGGCGATTTCCCAGGCAAGGAAGAACAAGCCAAGAGAGACGATCCTTGCAATGATGGGGTGGCTGGTAAACAGCTGGCCAAAGCTCAGGCCGCGATCTGCCGGCGGCAAATGGACGGCCCGCACGGGGCCGTTCACTTGAGAATTTACTTGGGTGGAAGCCATCATACCGGCGCCTCACATGGTGCCGACTTTGGCGAGCACGCGATCCAGTGGACGAGTATCCCAGAATTCCTCAACCTTCAGACTTGCAGGATCGCCCGTAATCTGACCGGACAAGGTATAGAATGCGAAATCGTCTTTCGCCGCGGCAGCGCCACCGCCATTGAGCGGGAATGCTTTACCTTTGGCCAACTCCTCAAAATACGGACCGATATCGCTCACCTGCCCGGCTGGTAGATCAGGAAGCAACTTGTACTTGGCGCGCCACTCGGAAACGACACCTGGATTGGCTGTCACTTCGCGCCAGGTGGTAAGGATGGCCTCAACGATCTTGTCGACGTCCTCCGCGTTCTTCTCAAGGAAGTTCGTGTTGGCGAACAGTGCTTCGTCCGTCGCGTTCACGCCTTCGAGAGGGAGAATGACGAACTTACCCGGAGCCTGGGTTTCAAGGAGACGACGGCCGGAAGAGTCGACAATGGTGGCCTTCACATTGCCCTGAAGCAGAGCGCCAGTACGAACCTCCGCGCCTGGAATGTAGCTGATCTTGGAGAACTTGATCCCTTGACGCTGTTCCATCAGCTTCATGATGGCCTCGGTTCCGGAACCACGTGAGTGGACGGCGACCTCCTGCCCATCAAGATCTTTCCAGGTCTTGTAGAATTCTCCGTTGACGGCCGGGTAGAACCGCAGCGTCGAAAGCTGCATGAACATACGAATTGGCGCTTTGACCTTCTGGACGAGTGCGTAAGGTCCGCCAACGCCGATATCGGCTTGGCCGCCGACCACGGCCTGAGCTGCGATGTCCTCAGATTTGAGATAGGTGATTTCGATATCGACGCCCTTCTCCTTTGCCCGCTCGAAAGCGGCCAGCAGATGGAGGGATTCGACGCTGGCGATGTCGCCGAAGGCAACGCGAACCTTCGCTGCCTCTGCTACGCTCGACGCCATCATCGCCACACTAATGGCGACCGCCGCCGCACTGGTCTTTAAGCACAACAAGCCCTTGAACATGTTTCTCTCCCGAGGTTTCAGGCGGTTGTTCCGCTCTTTTGTCAGCCGCACCATTTGCGACCAATGATCTATTGGTTGCAATTGGGCGAGAAGGTGTCAAGCGTTTTTCTGATTGACTGTATTTTTCGTTGATATAATAGATCCAACCAATTCAGAATTGGTTGGATCATATGATGCAGATGTTGAGTGAGGCAGGGCCCAATCGCAGCGTTGTCACCCAATTGCGAGCATTCCTCGCCCAGGCAGAACTGCCCGAGGACGGCCGCCTGCCACCGGAAAGGGATCTGGCTTCGGCTCTTGGTGTTACGAGGACGGAGCTTAGAAAGGCGCTTGGAACGCTTGAGGCGGAGGGGCAGATATGGCGCCACGTCGGTAAGGGCACCTTCATCGGCAATCGCCCAACGGACTCCCTTTCAGACATCGCGACCTTGGCCAAGCGAACTAATCCGGCTGAGCTGATGCGAGCCCGGTTGATCATCGAGCCCGAAATCGCGAGGGCAGCCGCCCTGACGGCAACTCCTATGCATCTTGCCGAGCTTAGGCTCTGTCAGACGCGCACCCGCGACGCTGCAACATGGCGGCAGTATGAGAACTGGGACACGCGCCTACACCGAACAATCGCCGAAGCAACGCAAAATACCCCGCTCCTCGGAATGTTCGATATGCTCAATTCCCTGCGCCGGGCGGTCACCTGGGGCAGGCTCCGCGTGGATCCCATTAAGCCAAGCCCCAGTCATCACAGCTTCGAAGAGCACGAAGTGATTATTACGGCTATCGAGAACCGGGACATGAATGGCGCTGCGGCAGCCATGCGCACTCATCTCCAGAGCGTCGAGCGCAATCTCCTGGCCCGGCAGTCTAGTATGGCAGATTGATTGTGCCAAGAATCGGAGAAACGGATTAGGGCCCTCGCCCAGTTGAGAGGCCAATTGAGAGGCGAGCCACAGTCCGCTTTGGGTCAAAGAGTAGCGTAGAGCGGACGAACTGAAGGTCCGCTTATCGCTTCATATGCAGACCAAAGCGATTCTTACGCCTTATACCAAATAGCGACATCCGGCCCTGCTGAGAGCAACATCCCTCCGGGCACTTTCGAAACAATTCTGGGCAAACACGGTTGCGCTGAAAGGAAGCCTACGTAGAATACTACCCATAGGTAAAGCGCCGGGAACAGGCGCAGCCATGGCTGGGGACTAGCCGGGAGGAAATGCATGCCTTCGTTTACGAGACGCGGTTTTATCGCGTCGGCGTCCACCGTACTTGCAAGCTCGATCGTCGGAATAAAACCAGGTTTCTCGCAGGCCAATTATCCAAGCCGGCCGATAACGCTCATCTGTCCCTGGGGGGCAGGCGGCGGCACCGATGCAACGGCCCGCATCATTGCGCAGGTGATGGAGCAGAAGCTCGGTCAGCCCGTGAATGTGGTGAACCGAACCGGCGGAAACGGCGTGGTCGGTCATACGGCCATTTCAACCGCCTCGCCGGATGGCTACACGATCGGTCTGCTCACGGTGGAAATTGCGATGATGCACTGGCAGGGCCTAACAACTCTGACGCCGAAAGACTATGCTCCCCTAGCGCTGATGAACGTCGATGCGCCGGCCATTCAGGTCAAGGCGGACAGTCCTTACAAGACCATCAATGAACTCGCCGACGCCATCAAGGCGGCGCCTCCCGGCAAGTTGAAAGCTTCGGGGACTGGCCAGGGTGGCATCTGGCACTTAGCCCTCGTGGGATGGCTGCAGTCTCTCGGTCTTCAACCCAATCACGTCACCTGGGTGCCCTCCAACGGAGCCGCACCAGGGATGCAGGACCTAGCGGCCGGCGGCATCGATATCGTGCCCTGCTCGCTACCCGAAGCCCGGCCGATGATCGACGCAGGCCGAGCCAAGAGCCTTGCCATCCTAGCGGCGGAACGGAATCCGCAGTTCCCGAACGTGCCGACGCTCAATGAGCAGATGGGGCCTCACAAATCGGTTGGCGTGTGGCGCGGCATCGCCGGTCCCAAGGGGCTCCCGGCAGAGGTCCAGGACAAGCTGGTCACCGTGCTCAAGGATGTTTACGAGTCCAAGGAGTACAAGGACTTCATGAGCAACCGAGGCTTCGGCACTCAATGGGCCGAGAAAGCCGCATTCGGCCAGTTCATGGATGAATCCGACAAGCAGATGGGCGAGGCCATGAAGGCCGCAGGCCTGGCGAAGGCATAGACGGGTCAGGACAAGGCCGCCTCCAACTGCCCGGGCGCCGCTGCTTCGATGGGGCGCCCGAGTTCACCCTGCTCATCCGCCGGAAGAGACCCCGCTCATGCGCCTGTCCGACCGCGTCACCGGTTCATTCGTCGCCACCTTAGGCGTGCTAGCTACCTATGGCGGCTCACAATTTCCTCCGGTGCCGGGCCAAGATGTCGGGCCGAGCGTGTTTCCGATGGTGATAGGCATAGGTCTCATCCTATGCGGGCTCATGATCGCCCTTGGGATCGGTCACAGCTTCGAAGACGAAGCCGAGGCCGACCTTGCCGCCGTGCAGGGGCCATTGCAGCAGGCGGAGCCTGCAAGCCCTCTGGGGGGCAGGCTTCGGGCATTGCTCCCGCCCGGCCTGCTCCTGTTTTACGTCTATGCCGTGGATCGGATCGGGTTCGTCCCAACTGTGGCACTCATGATCTTCGCCTCGGCCCTCGCCTTCGGCGCCAGGCTGCGCGTAGCCCTTCCGCTCGCCGCCCTCGCCCCGATCGCGATTCATCTGATCTTTTACAAGCTCCTGCGCGTCCCACTGCCTCCCGGCCTTCTACCGATGCCCTGGTGATCATGCACGAACTTCTCGAAGCTTTCCGCCTCGTTCTCGCCCCCGACGTGCTGATCGCGATTCTGCTGTCGTCGATCTACGGCCTCGTCGTCGGATCGCTGCCGGGGCTCTCGGCCACGATGGCCACGGCGCTGCTGGTGCCGGTGACGTTCTATCTGTCGCCCATCGCCGCAGTAGCGTCGATCATCGCGGCTTCCGCGATGGCGATCTTCTCCGGCGATATTCCAGGCTGCCTGCTCCGCATTCCCGGCACTCCCGCCTCGGCCGCCTACACCGACGAGGCCTATGCGATGACCCGCAACGGCCAAGCGGAGGTTGCGCTCGGAGCTGGGCTCTGGTTCAGCGCACTGGGTGGCATCGCAGGCACGATCTCACTCGTCGTGATGGCCCCTGTGCTTGCGGAACTGGCGCTGAACTTCTCCACCTACGAGTATTTCTGGCTCGCCTTTCTGGGCCTGATGTGCGCCACCCTCGTGGCGCGGTCATCCCCGGTAAAAGCCATTGCGAGCATGCTCATTGGGCTTCTCGTTGCCTGCATCGGCATGGAAAACCCCGGCGGCGTGCCCCGCTTCACATTCGGAGTCGCGGAGCTTCTCGGCGGAATCGAGCCTATTACGGCCCTGGTCGGCGTCTTTGCCGTGTCGGAGGTGATCCGCGCCATCGTCTCACCGGAACCGCCTCCCCTGCCGGCTCGCAAATTCGGCAGCATCCTGGCCGGTCAACTCGCCCTCACCCGCAAGTACTGGCGACAGATGACCAGGGGCAACGTCGTCGGCATCATCATCGGCGTTCTGCCGGGGGCAGGCGCAGATATGGCGGCCTGGGTCAGCTATGCGATGTCAAAGCGGTTCTCCAGGGAACCGAAGAAGTTCGGCACCGGGCATCCGGAGGGGCTCGTCGAAGCGGGAGCGAGCAACAATGCGAGCCTGGCGAGCGGCTGGGTGCCGGCGCTGCTGTTCGGCATTCCTGGAGACACCATCACGGCAATCGCCATCGGCGTCCTGTACATGAAGGGCCTCAATCCCGGCCCGACTCTCTTCACGGAGAGAGCCTCGAGCATGTACGCGCTCTACATCATCTTCATCCTCGCCAACATCATCATGATTCCGCTCGGGATCATGATGATCCGTGCGGCGAGTTCCATCCTGCGAGCTCCACGCGCAGCGATCATGCCGATCATCCTGGTCTGCTGCGCGGTGGGAGCCTTTGCGACCGGCAACAACCTGTTTGCCGTCATCCTGGTCGCAGTTTTCGGCGTCATTGGTTATGTGATGGAGAATAACGGCTTTCCGGTTGCTGCGATGGTGCTCGGCATCGTGATGGGCACCATGGTCGAGCAAAGCTTTGTCACATCACTGATCAAATCCGATGGGAGTTTGCTGCCCTTCTTCGAACGTCCGGTTTCCGCTGTTTTGGCAGCGATGACGATTTCTGCCCTACTATGGCCTGCATTCATCTGGTCATGGAGGCGATTCCGACCACGACAGCAGGAACAAACGTTGTAAGAACTAGATCCAAATTAGGAAGCAGAACGGTCGTAGGCCTACCGGCTGATCGAGCCGGGAATGTCACAGCAACCCTCGGCCAGGAATCTCTATTCGAAGCTGTTTCTCAGCTACAAGCGCCACTGTTTCCTCCCCAGTTTATCGCGCGCCATATTACTCTATTTTACGTTCCCACTGAGTCTGCGGCTGGATGCTGCTCGAACGCGGCATCGTCGTGTCCTACGAGGCGCCCCTCGTTTGGGTGAGAAGTTCGCTACTCCGCTCCCTGCTACTCGTCTGCAACGCCTTGATGCCTCTGCCGGAATGGAGAACTATGGCAGGCATTGCAGCCTGAACATTTGTACCGACGATCCAATCTCATTGCATCCAACAGCAGGCAACGTCGCAAGCCCCTTAGGGGGCTGAGTAATTTAAGAGCTGTATTCTTTGATTTCGCTCTCGCGCTGGCACTTTGAATTAGATAGAAACCAAGTGTGTTAGTATGTTGCACGGCCGCCGGAGATATCAAAAACGCCACCAGTAGTGAACGAGCATTCCTCGCTCGCTAGCCAGCAGATCAAGGCGGTCACCTCCTCCACTGTCCCGAACCGCCCTATGGGGATCTTCGACAGCATGAAGTCGATATGGGTTTGGCTCATCTGGTCAAAGATCGGCGTGCGGACTGCTGCTGGCGTCACGCAGTTCACCGTGATGTTGCTCTTGGCAAGCTCCTTGCCAAGCGATTTCGTCAAACCTATCACGGCAGCCTTGGATGCGCTGTAGGCCGAGGCGTTCGGATTGCCTTCCTTGCCAGCGATGGAAGCCACATTGATGATGCGGCCATAGCCACCCTCCAGCATCGCTGGGACGACAGCGCGATTACAGTAGAACAGGCCGTTGAGGTTGACATCAATTACCCTCCGCCAAGCATCGACAGGATACTCCCAGGTCGTCGTATTCGGTCCCGTGATGCCGGCACTTGCCACAAGAATATCGACGCCGCCGAGCACAGAGAGGGTTTGCTCCATGGCAGCGTGCACACCCGCGGGGTCCGTGATGTCAACGTGAATGCCCGTCAAGCTGTCACCGATTTTGCTGCGGGCGTCCGCAAGCGTGCTTGGGCTTATATCCCAAGATGCCACTTGCGCCCCCTCGGACACGAACCTCGTGGCTACGGCAAAGCCAATGCCCGATGCGCCTCCGGTCACAACGGCTCTGCGTCCCTGAAATCGCTTATCGCTGCTCATTGCTTATCCTCCCTTTGATTGCAAAGCTAAGTGTGCCCCCATTCTCAGGCAACTACGACCGAGGGGCGCATGTACTGGATTACTTAGCAAGGTGTGCCATTCCCGCCGCGGTGACAATTGTGCCCTACAATGCTGGGGATGCGCGCTCGAAGAGCGTCGGAAGAAGCGCTTGACGCTGGCGAGGATCTCGTCGGCGGACTGTATCCACACAAACGGCTTGGGATCGCAGCTGGTCTGGTCAATATAGGCCTGGATTGCGGCCTTGCGGCCATCAATACCGACAAAGGCGCTGTGCTGCAGCAAGTGTCGGGTCAGGATTGAGCACCAGCATTCCACCGCGTTAAGCGACAAGGCAATGGTCGGGGGTTATCCCTGCACCAATTTACGCAACTTTGAAGACCTGTATCGACTGAACGGAGTGTCTTCAATGGGTCGATAGTGTTGATTTAGTCAGGGATTGATTGAGCCATGCTGGCGTGATTCCATTCTCCTGTCGCTTTGCGGAGGGCAGGACGATGATGGGCATGCAAGTGGCTACAGTGCAGATCTTCTACGACTTCTGCCCCGATGATCATGTGCCCGCCGATTACCTGCTGCGCCGCATCGACCGCTTTCTCGACTTGGAGTGCGTCCGCACGGCCCTGAGGCCCTTCTACAGCCCCATCGGTGACCCAGTGCTGATGATGCACATGCTGATCAGTTGCCGGCCCTACTCAAGGCCGAGGCGAATGTCTCGGCCTCTTCGTTCGCCCGTGCTACAGCACAGCCCGGTAGAGACCCGCGACCTCTTCCAGGTTCATGGGGCGCGGATTGTTGGCGATCAGTCGCTGGATGCCGACCGTCACCTCCCGCGCCATGTCGGGAATGTCCGCCTCTGTTACGCCCAGACGGCTGAGACGCGTCTCCAACCCTACCGACGAAACCAATTGCTCCAGTTCCGACACGAAGGCTTCGGCAGCCTCCTTGTCGTTCGCGAAGCTGCGATCGGGAAAAAGATGCGAGGCGAGTTCCGCATAGGCCTTCTCGGCCACCGGCATGTTGAACCGCATCACCGGTCCCATCACCAGAGCGTTGCTGTGGCCATGAGGAATGTGGAACCGGGCCCCCAGCGGATACGACAAGGCGTGGACTGCTGCGACTGATGCATTGACGAAGGCCATGCCGGCCAGCATCGAGCCTTGCAGCATGGCCGAGCGTGCCTCGATATCCGACCCGTCGACCACAACGCGACGAAGATTTTGCCCTAAGAGCGCGAGCGCCTTCACGGCCAATGTGTCTGACACCACGTTCTTGCGGGTGCGGCTCGTGTAGGCCTCGATAGCATGCACCATGGCGTCGAGCGCCGTCGCAGCGGTCACGTGCGGCGGCATGCCGAGCGTTAGCTCGGCGTCCAGCAGCGCCACGTCCGGCAGAAGCTGCGATGAATAGATCGCCTTCTTCTCGTTCGTATCGCTAGTCACGACCGACACCCAGGTCACCTCGGATCCGGTGCCGGCCGTCGTCGGAACCTGGATCAGCGGCACCCGGCACCCGCGCGCCAAGTCGGTCCCGTACATCTCCTCGAGGGCCTGATCGGAGTTGATCAAAAGCGCCACCAATTTCGCCGTATCGAGAGATGAACCGCCACCCAAGCCGACGACACCGTCCGCCCCAAAGGCACGAGCGGCATCCACGGCGGTGCGCACGATTTTCACGGGCGGGTCCGCCTGAACGCCATCGAACACGGTTGCTTCCAACCCGGCAGAGGTCAAAGCCGCGACCGCTCGGTCGGAAAAGCCGCAGGCCGCGATGCCGGCGTCGCAGACGACGATGGCACGCGTGACGCCGAGGCCTTTCATCACTTCCCCGATACGTGCCAATCCACCGGTTTCGCAGACGACGCGCGGCGGGCTCTGAAACGTGAAGTTGGCCATTCGGAGTTCTCCCTGTCGGTTGATAGTTGTCTAATACAATAGTGCCCGCTGTTGCATCGACTGCGTGATCCCGGACGCCGTCGGCGACCCGGGATCGTGCACCGCGTAAAGCGGGCTTCCCTCCCTCTCTGTGGGGGAGCGCTGCCGGCACCAATCTCGTCATGCGATCCCGGGTTCCGCTCACGCGACCCGGGATGACCAACCTTCCTCACATATTGACGTAGTTCGGCCCGCCGCCGCCCTCGGGCGTGGTCCAGTTGATGTTCTGGTTCGGGTCCTTGATGTCGCAGGTCTTGCAGTGCACGCAGTTCTGGGC